>NZ_JABFNS010000057.1 GCF_013116825.1 Myxococcus xanthus
GAACGCCCACCATGACCCCACCGCCCAGCCATGACTCCCAGCCCAAGCCGGGTGAGAGCGCCGTCTACATCGTCAAGGACAGTGGCGTGCGCTGCTTCGCCCCGCCCTGCCCCACCTACAACGCCTTCCCCGTGGACAAGCCGGACGCGGAGCCCATCCCCGTGCACGAGCTGGAGCTGTCGGCGGTGACGAAGGGCTCGGACGAGCAGACGGAGGCGTTGATCCGAAAGACGCTGGACGGCACCGGGCTCAAGATTCAGGGCACCTTGGAGACGCGGCCCAACGCGGGCCCCGCGGGCGCGGCCACGGTCCTGCGCGCCAGCAAGGTCGAAAACTGAAGCCACCCTTCCGGGCGGGCCTCAGATGTGGAGGCCCACCTGGATGCCGGGCCAGTGCTGGAGGCGTTGATCCGGCTCCGGGTTGCTCTCCCGGAAGGACAGCCGGGTGATGGAGTCGAAGTCCGACTCGCCCCAGGAGAACCACGCGTTGTAGGTGGGCCCGGCGAACACGGCCATGCGGGGCATGAGCTGGAAGCCCAGCATCAAGCGGGCCTGCCCCAGCACATTGCCACCGTCCCCCTCCAGCGGGTTGCGCACCGGCTGGACGGCGCCGCCCGTCACGTCCAGGTCCACCCAGAGCCGCTGGGACAGCGTCATGTGCGCGCCCACGCCCGCCGCGAAGCTGAAGCGCGCGTCGCGGCCCGGCTCCAGGCCCGCCATCAGCGTGAAGTAGACGGCCCCGCCGCCCAGCTTCACCCCCATGTTGGCGACCTGGATGTCGCTCAACCAGAACTCCATGTGGGTGGAGCCCCGGCGCAGCCCTCGCGAGGAGGACTCGGAGACATCGTCCGCCGGCTGCAGGGCGAAGGCCCCCCGCTCACTCATCAGCGAAAGGCGGGGTGCGTACCGGGACTCAGCGGTGGCTGTCCCCGCCCACAGCCCGAATGCGAGGAGCGCAAAGGATTTCATCACTCATGCTTTTCCAGCGTGAGGGAGGCCTGCGTCAAGTTCCCGGGCAACGACAGCGGTGCCGAGGAGGCGTCGGGAGTTCCAGCCAGCGCCTCCGCGGCGGCCAGCACCACCGCCACGTCGAAGGGCGCATCGGACGAAACGAAGAAGAAGCGCTCGAACCCCGGGGCATCGTCCAGTTCGTAGGCGCGCGGCAACACCTGCGTCCCCGACGGCACCAGGGCCATGGACTGGGAGCCCTCGTCCGGCGCGTGGAGGGTGACGGCGCCGTTGCCATCCAGGGACACGATGACGCCATGCGAGCGGCCCGCGGCGATGTACGCCACCTGCACCACGTCACCCGCGGCGGCGGCGGCCCCGTCGGCCAGCCGCTCCGGACGGGCGGTGGACTGCCGGTGGATGACGAGCTGCGGCGCCAGCCCCTTGATGCGCGTGACCTCCCGGGTGTCCTCCGGGGCCACTCCGTGCCCGGTTTCCGAAGAAGGCAGGGCCACCACGACCAGCGCCACCGCGGCGAGCGCCGGTACCAGGCCCCACGCGGGCGACAGGCGGAAGGCCGGGCGGGGCGCGTCCCGCCGGGCCGCGCGCGCTTCCACTTCGCGGACCACCCGGGCGGGCGGCAGCGCCTCCAGCGTGGCGCGCGTGTCGGACTCCAGCGCCGCGAGCCGGGCCAGGCCGTCGGGCTCCTCGGCCAGCCGGGCGCGGGCGGCGGCCAGCTCCGCGGGCGGCAGCTCGCCCAGGGCGATTCGTTCCAGCAACCAATCCGGGGGGCGGTGGTGGGCGGATGTCATGCGGCCTCCAGCTCCAGCTCTTGCAGCACTGCCGTCAGCGCCCGCAGGCGCTTGCGCACGCCGGACACGGACAGCCCCACTTCGCGGGCCGTCTCCTCCAGCGTCATCCCATCCACCAGGTGCAGCACCGCGATGTCCTGACTGGACGCGGGCACCCGGCCGAAGAGGCGGTCCAACAGGCCGCGCGCGGCGGTGCGGGACTCGGTGTCGTCGGCGGAGGCAATCTGCAGCACCAGTTCGTCCTCCCGGTCCTCCGGGCGCCGCTTCGCGCCGCGCAGCCTGTTGAGACACACCGTGGTGGCAATCCGGTGCAACAGGCTGGACGGCGCAGCGTCCTTCAGCGCGCCCTGGTAGCGCAGCAACTGCACGAACACGTCGTGCATGGCGTCCACGGCCTTCTCCTCGTCACGCAAGAGGAAGCGGCAGCGCCGGAGCACCTGGGGGCCATAGCGCCGGTAGTAGGCCTCCACATCGATTGACACCGCTCGCTCGCCTCCCTCGGTTGCCGCGGACAGGGAAACACCGCGGCCCCGGAGAACTGTCACTCGGACTTTTCAGTCCCGTGTTTCCTGGGGACTCTTCGGGAATCGGCGCGGCGTCCTTGTACCCAGGTACAATGCCGCCCCACCGTTCCGGTAAAAGCTACAAGCAAGCAGGCGCGCGAGCGCGTGAAAGAAGGGCCGGTCACTGTCAGGTTGGCGATGAAATCGGGGCCAGTTCGCTGTAACTGAGAAACACAACCCCGCTACGTTGCCTCCTCGCCCTCCCCTCCACGGCGCCCGTGCTCACCTCCAATGACTCCGCCCTGACGGGCCTGCTGAACGCGTATCTCGCAGCGCAGCTCGCCGGGAACCGGCGTGAGGCGTTGCGGCTGCTCGTGGACGAGGGACTGCTCCGGGGCATCCCCCTCCAGACGTTGCACCTGGAGGTCATCCAGCCCGCCCAGTATGAAATCGGCCGGCTGTGGCAGGAGAACGTCATCTCCGTGGCGCAGGAGCACCTGGCGACCGCCGTCTCCCAGCTCGCGCTCGCGCACCTGTACCGGCACCTGCCCAGAGACCCATTCAACGGCAAGGTCGTCCTCGTCTCCTGCGTCCAGGGCGAGCTGCATGAAGTGGGCGCGCGCATGTCCAGCGACTTCCTGGAGATGGCCGGCTTCGACGTGCGCTTCCTGGGCGCCAACGTTCCACCGGAGCACCTGGCCCGCATGACGAACGAGCTTCGTCCGGACCTGGTCGCCCTCTCCGTGACGATGACGTACCACCTGCCCGCGCTCCGCGAAGCCGTGGCGCACGTGCGCAAGACACTCCCGGATGTCCCCATCGCCGTGGGCGGCCTGGCCTTCAACTGGGCCCCCGGACTGGAGGAGGAGCTGGGCGTGAACTTCTTCGGCAAGGACGCGCGGCAGTTCGTCGCGTCCGCCTGCCGGGTCCTGGGAGTCTGAAAGCACCATGGAGAGCGTGAGCAAGAGCGTGGAAGCACGGGCGGACCGGCTGGCCACCGCCTCTCAGGAGGCGCTCTATCAGGACCCCTTCTGGGCCGCCCGTTACGGGCTGGAGCGCGCGCAGCGCTTCGGTGACGAGGACGCGCGCTTCCACGTCCGCTACCTGGTGCAGGCCCTGGACGAGCACCTCCCCTCCGTCCTGGAGGGCTACGCCCGCTGGCTGCGCACCCTGCTGGTGTCGCGCGGCATGTGCTCGCGCCATCTGGACCGGCACTTCGCCGGGCTGGCCGCCGCGCTGGAAGCGGAAGGCTGGGGCCCCGGGAGCGAACCCCACGACTACGTGGGCGCCGCGCGACAGGCCCTTCGCTACCCGGAGGGCCCTGCCCGCCTGCTGGAAGAGGAGGCGCCCGAGCTCGCGCGCGCCGCCACGGCGCGCCTCACGCTGTACATCATCCCCGAGGACCAGCCCCGCCTGGAGGAAGAGCTCCAGTTGCAGCTGTCCTACGTGGCCGACGCGCTCGCCGCCGGGAAGCCCGACCTGCTGGGCGACCATGTGCGCTGGTACGCCGGCTTCTGGCCGCGGCGCGGATTTGGCCTCCTGGCATTTCCCAGCGTGCTGGGCATGTTGAAGTCCGTGCTGGGCTCACGTCACCCCGAAGCACGGACACTCCTCGCCGAAGCGGGGGTGTCCTGGGAGGAGACTCGTTCATGAGGCTTCCCGCCTCCGCCGAGCCGCCGTTCTTCGACGACCTCAGCCGCGAGGTCGCCCTGGCCTGCGACGCGGGCGGCACCCTCACCTGGGTGGACGCCCGCGCCCGGAACGCCCTCGCCGCCGAACCCGGACAGCCGCTGCGGGGGCTGGCGGCCCAGGGTACCGAAGAGAAGGTGGACCGGCTGCTGCTCCAGGCGCGCCAAGAGAAGGTGGAGGGCTGGGAGCTCATCCTCTGCCGGGACCAGGTGCCCACGACCTTCGCCTTCCGCGCACGGCCCCATGACGGAGGCGTGCTGCTGGTGGGCAGCCTGGTGCCGGAGGACTACGGCAGCGCGCTCGAGCGGGTGAGCACCACCCTGAGCGAGCTGTCCGCGCTCCACCGCGAGACGGAGCGCCAGCAGCGCGAGCTCAAGCGCCGCGCGGACGAACTGGCCCGCCTCAACAACGAGCTGGAAGAGTCCAACCGCGGCGTGCGCAGCCTCCACGCCGCGCTGGATGAGAAGGCCGAAAGCCTCCAGCTGGCCGCGGAAATCAAGGGCCGCGTGGTGGCCAACGTCAGCCACGAGTTCCGCACCCCGCTGCACTCCATCCTCGGCCTGTCGAAGGTGCTGCTCAACCCCATCAACGGCCCCCTGAGCGCCGAGCAGGAGAAGCAGGTCCAGTTCATCCGCAACTCCGCGGAGGCCCTCTTCGAGCTGGTGAATGACCTGCTGGACCTCTCCAAGATGGAGGCCGGCAAGGCGGCGCTGCGCCACAGCCGCTTCGTGGTGCACGACGCGCTCAGCGCGCTGCGCGGCATGATGAAACCGCTCTTGCCGCCGGGCGTGCCCGTGGAGCTGCGGTTGGTGGAGCCAGACGCGCCGCTGGAGCTGGAGACGGACGAGTCCCGGCTGAGCCAGGTGCTGCGCAACCTGGTGTCCAACGCGCTGAAGTTCACCGAGTCCGGCCACGTCACGGTGTCAGCGGCGCCCGGCCCCCGGGACACGGTGGTCTTCACCGTGCAGGACACGGGCATTGGCATCGCGCCGGAGCACCACGAGCGCATCTTCGAGGAGTTCTCGCAGGTGGAGAGCCACCTGCAACGCAAGGCGAAGGGCACCGGCCTGGGCCTGCCGCTGGCGCGCCGGCTGACGGAGCTCCTGGGCGGCACGCTCACCGTGAAGAGCGCGCTGGGACAGGGCGCCACGTTCACCGTCACCCTCCCGCGCGTCCACCTGGAGGTCACGGAGATGACCGGCCTGACGGAGCGCAGCGAGCACCTGGACCCCAGCCGGGCCCCGGTGCTGGTGCTGGAGGACGACCGGCAGACGCTCTTCCTCTACGAGAAGTACCTGGCGCGCTCCGGCTTCCAGGTGCTGCCGGTGCGCAGCACGGATGAGGCCCGGCGCGTGCTGGAGCGCGTGCGCCCCGCCGCCATGGTGCTGGACGTCATGCTGGAGGGCGAGACGAGCTGGGGCTTCCTGGCGGACATGAAGAACAACGAGGCCACCCGCGACATCCCCATCCTGGTGGTGACGGTGACGGACCGCGAGCAGAAGGCCCGCGCGCTGGGCGCCGACGAGTTCTGGCTCAAGCCGGTGGACGAGCTGCGGCTGCAACGCAAGCTGCAGGCCATGGCCCGCACCGGTCCGGTGGAGCGCATCCTCATCATCGACGACGATGATGTGCACCGCTACCTGCTCAAGCAGCTCCTCAAGGACATGCCCTACGTCCTGCTGGAGGCGGCTGGCGGCAAGGAAGGCGTCCAACTGGCGCGGGAGAAGTCCCCGCACCTCATCTTCCTGGACTTCGTGCTGCCGGACATCACCGCCTTCGACGTGCTGGACGAGCTGAAGGCGGACCCGCGCACGCGTGAGGTCCCCGTCATCCTCCACACCTCGCACGAGCTGAAGGAGGCCGAGCGCTCGCGGCTGGCGAAGGAGACGGCCGCCATCCTCGCCAAGCACACGCTGAGCCGCGAGGTGGCCATCACCCGCATCCGGGACGCACTGTCCAAGGCCGGCCTGGGCTCCCAAGCGCTGCCGCAGGAGGCAAGCCGCCGTGGTTGAGCCCCGTCTGGCCACCGTCCTCAACGTCAACGACGACGACGCCAACCGCTACCTCGTCAACCGGCTGCTGTCGCTGGCGGGCTACAACGTGCTGGAGGCGGCCACCGGCATGGGCGCGTTGCTGATGGCGCAGCAACACCGCCCGGACGTCGTCATCCTCGACGTGAAGCTTCCGGACATCAGCGGCTACGAGGTCTGCGAGCGGCTGCGCGCCAATCCCCAGACCGCGGCCATGGCGGTGCTGCACACCTCCGCCACCTTCGTCACCTCCGACAAGAAGGTGCGCGGCCTGGACGGCGGCGCGGACGCCTACCTCACCCAGCCCTTCGAGGGCGCGGAGCTCATCGCCACGGTGAAGTCGCTGTTGCGCCTGCGCCACGCGGAGCAGGTGGCGCGCAACCGCGCCAACGAGTTGGCGGAGATGGACCGCCGCAAGGACGAGTTCCTGGCCATGCTGGGGCACGAGCTGCGCAACCCGCTGGCCGCCATCATGACAGCCATTGGCATCCTGGAGCGCAGGCCTACCAGCGATGACAAGGAAGCCCGGATGCGCGGCATCATCCAGCGCCAGACGAACCACCTGGCGCGGCTGGTGGATGACCTGCTCGACGTCAGCCGCATCACCCGCGACAAGGTGGAGCTGCGCCCCGGCAGCGTGGACCTGGTGCCCGTGCTGCGGCAGGTGATTCAAGTCGTGCAGCCCATGGCGGATTCGCGTGGGTTGGGCCTGGACGCCTCGCTGCCTTCCGGCCCGCTCTGGCTGCAGGCGGATGCCACGCGGTTGGAGCAGGTCTTCACCAACCTGCTCGACAACGCCATCAAGTACACCGACGCGGGGGGCGTCCACCTGCATGTGGGACTGGAGGGCGTGGGCGGCTCGGCCCATGCGGTGGTGCGGGTGCAGGACTCTGGCATCGGCATCCCGCCGGAGGTGCTGCCGCACATCTTCGAGCTGTTCGCGCAAGCGGACACCTCGCTGGAGCGCTCGCGCGGCGGCCTGGGTATTGGCCTGACGCTGGTGCGCAAGCTGATCCAGCTCCACGGCGGCGAGGTGACGGCGCGAAGCAACGGCCCCGGCCACGGCAGCGAGTTCGTGGTGAAGCTGCCCCTGGACCCCACGATGGGCGAGTCCGCGCCCGCGCGCGACGCGGTGGCCCTCCGCCGCGGCCGGCGCGTCCTGGTGGTGGAGGACAACTCGGATGCGCGTCAGGCCATGCGCGACCTGCTGGAGCTGTGGGGCCACCAGGTGGCGGTGGCGCCGGACGGCATCCAGGGCGTGGCGCTCGCGGTGGCGCAGTCGCCCGAGCTGGCGCTGGTGGACATCGGCCTGCCAGGGTTGGACGGCTACCGGGTGGCGCAGACGCTGCGCGCCCAGGTGGGCAATGACATCCGGCTGGTGGCCATGACGGGCTACGGCAGCCCCGAGGGACGGGACCAGGCACTGCGCGCCGGGTTCGACCGGCATCTGATCAAGCCCGTGAAGCCTGACGAGCTGAACCGAATCCTCTCTGAGCTGTGAGGGATTGAAGCGGCGCAGGCTCAGCGGCGGTTCAGCGCGTTGGCCACCAGCCCCAACAGCTTCACCTTCGCGGGCTCCAGCGGACGCACGGTGCGCAGCAGGCGCCGAACCTCGGGGCGCTCCTGCGGCGAGGCGGGCGGCTCACCGGGGCGCGCGCCCCCGTTGACGGCGTTCGCGGAGAGCCCCAGGAGCTCATCCGCTGAGACGTGGAGCTCGTGGCACAGCTTCAGCAGCGTCTGCACGCTGGGCAGCATCCCGCCGCGCTCCAAGCGCCCGTAGACCTCGGTGGCCACATCGATACGCTCAGCCACGTCCGCCTGGGTGAGCTCCAGGCGGGTGCGAGCAACGCGCGCGGCAGCTCCGATTGTGGTTGCGAGTTTCTTGTCCATGCCTTACCGACCCGGAACGTTTGGCCGCTGGCATAGGACGTATGGGGGCAGACAGACAGAACTTGCCGGGTCAGTCTCCAATTGTTCACCCATAGGGTTGCTGTGCACGCGGTGGACTTCGCGAGTCCATCCACGACGCGCCGCCGATGCCTTTTCTCGACGGGAAACGTCGAATGAGAGGCCTCCGCGTGCCTTCCGCTCCCTCGCCGTCACCTGGGTGACGGGGAGACCTGATACGTTGTGCGGCGACTTTCCTACGGTTCCGTCGAGTCCTGCACGCTGTCCCGCCCTCTAGGGTTGGTTCATGTTTTCAACGTGCGCAGAAGCGGTTCACCACGCTTCATATCTATCTGGAAATACAGGACTTGAAGAATCGGAGGAGACCTCACCGGGTGTGCGAACCCTCGACAGGACTGATACCGGGGGTATTTCCAGACTCAGGTGAACGAGCGCGGTGACGATGCGGCGGATACGCTGCGAGCCGATGGCGGTCGGCCGGAATTTATTGGTGAAGCTGTGCGTGGCGATGGGCGTGGTGGCGCTGCCGCTGCTCGTCGTCATCCTGGGGTTCGTCTTGCCGCAGCTGCGGGAGCAGCTTCGCGCGGACCGCATCGTGGGACTGAAGCAGGCGGTGGAGACGGCCTACGGCGTGCTGGAGGTCTACGAGGCCCGTGAGCGGTCGGGCGCGCTGACGCGACAGGAGGCCCAGGCGCAGGCCGCGGCGCTGCTGGAGCAGCTGCGCTACTCGCAGGTGGAGTACTTCTGGGTCAACGACCTGGACACGCGGCTCGTCATGCATCCGCACCTGCCGGACATGCTGGGCAAGGACCTGAAGGGCTACCGCGACGTGCGCGGCAAGCCGGTGTTCGTGGACATCGTCACGCTGGCGCGGGCCCAGGGCCAGGGCGCGGTGTCCTACGAAGCCACGCGGCCGGGCTCGCCGGAGGCCATTCCGAAGGAGAGCTACGTGAAGCTCTTCGCGCCCTGGGGCTGGGTGCTGGGCACGGGCGTGTACGTGGAGGACATCGAGCGCGAGGTGGCGGCGGTGCGCCAGCGCATCCTCCTGGCGGTGGGCGGCGCGCTGGCGCTCGCGCTGATGGCCGGCGCATCTCTGTCGCGCCGGGTGGTGCGGCCGGTGCGGGAGCTGGCGCAGGCGGCGCACCGGGTGGCGCGTGGTGATTTGGAGACCCGGGTGGAGGTGCGCTCCTCGGACGAGGTGGGCCAGCTGGCTGCGGCCTTCAACACCATGGTGACGGGACTGCGCGAGGTGGTGGCGGCGCTGGTGGATGCGGCGGGCGCCACGGCGGCGGACGCGGAGCGCATCCGAGCCTCCGCGGAGGCGTTGTCCGTGACGACGCGGGAACAGTCGGACTCGCTCCAGCGCGCGGCGCAGACGGTGCAGGGCATGAGCGCGCGGGTGTCGCAGGGAGCGGAGGCGGCGCGCACCGCGGCGAAGACGGCGGCGGACAACGGGCAGGTGGCGCGCGAGGGTGGCGCGGCGGTGGGCCAGGCGCTGCGGAAGATGGCGGAAATCGTAGAGGTGGTGGAGGGCTCCGCGCGGACGGTGGAGCGGTTGCAGGCCTCTGGCCGGGTGACGGCGGAGATGTTGCGGCTCATCCAGCAGGTGGCGGAGGAGACGCAGTTGTTGGCGGTGAACACCGCGATTGAAGCGGCGCGCGCGGGCCAGCACGGCAAGGGCTTCGCGGTGGTGGCCGGCGAGGTGCGCAAGCTGGCGAACCGGACGCGGGATGCCGCCGGACAGGTGCAGACGCTGCTGAGCCGGAGCGAGGCGGACACGCGGGCGGCGGCGGACCTGATGCGCCAGGGCACCACGGCGGCGCAAGAAGGGCTGGGCTTGTCCACGACGGCAGGAGACGCGCTGTCGCGGTTGCTCGCCGGCGTGAATGAGATTGGCGGCAAGGTGGAGCGGATGGCGGACGAGAACACGCGCCAGTCAGAGTCGGGGGAGCGCATCGCCGGGAGCATCCAGGCGCTCTCGGTGCGCTCGACGGAGTCGGTGACTGGCGTGCAGCAGATTGCCCGCTCCGTGGAAGACCTGCGGGCACGGGCGTCCAAGCTGAAGGACCTGGCTGGACGCTTCACGGCGCGGGGGTGAATTGGCCGCGGCACACATGGCTGCTAGCCTCCCTTGAATGCGCCACAGTCGGTGCTTGCTCCTCGCCAGCCTCTGGTTCGCCGCGTGCGCTGGCACCCCATGGATGCCCCGTGAAGCCGAGCACTATGGCTTCGCGAACGCCACAAGCCGGCGTGTCTGGGTCCGGGGGCCATGGGAGGCGATTTCCCCTTCCGATGACATCGACGTGGTCATCGATCAGCTCTGCCCCGCCATCATGCGGCTACCAGGCGCGACGGACCGCGACCATGGCCAGGAGTACTGCGGGGCGCTCTATTCCCTGGGCGATGGCGTCTACCACGCGAGCTTCCCGTCCCCACTGGGCACGAAACGTCCTGTGGGCCCCAGCAGGCGAAAGACCTGCTATGCCCCCATGAGCGTCCAGGACGCACGCGGCCGGGCATCGGTCATCGCCGACTATCACAGCCACCCCTGGTCGCCGTCCCCCATGTCGGAAGAGGACCGCAGAGCGAACACCCAACGGTACTTCATCCGCATCCAATTCGACGCCCGGTGCATCATCCACAAACTCGTTCCCCATGCGCATGAGGCCCGGCCTGGCGAACTGTACGTCCGGGAGGCCCGGCAATGGAGACTCGTTGGACGCATCCTTCCCGAAGACAAGGCCACCGGCCGCATCACCACGGTGACGGAATGAAGTTCAAGGTCCTCTCATTCTGCATGTTGCTGTCGGGATGTATCCCCCGCTCCGCGACGCTTCCACGCGCCGCACCGGAAGAAGCTGCGTGGTTCAAGTTCCCGGATGCGCTTCCTGCTGACGGCCGACACGAAATTCCTTCGGCAACGGCGGCCGCCATCCAGTTGGCGATGGATGATTTCCGTCCCAGGCACCTTCGCATTCCGGGCAACGCTTCCCCCCTGGAGGTCTGCCTGAACCAGCGACAGACCTATGACGTGAGGACCGCCCCCATGCCAGAAGGCATCCTCCTCGTTCGATTCTCCGTCAGTTCAGGTGCCTGCATGCAAGACGGCCCCGTCACCGACATGGGTGCCACCTATGCGGTGGACACTCGCGCGTGGCGCATCCTGGCGGTGCAGCAGCCATGACGCGCTCTGGGCCGCTTTCTCTCCTCGTGCTCGGAGCCTTGTCCATGGGCTGCGCCACAACCGCGCCGCTCCTTCCCCGTGCGACACCCGAAGAAGCGGCGGGTTTCACCTTCCCACTCGAACTCCCATCGGAAGGGATGCTTCACCTGGAAGGGAACACCGCCGCGGCCATCCAACTCGCCATGGATGACTTCAGGCCACGCGGTGCAGCCATCCCCCCGGGTGTTCGCCCCGACGAGGCATGCCTCTACCTGCCACAGTCCTACGACGTGACTTCCGCACCGGGGCCGGAGGGCGTGGTCCTGGTTGAGTTCCAGCAGAACGACACCGCCTGCCCGCCATCCCCGGCGCTCTCCGTGGAGGCCATCTCCGGCAAGCCGCTTCGAGAGATCACAACCTACGCCGTGGATGTCCGGGCCATGCGAATCCTGGCGGTGGGCGTCCAGACTCGACGCAGGCCCTGACGCACCTCTTCCGTCGTCGGCCAGTTCGACAAAGAGGGCCTTCCGCGCGACCGGCACATGGACGGCCCGGCACGAACGGATGCGCAGCCGCCAGGGACACAAGCCTGGGGAGGACTTGTGGGCAACTCAGGGCGCGCCGTGCGCGGCACCGAGCGCGCGCCGGTCGACCTTGCCGGCGGAGGTCCTCGGCAGGGCATCCACGAAACGAATCGACTTCGGCGTCTTGTAGCGAGCGAGTCGCCCGTCGCAGAAGCGCAGCAGTGCCTCCGCCGAAGGCAAGGTGCCCGGCCGTGCGACGACGAGCGCGCGCGGCGTCTCCCCCCACTTGGGGTCCGCCACGCCGATGACGGCGACCTCGGCCACATCGGGATGCCCCGCGAGGACGCTCTCCACTTCCGACGGGTAGATGTTCTCACCGCCGGAGATGATGAGGTCCTTGCTGCGGCCCACGATGCGGAAGCATCCCTCCGCATCCCGCGTGGCCAGGTCGCCGGTGTGCAGCCAGCCGTCCGCGAAGGTGCGGGCGGTGTCCTCCGGACGGCGCCAGTAGCCCGCGCACAGGTGAGGGCCGCGCAAGAGCAGCTCACCCACGTCGCCCGGCCGCGTCTCACCGTCGATGCGAGCCTCGACGTGGAACAGGGGCACGCCCACCGCCCCCGGCTTGCGGCGCACGTCTTCCGGAGGAAGCCAGAAGTTGTTGGGGCCCGCTTCGGTGAGGCCATACCCCGTCTTGAAGTCCACGCCCCGAGCGAAGAAGCGCTCGAAGACGGGGGCTGGGCAGGGCGCGCCGCCGCTGATGACCAGCTTGAGGCGAGACAGGTCCACGGCATCGAAGCGCGGGTGGCGCTGCATCTCGATGAACATGGTGGGCACGCCGAAGAAGAGACTCACCACGCCCCGCTGCACGAGGTCGAACACGCCCTCCACGTCGAAGCTCCGGCACACCACCGATGCGCCGCCGACGTAGGCCAGCGGCGCGGTGAAGACGCTGAGTCCTCCTGCATGGAACAACGGCGCGTTGAGGAGCGCCACGTCATCGGCGGTCAGGCCCCAGCCCATCACCGTGTTCACCGCGTTGGCGGTGATGGAGCGGTGCGTGAGCACCGCGGCCTTCGGCAGACCGGTGCTTCCGCCCGTGTAGCAGAGCACCCATGGGGCATCCTCCTCCAGCTCCAGCGGAGGAAGGGCCACGTCCGTCTGCGTGTCGCGCTCGGAGAAGGCCCGCTCGCCCGGCCCTGGAGCCGCGAGACTGAGCCAGTGGCGCACGAAGGACGCGCCAGACCGCACGGCCTCCACCTGGGCTCGGAACTCCGGCCCGAAGACGAACACGGATGGCTCGGCATCCGCGAGCAGTCCCCCCAGCTCCGTGGCACTCAGCCGCCAGTTGAGAGGCTGAAGGACGGCGCCCAGCTTCGCGCACGCGAAGAAGAGGTCGAGGAACTCGACGCAGTTGTAGGCGAGCACCGCCACACGGTCCCCTCGCCCCACGCCCAGCGCATGGTGGAGGAAAGCGGCGGTACGCGAAGCCGAATCGTTCCATTCACGAAAGGAGATGCGTCGCTCGCCATGGTCGGCGTCGATGAGGGCGGTACGCTCAGGGGCCAGCGCGGCACGCCGGGCCAGCCAGTCATGGACGATGGGCATGGTATCCACGCTAGCTGAACCCGGCGGCATCGCGCCCGGCACATGAGAGGGAAGCGGGCAAGCACCCCACCCCACCGTCACCTCCCCACGAAGCGCTGCCATCCACGCTGCTGTGCGGAGATGCCCGCGCGGAGACAGACATCCCCGCGGCAGTCTCAAGGCGATGGGTGAACCTTGAGAACGGCACCGTCGCCTCGGCCCGCTCCATAGAAGGCGGCTTTCGAGCAGACCGTCGCGCGTTTGATAGCCTGTCCCGGAACGGACGCCGCACGGCCTGAATGTGCATCATCCCGGGCACACAGGAAGTCGTCACGAACATGCTCGCACACCACCCCCCCCAGCTCGTTGCATTGAGCCCTGCGCCGTCGACGCTCGCCGAGGGCGCCACGCCACCGTGGCCGCCTCCACCGCTGCGCGTTCAGCCGAAGCCGCCCGCGCATTATCAAGGGACCACGAACACCCTCATCATCGGCATCGGCCTTCCGTTACTGGGCGCCTACGCCCTCTACGAAAACGAGCGCGCCGTGGCCATGGTGGGCTTCATCGGTGGACTGGTGGCGTGGCTCTTCGCCGCGCTCCGGTTCAGCCAGGAGAACAAAGCCCGCCAGCACAACCAGGCCGAACACGCTGAGCACGTGCGCCGCGCCATCCTGACGTGGGCGCGCATCACGGATTCGGCCATCGTGGAGCAGGTGCCGGATAGCGACGGCCGCATCACCCACTACCTGCTCGACCTCCACGTCACCCCGTGGCACCCGTCCCACCCAGCGCCGCGAAAGGTCCCCCTCCGGTTGAGAGTCCCGGTGGCGCACGGCCCCCATGTGGTGCCGGGCGCGTACCTCGGCGTGCTCTCCGACCCGGAGGCGGCATGGGTCGTCCCGCAGAGCCTCCTCACCCTGCAGGGCGCGCAGCTCCCCCTCTGAAGCACGCCCTCACGGCACCAACACCAGCTTCCCCACCGTGCCGCCGGACTCCAGGGCCCGGTGCGCATCCGCCACCGCGTCCAACGGAAACGACTTCACCGGTGGCGGCACCAGCGTCCCCTCCTCCAACCAGCCCAGCAGCCGCGCCATGGACGCCTCCAACACGGCGCGCTGCTCGAACAGGTACGACAGGTTGAACGCCAGCACGCTGGTGTTGTCGTTGGTGAGCGTCAGCGGATCGAACCGCGGCGTGCGCAGCCAGTCCCAGGCCAGCTTCGCGTAGTTCGGCCGCCCACCGGTGCGCGGCAACATGGAGTGGAAGCCGTAGATGACGAGCTTCCCCGGCGACGCCAGGTGCTTGTAGCTCTCGCGCAACGTGGACGGCCCGTTCGCATCCAGCACCACGTCATACCCACGGGGCGCCGCCTTCTTGGCCGCGCTCCACAAGTCCTCCCGGCTCTTGTCGATGACGACCTCCGCCCCCTGCGCGCGAGCCGTCTCCACCTTATGCGCCCCGCCCACCACGCCCACCATCCGGCACCCGGCGATGCGGCCCAACTGGAGCAGCGCCCCGCCCACGCCGCCCGCCGCGGAATGCACCAGCACGTTGGCGCCCGGCCGCGGGTGGGCCAGCTCAAAGAGCGCGTAGTACGCGGTGAGGAACACCGTGGGGAACCCCGCGGCCTGCTCCATGCTCAGCCGCGCGGGCAATGTGAACACCTGGTGACGGGGCACCGCGACGTGGGTGGAGTACCCACCAAAGCGCGTCACGCCGAACACTCGCGCGCCGGGGGCCAGGTCCTCCACCCCCTCGCCCACGGCCTCCACGCGGCCGGCGAACTCGAAGCCCGGGGTGATGGGCCACCCCACGTACTCCTTCGCGGAGGCGTACAGCCCCATGCGGATGACGCAGTCCGCATAGTTCACCCCGATGGCTTCGGTGGCCACCCGGACCTCTCCGATTCCAGGTGAAACCTGATTCACCTCTTCAAGGTGGAGCTGTTCGTACCCACCGGCTTTTCGGATGACGACCTTGCGTGCGCGCATACCCCGTTGAGTACCACGCGACGCAGCGCGACAACGTCAGTGCACGTCCAATCGACAGAAGACGCTCGCGTGAGATGTCTCTAGACTCTGTATCGCGCTCGAGGACAGGTCCTGTTCCGGACGCGTCTTCCAAAAACAAACAGAGGAGTCTGCCCATGCGACTGAGGCCTTCGCTGTATCTCGCGAGCACGCTGCTGCTTGGCATCACCACCGGCTGTGGCGAGGACTTCGCGCCGCACGAAGAGGAGCTTGGCGCGGTGGAAGCCGCGGCGGTCTCCACTGCCGGCGCCACCACGCACTTCCAGAACTGGCTCTCGTCCAACGGCTACAACAGCTACGACTTCGTTCGCGCGGACCTCACGGGCGGCAGCTACGGCGGCAAGGCCAGCGCCTCCGACACCGTGACGAAACAGCCCGTCATCTTCATCCACGGCAACTCGGACAAGGCGGTGGGCTCGGTCTTCGGCCAGACGGGCTGGACGAACTCCATCGAGTACTTCCACTCGCGGGGTTACAAGACGAGCGAGCTTTACGCGACGACGTGGGGCCCGGCCAACGCGCTCCAGTCGGCGAACCAGTACCACTCGAAGCAGAACGTGATGAAGGTGCGCAAGTTCATCGAGGCGGTGAAGGCGTACACCGGGGCCTCGAAGGTGGACATCATCGCCCACTCCATGGGCGTGACGCTGGCGCGCAAGGCCATCCTCGGCGGCACGGCCCACGACGCGGCGGACGGCGGCACATACAACGTGGGCGCGCCGCTCACGTCCTCGGTGGACACCTTCGTCGGCATCGCCGGCGCCAACCTGGGCCTGACGTCCTGTTACATGTCCGGCCCGTCGACGCCCACCTGCGGCTCCACCAACGGCCTGTACCCGGGCTACCTCTTCTGGGGCAGCGTCACCGGCCGCTCGGCGTACCTCAATGACTTGCGCTCGACGAGCGGTTACGAGGGCGCCTTCCGCTACACCATCTACTCCACGGCGGATGAAATCATCGGCTACGACGGCATCGTCTACGGTGAGTACACGTCGCGCATCCCCGGGCAGACGGGTGAGAAGCGCTACACCGGCTACCCCTACGGCCACTTCAACTCGAAGGACCTGACGGCCGAGGTTCAGTACGGCATGGTGGTCAACCACACCATCCCGTAGTCATCCGCACCCGGCACCTCCACCCTCGCGAAAGGGTGGAGGTGGACCGGCTCGCCACCCCACTACGGCTCGGGCAGCACGCCCGGCGTCGGCTCGCCTTCCTGGTCCGGCGTGAGCGGCTCGGACACCGGCGCGGGCGGAGACTCCAGCCGCGGCGCCTCCTCCTTCGCGGGAGCGGACGGCACCTCGATGCGCCCCGCCGCCGCGTCGCGGACGAAGGCGAAGGCCGCCTCGTTGAAGCGCTCCGCACAGTCGAGCTGCACGGTGTGCCCACAGCCCTCCAGCGCCACCAGCTTCGCGCCGGGGATGTGGGACGCGCCGTACTCCATGATGCCGCGCGTCTCGCCGCCGTGGAGGAAGGGGCTGGGGATGAGCCGGTCATCCGTGCCGTAGATGATGACTGTGGGCACGGTGACGCGGTGCAGGTTGTCGCGCACGAAGTCGTTGTGGGACAGGCCTCGCACCGTGCGCACGTTGGCGTAGGCGTAGGCGTCGAACTCGGGCGACTTCGCCAGCCGCACGCGCTCTTCAATCAGCCACTCCAGCTCCGGCCGCCAGTGCATGAAGTTGGCCTGGCGCACGCTGCCCCAGATGCTGGCCTCCGGCGCGGACTTGATGAACTCGGAGCTCATCGCCCGCGCGAACCACTCCTTCTCCCGCCAGCTGAACTTCTCGAAGCCGGCGGGCGACGCCAGCACCAGCCCGCTCAGCGACTCCGGGTAGCGGATGGCGAAGGAGAGCGACGTCTGCCCGCCCATGGAGTGACCGGCGAGCACGGGCGTGTCCAGGCCCAGGCCGTCCACCAGCTCCAGCACCGCGTCCGCCATGGCCTCCATGGTGTACGGGAACGTGCCGGGCTTGTCGGACTTGCCGTAGCCGGGCAGGTCCACGGCGATGACGCGGTAGCCCTGCTGCTGGAAGGCGTCCAGCTGCGCCCGCCAGAACTTCAGGTACGAACCCAGGCCGTGGATGAAGACGACGGCCTTCGCGTCCGGGCCACTGCCGGGCATGTCCACGTAGGCCATCTGGGGCACCACGGCCATGCCGTACTGCTTCGCGGTGCGCGGAAGCGGAATCCGTTTCACCGGCCAGGGCTGCTTCGAGCCCTCAGAGGTGTAGTCCAAATCCTGGAAGGAGAGCGCGGGCTGGCGCGCGTACGAGCGCACGCAACCGGCGGAGGAGAGCCCCGCCGCGAGGAGCAGGGCCGTGAATGCGCGGGAGGTGCTCATGGTCAGAACGCGTACCAGGTGAAGGTGGTGAAGACGGAGAAGGGGTTGGTCCGGATGGTGGGCGAGCCGTCGTAGAAGCTGCCCCGGAACAGGTAGCCCGCGTGCAGGCCGGCCGTCATGAGGTAGCGGATGTGGTAGCGCAGCTCCGCGTTGACCTCGGTGCCGATGTACCGGCCGCGCTCGACCTCGGGCGTCCACCGCACGGGCGTCGCGTCGGAGGTGGCGGTGCCCACGCCCAACTTGAGGTTCAGCTTGTTGGGCACCATGTCCCACGCCGCGGTGGCGATGGCGGCGCGCATGCCGTAGCCCTGGTTGGAGATGTCCGTCACCGCGCCCGTGTAGTTGTTCACCGTGCTGGTGAACGGGAACAGGATGAGCATCTTGTGGTTGAACCACACCGCGCCCGGCAGGCCGTACTGGTTGAGCGTGAAGGCACCGGTGTAACGGCTGTCGGCGAGGTCGTCGTCACCGGTGGTGTACATGCCCTCCAGCGTGAGCATGTCCGCGGGCCCGCGGCCCCACTGGTACATCAGCTCCAGGTTGGCGGAGAGGCCGGAGATGTTGAGCTCGGCCAGGGCGGAGCGCTCCGGGTCGTCGCTGACGTACTTGCCGCCGTTGTACATGACGAAGCCGGACGCGCCGAACCGGCCCGTGCGGAAGTCGATGTTGTGGTTGAAGTTGGCGCCCGCCCAGAAGACGTTGCCCGTGGGCCGCGCGATGTCGAAGCGCGCCGTGCCCGTGAAGGTGTTGAGGCCCGTGGAGGACGGACCGCTCTTCACCAGGCCCTCGAAGGCGTAGGCGTCAC
The DNA here is from genome assembly GCF_013116825.1 of Myxococcus xanthus. Taxonomy (GTDB): domain Bacteria; phylum Myxococcota; class Myxococcia; order Myxococcales; family Myxococcaceae; genus Myxococcus; species Myxococcus xanthus_B. The sequence goes on from NZ_JABFNS010000057.1 coordinate 18,340, forward strand.
CCTTCGTCTGGTCGTTGAGGAACCACAGCGACAGGCCCACGTTGGTGTTGGGCCGCACCGGGTAGACGTAGTCACCGGTGATGAGCCAGATGTACTTCAGGCGCGGGTCGTTGCGCGTGCCCTTGTCCGCCTGCGCGGTGCCCAGCGGCATCAGGCTCAGCTTGGCCAGGCCCTTGTAGCCACTGAAGAGGGAGATGCCCGTGGCGTCGCTGCCCAGGAAGCTCATCTTGTAGCCGGTGCGGGTGATGTCCGACAGCGGCGTGCGCGTGGGGTCATAGACGTTGTCGTAGACGGGCTGCGTGCCCACCAGCAACGTCAGCTCACGCGGCTTGCGCGTGGGATACAGCGCGACGTTGACGTTCTTCGTCTGGATGTTGACCTGGTCGGCGTTGAAACCGCCGCCCTCGTTCTGCTGGAGCGCGTTGGCAGACCGGCCCCACATGTAGTCGATTTCGAACTGGGCCCGGAAGGAGGCCAGCCCGTCCACGAAGTGGGGGCTGTACTCCATGACGGGAATCCACCGCTGCTCGATGAAGTACGCGGACAGGCCGGGCTCGGCGCGCACCGCGCTCCCCGCGGGCATGCCAATGGGGCCCAGCGACACGCCGCGAAGGCCGGCCGGGTCGCCCACCTGGTTCTGCACCGAGACGCGCGTGAAGAAGTAGTTGATGAGGCTGAACTGACTCGGCTTCGCGTCCTCGTCGCGGTTCGCCTCGTCGTTCCACTCACCGTAGTAAAGGCCGGGAACCGGCGTGCTCTGCGCCGCCGCCGGGAGCGACACACCCGCCAGCGCCAACGCCAGGGCTCCCGCGGACCGCCGCGCCGCCCTGCGTGCCTCGGACAACCACCACCGTGCCATAAACACCTCGGCCCCACGCCAGGGGGCGCTCCCAGCCTTCCGGCCGGACTGCGAACGTCTGCGTGCTCATTGCGTCCAGGGCCCGCGGACCGCCCTCCTCGCGAGGCCGTGCTCCACCCTGCCTCGCCCGCGCCACACGGCCACCGCCGGGCACGGACCCCAAGCGGAAGGGAGGAGGAGCACGCCTCCCTTCCGGCGGGCTTCACACGGGCTAGCTGCCGCTGATGACGTAGCTCTGCACCGCGTTGCCGCCGAATGGACGGCTCTCGCCCCCGACGACCTGGTTCACCGTGGCCGAGCCCACGCCGCCCGCCGCGCAGTTGGCGCCGGTGGCGCCTCCCTCGAAGAAGAGCTCCAGGTCCAGCCGCCGCTGGTCCGCGGAGAACGAGCCACGGCCCACCTGGCGGAAGCCCGGGAAGGTGAAGGCGACGTCGAAGCACTCGCCGTCCGCCGACACGTTCTCGATGCTCACGACGGTGGAGGTGAAGGTCAGCGCGTTCTGCGGGAGCTCCGGGTTGCAGGTGCCGGACTGGCCCGCCTGCGGCGCGCCCTCGATGGTGCCCGGGATGCTGTCCACCCGGAAGTTGCCGCCCTGCACCGACATGGTGACGCGCTGGTAGCACTGCGAGCTGGCGCCGAAGTTGATGTCCTCGCTGAAGCCGTTCGGATGGGTCGGGATGTCGTCCCCCGTCATCGTCAGCGTCTTTCCTTCCAGGAACGTCAGGATGCCCTGCGGCGTGCTCAGGTCGGGGGTGTTGCCGGGGCCGTTGTCCACCGGGTCGCTCTCACCACAGCCCACCAGGGACAGCGCGGACGTCATCACCGCGGACAGCAGCAGCTTCTTCTTCATGGGTTGCTCCTCTTCCTCCGGCGGGCATCGCCGGGCTGACGCGACAGTCGACAGGCAGCGAGCCACCGTTGGCGTGGCCCGTCCTTCAAGGTGCGTTCACGCTCAATGACGCGAGCTGTCCCGGTCCGCGGCCACGGCCGCGTCGCGAAGCTCACGCTTGAGGATCTTTCCGGCCGCGGAGATGGGCAGGCGCTCCATCAGCTCCACGCGCTTGGGCACCTTGAAACGCGCCACGCGTCCCCGCAGGTGCTCCAACAGCGCCTCCGCCGAAACCTTCCCATCCGGCTTCAACACCACGAAGGCGCGGCCAACCTCGCCCCACTTCTCGTCGGGCACGCCCACCACGGCGCACTGCGCCACCGCGGGGTGCTCGTACAGCGCGGACTCCAGCTCCAGCGGGTAGATGTTCTCTCCGCCGGAGATGAACATGTCCTTCTTGCGCCCGGCGATGGTGAAGAAGCCGTCCGCGTCTACGCGCGCCAGGTCGCCGGTGTGCAGCCACCCGTCGGCGTCAATCGCCTCGCGCGTGGCGGCCTCGTCCTCGAAGTAGCCGGAGCACATGGAGGGGCCCTTGAGGAGCAGCTCACCCACCTCGCCCGTGGGGACCTCCCGGCCGTCGTCATCCACCAGCTTCGCGGCGATGAAGTAGTTGGGCCGGCCAATGGAGCCCGCCTTCGACACCGCGTGCTCCGGCCCCATGCTGAAGAGGCCCGGGCCGAACTCCGTCATGCCGAAGCCCTGCTTGAAGGGCACCGGGTGCACCGCCTGCCACGCCTGGATGAGCGGCACCGGCAGCGCCGCGCCGCCGCTGGTCATGAAGCGCACGGAGGAGAAGTCCGTCGTCTTGAAGCGCGGCGACTCCAGGAGCTGCTGGTACTGCGTGGGCACCGCGAAGAAGAGCGTCACCTTCTCCCGGGGGATGAGGTCCAGCAGCGCCTCCGGCTCCCACCGGCGCATGAGGACGACGGTGCCGCCCACGGTGAGCAGCGGCAGCGTGTACACGAGCAACCCGCCCGTGTGGAACATGGGCGTGTGCGTCACCGTGACGTCGCCGGGCCGCACCTCGTGGACCAACGTGTTGAGGGTGTTCCACGCCACCATGCGGTAGCTGACGCGCGCGCCCTTCGAGCGCCCCGTCGTCCCGCCGGTGAAGATGAGGCAGAGGATGTCCTCCTCGGACACCGCGTCCTGCGTCACCGGCGAGCCCGGCACGTGGGCCAGCGTCGCCGCGTAGGCGTCCGCGCGCGGCAGGCCTTGCGACTCCAGGGACACCAGCCGGGGGCCACCGCCCAGGCGCTCGCGGACGTCCGCCACGGTGTCGCGGAAGTCGTCGCCGAAGAGGAGCACGCCGGGACGGATGGAGCGCACCAGGTCCGCCAGCTCGGCGGCGTGCAGGCGCCAGTTGAAGGGGACGAAGACGGCGCCAATCTTCGCGCAGGCGAACAGCGCGTCCAGGTACTCCACGCCGTTGTGGGCCACGATGCCCACCCGGTCGCCCTTCTTCACGCCGGCCACGTCACGCAGCCAGCCGCCCAGCGCGGTGGCGCGCGTGTTCATCGCGCGGTAGGTGAAGCGGCCCGCGTCACCCCGGGACGGGTCCACCACCGCGACACTGTCGGGCCAGTAGAGGGCACCACGGCCCATCCAGTCACCGATGAACATGCGCGCGCCCTCCGTCATGGCGTGACTCAGGCCGTCCAGCGGTAGAGGGCGGAGGCCATGGCGAGCCCGCCGCCGCTGGCGCACAGGGCCACCAGGTCGCCGCGCCGCACCTTGCCCTGCACCACCGCGTCATCCAGCGTCATCGGGATGCAGGCCGAACCGGTGTAGCCCCACTTGTCCATGGTGTAGTGGGCCTTCTCCATCGGCTGGCCCAGGATCTTCATGGTGGCTTCGATGGTGCGCAGGTTGAGCTGCGTGAAGACGAACTGCTTCACGTCGTCCAGCTTCAGGCTCTGCCGCTTGAGGAGCTGGTCCAGCAGCATGGGCCAGCGCTCGGTGTTGAACGTCGCCGGGAACTTGCGGACGAACTGCACCGCGGGCTTGCCGCCCGTGAGCTCCAGCGACTCCGCGGTGGCCGGGCGGTTGGTGCCGCCGGTGTAGACCCCCAGCGCGTCGTGGTACTCGCCGTTGGCCAGCAGCTTCGCGCCCATGAAGCCGGGCGTGTCACCCGCGCCCAGCACCACCGCGCCCGCGCCGTCCGCGAACAGGGTGGCGGTCTTCTTGTCCTTCCAGTTGATGTAGCGGGACATGCCGTAGGCGCCCACGACGAGGATGCGCTGGTAGCTGTCATCCGCGGCAATCGTCTTGGAGCCCACGTCCAGCGCCGTCACCCAGCCCGCGCACGCGCAGTTGAGGTCGTAGGTGCCGGCGTTCACCGCGCCCAGCTTCGCCTGCACCACGGAGGCCGTGGCGGGGCTGAGGTAGTCCGGGGTGTCGGTGGCGATGATGATGAGGTCCAGCTCCTCCGGCTTCGTGCCCGCGCGCTCCAGCGCCTGGCGGGCGGCGCCCACGCAGAGGTCGGAGGTGGCCTGGTCATCCGCCATCATGTGGCGTTCGCGAATGCCCACGTTCTGCTGGAGCCACTCATCCACCTTCTCACCGAGAATCTTCTCGACGTCAGCGTTGGTGAGGACCTTCTCGGGGACGTAGCGGCCAGTGGAGAGAATCTGGGCGTATCGCATGGGTGTTCGTCAGCTCCGGGCGCCGCGCGCCGGTCGGCGGGCGGGACGCAGGGTGTTCTTCTTCGGGGTCTTCGGTTTGGGCTTCGGCTTCGAAGCGGCGGAGGACTTCACGGTGTTGCGGCCCGTGGACGCACGCGGGTCCAGGCCGTGGGAGATGAGCGCCATCGCGGTGTCGAGGACGCGCTCGAGCCCCGGGTCCTCCTCCCAGAGGACCCAGCGCATGCCGAGGAAATCACTGATGCCCATGAGGCAGTAGGCCAGCGTCTCCGGGTCCATGCGCCGCACCTGGCCCGCCTCCATGGCGCGGGTGAGCCCGCTCACGTAGCCGCGAGCGAAGCGGTCGTAGTAGCGGCGGTAGCAGGCCTCATCCACGAACTCCGCCTGGCGCACCACGCGATAGAGATTGGGGTGCTGCCGCACGAACTGGAAGAAGGTGCGCAGGCCCTGGCGCTCCACGTCGACGCGGTCCTCGCAGGCGGCCACGGACTCGGCGATGAGCCGGCGCAGGCGCGTGCCCAGCTCGTCCACCACTTCGATGAAGATGGATTGCTTGTCGGGGAAGTAGACGTAGAACGTCCCGAGCGCCACGCCCCCCTTGCGCGTGATGTCCGCGATGGAGGCGCGCTCGTAGCCCTTCTCACCGAAGACCGACTCCGCGGCCTTCAACAGCTTCGCACGCGTCTTCTGGCCTCGCGGCGTGACGGGTCCGGAGCGGTCTTGAGAAGATGAAGCCCGATTCATGTTTCACCTAGCGGTAGCACCCGGCAGGGAGGGTGTCAAAGCACGGTCGATGGCTTCGCGCGTCAAACCGCACGTTCGACGCACGGCGTCAGCACTCGTGCGGCGCCGACGTGTGCGAAGCCTACTCTGAATGTTCAGTACACGCGGCCACGCGACGGGAGCCGTTGCGCGTCGGGACTTGCCGCGCCGGAGGCGGCGCGTGCGCGACACGCCCCATCATCCTCGGCCTGAGCGACTGCCGGTGACGCGGACGCGCCCGCCGACCATTCGCTGCCCGGCAGTTGCTTCAAGCAGGCACGAGCCGATGAAGGGCTACCAGCGGCGAAGTCAAAGGCTGGAACGTCGCTCGACGGCGCGGCCACTCCGGCGCAGGTGAAACCTCACGGATGCGCCGCTCCATCGGAACAACCCAGCCCACCTGGGCGCTCCGCGCCGTGAACAGTCAGGCTCCAGCCCTCCGTTCATCCGGACACAATGCGCGGCACCAACGAGCCCCGGACAGGTGCCACCGCGCCTGGCTCGCCCCAGCTTCCAGCCGCCGTCCAGCCGAAGCCCCACCCGGCGGACCGGTACACCTTCCGACCGCCAATACCGGCACAGCAGCTGACGCGACGAGCCGTCACATTCGAGGTTGCACCCTTGGAGCATCAAATATAAATTATCTGCCGTCCCGCAAAAGTGCCTATAAATTCAAGGCAAACGCCCCCCATGTTCCTGGACGAACTAGACCACCGCATCATCGACATGTTGCAGCGCGATGGCCGTGCCACGCAGCTTGAGCTGTCGCGTGCGGTGAAGCTGTCCCAGCCAGCGGTGGCGGAACGGATCCGCAAATTGGAGGAGCGCGGCGTCATCACGGGCTACTCGGCCCGCGTGGACGCGGCGAAGCTCGGCAAGGACATCACGGCCTTCATCGGCGTGAGCATCGAGCACCCGAAGTACTTCGACGAGTTCCTGCAGAAGGTGCTGTTGCTGCCGGATGTCCTGGAGTGCCACCGCGTGGCGGGCCAGGACTCGTACCTTCTCAAGGTGAAGACGGCGAACACCCGTTCGCTCGACTCCCTCCTGGTGGGAACGCTGCGCACCATCGCGGGAGTCACCCGCACGCAGACCACCATCGTCCTGACGTCCATGAAGGAGGACACGCATGTCCGCGTGCCTCCAGACACCCCAAAAGGAGCGTGACGTATGAGCGCCGACGCGATGAGCGCCCCCCTTCCCCCGCCGCCCGTATGGCGGTTGGCCCAGCGGATGTCCCGCATCAAGACGTCCGCGGTGCGCGAAATCCTGAAGGTCGCCGAGCGGCCCGACATCCTCTCCTTCGCGGGAGGCCTGCCAGCCCCGGAGCTCTTCCCGCTGGAGGCCATCGCCGAGGCGCACGCCGAGGCCCTGGCCACCGAGGGCCGCGCCGCGCTCCAGTACAGCACCACCGAGGGCTTCGGCCCGCTGCGTGAGTGGATTTGTGGCCACCTCCAGAAGCGCGGCCGCCAGTCCAACGCGGACCAGGTGCTCATCACCAACGGCTCGCAGCAGGGCATCGACCTGGTGGCCAAGGTGATGCTGGACCCCGGTGACCTCGTCATCGTGGAGAACCCCAGCTACCTGGCGGCGCTGCAGACGTTCGGCGCCTATGAGGCGCGCTTCGCCACGGTGGGCAGCGACGACCAGGGCATGCGCACCGACGACCTGGAGCGCCTGCTGGCCACGCACAAGCCCAAGCTGGTGTACGTGGTCGCCAACTTCCAGAACCCCAAGGGCACCACCCTGTCGCTGGAGCGGCGGCGCGAGCTGGTCCGCCTGGCCCAGCAGTACCGCTTCCTCATCCTGGAGGACGACCCGTACGGCGAGCTGCGCTTCCGCGGCGAGCACGTGCCGTCCCTGTCCGCCTTCGACGACGAGGGCGTCGTCGTGTCGCTGGGCACCTTCTCCAAGACGCTGGCCCCGGGCATGCGCCTGGGCTGGGTGGTGGGCCCGCGCGACTTCGTGCGCAGCCTGGCCATCGCCAAGCAGTCCACCGACCTGCACACGGCCACGTTGGCGCAGCGCGCGGTGGCGAAGCTGCTGGCGCGCTTCGACTACGCGGCCCACCTGGAGTCGCTGCGCCCCGTCTACGGCGAGCGCGCCCAGGCCATGCTGGACGCCCTCCAGGCGCACATGCCCGCCGGCACCCGGTGGACGCACCCCGAAGGCGGCATGTTCCTGTGGGTGGAGCTGCCCGGCGGGCTGGACGCCCAGGCGCTGCTGCCCAAGGCGGTGGAGCAGAAGGTGGCCTTCGTGCCGGGCGCGCCCTTCTTCGCCAACAACCCGCGCCCGGAGTTCATGCGCCTCAACTACTCCAACCGCCCGCCGGATCTGATTGCCGAGGGCATGCGCCGCCTGGGCGCCGTGATTGCCGCCGAGTTGGGTTGAGCCGCTGACGGAGCACCCTTGCCGCGCCGCGTCGGAAACGACGCGGCGCTTTTCGTTTCAGCGAAGTTGAAGATTGATTCAGGTTTCACATCGCTCACCGCTGGCCAGCGCGGTCGGGGTTTCGTACCCTGCGCGGCATTTCGTACCACCCCACCTGCCGGAGAGACACATGCAGCTCAAGGACCTGAAGATCATCGTCACGGGCGGCGCCCAGGGCATGGGCGCTCACTTCGCGCAGCGCCTGCACGAGGCGGGCGCCCAGGTGGCCGTGGGTGACGTGGCCGAGGAGCGCCTCGCCGCGCTGCCCGCCGGCATCCACCGCCGCAAGCTGGACGTGTCCTCCGAGGAGGACATCGTCTCCTTCGTGAACTGGGCGCAGGGCGCCATGGGCGGCCTCAACGGCCTCATCAACAACGCGGGCATCCTCCGTGACGCGCTGCTGGTGAAGAAGGACCGGACCACCGGCGAGGTGAAGAAGCTGTCCACCGCCGACTGGAACGCCGTCATCGGCGTCAACCTCACGGGCGCCACGCTGATGGTGCGCGAGGTGGTGGCGAAGGTCGCCGAGTCCGGCCAGAAGGGCGGCGTGGTCGTCAACATGTCGTCCATTGCCCGCCACGGCAACCGCGGCCAGTCCAACTACGTGTCCGCGAAGGCGGCGCTGGCGGCCAACACCGTCACCTGGTCGCGCGAGTTCAGCCCCTTCGGCGTGCGCGTGGGCGCGGTGGCCCCGGGCATGATTGAGACGCCGATGACGCAGGGCATGAACCAGAAGGCCCGCGACGCGCTGGTCTCCAACATCCCCGTGGGCCGCATCGGCGTGCCCGAGGACATCTGGCTCGCCGTGAAGTTCATCCTGGAGTGCGACTACTTCAACGGCCGCACCATCGACGTGGACGGCGGCCTCAACTTCTGAGTCCCCTCCTCCAGGCGGCACGGCAGCGTGCCGCTTGGAGGCTCCGTTGGGAAGCCGCGCCTCACCGCCGGCTGGCGTCACTGAGGCGCATGTCCCTCAGCAGCGCGGGCTCGTCCGCGTAGAGCAGCTTGTAGGCGCTGTAGCTGCCGAGCACCTTCTTCACGTACTCGCGCGTCTCCTCGAAGCCGATGTGCTCTACCCATTCGTCGAGCTCCGCTTCGGGCAGCGTATGCCGCCAGCGCTCCACCGCGCGCGGCCCGGCGTTGTAGGCCGCCACCGCGTAGGCCACGTTGCCGCCGAAGTGCTTGACCAGTTGTCCCAGGTACGCCGCGCCCAGGCGGATGTTGGTGTGCGGCTGGAGCAACGCGGACTCCCCCGGCATCGGCATGTCCAGTGAGTCCGCCACCTGTCGCGCCGTGGCCGGCATCAGCTGCGCCAGGCCCAGCGCGCCCGTTGCCGAGCGCGCGCGGGCATTGAAGCGGCTCTCCTCGCGGATGAGGCCCTGGAGCAAGTCGGGGTCCACGCGGTGGGCCCGCGCGTAACGGGCAATGGACGAGCGGTACGCCAGCGGCCAGGTGGCCTCCCAGATGGGACGGGACGCGGCGCTCAGCGGACCGTGCACCTCCTGCTTCAGCGAGGTGCGCGCCACCTGCCGCGCCGCCCGATTGCGGCCGGTGCGCTTCAGCGTCTGATACAGCAGCCGCGCCGGAGCCTCGGGCAGCGCGCGCGCATCCACGGCGAGGAACTCCTCCACCGCGCCGGGCAGCCCCAGGCGCATCAGCTCCACGCCCGCGTTGAAGCGCGCGTCCTTCGCCAGCGCGCCGGGCGGCAGCGGCCAGATCTCCTCGGACTCGCCCACCTCCTCCACCGCTTCGTCCGCCGGGGCGTCATCGCGGCCAGAGCCACCGGTGCCCTCCATGGCCTCGGGAGGCACGGGCTTGGGGTACAGCCGCGCCACGCGCTCCGGTGAGAGCAGCGCGAGCCGTGAGCGGGCCAGCATCCCGTACCAGGCCGCGGGGCGCTCGGCGGCGATGTGCGCGTACGCATCGAGCGCCGCCTGCGCCGACGCGCCGGACTCCTGCATGCGCGCACGCCAGTACCGTGAGCGCCACAGCGCCTCGTCCGTGCGCGCCGCCTCGGGCAGGTTCTCCACCGCCTTCAGCGCGGCCAGGGCCGCCGGGGCGTTGGCCTTGCGGGAGTGCAGCCAGAAGGCACGGAAGAGCGACTCCGACGCGAAGTTCCCCGCCGGGTAGCGCCGCGCGGCCTCTTCGTAGCGCGCCAGGGCCGTCTCCACGTCGCCCGTGCGCTGGAGCAACCACGCCTCGAAGAAGAGCGCGTCATCCGCGTAGCCATGCTCCGGGTAGTCCCGGGCGAGCGTGGCGTAGGTGGTGACGGCCGCCTTCGGCTCCACCACCGACTGGGAGTAGCCCAGGATGTAGAGCGCCTGCGGCCGCTGCTCGGACGCGGTGCAGCCCGCCACCATGGGCTCCAGCACGTCGATGGCCCGGCGGTGCTTGCGCTCCTTGCGCAGCGCACGGCCGTAGGTGAGGTGCGCGCGGCAGGCCAGCTCATCCGGCATCTCCAGGTGCGGCAGCACCTTGTCCAGCAGCGCCATGCCGGCATGGTTGCGGTGCAGCTCCACCAGCGCCTCCGCGCGGCGCACCCGCCACTTGAGGGGCAGCGGCAGCCCCTTCAGCCGCTTCTCGGCGCGGCGCGCCTCGTTCGACAGCGGGCTGGTGGCCCACACCTCCAGCAGCGCGCGGTGCTCGGCGTTGTACTGCCCCTGCGCGCGCGCCAGGTCGCAGATGGCCAGCAGCGCCTTCATCCGGAGCGCGTCCGGCCCTCGCGACTGGCGGCTGTCGATGAGCTCCTGGAGCGCCGTCAACGCGCCCGGAATGTCCCCCCGCCGCTGGAGCACCCGCGACAGGCTGAAGCGCGCCTCCGGGTACAGCGGCGAGCCTGGGCTCACGCCGCGGTACTGCCCGGCCGCCGTGTCCAGCTTGCGCCGCCGCTCGTTGGCCTGGGCGGCCCGCAGCAGGCTGTGGTCGCGCAGCGCGCCGTAGCCGTCCGCCAGCGCGGCGAACTCTTCCGCCGCCACCGCGTGGTTGCGCGCCAGCAGCGCGCTCTGCGCCATGAGGAAGCGGACTTGCGGCGTGGCCTCCTCCTGGGCCAGCAGGCTCCGCGCCCGCGCGTAGCGCCCGCGCCGGAACTCCGCGTGGGCCTTCGCCAGGGTGCCTTCCGCGAAGTACGGCGCCAGTTGCTCGGGCCCGAAGGCCGCGGTGGACAGCTCACCGTCGGACGGCTGCGCCACGGGTGAGTCGAGCAGCGCTTCCAACTGGTCCTCGGAAAGCACCTCGCCGGGCTCTTCCTCCAGGGGCGCCTGCGCCCAGGAAGGACCTGCTCCCAGCATGCCCGCGCACGCCAGGAACACCACGGCACCTGCTCGAAGTCCGTCCATGACTGCCCTCGTTTTGAATCCAGGGGCGGCAATGCATCGGCACTCGGAGTGCGATTGGGACGGGTACCTCACATGACTTTCCGCGCGCTCGTCATCCAGCGGATACAGCGCGACCCGCGGTGCGACACCGGATGCTCGATACCCAACGGCGGCGCGCGCACGCACGTAGGACGCCCTGCGGACAGGTGGCGGTTTGCACCACCCGGGCCCGCGCGCTCCGGCAGCGGCGAATCTGGCACCAAAGACACTACTGCAACACGGTTGCGCAACTTGATTACACGTGAGATACGGCCAGACGTGCTGAAGCAGCCTGAGCGCTTCGCGCGATTCCACCCATGTGCCGGGAGCCGTGATGCATCCTCGACCTCTTCGACTGGCCCTCCTGGCCGCGACGGCGATTCTCTTCGCCGCATGCGGCTCTTCTGATTCCGACTCCGACGAAATCGAGTGTGGAGGATATGGACACCTCCATGGCGACCACTGCCACTGCGACGACGGCTATGTCGCGGACGGCCTCACCTGTGTCGTCGCCGAGGAGCCCGTCGAGGAATGTGGGGGCCACGGACACCTGCACGGTGACCACTGCCACTGCGACGAGGGCTACACCGAGCAGAACGGCACCTGCGTCGTCGCCGAGGAGCCCACGCTCGATTGCGGCGAGCACGGCCATGCCCATGGCGACCACTGCCACTGTGACGCGGGTTACGTGGAGCAGGACGGCACGTGTGTCGCGGAGACGCCAGTGCTGGACTGCGGCGAGCACGGCCATGCTCATGGCGATCACTGCCACTGTGACGCGGGTTACGTGGAGCAGAACGGCACGTGCGTCCCGGCTCCCGCACCGTGAGGCGCCCCTGAGTTCACGCTCATGAGCCAGTGACGGGCCCTCGTGTGGGATGACGAGGACCCGTTTTCATGAAGGCGCGGCTCAGCCCTCCAGGACCTTGAGACCCTTGCGGATGGGCGTCGGCTGGCCGCTCATCCGCTGGAAGAAGTTCCGGTTGTCCGAGCCCTGGTCGAACATGCTCAGGTTGCTGTCGCCGCGGCTGTTGCCCGGGCGCATGGCTGAAGAGTCCTGGTGCAGCGGCGCGCGTCTTGTTGTCGCTGGGCGTCCAGCTCTTGGGCGGGTGTCAGGCGCGAAGCGTTGGGCCTGGCCGAGGTTTTCGTCTTCTGCGTCTTGCGGGTGTCCACCTTCAGGGGCGTGCTATTGGAGCGGGAGGTAGGCGACTCCCTGACACCAGGGCTTCTCCTCCGCCTACCGCAGCGCGCGCCAGGGCCCGCTGCGAAACGACGTGATTTCAGTGGGTTACGCCTGTCTCTAAGGCATGAGGGGACAGGCGCCCCCGTGACGCCGCTCACCGATGGCTGATTGGCGTCACCCGTCACCACCACTGCCGCGTCTGGCGGCGGATCCGCTCCACGCGGCTCCGGACGCTGCGGTGGCCCGAGGCCAGGCACCCGCACCGCCTGCCGGCCACACACCGCGCCGCGACGCTGGCGTGGGAGCTGGCCTTCGGAGCGCTGGAGGTAGCGGGCGGGCGGGACACCCGAGGGGAGCGCCTGCGTCGGCAGCAGCGGCACGAGCTACCTGGATTCCAGGCCGTCATCGCGCCACCTCCAGGTGAGAAAGGCTGCACGCACCTCGTGAGGGCTTCATCGCCAGTTGCATGGATGGACTCCGGGGCTCGCGTCCAACAACCGCGAAAGGCAACCTTCATGCCTTTCAACGGACAGACGCAGGTCCCTGGTTTTCCTGGCGGTACCGGAACGAGCTGACTGTGCGCGTGTGCAATGGACGTCACACCGCGTGACGCGGGTGCCAGAGCGACACGGCGACAATGGGAGACATTCACTGCTCACCGCGTCGTCGCGCGCACAGCCTCACACGCGATGCGCTTCACCCTGTCCACGAGCCGACGTCATCCCTCGACTCGCGGACGACTGGCAGGACGACGGGCTAATCACGAGATTCCAAGCTATTCAGGAAGAAGCGGCGGAGCCGTCGGTTCTCAGTAGCGGAAACGAGGGCTCGGCCACATCTTCGGGAAAGGCGGAAACATGCGCCTTTCCAGGTGGCGGAAGGGCCACCCGGGCAGCCCTCTTCAGACAGGGAGGGAGTCCCAGACCAGGGGTGCGAGGCGAGGGGCACCCACCGCTAGATGAGGTCGAGGGGCATCATCGTGCCCGCTTCGAACTCCGGGGCACGGCGCAGCTGGTCCAGCACCCGCGGCGCGCAGCGCAGGTGAAGCATGGGCATGGAGCCCGGCTCACTCACCGAGCGCACCGCGCCCAGGAGGTGGTGTGCCTCCAGCCAGCGCATGAGGCTCTGGTGGAACTGCGCGCTTTCGGCCAGGCCCGACTGGTGCACTTCCGCTCGGGAGCGGACGGGCGGCCGTGGAGACGCGCGTCCACGCGACGCCGCCGCCGGCTCCTCGCGGGGCATCACCGTCACGTCAATCCAGTCGGGCTGCGTGTCTGTACCCGCGGCGCCCGGCAATGGGCGCACGCGCGCGGACAGACCCGGGACGCCGCCGACCCGGACGTCCCCCCACTCGCCATTTTTCCTGCCCATGGCCCTCATCCTCTCCCGGGTCCGGCGCTCTCATGGCGCCGACCCCGGCTTCAACCACCACCGTCACCTGAATACGGCCAGGCCCTTGCCTGTCTTGTGCGTTCCCGACCGAGGGAGCTTCACCGCATTCGACAGGATCAAATCCCTCACCTCGAGCGCCGTCAAGTCAGGGGCACGGCAACGGTACAGCGCCGCGATACCCGCTACATAAGGCGCTGCCATGCTCGTGCCACTCATTCGCTCGTAGAACGCCTGGTTGTTACAACGACGCTCCGTGCTGGAATAGACATTCACCCCATACCCCATGATGTCCGGCACGACGCGCCTACCCACGGTGCCACTCGCGGAGAATGTGGCCACGTTACGCGCGAAGTCGACCGCGCCGACAGCCAGTGATTCTGGAAAGGCGGCTGGATAACCAACCGTGTCGGGTCCACTGTTACCTGCCGCCACAACCGGCAGGACATTGCTGTCGAGCAGGCGACGAATCATCGTCTGCAGCGCGCGCAGGTTGAGGTTGTAGTCCGCCTCCGAGATGCCGGGCGGCGGCATCAGCGGGAAGCCGAGCGACAGGTTGACCACCGCGGGCCGCGTCGAGTTCTCCGGGCGGCTGAACTGGTGCAGCAGCCACTCCATGCCCGCGGCCACGCGGCCCAGGCTGGTGCGGATGGTCTCCGATTCGATGACGGACGCGACGTAGAGGTCCACCTCCGGGGCGACGCCGTGGTGCACACCGGCGGCGATGCCGCACACGTGCGTACCGTGGCCGTCCGGGTCGAAGCCGCGGATGTCACGCGCCGGATTGTGCGGCGAGTTGGGGAACAGCGACACGTAGCGGAACTGGATGACGCGCGCCGCGTGCTCGGGGTGGTCCGCGTCCACACCGGTGTCGAGGATGCCCAGCATGACGCCGGCGCCGCGGATGCCCTGGGCGTGGGCCAGGGGAACGCCGCACTCGTCGGGCCACTCGCGCTCGGCCAGCGAGGACATGCCCCGGTTGCGCGGTCCGGGTTGTCCCGCCGACACCGGGCCGGGGAAGGACAACGGGACGACGTCGGGGATGAACTCGAAGTCGCGCTCCAGCGCGCCGCGGGCTTCCTTCTCCGTATGGTCTTCGTAGAAGTGCGCCATGGTGGCACCGATGAGCGGCATGTACCGGTAGCTGCCGGGCTCCGCGCCGGTCTGCTCGGCCACCGTCGCGCCCGGCATGGGCGGCGTGGAGGAGTCCGAGCCGCGCGTGCCCGTGCGCGCCGACTTCGCGCCCTTGCCCTTCCGACGGCGCTCTTCCTGTCCACTGACGGGCGGACGCGGACCGGGCAGCGTGGCCGACCGCAGCCCGAGCGCGAACAACGCGTCGGGCGCCTTGTTCGCCACCGCGAAGCGCAGCGCCGTCGTGCGTGACAGCACGCGCTCACCCTGCTCCGTGCCGCGAGGCCCCACACGAGCCTGCGTCTCGATGGACTCCTTTGGAACCAACAGGTAGGACTTCATGAGTTGTGTGCTCCTTGAACCACCGTGCTACGCCGGACGCATGAGGCGAGGTCATCCGGCATCAGGTCAGCACCCGTCGCGTGCGGAGCCTCGCGCGTGCGACAGGGGCAATGGGGCCGCGCTCGTGGCCGCGCGCCCGGCCCGACGTGACAGTCTGCTCGCGACGTCATGCCTGTCCCCCTTCCTCCAGAGAGGCCCTGCGTTCCCGTTCGATTGGACAGGAAGGGCCTGACAAAAAACCACGGATTTCCCGTAGTACACGCACGAATGGATTAATTCGGTTCTAACTGGCCTTGCGCGAACGTCCGGAAGTGGGAGTGATTCCCTCCCGGGTACGAGCGAGGTGCCCGGAGGCACACAGGAGCGGTGTCCTCCACCCGACCTCCAAGAAGACGAGGCCGGGAAAGACTCCGTTCCGACAATTGTTCGCCCACATCCCTCCGCCCGGATTAAGGGTGGGACGTTCGCATCCCCTGGAGCCGCCTGACGTGATTCCCTATTGGCACGCCCCCTCGATTGAGCTGGGGCCCCTGAAAATCGAGCCCTTCGGCATCTTCGTCGCGGTGGGCATCCTGCTGGCCGCTCGCCTGCTTGGCCGCAACGCCGAGCGCGAAGGCCTGAACCCGGAGCCGCTCGCGGACTTCGCGCCCTGGGGCGTGGGTGTCGGCGTCGTCGTGGGCCACTGGGTGCACCTGTTTTTCTACCACCCGGAGGAGCTGTCCAAGAGCCCGTTCCAGATTTTGAAGGTCTGGGATGGCCTGTCCTCGTTCGGCGGCCTCCTGGGCGGCATCCTCGCCGCCGTCGTGTTCTTCAAGGTCCGCAAGCTGCGCTTCTCGGACTACGCGGACTCGTTCGCCCTGGGCGTGGCGCCTGGCTGGGCGGTGGCGCGGCTGGGCTGCTTCGCCGTGCATGACCACCCGGGCGTGCCCACGGACTTCTTCCTGGCGGTGGCCTTCCCCGGCGGTCCCCGGCACGACCTGGGCATGTACGACGCCATGGCGCTCTTCGCCATCAGCGGCGTGCTGTACGCCCTGCGCAACGCGGGGAAGCTGAAGGGGCGCCTGCTGCCGCTGCTGGCGGTGCTGTACGCGGTGTGCCGCTTCTTCTTCGACTTCCTGCGCGCCACGGACATGGCCTACGTGGACGCCCGCTACTTCGGACTGACGCCCGCGCAGTACGGCTGCATCGCGCTGATGCTCTACGGCATCTGGGGCGTCCTGCGGCCCCAGGCGCCGGGCGCGGCCACCTCGCCGCCGCCGTCGTCGCCGAAGAGCCCGGGAACGGCGGGCGCGCGGTAGGCTCGCAACGTCCGCTGCCCTGCTCGCGGCGGCCTGGCGTCTCATGGGCCCGGAGTTCCGGCGCATCCGCGGCGGGCTTCCGGGCCCGCGCGTTTCTGACGAGGAGGCTGCTTGCATGAAGGCACTCGCGTACGACGCAGTCATGACGCCCCTGGGCTGGCTGGGCCTCACCGCCGCCCGGCGCAAGCTGGTGCGCGGCCTGTCCGGCCACGTGCTGGAGGTGGGCACCGGCACCGGACTGGCGTTGCCCGGCTACCCGGACACCGTCACCGCCGTCACCGCCATCGACGTGGACGAAGCGGCGCTCGTGCGCGCCCAGCGACGGCGGCCCGACGCGCGGCTGCTGTACGCCAGCGTGGAGTCCCTGCCCTTCCCCGCCGCCTCCTTCGACGCCGTGGTGTCCAGCCTCGTCTTCTGCAGCGTGGAGGCCCCGGCGCGGGCGCTGGCGGAGATTTTCCGGGTCCTGCGCCCGGGCGGCGCGCTGCGCATGCTGGAGCACGTGCGCGCGCCCTCGCCAGCGCTGGCCACCGTGCAGGACTTGCTCACCCCCGCCTGGATGCGGGTGAGCGGCGGGTGCCGGCTGGACCGGGAGACGTTCGACCTGGTGCGGCGCGCGGGCTTCGACATCGAGCGGCGCGTGCAGCGGCTCCAGGGCGTGAGCGAGCTCATCCTCGCCCGGCGCCCGGCGAGCTGACGCGCCGCCGGAGCGCTCAGGCGGGCACGGGCATGCGCAGCCCGGCGAGCTTGCGGTCCGCGAGGATGGAGTGGACCTGGGTGATTCGCCCGTCCGCCGCCAGCTCCACGCGGACCACCATCTGGGTGCCCGCCTGCGGGTCGCGCTGGGGCGGAGGAAACACGGCCACCACCGCAGGCAGGCCGTTGAGCATCCGCAGCTCCACGGCGGAGGGCGCCCCCCGCATCTCCATCAGCCGCCGGTAGAGCAGCAGCACGCGCGATTGTCCCAGCACTGGCACGCGCGCGGCGCGGTACTGGCCACCGCCGTCCGACAGCGCGCACACGTCGCTGGCGAGCAGCGCCTCCGCCGCCGCCACATCCCCCGTCAGCAGCGCGCCCAGGAAGCCCTCCAGCGCGGCGCGGGCGCGAGCCTGGAGCTCCCGCGTCGGCAGGCAGCGGGCGCGGTCGTACGCCGCCATCGCCGCCCGCGCGCGGTGGTGCACCACCTTCACGTTGGACTCGCGCAGGTTCAGCGCCTCGGCCACCTCGCGCACCGAGTAGTCGAACACGTCGCGCAGGAGCAGCACCGCCCGCTGCTTGGGAGACAGCGCCTCCAGCGCGAGCAGGAAGGCGAAGGAGACACTCTCCAGCAGCGCGTAGCGTCCCTCCGTGGAGCCGCCTCCCGGCAGCCGTGCCTCCACGCCAGGGGGCGGCAGCTCCTCCTCTCCGGTGTCCAGCGGCGAGGGCAGCCAGGGCCCCACGTAGCCCTCGCGCTTGCGCCGCCGCAACGTGTCCCGGGCCAGGTTCACCGCCACCCGCGTCAGCCAGGGGCGCAGCGCCTCCGTTCGCGCGGGCGGCGAGGCCAGGGCGCGCGCGAAGGTCTCCTGCACCAGGTCCTCCGCGTCCGCCGACACGCCCGTCATGCGGTAGCAGAGCCCCCACAGGAAGCGCTCGTGCTCGCGCACGGCCTGCGCCAGTCCTTCGCGCGCGGAGCGGTCCATGCGTCAGCGCCCCACTGCCCGGCGTGACGCCACCTGCTGGCCCGGGACGAGCGCGCGCGCCACCGCCTCCGCGCTGGCGAAGGACGCCTCCGCGAGCAAGCCCTCCGGCCCCACCCAATCTCCCACGCGGTACAACCCAGGCACGTGCGGCACCTCCACCGAGGGGCGTCCGCCCAGGCCCCCCGTCCGCGCCGTCGGCAGCCAGTGCGACACCCGCAGGGAGGGCCGGTAACGGCGCGCCACCACGGACGTCCGCCAACCGGGCTGCAGCGCATCCATCACTTCCTCCAAGCGGGCCTCGCTCGCCTCCGGGGCCCTGCCGCCCAGGTATTGCATCACATGCACCATCGCGCCGCCTTCCGGCGCCAGCTTCGCCACCGCGGAGTGCACCGACGCGTACCAGGGGCCATCCGTACCGAGCGCGAACAGCGCGTCCGGACGGGGCAACCGGGACAGCCCCAGCTCCAGCGTGGCCGCCTTCACCGGCACGGCGCGGGCCGCGTCGTGCGCCAGGAGCGCGTCAGCGGGCAGCAGCGCCGCGATGTCCCCCGGCCCGCCCGCCACCACCACCGCGTCCGCCGCGTGCTCCGTCCCATCCGCGAGCCGCACGCCACGAACGCGCGGGCCCGCATCCGCCAGCAGGACCGCGCTCACCCGCGCGGAGAGCTCCAGCCGCGTGCCCGCGTCACGCGCGCTTGTCTCCAACCCGGAGACCAGCGTGCCCCACCCGCCGTCCACGTAGAGCACGGCCGGCTTCGCCTGGAGCTGGGCGACGGCGGCCTGGGCACTCATCGCGTCCACGTCCGCGCAGTAGGTCGTCACCCGCACCAGCGCCAGGATGAAGGCGCGGGCGTCCGCGTTCGTCAGGTGCTGCTCCACCCAGTCGCGCGTGGTGATGTTCGCCAGTGGCGCCAGGTCCACGCGTCCCAGCCCCGCGAGCAGCTTCGCGAGCTCCAGCTTCCCCGGCAGTCCGAGCGCGTCCGTGGTCAGCATGGAGACCAGCCCGCGCGGCATCGTGTGCAGGCGTCCGCCACTCAGCAGATACGAGCCCGCGCCGGGCATGCCGCCCGCGGGCTTCACGCCCAGTTCGCCAAGCACGCGCATCCCCGCGCCCCCCTGGTACAGGGCGTGAGCCCCGAGGTTGAAGCGGAAGCCCTCCACGTCCGACGTCTGTCCCCGGCCTCCCAGGTGCTTCGAGCGCTCGAAGAGCGTCACCGCGCAACCGCCCCGCGCCAGCAGCGCCGCCGCCGACAGGCCACCCAGTCCTCCGCCAATGACCGCCACTCGAGGTGCCTTCATGTGCCGTCCTCCACCGAAATGGCCCGGTGAAACGCCGGGCGTTCAGCGACACCACGAAGGCGGCGGCCGAAAGGTTACGCGGGCCTGTGTTGCACGGCCGTGACAGGCGCGCCGCCCGCGCGAGAACCTTCCGTCCACGGTGCGTTTTGAGCGGGTTCCCGCTGACTCCCAGCTCTGAAAAACGGGTGCGCACCAACCCCGCAAGTCACCTACAGCGAGGCAATGTCAGAGGTAGTCGTAGACTTCTCGATGCACCGACGGAATTTCCCGCCGGAGCGCCTCGAGGCATTCACGCATGAGAAAGCTCCTCGCCGCCCTGCTCGCTCTTCCCGTTCTCGCCGCCTGTGGTCCCGCGCCGGAGTCCGACTCGAATGACATGCGGCTGGCACCCGAGGGCGCCGAGGTGACCTCCACCGAGCAGGAGCTGTTCGGCACGCCCCGTGAGCGCTCCATCCGTCTGCGCACCGGCGTGACGCTGCGCTACGTGGAGCAGGGCCTGCCGCTGGGCCCCGCGGTGGTGTTCCTCCACGGCTTTTCAGATTCCAACCACACGTGGGACCTGAACCTGCGCACCTTCCCGCGCAACCACCACGTCTACGTGCTGGACCAGCGCGGCCACGGGGATTCGACGCGCCCGGCGTGCTGCTACACGCAGCAGTCCTTCGCCGCGGACGTGGACGCCTTCCTGGAAGCGGTGGGCGAGCGCAGCGCCATCCTCGTCGGCCACTCCATGGGCAGCTTCATCGCGCAGCAGGTGGCGTTGGACTTCCCGCGGCGCGTGAAGGGACTGGTGCTCGTCGGCTCGGCGCCCACCGTCGCCGGCAACCCGGTGGCGCTGGAGCTGAAGTCCATCGTGGACACGTTCGAGGGCACGGTGGATCCGGAGTTCATCCGCGCGTTCCAGGAGAGCACCTTCGTGCGCCCTGTTCCGGCGTCGTACATCAACACGATGGTGTCGGAGAGCAGCAAGGTGCCCGCGCGCGTGTGGCAGGACGCGCTGGACGGCCTGCTCGCGGAGGACCACTCGGCGCGGCTGAACCACATCCGCGTGCCGGTGCTCGTCATTGGCGGAGACCAGGACGGCTTCTTCTCCGTCGCGGACCAGCAGGCGCTGGTGGACGCCCTGCCGGACGCCGAGTTCATGCTGTACCCGGGCACCGGCCACGCGCCCCACGCGGAGCAGCCGCGGCGCTTCAACCAGGACGTGCACCGCTTCCTGCGCGAAGTGACGCGCTGGTAGGACGGAGGAAGTCGCGGGCCCGGGACTAACCGGGCACCGCCCCCGGAGCACCCCCTCCCGCGGGCGGCTCCGGGGAGGCGCGGGGCACATCGGCGCGGGCCAGCATCACCGCGGCCCCAAGGATGAGAACGCCTCCCAGGACCTGGCGCGGGGTGAGCCGCTCATCCAGGAAGAGCGCCCCCAGCACCACCGCCGTCAGGGGCTCCAGGTTGGACACCAGCGACGTGTTCACCGGGCCAATGCGCTGGATGCCCACGAAGAAGAGGAGCACCGCGGCCACCGTGGCCACCAGCGCCAACCCCACCACCGCGGCCCAGCCCGTGACGGAGCCGGGGAAGGCAGGGCCACGCACCAGCATGGCCACGCCGAAGGAGAAACCCGCCGAGCAGAGGATGACGGTGCTGGAGGCCAGCGGCCCCGCCCGACCGGACACCCGGCCGCTGGCGACGACATAGACGGTGTAGAACAGCGCGGACAGCAGGCCCAGCAGCACGCCCGGCAGCGTGGCGCCGCCCTGGGACAGGTCGGCTGTCAGCACCGTGCCGCCCACCGACAGGACCACCGCCAGCCACTTCACCCGGCCCAGGTGCTCCTTGAAGACGACACGCTGCACCAGCGCCACCAGCGCGGGGAAGGAGTACAGCAGCAGGGCCACCAGCCCCGCGGGCGCGTGCTGCAGGGCGAAGAAGTAGGCCCCGGACTGGCTGAAGTACCCGGCGGCGCCCAGCAGCACCAGGGCCACCAGCACCCCACCCCGCGGCCACCGCTGGCGGCGCAGCACCATGACACCGGCGAGCACCGCCCCGGCGAGGGAGAAGCGAAGGAAGAGCAGCGTGGCCACGTCCGTGCCCGCCGCATAGGCCAGGCGGCCAAAGAGGCCCAGCGCGCCGAAACACACGCCCGACAACGCCACGATGAGGAAGCCAGCCGTGCGGCTCATGGCCGGAGGGCGAACCCTGCTCCAACCGGGCGCCCGTGTCACCTGCCCCCGGCTGGCTACCAGTTCTTCACGGACTTGAGGTCGAAGACGTCCGGGAAGCCGTTGGCGTGAAGCAGCTGCACGGCCTGGGCGCTGCGGCCACCGGCGGCGCAGTACACCACCACGCGCGTGCCGGGCGGGCCTACCTCGGCCAGCCGGCGAGGCAGCTCCTGCACGGGGATGTTCCGGGCGGGCTCGGGGTGCCCTTCCTGGAATTCCTGCGGCGTGCGCACATCCAGCAGCACCGCGCCTTCGGCGACGAGCTGCCGGGCCTTCTCCGAGAGTTCCTGGGGTGTCATGCCCCCCACTCTAAGCCCGGACGGGCGGGGGGCGACGGGCTGAAAACTGGAGGTGTCCGCCATGGACGCTACAGTTCTGTACCACCCATGCGACTCGACAAGCATGCACTCCTGGGCCAGCTCGCGGACCGCCTCCAGCAGAGCGACCGGCTGGCCCACCGCGCCGAGGCGGAGGCCCGCGAGGCCGCCCGCAGTCTGGCCACGGAGTCCGAGAAGAAAGAGGACGGCCGCGCCGCCCTGGAGTTCGGCAGCCTCGCCACCGGACAGGCCCAGCGAGCCCGCCGGGTCCAGGAGGAGCTCCAGGCGCTGACGAAGTTCGGTCAGGCGGAGTTCCCACGCTTCCCCCGGCAGGGGCCGGTGGCGCTGGGCGCCATCGTGGACGTCAGCACCGAGGACGAGGAGGGCTTCTCCGAGCGGACCTTCTTCGTCCTGCCCGCGGGCGCCGGCACCGAGCTGACGGGGCCGGGCGGCGACGGCTTCCTGTCCGTCATCACCCCCGCGTCCCCCGTGGGGCGCGCCCTCATGGGCCGAAAGGCGGGAGACACAGTGGAAGTGACGCTCGCGGGCGAGGTCCGCGAGTGGACGGTGCTCGAGGTCGCGTGATGTCGAGCCTTCGACGAAAGCCCGGGGGGCACTAGCACCCATGGCGCCCGTCGCGCGTGAATCCGCAAAGATGTCTTCTTCGCCTTCACCGCAAATCCAGGCGCCGTCCCCACCGGCCCCCCTAGCGCTCACCTGGCCCGCCGCCGTCGTCGGCCTGATGTTCGGCGTGCTGATGACCTACGTCCCGTACGAGTTCCGGGTGGCCTCCTTCCGGCCGCTCTACCCGTACGTGCGCATGCTGGGCCTCACGTACCTGACGGGGAGCATCATGCTGATGGGCGCGCTGCTGTACCCGCGCGCGCCGCGCTGGCTGGACGTCACGGGGCGCCTGCTGCTGGGCGCGGCCATGGCGCTGTACTGGTGGGTGCTCAACGTGCTGCCGGGCAGCTTCACGGGCATCATCCTCTACCCGGTGCTCTTCGGCGGCGTGGTGCTGGAGGCCTGGCCCGCCATGCGCCAGCGGCCCGTGCTGCGCACCTTCGCGGCGCTCACCGGCGCGGCGTTCGGCGTGGCCATGCTGGTGGTGCCCGAGCGCTTCCCGCTGTCCGTCTACGCCCACCTCGCGCCCCTCCGGCCCCTGGTGGGCCTGCTCTTCGCCGCGTGCGGCGTGGGCCTGCTGCTGCCTTCCCACCGAATCCACCGCCGGCTGCCGGCCCTGTTCATGGGCGGGCTGGCGGTGCCCTTCGCCCTGCTCGCGTACGCGTTGGGCCGGGGTGCTTCATGGCTGGGCGCCAGCGTGTACGCGGTGCTCACCCTGGCCTGTGTCGCGCAAGCCCTGGACTGGCGGCCGCGCGCGCCTCGCACGGTGGGGTGGAAGCTGCTGCGCGGGCTGGCCTTCGCGGGGCTGGTGCCGCTGCTGGCGCTGGGCGGGTTGGCGGCGTACCTGGCGCAGAACGCGATTGAGCAGCAGGTGCGCGACGACACGCAGCGCGCCGCCGCGGGCGAGGCCGACTTCCTGCGGCGCTACCTGGACGACGCGGGCGAGTCCCTGGCGCTGATGCTGGAGTCCCCGGGCTTCCGCGCCGCCTTCGCCGCGGCCGCGCCGGAGCGGCTGGAGCCCTACCTGGTCAACCTGGCGGCCCAGGAGCGCGCCTTCGACGCGGCGCTCGCGGTGGACACCCAGGGCCACGTCCTGGCCGCGTCTCCCAGCGTGGAGGGGTGGAACCTGGAGCCGCGCGACTTCCTGCCCTCGGGCTTCACCCGGGGCGCCGAGGTGTCTCCGCCCTTCATCCGTCCGCCCGGCCAGCCCCTGGTCGCGGTGACGCAGCCCTTCCGCGAGGACGGCGAGGTGCGGGGCATGCTGGTGGGCCTGCTGTCCCTGGAGCGGCTGAGCCAGGCCACCACGCCCGCGTCGCGGCGCTTCCGCGTGCAGGTGTTGGACCGGCGCGGCCTCAAGGTGCTGCGCGACACCGCGCCCGGCGCGCCGCTGCTGGGCGAAGCCCACCTGCCGGACGCGCTCAGCCTGGAGCTGCTGCGTCCCGGCATCGGCGTGCTGGAGGCCTTCGACGCGGCGGACCGCCGCATGCTCGCCGCCGAGGCCCCCGTGGAAGGCACGGAGTGGAACGTGCTGGTGACGCAGGAGCTGGTGGTGGCCTACGCGGCGATTACGCGCATGAGCGCCGCGGTGGTGGGGCTGGTGCTGCTGGGCGTCCTCATGGCCCTGCTGCTGTCGCAGCTGGTTGCCCGCGACATCATCCGCCGCCTGGCCCATCTGCGCTCCGCAACCGCCGCGCTGACCGCGGGCGACTGGTCACAGCGCGTGGACGTGGAGGAGGACGATGAGCTGGGCGAGCTGGCCCGCGGCTTCAACGAGATGGCGGCCCGCACGGGCGCCACGCAGACGGAGCTGAAGGAGGCGGTGCGCGCGCGCGAGGAGTTCCTCAGCGTGGCCAGCCACGAGCTGCGCACGCCGCTCACCCCGCTCAAGGGCTTCGCCGCGCTCACCCTCCAGCGGTTGGAGAAGAGCGGAGACTTCCCGGAGCGCGAGCGGCTGCTCAAGGCGCTGCGCTCCATGGCCCGGCAGACGGAGCGGCTGACGCGGCTGGTGGATGACCTGCTGGACACCGCGCGCATCCAGGGCGGGCGGCTGGAGCTGGAGCGCAAGCGCCTGGACCTGGTCCCCTTGCTGCGCGAGGTGCTGGAGCGCTTCGAGCTGCGCACCGAGTCCGGCGTCACCTTCGAGCTGGACGTCCCCGCCCACCCGGTGGAGGGCGACTGGGACGCGCTGCGGCTGGAGCAGGTGCTCACCAATCTGGTCAGCAACGCCGTGCGCTATTCCCCCCACGGCGGCGCGGTGCGCATGTCACTGGAGGCCGCGGAGACGCACGTGCTGCTGAGCGTGCGCGACGAGGGCATCGGCATCCCTCCGGAGAACGTGGCGGACCTGTTCCGGCCCTTCGCGCGCGCGTCCAACGCCCAGGCGCGCCACTTCGGCGGCCTGGGGCTGGGCCTCTTCATCTGCCGCGAAATCGTGGAGCGCCACGGCGGCGCCATCTGGGCGGAGAGCCCGGGGCCCCAGCGCGGCAGCAGCTTCCACGTGCGGCTCCCCCGCCGCGCCGAGCCCGCGGCATCCGCGAGCGCGGCCTAGCGCGTCAGGACGACGATGGCTCCGGCGCGCCGTGCGCCGTCAGCCACTCCTCGGGGATGTCGCCGCGCGGCAGCTCCAGCACGAAGAGGGAGCCCTGCCCTGGCTCGCTGGTGGCGCGCACCGTGCCGCCGAAGGCCTCCACAATCTGCCGGGTGATGTAGAGCCCCAGGCCCAGGCCGCCGTAGTGCCTGTCACTCACCGCGCGCTCGAAGCGCTCGAAGATGCGCGGCAAATCCTCCGCGGAGATGCCGATGCCGCCGTCGCGCACCGTCAGGCGGGCCGTGAGCCCCTCCGCCTCCACCACCACGCGTACGGGGTGGCCCGCGCCGTACTTCAGCGCGTTGGACAGCAGGTTGGTCACCACCTGCTCCAGCCGCAGCCGGTCCCACCGGCCCATGACGGGCACCGGCGCGTGCAGCTCCAGCTCACACTTCAGCTGCGAGGCGGAGGGCGCGAAGCGGTAGAGGATTTCCGCCGCCACGCTGGCCAGGTCCATCTCCTCCACTTCCAGCCGCAGGCGGCCCGCGGTGATTCGCGACACGTCGAGCAGGTTGTCCACCAGGCTCGTCAGCTTGCGCACCTGCCGCTGCACCACCTCCAGCGTCTCCGACACGCGCTCGGCGGACACCGGCTGGTTGTGGGCCGCCATCCCATCCACCTGCTTCTGCAGCAATTGCACCTTGAGGTGCAGCGGCGTCAGCGGCGTCTTCAGCTCGTGGCTGGCGATTCCCAGGAACTCATCGCGCAGGCGCACCGCCTCGCGCGCCTCCTTTAGGAGCTGCGCGTTGTCCACGGAGAGCGCGGTGCGGCGGGCCACCTCCTCTGCCAGCCGCAGCTCCTCCGCGCTGAAGTCACGGGCTTCCTCCGCGCGGAAGAGGGCCAGCGTGCCGATGACGCGCTCGCGCGCCACCAGCGGCACGCCCAGGTAGCAGCGCAGGCCCAGCCCCCGCAGCAGCCGCGCGTGGTCCGCGTCCCGCGCGGCGGCCTCCACGTGGGCCTCCGTCACCCGCAACCGCTCCGGCTGGCCGGTGCCGCACAACGGCAGCACGCGCTCGGGCGGCAGCGGGTAGCGGCGCAGCATCTCCTCCAGCAAGCCATGGCGCTCCGGCTCGGCGTGCAGCGCCGTCACCGGGCGCGGCGGCCCGCCGGGCAGGCCCAGGTACAGCACCGCCGCGTCCGCGAGCGCGGGCACCAGCAAGCGGAGCAACCGCGGCGCGGCCTCATCGTCGAACGCGGCGCCCAGCAGCGCACCGGCCTCCGCCAGCAGCCGCGCCGAGCCCACCGCGTCCAGCCCCACGACCGAGGCCACTTCACATGCGCGCAGCAGCGCGCCAGCCGTCGGGCCCGCGTCGTGCTCCAGCGGCACCGCGGAGGCGCGCAGCAGGACGTGCGTCCCATCCGGCCGGCGCACCCGCCAGCGGGCCTCCGCCACCCATTCGCCCGTGAGCGCGCGCGCCAGGGGCGGCACCTCCACCGACATGGACGCATCCTCCGCACGCGCCCATACACAACCGGGCAGCCAACCCTGCTCGGCACGCTCGGGCCGGCTCATGCGGAACTGACGCCCGGCCTCCATGTTGAAAGCAAGCACACGCCCGGTGACATCCACCAACACGAGCGCCTCGCCCGCCTGCTCGAGCAGCAACCGGAGGACGCCTTCCTTCAGCAGGGCGTCCGCCTCTTCGGAGTCCAGATGCGTCATCGAAAGCGGGGCGCTTCCAGAGGCCATGAGGGACTTTCCGCGAGCAGAGGCAACATGGAGGCATGTCTCCTTCCTCGGACGAAGGGCAGCCTCCGTGTTTCCACAGAACAGCAGAAGGGGCGCCGTCCCCATCCCGCGCCTGCCAGGGTCATCGAAGCCCCCTTGCTTGCCTGCCCGGAAATCCAGATTCTCTGTCCCTTTGTAGCGCATCCGGGTGACCCTGCGTCCACCCGCGCGGCCCACTTTCTCGAGTTCCATCATGCAGAAGCCGCACTCCACGCCTGACTGGACCTCCAACGAGCACCGTTACCGAGGCGTCATCGACAGCCTGCGGGAAGTGGTGTTCCAGACAGACCTGGCGGGGACGTGGACCTTTCTCAACCCGGCCTGGACGGACATCACCGGCTTCAGCGTGGAGGAGAGCCTGGGCCGCTCCTTCTCGGAGTTCCTCCACCCGGATGACCGGGACCGCGACCCGGAGCCGCTCCAGAAGCTGTTCGCGGGGGAAGTGGATTTCGTGCGCCATGAGATGCGCTACCTCACGCGCGACGGGAGCTACCGCTGGGTGGAGGTGTTCGCCCGGCTGATGCACGACGACGACGGCGGCATCCTGGGCACGGCGGGCACGCTCAACGACTTCACCGAGCGCAAGGCGGCGGACGGCGCGCTGGCGCGGCGCGAGCGCTACCTCACCGCGCTGGTGGACATGCAGCAGCGGCTGCTGGCCACGCAGGATGGCGGCGACCTCTACGGGCCCGCGCTGGCGCCGCTGGGCCACGCGTCGGGCGCCAGCCGCGTCTACGTGTTCGAGCTGCACCGGGCGCAGGACGGCGCCATCCTGAGCAGCCAGCGCGCGGAGTGGTGCGCGCCCGGCGTGAAGCCCGAAATCGACAACCCGGACCTCCAGAACGTGCCCATGGAGCCCGCGCTGCGGCGCTGGACGGAGACGCTGTCGCGGGGCGACGTCATCGAGGGCCTGGTGGAGAGCTTCCCCGCGTCGGAGCGGGAGCTGCTGGAGCCACAGGGCATCCTGTCCCTGCTGGTGCTGCCCCTGCGCGTGCGCGGCGTGCTGACGGGGTTCGTGGGCTTCGACAACACCTTTGAGGCGCGGCGGTGGGACCGGCTGGAGGTGGACCTGCTGTCTGCGGCGGCGGGCGCCATCTCCATGGCGCTGGAGCGGCGCGAATCAGAGCGGGCGCTGCGCGAGCGCGAGCGGCGCTTCCGTCAGCTGGCGGAGAACGCGTCGGACGTCCTCTACGTGTACCGGCGCGAGGCCCCGCGCGGCTTCGCCTACGTCAGCCGCGTGGCCCACACCAAGCTGGGCTACGGCCCCGTGGCGCACTACGCGGACGCGGAGCTGTGGTACCGGCGCGTACACGAGGAGGACCGCGCGCTGATGGAGCAGTTGCTGGAAGCGCCGGAGCCCTTCCAGGGCGCGCCGGTGGTGGTGCGCTTCCTCCACCCCGACGGGCGGACGCTGTGGCTGGAGCACGTGGTGGCGCCGGTGACGGACGCCTCCGGACGCATGGTGGCGGTGGAGGGCCTGGCGCGCGACATCACCGAGCGCCGGCAGGCGGAAGAAGCCCTGCGGTTGTCGGAGGCGAGCTTCCGCGCGCTGCTGGAGGGCGTGCCGGACGCGGCGGCCATCGAACGGGACAACCAGATTGTCTACGCCAACGCGGCGCTGGTGGCCACGCTGGGCTTCGAGCGCGCGGACCAGCTGGTGGGCCGCCCCCTCACGGAGTTCGTGCGGGACATGCGCAGCCCGGATGCGGTGCGGGCCGGCGCGCTCACCGGCGAGCGGCGGCTGGTGCGCAGGGACGGGCGCACCCGCGTGGCGGAGGTGGTGTCGTTGCCGCTGCGCTTCGACGGCCAGCCCGCGGTGGTGTCCATTGCCCGCGACGTGACGGAGCAGCGCCAGCTCCAGGCGCGGCTGACGCTGGCGGACCGGCTGGCGTCGGTGGGCACGCTGGCGGCGGGCATCGCGCACGAAATCAACAACCCGCTGGCCTTCGTGCTGTCCAACCTGGGCTTCCTGTCCGACGAGTTCAGCCGCAGCCTGCCGCCCGGGGACGGCGCGGCGGCGCTCCAGGCGCGGCTCAAGGGCGAGCCGGACCTGGGGGAATGGCAGGAGGTGCTGCAGGAGGCGTGTGAAGGCGCCGAGCGCGTGCGGCAGATTGTCCGCCAGCTCAAGACGTTCTCCCGGCCGGACGAGGAGCGCGTGTCACCGCTGGACGTGCACGCGGTGCTGGAGTCGGTGGCGATGATGGCGGCCAACGAAATCCGCCACCGCGCGCAGCTGCGGCGCGACTACGGCGACATCCCGCCCGTCATGGCCAACGAGGGCAAGCTCAGCCAGGTGTTCCTCAACCTCGTGGTGAACGCGGCGCAGGCCATTCCGGAAGGCGCCGCGCACCGGCACGAAATCCGGCTGGCCACGCGGGTGGACGGCGCCGGGCGCGTGGTGGTGGAGGTGGCGGACACGGGCGTGGGCATCGCGCGTGAGGTCATCGACCGCATCTTCGACCCCTTCTTCACCACCAAGCCGGTGGGCGTGGGCACGGGGCTGGGCCTGTCCATCTGCCACAGCATCATCAGCGGGCTGGGCGGCGACATCACCGTGGACAGCGAGCCGGAGCGAGGCACCCTCTTCCGGGTGGTGCTGCCCACGCCGGAGACGGTGGAGCGCGCGAAGCCCTCGGAGCCTGATTCGCGGCAAGCACCGCGCGCGCCGCGCGGCCGGGTGCTGGTGGTGGATGACGAGCCCGCGGTGGGCCGGGTGTTGCAGCGCATCCTCCGCGAGCACCAGGTGGACGTGGCGTGCAGCGGGCGCCAGGCGCTGGAGCTGCTGGAGCGCGGGCTGAAACCGGACGCGGTGCTGTGCGACGTGATGATGCCGGACCTGACGGGGCGCGACGTGTACGAGGCCGTGCGGCGCGAGTACGCGGGGCTGGAGCACCGCTTCGTGTTCGTCTCCGGCGGCGCGTTCACCTCAGGCGCGCGGGACTTCCTGGCCAGCATCCCCAACCTGCTGCTGGAGAAGCCCTTCGACGAAGCCCGTGTCCGCGGCGTGGTGGAGGAACTCGTCCGGCAGCGACAGTCGGCGCACGACGCCTGAGCCACGTAGCGGAGGGGTTCCGCAAAGTGTCCGCTCGCGAGTCTGATTCGACTTTCGCCATGCTGCCCCGCCGTTCAGGCCGCGTGAGCCGGCGGCGAGGCAGCAGAGGCCAAGACGCGGTGGAAAGTGGGAGCTGGGCGTCTCCATTCCACGCCGACAAGGGAGTCCTTGGTGCGTCTCAGACTCCTTCATTGGCCGGTGTTGGGTGACCACCGAGGCCACGCACATTGAGTCAGACATCAATCAAGCATCTCAAGGCCTGCCCACTCGCCATTATCATCCGCCTCCCAGCCGCGTCGACGCCATTGACCTTCGCGCCGCTCCACCACCAAGCAGCATTTCCCCTCTTCTGCGACGCGTCGTTTATCAACAAAGAAAAACACAAGCGCCCAAACCAGCACATCGCCATCATCATTTCGGGTCACCAAGAGCTTCACAACAAGCTCGACCACGACCCCTGGATGCCGCGCCCCAACTACCCCCTCTAACGTTGCAGAGGCAGCATCAATCCCAGTGGTTTCACTCCCCTGGACGGTCTGCAGTTGGCAGCCGAGAAATGTCGATAACGACTCGATCCACTTGACGTGTCCCGACCACAGGTCCACATCCATCATCGTTCAACCTCCATTGCGAACAGAAGAAACTCAACGCAACTTCTCATAAGGACCACCATTGGGGAGTGGGTTCGCCGGCTTTCCAGTCCCGCGGATGATTGGACGGCCTCGACTGTCCTTCGTCGCGAGAGCACCAAACGCGGTGATGACGCGCGTCGGCTCTCCCTGCTCGGTGACAACCGTCGTCCCGTCGCGGTGATAGTGGTCAACAGGGCGATTGTTGGCGTTGGTCCCGCGGTAAAGCGTCGACTTCGGGTCGTTGATGATGTTCGCTTGATCTTGTCGGCTAACACCATGAGCGTCAGGATGCCCGGGACGACCTTCAAGTCCATACGGCCGGGCGCCCCTGATGTCCTTGGCATCTACCTTGGCTCCTACATCTGTGCGGCCCGGCAGGGACGTCGCAGCCTCGCGGCCGGGCACCGCGTCGGCCGATACTCCACCTTGAGTATCACGGGCCTGCTTTGAAGCAGGCCCGGCTCGGTCGGAGTTGGCGACGGACAGCATCGCCTGCCGCGCCTTCGGCACGTCGCCCCGCGACGCGTACAGGGCAAGTGCTGCGGCGTCCCCCCATTCCGCAGCCAGGAGTGCGGCCTCCCGGCTCTGCTGGAAATAGCGGGCCAGCTCCCCCACGGCGCTCTCTCCGACTCGCGCCTCCAACCTCTCCAGCACCGCCTTCAGCGCCTCCACGCGGGGCACCACCGCCCGGACCTGAGCCCCCTGGTGCCGCGAGGGGCCTGCGTCACGGAATGCGCGCGCCCCCTTCCCTCCCGCGTACAGGCCCACCATGAGGGCGGCGGGCGCCAACTGCCGCGTGGCCTCCTCGTACTCCCCCTTCGCGAGGGAGGCCCCGCCCTGCGCCGTCCCCGCCGCCAGGTAGTAGAAGCCCAGCGGCACACCGAAGGTGAGATGGTCGAAGGACGCCAGGGCCACGTTGCCCGGCGCGAAGGCCCCCAGGTACTGCGCCTTCTCCACCTCCACGTATGCGGCCCGGTAGGGCGGCGGGAGCCACGGGGGCAGCGCGGACGCGTCCACGCTCCGGCTTCCGCCGACGAGGGGAATGGAGGCCGCGACGTCGTCCACAGCCCGTCCCAGCCCTCGCGCGATGTCACCAGCGCGTAAGTCCCGCTCCGGGAAGTCGGTGAGGGCCATGCCCCGCTGCGTCAGCTCCTCGCGCACCACCTCCATGGCCCCCAGGGCGCGCTTGAGCAGTTTGTCCTCGGCCAACAGGCGCAGCAGCTGCCGCACCTCCTCGTCGTGGGTGGTGTGCAGGACGAAGAGGGCGAGGACTTCCGCCTTGGCCACGCCGTGCTTCTCGACAGCGGTGGAGAGGAAGGCCGCGCGCTTCGTGAGGAGGACCCGGGCGGACTGGGCCTCCACGGGGCCCAGGGCGCCCAGCCGGACGGCGCTCCAATCCGAGAGGGCCTCCACCAGTTGGGGCATGTCCACCTGGCGCTGCAAGGCCAGGAAGGCCGCTGGCGTGGTGCACGCCAGGAAGGGCGCCAGTACCGCCTCGTCCGAGTCCAGGTGCGGCCAGCCCGGGGGGACTTCCCCGCACATGCCTGCCAGGGCGCCTGCCACTCGTAGGGGCCTCGTCTCTCCTCCGCCAGGATTCGGGGGAGACGGCGTGGCCCGGCGGCGGTGCAGAAGCGGTCCGGCCGCGGCCTCCTCGTCGTCGGAGTCCTCGAGCGCGTCGTCCTCGGGGAGACGCGCGACGGCACTCCGTCCCAAGGCAGCCATGGGCGTCGCGCCCGAGACGGCAGCCAGGGCGCCTCCAGGGCCCGCCCGTGAGGGCAGCGAGGCACACCCCGACGACAGCAGGGCCACCAGGGTCAGCACCAGGCCCACTGCGCCGCGCGGCAGTCGCTCAGCGCGCATTGTCCACCCCCAGCCCCACGGCCGCGAAGGCCCACGGCCGCAGCGTCCCCTCCGGCGCGGGAAACAGCAGCGTGCCCCCCTGCCCCAGCGCGTAGAGGTTTCCTCCCAGGAAGCGCCACCGGGCCTCCCCGGAGATGACGTAGCGCGCGCCTGACTGGCCCATGGCCGTCGCCAGCCCACCGACACCCAGGCTCAAGTCCCGGTGGAAGAGTTGCGCCTCCACTCGCCCGTCCACGTCCACCCGGCCCCAGGAGAAGACCTCCACCCCCAAGGAGAGGAAGAGGTGTCGCTGGCGCATGCCACTCAGCCGCACCGCGTCCCAGCTGAGAATCACCTCACCATAAGCGGAGTACCCCTCCGGGAAGGACGCCTCTGCCAGCGGCACGGAGGCCGGGCCCGCCACCTGGAAACGTGCCAACTCGTAGTCCGGGCCGAAGGCGCCCTGACGAAAGCCTCCGCGTTGGAGGCGCCCCTCCAGGCGGGCCCGCATGTCCACCGTCGGCGTCAGCGCATCCACGCCCACGCCCGCCACCGCGCCCCAGGC
>NZ_JABFNS010000058.1 GCF_013116825.1 Myxococcus xanthus
TCCTATCGCCGGCCGCCCCCCGCCCGCCCTCGACCTGGACAATGCCTCATGCCTGACCCATGGCATGGCCCCGGAGCACGTGAAGAGTGCTCTCCAGCAAGGCCAACTCAACTCCGCCTACAGCCGGGAGGGAAAGGCGGGCCGCTATTCGCGGCCGGCGGACAAGAACGGCGGTGGCGCGCTCGCCGTCTACACGCGCGCCGTGGGGACACAGCAGGCCGACTGGCCTTCCAAGGGCTATGGCGTGGGGAGCAATGACAGCAAGGTGCAGCTGATCCTCAGCCCCAATGTGTTGCAGACCCCCAACCATGGGTGGCGGGCGTCCTCCACGGACAACGGAGGCCTGGTGCCCGGTGCGGCAAAGAAGGACCAGGTCGGCCTCCCTCAAGGGGATCCGCTCAAGCGGACGAAGCAGCTGTGGGGCAAGCAGACCGAGTCGGGCCGTAACGGCGCCTTCAACGAAACCGTGAAAGACACGTCCGTCAAGGAGAACAATGAGCAGCTGCATTGGGAGAAGGTCTCCCTCCAGGGAAACCTCAAGGGAATGGTGGTGACGTCCCAGGCCAGCTTCAACACGCTGATGGGGCTGGAGGGCGCACAGCAGACCGCGGGCGCGGCTGGACGGGGCACCGTCCGATTCGGGAACCAGGACGTCCCCGTCGTCCTCGCCGAGAAGAACTCCTCGCTGCTCTCCACGCTGAAGAGCGCAGGCATCGCTGATGACAACGGACGCGTCCGCTGAAGCAAGCGGCGATGGCATGGGGACGCCGCCCACTGCGAGCCCACCGTGACGCCCAAGCTCCCAATCCCAGGCACTTCACGCACCCCGGCGCCCTCGTGACAGCTGAGCGATTTGCTGGGGCTGCGTGAAATGCCGACGATGCCCCGCGGCGACTCCAGAGAACGGGTGGGCGGCGTGCCAAGCGGCTGTCTTCGGGCGTCATCACGGTGCTCGCCGTGGTGCCGAACTCCAGTGTGGGACTGGCCGCGGCCCCGCCTTCGTCCCCCACTGCCGCGCCTCCGAAGTTGCATCCGAGCGTCTCCGCGACACTGTGGCTGTTGTCGGCGCCCCCGGCCCCGGAGCCCACGCCCTCAGGGATTGAGTGCACCCCACCACATCTCAGGTGTCTACGGAGTCGGGGCAGGCTCAGACCTGCAACATTCGCGGCTGAGCGCCACAAGGACACGGCCCGCCCCTCACGCAATCGAGGGGCGGGCCGCTTCCATTCAGTCGGACTCAATCATCTTGATTGTCGTCGCTGTCGTCGTCCTCGTTGCTATCCATGTCGTCGTCGTCGAAGGCGTCGATGGAGCGGCGAAGATTGTCCTCAATCGTGGAGCGCGCAGACTCATTGCGAGGGTCCAACCGCTGCCCCTCGGCATCGACGAACCAGCCAGTGGGGTCGATGTTGATGGTGATGTTCGGCTCCTCGCCCTGCTTCACCTCGAAGTGGGCCTCGCGCTCCTGCTCCACGCGGATGCTGGAGACGAAGCTGAAGGGCTCGCCATCGATGGAGCCGTCGATGATCACGGACGCGCCGAGCTGTGCGAGCTCCTTGAGCGCCGCGTCTTCACCGGCCTCGGTGGTGGACACCTTGCCGATGTCGAACTCGATTTCATCGAAGATGCCGGGCTCCACATGGAGGTTGCCCACGCGGATGACCCTGCCGTTGAGGTCCTCCTCCGACAGGTCGATGAGGAACGGGCCAATCTCCTGCTCGGAGTCGTCGTCGCGCGAGTCCGGACGGTCTTCATCCGGTCCACCCTGCTGCCCGTCATCGCTGTCGTCGCCCTCGTGCTCCAGTTCCAGCTCGCGAACCGAGAGGCGGACACGGTCGATGGTGATGCCGGTGGACGCCTCGAGCTGCTGGGCGACCTTGCCGCGAACGGCTTGGGCCCCGCTCGATGCGCCCACGCGGGCGCTCAATCCGACCTTGACGGTCTCCTCACTGCCGCACGCCGAGAACAACATGAGGGACGTGAACAAGCCGATGAATCGCATACCTTTCATCTCCTGGTGTCGAGGGGAGCTGGCGCGCGACGCCTCCGGCCTGGAGCCGCCCGAAAATCCCCGGTCTGAAAAGGAAGGAGCACCGAGGCTCTTATCGGCCACATCGCGACGCGTCGTGCTCGTGCGAGTGGGGCGAGGAGTGGCCGACAGTCAGCTCGTGACTCCTTCCTTGAAGGCGGGGTACTGACTGGGAGACATGTCTTGTGTGCGTGCATGGAGAGTGGAGTGCGTCCGGTGGACCGGAGCATCCCGCGTGTGGGCCATGGCGCACGCATGTGGAGCAGGCAACCACGTCGTGTACATGTGGGACCTCCACGGAGGGCGAGGGGCGTCTCGTGGTCTGGGCGAGGGGGACATCTCGTGACGGAGGAGGAACTCTCCACCTGCATCCAGCGGGCGACCCGGGGCGCGCAGGATGCCCACCGGGAGCTGTACCAGCGATTCCATGGGTCCGTGCGTCGCGCCGCGCTGGGTTACTCCGCGCTGGGGCCCGCGGAAGTGGAGGACGTGGTCCAGGAGACCTTCGTTCGCGCCTTCCGGGAGCTGCCACGGCTCCAGCACCCGCGCGCCTTTGGGAGCTGGCTGGTGACGATTGCGCGGCACCATGCGCAGGCGCTCAGTCGGGGCGCGCAGGTCCGAGGTCGCGCGGTGGAGGACTTGGCGCTGGAGCTGGAGACGACGACGCCCGCGCAGCCTCCGTTCCTGGAGCTGGAGCGGCGCGTGGCGGTGGTGCGCGAGCTCATCGAGGCGCTGCCGGAAGGGCCAGAGAAGGAGACGGTGCGTCTCTTCTATCTGGAGGGGGAACTGAGCGCGCGGGAGATCGCCGAGCGCCTGGGGTTGGGCAAGAGCGCGGTGACGATGCGCCTGGAGCGCTTTCGCGCGCGGGTGAAGCGTGAGTTGCTGGCGCGGCTGTTGGCCGCGGGAGTGGGATGAGCCATGAGCGACGCGGGCAGACACCTGGATGCGCGCAACCTGCGGGCCCTGCAAGACAAGTCACCCGACGAGGTGGCGTACTTCGCCGACCACCTGTCGAGGCCCTGCGAGGTGTGCGAGGCGTTCCTCGAGGGGGCGGACGCGGAGCCCGCGTTCGGCTTGGACGCGCTGGCGGATGAGGCACTCGGGGCGCTCACGCCCGCGCGCGAGGACGCGCTGGGCTGGGCACGGCTGCGCCGTCGCTTGTTCGCCCCCCGCCGCGTGTGGTTCTCCGGTGCCGTGGCCGTGGCCGTCGCGGCCGTGGTCACCCTCGCGGTTCACCCGGAGCTGCTGACGGGTTCGCGCGCTGGACCGTCGCAGCGACTGAAGGGAGGCGCGGTGATGTCGCTGGAGCTGACAGCGGTCGCGCAACTGCCGGATGGGAGCCTGCGCGCGGTGACGGAGGACGCCGTGCTCCCCTCGGGCGCGGTGGTGCTCGTGCGCTACCGCTCCAGCGAGGTCGCCGACGCGCTGCTCGCGTTGGAGTCTCCAGACGGGCCCGCGCAGATGCTGGGCGGATATACCCTGCAGGTGGGCACGCACGACCTCAGCGAAGAGGGCGAGCTGGCGGGCGTCTCCTTGGAAGGTGAGCAGGGGCCCAGGGCGCTGGTGCTGGCCGCGTGGCCACGTGGCCCTTCCTCCGAGGCCGCGCGGAGCGCGGCGCTGGCCCAGCGGCAGGTGCCCGAGGAAGCGACCCAGGCCCGGCTCCGGTTGCGTGTGGAGCCGGGGTATGTTGTCCCCTGAGCGTGTGCGCGTGAACCGTCCTGGCCTCCACGTCGTCCTGTGGCTCGCCCTCCTGTCGCTCTCCGCCTGTGCTTCCGTCAGCACGGGGGAGAAGGGGCGGGCGGTGCGAGTCCGCCTGGACCTGGCGGAGCTCGCGTCGGCGCACGAGGGGGAGCGACACGCGCTTCTCATCGGCGTCAACCACTACGATGACGAGTCCTGGAACGACCTGCGTTACCCGGGGAAGGACGCGGAGGACCTGGGGCGCGCGTTGGCGGACCCGAGTCGCGGGGGCTTCCACTCGGTGACGGTGCTGAGCCGCCCCGAACAGACCACGCGCGCGGCGGTGCTGGAGGCGCTGCGGGCCCTGGCGGCGCGTCCCTGGCGGCCGAAGGATGTGGTGGTTGTCTATGTCTCGGGCCACGGCACGCTCGCGCGCGACGCGCGGGGAGACCTCCAGCGCTACCTGGTGATGCGTGACACCCGCTTCCGGGACGTGCAGGGCACGGGCTTGGAGATGGCGGCACTGGAGCGGGAGTTGGAGCGGCTGGCCTCGCGCAGGCGGGTGCTGGTGCTGGCCACGTGTCACAGCGGGACGGGCAAGTCGTTGCTGCCCCCGGCGGTGCTCGACGAACTGGAGCGCACCAAGGCCGCGTTCGTTCCGCGTCCGCTCGAGGAGGACAGTCGCGCCTCGCTCGTCCTGTCCGCCAGTGATTGGGGCGAGGCGGCGCGCGAGGACGACGCGCTCGCCAACGACATCTACACGCACTTCTTCATCCAGGCGCTCGACGGCAGTGGAGACCGCAACCGGGATGGCGCGGTGAGCGCCACCGAGGCGCACGACTGGGCGCGCCGCCACACGTGGACCTATACCCAGGGCCGCCAGCGCCCGAGCGCGCGGATGATGGAAGTGGGCGCGGACCCGGTGCTGCTCTCCGGCACGCTGAAGCGGCCTGGACAGCCGGAGGTCTTCTCCTACAGCCCGCGACTGGAGGGCTTCACCCTCAAGGTGGATGGCGTGGACGCGGGCGAACTCCCCGGCGGCGTGGCGCTCCCCGAGGGTAGGCGCAAGCTGGGGCTGCACAAGGGCGGCGAGCTGCTGTGGGAGGACACCGTGGCGCTCCATCTTGGTGAGCGGCGCGCGCTCGACTCGCTGCTGCGCGAGCTGGCGGAGGGCCACCGCCGCACCGCCTCCCTGGAGGTGGGCGCGCTGGGATTCCTCGATGGGCGCAGCCGCCGCGAGGTGCTGCCTCCCACGGTGATGGCGGGAGCGGGCCTGCGGCTGCGCGGTGTGCTGCTGGAGCAGCGGCTGGATGTCGGGGTGGATCTGGCGGTGGGAGCGGGGCGTCAGTCACTCAGGCTCGACATGGGGGGCACGGTGCCGGTGCGCCACCGCGCGGTGATGCTGGGTGTGACGGTGGGGCCTTCGTGGGAGTGGGGCCGGCTGGGGGTGTCCACGGGACCACGTGTGGCCGCTTTGTGGCTGGAGCGCTCCTTCCAGTTGGACCTGTTGAGCCAGGACGAGCGCTACCTCACGGTGTGGCCTGGCTGGATGGGGGGAGTGTCATGGCGCGTCGGAGCCCGGCTGGTGCTGGAGGCGAAGGGGCAGTTGCTCTGGGCCTATGTCCCGGTGGACGGCCGCACCCGCGCGGTGGGCTTCGGTGGCCTGTTGCTGAGTGGAGGGTACCGCTTCTGATGCGTGCGTCGAGACATCCGTCGTTCCTGGCATTGGCGGCGCTGGTCGGCGCGGGAGCCTGTGGCGGCTTCAACAACGGGCCGTTGCAGGCGGGCACCGTGCGCGGGCGAATCCTCGGCGTTGAGTCCGACGTGGCGGTGGTGAGCGTGTTCGGTAGGCCCGACCTTCGCGCGAGCGTGTCCCCGGACGGGCGCTTCGAATTGAGGGACGTCCCCGC
This sequence comes from Myxococcus xanthus, assembly GCF_013116825.1. GTDB lineage: Bacteria > Myxococcota > Myxococcia > Myxococcales > Myxococcaceae > Myxococcus > Myxococcus xanthus_B. Next base: position 5,620 of record NZ_JABFNS010000058.1, read on the forward strand.
CACCTCCGTGGAGTTGTTCCTGGTGGCATCGCGAACTCGGGCTGCCCGCACGAAGGTGCTGGCACAGGGAGCTCGCATCATCGACGTGGGCACTATCGACGCGCCCCTGGGAGGCTTCATCACCGTGCGCGTGCGAGACAGCCAGGGCAACATGCCGCCACGCGCCACGGTGGAGGTGGACGAAACCGTGTTCGATGACCTGGAGGTGGACGCATCGAGCGGCGAGGTGCGCATCGGTCCTTTGCCTGCGGGCTGCTACACGCTGGAGGTCGAGGGTGACGAGTACGACGAGACGGACGAAGACGTCTGCGTCCACGAAGGGGAGGAGCTGGTGCACGAGGTCGTCTTGGGCAACGATGACCCCGGAGGAGATGACGACGGCGGGGACTAGAGGTGACCTCGGAGTTGCCTCAAGAGGATGAGGATGCAGCCGATGTGGAGGCAACCGAGGACGTTCTCCACCTTCACCTCGTAGCGGGTGACGAGACGACGGGCGCTCTAGAGCCGGGCGAAAAGCCGCTCCCCCCTCCAGCCGCGGCGATATCGCCGCAGCTCACGTACATCCTGAGCCTTCGCCTTGCGCCCTCGACGGTGCGGGGCAATCAGCTCCACTCCCCGCTGGTGCAACAATCGCTCGTCCAGCTTGGCTGGCGTCGTAGGTCTTCCCAACGCAAGGCCCCCTCTTTTCGCCGAGGCGAAGAACGCGTCGAAGCCTCCGCGCTCCTTGAGGTCGAGAGCGAGCCAATCTGGCCGCCGACGCGTGTGCTGCCCCCACGTCAACCGCCCTGCGAGTCAGAGACCGAACCTTGGAGAGGCCCACCTCTGCTCATGCGCCATGGCTTCATGGCGGGCCCTTACTCCCACAGCAACTTCCAAGACTTCCTGCGTGCTGGCTTCTCGACGAGCCGCCGCGAGTTGCCGCCGAAGTCTGCAGGTCCGCTCTTCCAGCCATTTCTCCGCAGACTGAGTCGCGATGAGGCGCGCTCCATGCTCCGACGCGATCGCATCAAGCAACACATCATAAAGCGCGATGTAGAGAAACTCTCGAATCGCCGCAAAGGAGAACACCCCGGACTGAACATAGCGGGTCCCTGGCCACGCATCGGCGCGCGCTACTTCAAGAGGTAGCAGACGCACACTCTCCGGGCTCACACTCCCCACGCCGGCAAAGCGGCTTGAAACAACATCAAAACTCAAAAGCCGATTTTCGGCATAACTCCCAAGGATTTCCTCAGCCAATTGCAGCAACAAGCCCGGAATACCAGCCACGCTGGTCGGCATTCCATAGTCGCGAAGCACAGCGACCCCTCTGCGCCGCAACAAAGCCGCAGCACGATGTCCAACACAGAGAGTGGGCCCACCCCCGAGCAAGGCGCGGCGCGCCGCCCCCTCCGAGACGACCTGAGAGTTGTAGCTTCCACAAAAGCCCAACTCGGCTCCGATAACGAGCAACCCTGCCCCCTCCACTCCACGCGCGAAAACCGCTCCCGACCACTGGAGCATGCGTTCGACTCCACTCCGGTAGGTTCGAGCCGCCTCGACCGACATCCGCGCTGCGCGCAAATGATGGGCGGAGAGGCTTTTCATCGCGCCCACGGCCTCGCCTAGCGCATCAAGAGAGTGGAGCCTCCGCCGCCCCTCAATGTCACTCCTCATCGACCCGTCTCCAGCACGCGCTCCAAGAGCAACTTGAGCTGCTGCTTCCAATCCCCTGGCGGTCCACGCGCCTGCCCCCACTCTCCAAAGAGGTTGGGACTCTGTGCGAGGGCCCGGCGCCCCATGGCCCACACGGTTTCAGCCGCGGCCTCGGGGGGCAACGCGTCCAGCCAACCCTCCGACACGGCCGTGAGCGCAAAAACCTGTTCAGCCAACGTCCTCACGGTGAAACGCGGCTGGCGGAGCAACTCCCGCAGGAGATGTCCCCGCACCAAGGCCTCCCGCGTCGAAGGGTCCACATCGAGACCGACACGCGTCAGCGCCTCGAGCGCCTCGAACCGCGACATGACGATGCGCAGGTTCCGGGCCGCGGCCCGAAGCGAGGCGGGCTGTGCCGCCCCTCCGACCCGCGACACACTCCTCCCGACGTCCACGGCGGGAAGCTGGTTCCTCGCGAAGAGGGCCGAGTCCAGATAGAGCTGACCATCCGTTATCGAGATGAGGTTCGTCGGGATGTACGCGGTGATGTCGCTCTCTGTCGTCTCGACAATCGGAAAGGCGGTGAGCGAGCCTCCCCCCGAGGCATCCGACAGCGCCGTCGCCCGCTCAAGCAGTTGGGCATGGATGTAGAAGATATCTCCAGGGAAGGCTTCCCTGCCCGGCGGACGCCCCAACAAGAGCGCCAGCTCCCGGTAGGCATCGGCGTGTTTCGTCAAGTCGTCGAAGACGACCAGCGCCCCCTGCCCCGCATCTCGGAAGTGCTCCGCGACCGTGGCACCCGCATAGGGCGCGAGATACTGGAGCCCTGGCGGGTCGCCCGCATCCGACGCAATCACAACCGTGCCAGCCAGGGCTCCACACAGCTCGAGTTGCTCGCGGACGCCCTGGACCCGTGAACTTGGCTGACCAATGGCGACATAGACACACGGAACCTTTTCCGGAACCTGCGCCGCGATGATGTCCAACGCAAGGGCCGTCTTGCCCACGTTATGGTCCCCCACGATGAGCTGCCGCTGCCCCCGCCCAATGGGAATCGCCGCGTCGATGACCATCACGCCCGTGAGCAATGGCCTGTCCACGGGCGCCCGCTCCGACAGCGCCGGCGCGGGCCTGAAGACGGGCTGCCGCTTCCCTGCCGGAGGGGGACGGTCATCCCGCGGGCGGCCGAGCGGGTCCAACACCCGCCCAAGGAGCTCGCGCCCCACCGGCAGCGAGGGCAGGAGCCCCACTGCGTCAACGCCATCTCCTGAGCGCACCTGCTCCGCCCCTTGCAAGAGCACCACCCCCGTATGCGTGGGCGAGAGCTCGTGGGCCATGCCCAGCGCCCCCGAGTCAAAGACGACGAGTTCATCGGCGCCGCAAGCGGGAAGCCCCACCACCCGGGCCACATCATCGCCGACTTCGACAACCGCCCCGCGGAGCCTGGCCGCCCTCCGTAGCTCCAGGTCGACGACGCCACGGATGCGCCGAACCACGTCCTCGTCAGGCATCACCCCCCCTCCAAGCTGACGCCGTGTGCGTCCCGTACTCGATTCACAGAGCGTGCAGCCTGGCGTGCCACGGCGACCGCCGTGGCATCGACCTGCCCTGCCGGCGTCGTCACGCGAACCCCCGCTCCGAGCTCACCGACGACTCGCTCGTGCACGCCGCCTCCGAGCGCCTCCTCCAGGAGCGTTCGAGACCTGGCATCCAGGGGCCGCGCGCTCTCCACCAACGCGGCCCCGCGCGCTTCGACGGGCACCGAGTCGAGCTCGGCGCAGGCGGCGCGGACGAGCGCGAGGTCGAGCGCGGGGCCATCAAACGCGGACAGGAGGCGGCGAACGGACTCGGCGGCGATGCGACCGACCGTGTCCACCAGCTCCGAGGCGCTGGCGTCTCGCCAGTCCTGGAGCTCCTTCTCCATCCGTTGCCGCTCCGCCACCTGGGCGCGCTTCGACGCCTCGGCCGCCTGAAGGGCCTCATTCCGCGCCGACGCGAGCATCTCGCGGCGGCGGGCCTCGCGCTCACGTCCCGCGGCCTCACGCTCGGCTCGCGCCTCGCGAGCCAACACCTCGGCCTCTTCCCTCAGGTGCCGCGCCGCCTCGGTCTCCTGGGCGTGGCGGGCCTGCTCTGCGTCGAGCGCCCGGCGAACTGGCTTGAAGAGGAGCCACCCCAGCACCGCGGCCAACACCAGGAAGTTCGCCGCCTCGAACAGGAAGTTGGTGAGGGCGGGCGACAAGGCGTCTCACCTCGCGGGCAACAAGGGGTTCGCGAAGAGCAGGACCAAGGCGATGACCAAACAGAAAATGGCGGTTGACTCCACCATCGCCAGGGCCACGAATTGGTTGCGTGTGATGGCGCCTGCCTCATCCGGCTGCCGGGCCAGGGCGTCCATGCCAGCGGCGCCAATGCGGCTCTCCCCGAACGCCGCGCCGATGGCGCCGAGCGCCATCGTCAGGCCCGCGGTGATGATGGACACCAGCGCCAGGATGGTGTGCTCACTCATGCTCCCTCCTCCTCTCCGACGCGAATCGCCGCGCCGATGTAGACGCTCGCGAGAATCGTGAAGATGTAGGCCTGAAGCAGGCCAATGAGCAGGTCCAGCGCCATGAGAGGAACAGGCACGAGCAGGCCGACGAGCGCGACGATGAGCGCGACGATGAGATGGCCGCTCATCATGTTGCCGAACAGCCGCAGCGCGAGCGCGAGCGTCCGCGACAGCTCACTGACGAGATGGAGCGGGAAGAACAACGGGCTCGGCTGGAAGTAGCGCTTGAAGTAGCCAGATAGACCGCGCGCCCGAATTCCAGCGAATGGCACCGCCAGGAATACCAACACGGCGAGCGCGCTTGTCGCGGCGAGGTTGGTAGTGGGCGGAGCGAAGCCAGGCAACTGGCCCAGCAGGGCTGCCCCAGCGATGAACAGGAACAGGCTTCCAGAGAAGATCTCGAGCCCGCGCGAGGGGTGGCCGACGGTCTCCGTCACCAGGTTCCGGAGAAACCGATACATGAGCCGTCCAGCCGCGGCCAGGCGCCCCTCCGGCGTGCGCGCAACAGCCCTCCCGACCGGCGCGAGGGCCCCCCAGAGGAAGAGGCTGGTCGCCACGCTGGTCGCCATCGTGCGCGTCAACGGCACCGGCCCCAGCCAGACGAGCACGTGCTCGGTGAAGACCTCGGCGCTCATCGGAACCTCCGTTGAACGAGTGCACTGGCGGCGGCAAAACCAGTGAGCCACCCTACGGCTCCCGCCACGAGATGCCCTGCCAGGGCCGAGATGAGGAGCACCGCCCCCACGAGCCCCAGGCGCAACAGGAGCGACGGGGAGCGCGCCCTCCCCCGCGCCGCGCTCGCGAGCAGGTGCGCCTGCACCACGCCTGCCACGCCCCCCAACAACGCGAACCCCCAGCCGTTCATGTCCCGCTCCCGCGCACCGCGCGAAAGGCCATGAGACACCCCACCACCGTCCCCACGAGCAGCAACAGCAGCGTCAGCTTCACCCCCGTCCCAAGCCAGGCATCGAGTTGCCGGCCCAGGAGAGCGCCGCCCGTGGAGAGGATGACGATGGGCCACCCTACGCTTCCAATCAGCGCCAACGCTCGCCAGAAATCACCACCCGGTGTGCGCCGCTGGTACCGAGAGAGGTCCTTCCGCGCCTGCTTCCGGGCTTCCTCTCGACGGGCAGACTCCAAGCGCTCAGCCATGGCGAGCCTTCGGGCGCGACGCCACCGGCCACTGCCGCAATTCGCGCGCGATGCGCTGCTCGAGCTCGCCGAGGCGACGGCGCATGGAGAGTTCGCTGTCCGGTGTCGCCAAGGCCTGAGAAAGCGACGCGAGCACGTCCTCGCCCCGCTCTCCCGCCACCGCGAACGGCGTGTAGAGAATGCCGGTCTCGCCAGCCGCATCGAGGAGACCTCCGGCGGTCGCAGCGAAACGCACGCCTTCATCCATCCTCAACAAACACAGTCCGGGCTCGACCACCGAGGCAAAGGCTTCCTCCCGGGGCCGCAGCCCGACGTGTCCGCTCTCTGTCGGAAGGCGCACCGAGCGGACACGCGCGTCCACCACCACCTCCCGCGGTGTGCGGATGACGAAGCGAAGGCCCTCACCCATGCAGCACCTCCGAGAGAGCGCCCATCATGAAGAGACTGTCCTCGGGCAAGGCATCGCAACGCCCCTCCAGGATGGCGGCCACGCCCTCAAGGGTGTCGGCCATGGAAACCCACCGCCCCTGCAGCGCTGTGAAACTCTCGGTGACGAAGAAGGGCTGTGTCAGGAAGTTGCGGAGCCGCTTCGCCCGGCCAACGAGTGTCCGGTCCTCGGGCGACAGCTCGTCGACGCCGAGCATCGAAATGACGTCTCGCAGTTCTTCGTGGCGGGCAAGCAGCCTCCGTGCATCCTCCGCGACGTCACAGTGGCGCTGCCCCACGAAGGTGGCATCAAGGGCTTTGGAAACCGAAGAGAGTGGATCGACCGCCGGGTAGTAGCCCTCGGCCGCGACCGCGCGCGACAGGACGAGCGCGCTGTCGATATGCCAGAACGCATGCGTCACCGCGGGGTCGCCGTAGTCGTCCGCCGGGACATACACCGCCTGCACGGAGAGCATGCCACCCCGGTGGGTCGCGGTGATTCGCTCCTCGATAGCAGCCAGGTCCGCGGCAAGCGTCGGCTGATAACCCACGCGAGAGGGAAGGCGCCCGAGCAGACCGCTGACCTCCATTCCAGCCTGCACATGGCGATAGATGTTATCGACCACGAACATCACGTCCTGGCCCAGGTCGTCGCGGAAGTACTCGGCGATGGAGAGCGCCGCCTCGCCAACCATGAACCGGGCGCCGGGCGTCTCATTCATCTGCCCAAAGACGAGGGCCGTACGGTCGAGAACCCCACGCCGCCGCATCTCTCCCCAAAGCTCAAGGCCCTCTCGTGAGCGCTCACCAATACCCGCGAAGACCGCGACGCCCTTGAACCCGGCGACAGCATTGTGGATGAACTCCGTCAAGACGATGGTCTTGCCCACACCCGCGCCACCGAACACTGCTGCGCGCCCTCCTTGAACGAAGGGGCAGAACAAATCGATGACCTTGATGCCGGTCTCATAGACCTTCATCCACGGGCGCCGTGCCCACGGGGGCGGGGGCGGGCGGCGAAGCGGGCGGTGGTCATCCGCGACAATGGCCCCTCCGCCGTCGAGTGGCGTCCCTCGCAGGTCCACAACGCGCCCGAGCAGCCCGCGGCCAACAGGAACTTGCAGGGGACGGCCATCGCCGTGAACGTGGGCGCCACACCGAAGCCCGCGCGTTTCGTCAAGCGCGATTGCGCGGAGGCGACGGGTCCCAACGTGAGCTTGCACCACAGCCACGACGCGCCCCTGGCCCGCGGCACATTCGAGCGCGGCGCCAATCGAAGGGACCGCCCCTTCCACGTCAATCTCCAGGACCGTACCGCGTACGGAGGCAATGCGCCCCTTGAGCAGGGGCTCGGTCTGCGTCACGAGCCGCTCCAACACCGGTCCGCGCAGCCCGGATTTCGTGCCATGCCGGCGGGCGAGCCCAGGTATTTTCGCCCCCCAGTCTGGTCCTCCGCGGAATCCATCCCAACGCCCCTCCATGCAACGTTCCCCCATGGGATACTCACGCGGCCCCCTCCGCGACACGCTGCCGGGGCGGGCAAGCGGCGATGCGCGCTGAAGGCGTCCTGGCCTCCAGGCGAAGTGCATGCCGCCGCGGCCTCCCCTCATTCTCGACAGGCGTCCCCCCTTGGGCGTGATTGCACGCCGGAAGGAGGAGCCCGAGGTTTGCTGAGATGAGAACCCGAGCTGCATCTCATTGGGGCGACCATGCGAGCAACCGTTCTTCCAAGCGACGCGGTGGTGGTCTTGGCCCAGGGGCCATCGGGCTGTGCGCATCCCTGGGTGCCCAGCTGATGGGGGTGGCCGAAGTGAAGCGGCTGACCGGAGGTGGCGCGGACGTCGCCATCGAGACACTCGGGAACCAGCAGACCTTCAAGTACGCCCTTCGCTCGCTGCGCCGGGGCGGCACCCTCTCGAGCCTGGGTGCCTGCTCCGGAAAACTCCAGCTGCCTTATGAAGCCCTCGCCGCGAGGCTCGGCGACCACCGCATCGTCACCACGCCCTGCCCCGGTGGCAAGGAGCGCATGCGGCGACGGATGGCCAGAGTCCAGGCCGGCCGCGTGAACGTCACACCGCTGCTGACACACCGTTTCGCACTGAAGGACAGCCGCGACGCCTACGCGCCCTTCAGCCAGCGTCGTGACGGGGTCATCAAGGTCGCCATCCACCCGTGAATACCCTGCCAACGAAAGCGCAGCGCCCGCCGGAGGCTTGATGCTCAAGCCCGTCGAAATCCACATCCAGGCCGAGCCCCTGACGCACCTCAAGTCCGAGTTGGACCCCAACGGCTGGCGCGACTTCCAGGCCCACGCCGACCGGGCTCGGGCCCTCATGGCGGGCCGCACGTTCTGGAACATCAGCTCCACCTCGAAGGGCGGCGGCGTGGCGGAGATGCTGCCTCGGATGGTCGCCTACGCTCGCGGAGCGGGCGTGGATGCACGCTGGCTGGTACTGACGGGTACTCCGGCGTTCTTCCACATCACCAAGCGCCTTCTTCATGCCCTGCATGGTTCGAGCGGGGACGGGTCATCACTCGGGGCCGTCGAGCGCGCAACGTACGACGAGGTGATTCAAGACAATGTGGAGGAGTTTCTCGCCCTGGTGAAGCCACGCGACGTGGTTCTCCTGCATGACCCACAGACGGGCGGGCTTGGCCCCGCGTTGGCCGCGGCGGGAGCCAGCGTCGTCTGGCGCTGCCACGTAGGGTGTGACACGCCCAACGCAGAGGTGGCACGGGCGTGGGAGTTCCTGCGTCCGGACCTGTCCGCCGCTCGGTTCATCATCTTCAGCCGAGCCGCCTATGTGCCGCCTCAGTACGCGGACCGGGCGCTCATCATCCAGCCATCCATCGACATCTTCGCGGTCAAGAACCAACCCATGGCGCCCGAAGTCGCGCGGGCCATCCTCGCAACCACCGGCTTGCTCCGCGGGGGCCCGGACATGCCCGCCCCCGTCTTCACTCGTGCGGACGGCGTCACAGGGCGTGTGTCGCGGTGCGCAGATATCATCCGGTTGGGTACCGGCCCCGCTCCCGACACGCCCCTGATTGTACAGGTGTCTCGGTGGGACCCGTTGAAGGATGCAGCGGGCGTGCTGAGTGGGTTCGCGCTGCTCCTGCGGCATTCGCCCCACCTGCGCGCGGAGCTGGTGCTCGCCGGTCCAGCAGTCACGTCCGTGGCGGACGACCCAGATGCAGCAACCACGCTTGAGGACGTCCTCGCATTGTGGCGACGACAATCCCACTTCGTGCGCCAGCGCATCCATCTGGCGTGCCTCCCGATGGCGGACCATGAGGAGAACGCCGCCATCGTCAACGCACTCCAGCGCCACGCTGCGGTGGTGACTCAAAAAAGCCTCCAGGAGGGGTTCGGGCTCACCATTACCGAAGCCATGTGGAAAGCACGCCCCGTCGTGGCCAGCGCGGTGGGGGGACTGCAGGATCAGGTGGTCCACATGAAGAACGGCCTGCTCATCCGCAACCCCGAGGATCGGACGGAATTTGCGGGCGCCGTACGCGCGCTCCTGGAGGCTCCCGAGCTAGCAGCCCTCCTGGGTCGCCGCGCCCATGAACACGTCCGTGCCCACTTCACCGCCACCCGCCATCTCACGGATTTCGCGCGCCTTGTCGAGCGACTGGAGGAGCAAGGCTGAAGCACGCCTTGGGATTGAGGCACAAGGAGATGCGTTGAGTCGACGACGAGTCGCACGCTCCTCAACCCTCGCTCAAGCAGTTGGCGAAGTAACTCCATCCAGGAATCCAATGACTCGCTGCCCCCAGAGTCACCGCCAACCGGTGCCGGGGCCCATCCTCGCCCACGCCGTAGGCCACCAGGGCCGGGACGTTCTGCACCGGGCGTCCAGGAAGGTGGCATCCAGGTACAGGTAGGGGAAGGGCTGGGTGCGCAGGCCCTCCACCTTCTCCTCCAGCGCTCTGGACACCCGGTTCACCGCTCGGCCAGGCCGAAGGGGATACGCTCTCGCCATCGTGCAGGACCTGTCGCGGTGCTGTGCAAACCCTTGCACAATCCGGCGGTCAGGGAACGATATCCTCGCCCTGCCCCGCCATGGCCCATGTCGTGCAAATGGGGGACAGGTCGAACGACATCCCCGCCGCCCACACGCCCATGACCACCTCTCCCCCGCGTCCCGCCCCTTCGAGATATCCGTGCCTCTGCTTGTCTTTGGTCCTCCTGACCTGGCTGGGCTGCCGCTCGCAGCCTCCTCCTGCCGAACCCCTCGCCACGTCCACGAGCACGACCGTCACCGCGCCCTTCGACGTCGCCGCCGTCATGAGGCAGGTCCACTTCGCCTATCGTCCCTCGGGGGAGGAGTGGAGCGGTGGCCACTCGACATATGACGTCCGGGCATCAGGAGAGGGACTGGCCCTGACGCCTGTCCTGGCCCGGGAGGGCGCGCCGAAAGGCGAGCCACTGCGGCTGGGGCAGGCGCGGCTTCAGCGGGGAGGCGTTCGACTGACGACGGGGAAGACGCAAGGAAGCGTGGACGCGGAGGGGCGCCTCCTGCTGGAGCGTGAGGGGCTCTCGGAGCATCTGAGCAACGCCGAGGATGGCGTCACCCAGTCATGGCGGCTCGACCGCGCGCCGCCGGGAGACGGAGACCTCCGGTTGGACATACCGGTCAGCGGGCTCTCCTTCGCCGGGAGCACGGCCGATGGGCTCCACTTCGCGACGGCTCGGTCGGCGCTCGGGTTCCGCTATGGCCATGCCGCCTGGGTGGATGGCGAGGGCCGGCGCACGGAGCTTCCTTCCGGGTATGCGAATGACACCATCGGAGTCACCGTGCCGGAGGTGCTCCTGAAGTCCTCCGCCTTCCCAATCACCCTCTCGGTGGTCATCACTCCCGAGCAGGGAGTGGACCTGCCCATCCAGGGGCCCACCTGGGGAAACTGGATGCACGACGTCGCGGTGGGCTCCAATGGCACCGACTACCTCGTCGTCTGGTTCGACTTGCGCGACGGCACTGCACCCAATCTCTTCGGCGCGCGGGTCTCGAGCACAGGCGTGGTGCTGGACCCCGCTGGCATCAGCATCTCCTCGGAACGTGGCGACCGGCTATCGGCGACGGTGGCGTCGAACGGCGCCGACTACCTGGTCGTCTGGACGTCCACCGAGTACGTAGAAAACGAGCTGAGGGAAGACATCCGGGCTGCCCGAGTGACGAGCGGCGGACACGTGGAGGACACACCGAGCATCCTCCTATCGCCCGACAACCATGCCGAACGCAGGCCGAGCGTTGCCTCGGTGGGCCCGGACTACCTCGTCGTCTGGGAGCGGTGGCGTTACGGCGCCGCGGAGCGGAGCATCGTGGCGACGCGCGTGACGAGCGCGGGCCAGCGGCTCGCCCCCGTGACCTTGAATCTGTCGGACCCGGAGCGTGACCACCTCACGCCCTCGGTGGCATCCAATGGCGTGGAGTACCTCGTCGCCTGGCTCGAGCTACGCACCACGGGAGAGCAAGCGCTTCTCGGAGTCCGTGTCTCACCGCAGGGAGAGGTGGTGCCGGAGTCCCGCCGCGTCATCGCCGGCAATCCCCAGGGACTTCCGGCAAGCCCGGCGGTGGCATCCAATGGCTCAGGGTTCCTCGTCGCATGGGTGGACCGTCAGGAAGGCGACGCGAGAGGCAGCTACTGCGCGCGCCTCTCCTCTGCGGGCGACGTGCTGGACACGGCGGGCCTGCGCATCTCCTCGCAGCTCCCCACCAGCTTTGACGCCGAGCTGCGCGTGGCGGGCAATGACGTGAACTACCTCGTCGTCTGGGAACAAGCGGATGGCATCCACGGCGTCATCGTCCCCCCCGAGGGGATGCTCGGACCCCAGCGGGTGCTGAGCGCGAATACCTCTCTCTTGAGGCACGACACTCCTGACGTAGCGTCGAATGGTACGGACTTCTTCGCCGTCTGGGAGACGTGGAATGTGACCACGGACTTCCTCTCCTCCACGATTCAGGGGACCCGGGTGACAGGAGCGGGGACGGTGGTGGATGCGCCCTCGCCGCTGCTCGTCACCGCGGCGAGCAACACTCAAAGCGCGCCAGCGGTCGCGACCAATGGCACGACCTATCTCGTCGTGTGGAATGACTTCCGCGGTGGAGCGTCGGACATCATCGGCGCGCGAGTATCCCTCGCTGGCGAGCTGCTGGATCCCCAGGGCATCGCGATTGCCGCCGCCGACTTCGATCAGCGAACGCCCTCCATTGCCTCCAATGGCTTGGACTATCTCGTCTTGTGGAACACCCGCGACCCAAACGTTTCGACCCGTTCCGTTATCAAGGGCGCGCTGGTGGCCGGGGCCGGACAGGTGTTGAGCCCCACCCCGCTGAGCTTCCCCTCCGGGGCGTGGTACGTGGCAGGGAGCGCGGCCGTGGCCTCGAATGGGACGGACTACCTCGTCGTCTGGGAGAGTTACGACCTCGGCAGCAGCGCCGTTCTCGGGGTTCGGGTGACGCGCGAGGGCGTCGTGCTCGACAGTCCATTCCTGGTGCTGGCCAGAGCCCGGGAGCACGCGTGGCCGGCGGTCACCTTCAACGGGGAGCACTACTTCGTCGCCTGGCTGAACAAGCGGACCCTCACTCCCGGCGAATGGGATGTCCATGGAGTACGCGTGACGAGCGCAGGCGTGGTGGTGGACCCTCCAGGCCGGCGACTCGCCGCCATCCCCGCTGAGCCGAGCGACCTGCGACTGGCCTCGAATGGGAAGGACGCCCTCGTGGTCTGGCGCGCCGGTAACGCCGTCCGTGCGGCGCGCGTGACGCACGAGGGAACGAGCCTGGACCCCTTCGGTATCCTCGTTGCCCAGTCCCCCAGGGGGCTCACTTCCGCGCGCGTGGCCTCCCTGGGGACGGAGTACCTCGTCGTCTGGCGGGACTTCCGGAACGAGTCCCCGGACACGCCCACCTACCGCTCCAAGGGTGACATCTATGGGGCCCGGGTGACGGGGGCGGGGCTTGTGCGCGAGCCAGCAGGGATCGCCATCTCCGTCTCCGCGTCGGTTGAGTCGATGCCCGCCATCGTCTCATCCCCGCTGCGCCGGTCCGCGTTCGTCGTCTACACGCGCTATGACGACTCGCCGTCCTTCATGAGCCAGCGAGTCCGGGGGCGATTCATCTCCTTCAACGACAACGAGCCGCCCGCCGCCATGGACCAGGGCCTCCTGCTCCCCGAGGACGCCTCACTCCCCTTCACCCTCCAAGGAACGGACCCCGAAGGGCTGGGGCTCTCCTATATCCTGGGGCCTGCGCCATCGCGCGGCACGCTCACGGGCACGGGCGCGGACTACCGCTACACGCCTACGCCTCACTTCCATGGCTCCGACAGCTTCACCTACCAGGTCTCGGATGGAGAGCTGCTCTCCGCGCCCGCGACCGTCTCGTTCCAGGTGACGCCCGTCAATGATGCGCCGTCGGTGCCGGAGCCGCTGGCGCCGTCGGATGGCTTCGAGTCCGAGGGCGGGCTCTCCACCTTCCGCTGGAGCGCCTCCACGGACATCGAAGGGGACGCCGTGAGCTATCACCTGGAGTTCCTCCGGGATGGCGTGGTGTCGCGGACGCACGTCGCTTCGTCGACCACGTACACGCTGCCCCTGGCGGAGGCGCTTCCCGAGGGGCGGTACTCCTGGAGAGTGCGGGCCGTGGATGCCGGGAACGCCTCGAGCGCGCCGTCCTCGGAGCGTGTCCTCATCTCCCTGCCACGCAGGAACCTGCCGCCGACCGCGAGCGGCCAGACCGCCTCCACGAACGAGGACACCGCGCTGCCCCTTCACCTCCAGGGGCAGGACCCAGAAGGACAGCCCCTCACCTTCACGGTGACGACGCCTCCAACGAATGGCGTCCTGACAGGGCACGGGGCGGCGTTGACATACGTGCCTCGCGAGAACTTCCACGGCACCGACAGTCTTGTCTTCACGGTCTCCGACGGCGCCCAGTCATCCACACCGGCGACGGTGTCCATCCAGGTCATGTCCATCAACGACGCGCCGACCGTCCCGGGGCTGCTGGCTCCCGCGAACGGGGTGGTCCTCGTGGAGGGAGCTCGGGCTGCGCTCCAGTGGTCGCCTTCCACGGATGTCGAGGCGGACGCCGTGGACTACATCGTGGAGTTGCTCCAGGCAGGTGTCGTCATCCATCGCCATGTCATGGAGCCAGCGGCGCGTGAGCTCGTCGTCGAGGGAGGACTGGCCCCAGGTGACTGGCACTGGCGAGTGAGCGCGCGCGACGCGTGGGGGGCCGCCAGCGCCCCCTCCGTGGAACGCTCCCTCACCGTGACTCCGAAGTCCGCCTTGCCGCCCTCGGCCACGCCGCGAGCGGTGGACACTCGGGAGGAGACACGCGTCGACTTCGTGCTCGAGGGTCATGACCCCGTGGGCCGCACGCTCATGTTCAGCATCGAGTCTCTGCCGGAACACGGCACCCTGGGGGGCGCGAGCGAGTATCGCCACTACACTCCCACGGCGAACTTCCATGGCGAGGACCACTTCACCTTCCGCGTCTACAACGGCGAGACCTGGTCCGAGCCCGCCACGGTGACCATCCAGGTGGCGTCCATCAACGACGTGCCTTCCGTTCCCCGGCTCCTCGCTCCCGCCGACGGAGCGGTGGTGGAAGGGGGCCTCGCCACGTTCCAGTGGGAAGCGTCCGTGGACGTCGACGGAGACCCGCTGGACTACGTGCTGGAGTTCCTCCAGGAGGGGCGCGTCGTCTGGACCTTCGCACTTGCCGGGACCACGTCACGGGAGCTCATGGGAGAGAATGAGCGGCTCGCGGTGGGCCGCTACTCCTGGCGGGTCCGGGCGGTGGATAACCAGGGAGGCTCCAGCGACATGGCGCCCGAGCGCGCCTTCACCGTGGTGGCCCGTGTCCCGCCTCCCGATGATTCGCCTGGAGGCGCCCCCAAGGCGCCGCCAGCTTCGGGGTGTGGCTGTGGGGCCACCTCGGGGAGCACCTCGGCTCCGTTCGCCCTCGCGCTCATGGGATGGCTCGCGCGTCGCGGCGCCCGCGCTGCGCGCTTCCCGTCCTCTCTTCTCCCGAGCCGGAGGAGAGCGACGTGACGGGTTGAACGCGGAGGCGCGCGAGCCGCCTGGGCCCCGCCGCTAGCGGGACGCGGAGCGAGCCTGGCCCTCTCCCGGTCCACCAGCGCGCTCTCGGTGCGTCGCATACGATGTGCTTCGCGCCCGCGGAAGTGGGGCTGCAGCCAAGCCCCAACCTCCTCCATCTCCGTCCCGAGCCTGAGGCTGCTTCCGAACTCCAACTGCATGACCAAGTGGCGCACCAATCCCACGCGCGGGAATGAGACGCTCCGGCAACTGCTGGGCCGTATGACTCACCTCCAGAACAACAGGGCCTCGCAAGACATTGCTGCGCGCCGCCGTCACGCGACGCGCAGCCACTTTGGGTACACGCCTACCCCAGCCGCCTGCCTTCACAATGAACTTCCAGCTTAGGCTGTTCTGGTGCGCAGCCGGCCTTCGTAATCACGCTTGCCGAGCGGTACCCCGCGCGAGCGGAGGATGTCGTAGGCAGTGACGGCGTGGAAATGGAAGTTCGGCAGGGAAAACGAGAGAATGAACGTCTCCGACGTGAAGGCGAGCCTCCGCGGCCCGATCTGAAGGTCCAGGCTCTTGCCCGCGCATTGGTCGACCTCGTCGGGCGTGAACGCCTCCAGCGCCACTTCCGCTTTGCCGATCATCGCCTGCAGGTCGGCGAAAGGGACCGGTCCGACCAAGGCCGGAGGGGCGAACACACCGGTCTTAAGGGCTTCCACCCCCCACACGGAATGGTGCCATGTGGCTTCGACCTGAAAGTGGAAGGGCGCCATGTCGTCGAAAAGGCGCGCGTGCACGAAGTCGTCGGGATCAACACCCGTCTCCGCGCAGTGCCTGGCCGCACGGTCGAGAAAGCCTGCGACGGCCCTCACGGTCTGCAGGAAGGTGGGCACGCTGAGGTCGTAGAGTGATGTCGCCATCGGCTTTCCCTCGCATCATGGCGCTCGCGTTTCCGCCTTGCCAGCATGCGCCCGAACGACCACGACAGCAAGAACCGGGCGTTCGAAGCCGTCCGTGGCTTGACTCGGAGCGCAGGCATCGTCCCGAACTCCGCGTACGCCGCCAACGCCACGCAGATGTCTGCCCTTGACCGGGCGGCCGCCAACTTCAACGCGCTGGGACGCTCGTTCACCATGCAGCGCGGCGGCACCGGCTGCAGCGCGACCATCTCCGCGCCCACCACGTCCGGCGCTGGCGGCTCGGCGGGCTTCCCCTCCGGCGGCCGTCCCTACGGCATCATCCACATCGGCACCGACACCACCACCTACGGCGTGGCCCTGGTCGAGCACGTCGTGACCCACGAGTTGGGCCACGCCGTGGGCCTGCGTCACTCTGACGACTACGACCACGCCATCAGCTGCGGCGGCGCGACCACCAACGAGGGCACCGCTGGCGCGGGGGCCATCCCCATCCCGGGCACGCAGACCACTGCCACAGTGGGCGGCACCATCATGAACACCTGCTTCCCGTCGAGCACGACGGGGGAGTTCACGAAGAGCGATGTCGCGGCATTGAGCGCTCTGTCCTTTGGAGCGCTGCCTGCCCCCTGGCTATCGATGACCGGACCCCGACGACGACGACTTGCCGCGGTACCAATGCATGGGGACGAGGCTGCACAGTCCACACATGAACGGCACGCGTGTCGGGCGGGTGAACGCACGGCTGCGCGTTGTTGGGCCCACGCAGCGAGTGTGAGAGACTTTGACCCATGGCGGACACGCTCGAGCCAGACGCGACCGTTTCCGAGGGGCTGGACCGCCGTCGATTCCTGACGTGGGTCATGGCCTCTCCCACGTTGATGATTGCCGCCCGGCTGGGGCTCGACGTGCCCGAGGCCGAGGCGGCGGAGCCCCCGGAAGGGGCGACAACGGCGCTGAGCCTCTACCTCGCCGTCCAGACCGATGGGCGCGTCGTCACCACCCTGCCTCGCACGGAGATGGGCCAGGGCATCACCACGGCCGTGGCCATGCTCGTCGCCGAGGAACTCGACACGGCGCTCGACCAGGTCGATGTGCGCAGCGCCGGCGCGGACGCCCGCTGGGCCATCCAGCTCACCGGCCTGTCGTCGACGATGCGCTTCCTCACGGGCCCCCTGCGCGCCGCAGCGGCGGAGGCCCGGGCACGGCTGGTCACTGCCGCGGCGCTGCGCTGGCGCGTCCTGGCCCACACCCTCGCCACCTCGCACGGCGTGGTGAGCGCCCCCGACGGGCGGCGGGCCGGCTATGGCGAGCTGGCGGAGGACGCCGCTCGCGTGCTGCTCCCCGCGGTCTCCAGCCAGCCCAGGCCCGTGAGCCGGTTCAAGCTGGTGGGCCAGCCCACCGGACGCATCGACGCGAGGGACATCGTCACGGGCGCCACGCGCTATGCCCTGGACCTGGACATCCCCGAGGCACTGCCGACGGTGGTGGCCCGGCCCCCAACGCTGCGCGGCACCGTCCAGTTCGTCGACGATGCCTCGGCGCGGACGATGCCCGGCGTGGTGGCGGTGGTTCCGCTGGGCACCGGCGTGGCGGTGGTGGCCCGGACCTTCGGACAGGCGCTCGCGGCGCGCGCGGCGCTGCGCATCACCTGGACGCCCGGCCCCGCCAGCGCGCTGTCGGACGCGGACATCCGGACCCGCCTGCGCGACGGCATCGGCCCAAGGCCCCTGCCGCCGCTGTTCACCACACGGACGATTGAGGGGCGCTTCGACTTCCCCTACCTGGCGCACGCGACCATGGAGACGCAGAGCTGCCTGGCCCGCGTGCAAGCTGGACAAGCCGAGGTCTGGCTGGGGGCGCAGGACCCCAAATACGCGCAGCGCGAGGTGGCCCGGGCGCTCGGCTGGGAGCTCACGCCGTGGCGAGTGACGGTGCACACCATCCGGGCCGGTGGCGGCTTCGGCCGCAGGTTCTTCACAGAGGCCGCGGTGGAGGCCGCGCTCGTCTCACGGGCAATCGGCAGACCGGTGAAGTTGATGTGGAGCCGGGACGATGACATGCGCCACGGCCACTTCCGCCCCGCCAGCCACCACCGCATCCTCGCCTATCTGGGCCCGGGCGGGCGCGTCCTGGGCTGGCATCACCGCGCCGCCATTCCCACCGTGGAGCTCCCCCACGGCTTCGGTGATGCCCTCACCGCGCTGGCCGGCGAGGTCCTGCCCAAGGTCACCAGCGCGGTCTTCTTCGCGCTCTCCCAGAAGCTCCCATACGGCTTCGGCTGGGTGAGCCAGGAGCTGCGCGACGTGGCGATTCCGATTCCCACCGCGTCCTTCCGCTCGGTGTTCACCAGCCAGGTGGGCGTGTCCAACGAGGTCTTCGTCGACGAACTGGCCCGCGAGCTCCAGGTGGACCCCGTCGCGCTGCGACGGGAGCGGCTCACTTCGAACCGCCTCAAGGCGGTGCTGGACAAGGTCGCCACGGAGGGACAGTGGGGCCGCAGCCTGCCACCCGGTGTCGCCCAGGGTGTCGCCGTCCTCGAGGAGTGGGACAGCGCCATCGCCCATCTCGTCGAAGTGGACGTCACCGGAGGGACGCCTCGGGTACTGCGCATCGTCATCGCCGCGGATGTCGGCCTGCCCATCAACCCCAAGGGTATCGAGGCCCAACTCCAGGGCGCGGCGGTGGACGCGATGTCCACCACGCTGAGCGCGGGAGTCCACATCGACGCGGGCGCGGTGCGCGAGGGCAGCTTCGCGGACTATCGCTGGATGCGGATGAAGCACGTCCCGTCCGACATCCAGGTGCACCTGGTCCGCTCGGATGACCGGGTGGGCGGCGTGGGCGAGCTCGGCTATCCCAGCGCTGCGGCGGCCCTGACCAACGCCATTGCCCGGGCGCGAGGCTCGATGCCCACCCGCTTTCCCATCCTCGACGAGGGAGTCTGAGCATGGCGGCCCATCAGTTCATCCTCAATGGCCAGACGGTGTCGGTGGAGGCGCCCGAGGACCTGTCGCTGCTGTGGGTGCTGCGCGACGTGCTGGGCGTGACGGGCCCGAAGTACGGCTGCGGCGTGGGCGTGTGCGGCGCGTGCACCAGCCACCTGGACGGCGAGGCCTTCCGCCCCTGCATCCACCCGGTGGGTGGGCTGTCTGGCCGCGAGGTGGTCACCATCGAGGGGCTGGGCGCCCAGGGACTGCATCCCGTGCAACAGGCGTGGGTGGACGAGGACGTGGCCCAGTGCGGCTTCTGCCAGCCGGGGCAGATCATGGCCGCCGTGGCGCTGCTCAAGAAGAACGCCCAGCCCACTGACGCGGACATCGACGCGGCGATGAGCGACAACGTCTGCCGCTGTGGAACCTATGTCCGCATCCGCGCCGCCATCAAGCGCGCCGCCCTGCTGCTGCGAAGCGGCGCGGGCGGCGGGTGATGCCGAGGAGGCCAGGGCGCCCATACGCATGAGCCCCTCCGAGAAGCCATGCGAGAGGCGCTCTCGACGGTGAGGCCGCACGGCGCTGCGGCTGGGTCCGCGGACTGCGGCGGGCCCGCCTCAATCGCGATGCACGCCGTGTCAGATATTGATGCGGGAGCTGACGGTGCGGATGTCCATCCCCAACGCGGAGAACTCGGCGGCGTGGGCGCGCAGGCACTCCACGAAGCGGGGATGCACGTCCGCCTCCTCGTTCGCCAGCAGGAAGCCGTAGCTCGTCTTCGAGAGCATCCACGAAATCCACAGCATCTCCGTGGCCTCCTCCGGAGGCGGCGCGACGTCATGGTCCGCCTCCGTCGACAGCGCGCCGGCCTTGCCCCAGCGCAGGCCCAGGCACGCATAGAGCACCTCGCCCGCGTCGTCCCACTGGAGGTTGTTGGCCCAGGCATGGCGGAAGGTCGCGAAGTAGATGACGTACCGGCACAACTGCTTGAGCGCCTCCATCTCTCCCGGCTGGGGCGCGTCCGTCCAGGTCACCGCGCTGACGGCCTTGGCGTGGGTCGCGGCGACCTTCGCGTCCAGGTCCATGCGCTCGGAGCGCACGAACCACGGCGCCGCCCTTCCCGGCACCGTCGCGCGCAGGTAGCGGCACACGAATGCGGGCGCCGAGTGCGCCACCAGGTCGTCCGAGAAGCGCCGCACCTCGCTCCACTGCGCCTCCAACGCCGCGCCGTGCTCCGCGAAGAAGGCATCCACGTGCTCCCCGACCAGCCTCCAGAACAGGCCCGCCGCGCGTGCGTAGCGGTGTGACTCGCAGATGGGCGGCGCGGGCGCGAAGCCCTTCCAGTCGTAGCTGCCCATCAGGTGCAACAGCCGCGTCTCCACGCTGCGCTCGGTGAGCGCGCTGGCGCGGGTGATGTAGCCGGTGGGGCCCACAAGGAAGCCGTTGGCGGAGTGGTTGATGAGGACCACCTCCCGCAGGTGCGGCATGAGCAGCCAGCGCAGCGGACTGCGGCGCAGATTGCGGTGCGCGGCGATGGCGTACTGCTCCACGTTGAAGTGGCACTGCCCCAGGTGGTTGCCCAGCTCCGTCTCCAGCGTCGCGCTCACCCGCGCCATCCGCTTGGCGGCCTCCCAGGCCTCGCCGTCCGCGGGCGTGTAGCTCCGCCGCGTCACGGGAGAGCCCGGCGCCGTCGCGCCCGGCTCGCGCATGCCCAGGATGATGCGCACCGGCAACAGCCGCCCCTCCACCAGCCGCAGCCGCACGTCCACGTCCGGCAGGCAGTGGACGCCGTCCTGCTCGTAGGCGTTCCACGGGAAGTAGAGCCGGAACGCCTCTGGGTCTCCGGGGGCCTCCGGGTCTCCATCCATGAGGGTGGAGAACATGCCGTTGAGCAGCCGCTCTCCGAAGAAGGCGTCGGTGCGTGTGGAGCCCGGCGACTCGCGCTCCATCCGCACCGTCATCGCCTCCGGATAGTCCGCCTGAATCCTGTCCAGGCTCGGCGCCTGCCCCAGCCGCCCCTGGAGCAGGTGGCGGCGCTTGACGAGCTCGATGGGCGCCACCGCCTTCAGCATCGCCAGCGCGCGCCCCGGCGCGTAGGCCGTGGGCGGAGTCCCCTCCTCCGTGACGAGCAACCGGGCCAGCGGCGTCGTGGGGTCGTACTCCCAGTAAGGCAGCCGCAGCGTACCGAAGTCGTGGTGGAGCCCACCATGGTCATCCGGCCCCTTCTCAGAGCCGATGCGGCGCCATGCCTCCACCACCCGCCCATCCGGGCGGAAGCTGTGCTGGGGCTCGAAGAAGCGCACCTCCAGGTCGGGCAGGTCATTCACGCCCGCGTCGGCCGGGTCATAGCGGATGGAGAAGCACCCATCCGAGTCCGTGAAGCCCTCTCCCAGGAAGTCATCCGGCGTGCCGAAGTCCCGGTCCCACAGCTCCACCTTGATGTGATGCAGGGGAATGGGGCCCTGGGGTCCGTCCTGCTCGAAGACCAGCCGCCCGACCGCGACGGCTGGCAGCGTGCTGGGCTCCCTCGCGGGACGGACAGCCCGGACGCGCGGTGCGAGCTCGCGGCTGATGGCCAGACGCTCCTCGAGCGCGAGCCCCGAGTACCACCGGGACAGCTCCTCCGCGTCGAGCACCTCGTTGCTTCCGCTCTCGCGTCCTTTACCCCCGAGAGAGCCCATCCATCGGCGCAGCCCTGCGAACATCATCCCCGTCCCCATGCCGCGGGCGCGCCCGTCCCAACGTCTGTCATCAGCCCCACCTCTCCGGGTCACACGCGCGCTCACGTCAGACGCGAGTTCAATGCGTTCCTGCGCTGAGCGACGCCGGCTTCATTCCCTGGGGAGGATACCATGGCTTGAGGTCCTACTTTTCTCGTTCTACGGTCTGCGCCCGCTACACAGAGGGTTCCATGACTGTCGAGTACAAACTCACGATTCGGACGGGCACGAAGCTCGGCGCGGGGACGGATGCGAACATCTCCATCGTCCTCGTGGGCACGCGAGGACAGAGCGCCCCCTGCGTGCTGGACAAGCACTTCCACAACGACTTCGAGGCGGGCGCGGAGGACGAATACGCCCTCTCCTGCGAGGACGTCGGTGACCTGGTCCTGTTGCGCTTCAGCAACGCGGGCGGCGTGGCGGCCGACTGGCTGCTCGACTGGGCAACCGTCACGGCCGGAGAGAAGCAGTGGCGCTTCCCTTTCTACCGGTGGGTGCTGGGCGGCGCCACGGTCGACGTGCTCGAAGGGAGCGCGAAGATCGCTCGCCAGGCAGGCAGCAAGCGCGAGTCCACGGCGCGGCGCGAGCTGCTCGAGGCCCGCCAGCGGATGTACCCGTGGCGCGCGCCTGAGCTGACCGAGGGGCTCCCCGGCGCGCTCGACCTCAGCGAGGGGAGGCCCCTGCCGAAGGACGAGCTCTACCGGGGCCTGACGGAGGGCAGCTACGAAGTGGTCATCGCCAAGACGCTGGCGGCCATCAAGCTGAACCTGCCCATGCTGACCCGGGCCTGGAACGGGTTGGTGGACATCTTCGACTTCTTCAAGCACCTGGAGGTGCCCCAGCTCGCCCAGCGCTGGAAGGACGACGTCGAGTTCGCGCGGCAGGCCATCCAGGGCATCGCCCCCCTCCACATCACGCTCGTCCCCAGTCTGCCGCAGGGCATGCCGCTCACCGACGACGACGTCCGGGGCCTCTTGTCGCCCGGCGCCACGCTGGCCAGTGCGCTCGACGCCAAGCGCATCTTCCTGCTCGACTTCGAAATCCTCGACGACATCAGGATGTACCGGAAGGTCGGCGAGGACGGCGTCGAGGAGCGGCGCTGGGCTCCCGCGGCGCGCTGCCTGCTGTACCTGGACGACCAGCATCAGCTGCGGCCCCTGGCCATCCAGCTCGGGCGGGACGCACAGCAGGACCCCGTCTTCACGCCGAACGATGACGCGTACGACTGGCTCGCCGCGAAAATCTACCTCCGGTGCAGCGAGGGCAACTCGCACCAGATGGTGACACACGCGCTGCGCACACACTTCGTGGCGGAGCCGTTCGTCGTGGCGACGATGCGCAACCTGCCGGACCCGCACCCCGTCTACAAGCTGCTGCGGCGGCACTTCCGCTACACGCTCGCCATCAACGAGGGCGCACGCAAGGGCCTGCTCGACGCGGGCGGGGTGTTCGACGACTTCATCGCGACGGGCGGCCCCGACAAGGGCCACCTCCAGTTGGGCAAGAAGGGCTTCCAGCGCTGGACGCTGGCGGACAACAATCCCCGTCAGGACCTCGCGCGGCGGGGCGTGCTGGACCCGGCCGTGCTCCCCAACTACCCGTACCGCGACGACGCCCTGCCCTTGTGGGACGCGTTCGAGGAGTACGTCGGCGGCGTCCTCAGGCACTTCTACCGGACCGATGCCGACCTCGAGGCCGACACCGAGATGCAGCAATGGTGGAAGGACCTCACCGAGCACGGGCTGCCCGCGGACAAGCTGCCGTGCCGGGAGCTGCGCCGCGTCGACGACCTGGTCGACATCCTCACCACCGTCCTCTTCACGGTCAGCGTGCAGCACGCGGCGGTGAACTACCTGCAATACGAGCACTACGCCTTCGTACCGAATGCGCCCCTGAGCATGCGCCGGGAGCCCCCCCGGCAGAAGGGGACACTGCGCGCCGAGGACATCCCCGAGATGATTCCCACCAAGTCCCAGATGCTCTGGCAGGTCGCCATCGGGCGGGCGCTCTCCAGCTTTGGAGACGACGAGGAGTACCTGCTGCACGAGGGCGGCTGGCGCGAGGAGTACTTCCACGAGCCGGAGCTGGTGGCCATCCGCCAGCGGTTCCAGGAGCGCCTGCGCGCCCAGCGCGAGGCGGTGGAGGCGCGCAACGCGGGCGCCGAGGTGCCCTACACCGTCCTGCGTCCCGACCGGATTCCCTGCGGCATCACCGTCTGAGCCCTTGGAGATACACGCTCATGCCCAACCTGCTCTCTCGAGGTCTCTTCAGCCTGTTCTTCGGTGGCCGGCGCAAGCCCCTGGCCAGCCTGCCCGGCCCCCCGCCGGGGATTCTGGGCAACATCGGCGACTTCCTCGGCGCCCAGCCGTGGGACGTCTGCGCCCGCTACGCGCGCACCTACGGCCCCGTCGCCGTCGCCTGGCTGGGGCCCAGCCCGGCCCTGGTGCTCAATGACCCCACCCTCATCCACGAGGTGTTGGAGACGCGCCGGCTGGAGTTCGAGAAGGGCAACATCGGCGACCAGATTCGCCACTCCGTCACGGACGACACGCCCTTCATCGCCCAGCAGGGCGAGGACTGGGCCCGCAAGCACGCCACGGATCCGCTCGCCCAGCCCTGGACGCCCGCCTGGCAGGCAGCCCAGGTGGAGCCCCTGCGCGCGGCCATCCTCGAGTCGGTGGAGGCGCTCCTCCAGCAGCCCTCCATCGACCTGACGCCCACGCTGCGCAAGCTGACGTTCGACGCGTTCTGCGTGGCCACGGTGGGCGAGAAGCTGCCCACGTCCGTGTACGACGACTTCATGCTCCTGGCGGCGGCGGCCGACGCGCGCATCCAGGCCAAGCTGCCGTTGAAGTTCGTCTCACCGCCCAAGGGTTTCGCGGATGCGAAGGAGCGCTTCTACGGCCTGTTCCTGGACAAGGTTCGCGCGGCGCGGAAGGACCCGGCGCCGCACCGCGTGGACCTGATGTCGTGGACGCTGCGCGAGATGCCCCAGCTCGATGACGGGGTGCACGCGAACCTGCTCGGCGGGTTCTTCTTCGGAGGCGTGTTCTCCTCGAGCACCACCCTGGTGGGCGCCTTCCACCAGCTGAACAAGTACCCCGCCACCGAGGAGCGGCTGGCGCTGGAGTCCGCCGCGCTGGGGCAGGGGCCGCTCACCCTGGAGCGCCTGAAGGACGCGCCCTGGGGCGAAGCCGTGGCATACGAGGCCCTGAGAATCCTGCCCGCGGTGCGCATCTTCCTGCGCCGCACGCCGCCCACGCCGACGCGGTTGGCGGAAGTCACGCTGCCGCCGGGCACGACGCTCATGATTTCCAACCAGCACCTGCACCGGGACCCCAGCCACTGGACGGACCCGGAGACGTTCGCCCCGGAGCGCTGGCTCGACGGGGGGGCGGCCCGGAATCCGCACGGCAGCGGCCACTTCTTCCCCTTCGGCCGGGGGCCTCGGGCCTGCGTGGCCGGGGACTTCGCCATCGTGTTCCTGCGCACGGCCCTGGCCACCGTCTCCGCCCGCGCGCGCGTCCACGTCGACTCGACGGAGCCCTTCGAGGAGGGCTTCTTCTTCGGCGTGGTGCGTCCCCAGGGTGTCACGGGCAAGCTCGTCGCACGCCAGGGGCAGACCCTTCACCCTCCCACGGGAGCCCCTCCTCCCCCCGCAGTGGAATCCGCATGACCTTGTTCCGACATCCCCGAGACCGCATCCCCGTCCTGCTGTTCACCCTGGTGTTCGCCCTGGACCTGACGGTCTTCTTCACGGCGCGAAGCTGGTGGTTCCCCATCCTCTGGCTCGCCCTGGGAGTGATTCCCAAGGGGTGGATCAGCGCGTGGAACCACCACCACCAGCATGTCCCCATGTTCCGGCATGCGCTGCCCAACCGACTCCTGGAGGTCATCTTCGGCTTCCAGACGGGCGTGACGTCCCATGCGTGGTTCCTGCACCACGTGCTGGGCCACCACCGCAACTACCTGGACCAGACCCAGGACGAATCGGGATGGAAGCGCCGCGACGGGTCCACCATGGGCGAGGTGGAGTACTCCGTCTTCAACACGCTCGTCGCCTATCCCCGCGCCTTCCGCGTGGGCCGCTCATATCCCAAGGTGATGCGCGTCTTCCTGGCCATGGGCGCGCTCCAGGTGGCACTGCTCGGCGTGCTGTTCTGGCACGACTGGTACAACGCCCTCTGGGTGTTCCTGCTGCCCATGGCGGTGTCGCTCTACGTCACCGTCTGGGCCACCTACTTCCACCACGTGGGGCTGGAAGCGACGGAGCACACCCACGCCTCGTACAACATCCTGCACAAGGGCTACAACCTGATGACCGGCAACCTGGGCTACCACACCGCACACCACGCGAAGCACGGGCTGCACTGGTCTCAACTGCCCGAACTTCACGCGCAGCTCTCCCAGGACATTCCGGCCACGCACTACCGGCAGCCGGGCATCCCCTTCGTGTGGACCAACCCGGAGGCGAAAATCGAGCCGGCCGAGGCGGAGTTCGGCGCCATCACCCAGTGATGAGCTGACGCTGGACGTGGTGGACGAGGTGCGAGCGAGCAAGGCGCACCGGCCGAGGCGACAACGCCCCTGACTCAGGGGCGTGCCGCCCCCAAATACGGTCACTGGGTCATCTTCGAGTAGCAGGCCCAGGCCTGAGAACGTCGACGCGAGGAGGCGCTCCAGTTCGCCCTCCAACCGCTTCATCTGCGTCGGCATCATGCCTGGGGAGCAGTCCGCCCGCCCTCACGCATTCTGGGTTCCCCTTCCCATGACAAACTGTCGCGGCTCCCACTGAAAAGGCACCGCACCTGCCAGGAATTCCACGGGCTTCCCCACGGCACGACACTTGCCATGCGCTTTCACACCAAAGGAGCCATGTCATGTCCATGAGGCAATCTGGGATTCGTGCCGCCACTCTGTTGAGTGTCTTTCTTTCCGGGGGGACTGCCTGGAGCGAAGAAGTCCGACTCACGATCAAGGACTCCCCCCAGCCGCTCGCCACCGCCGCGAAACGGCTGGAGACGCGAGAGGGTTGGGGCATCACCTACGAAGAACCGCTGGGGGCTCTTCCGGCAGCGAGCCCCCTCGACCTGACCTACACCGTGACGGAGGCGACCCGAGCGGACGTGAAGCTTCAGGAGGAGGTGCTGACGCGACTCCTTGCCCAACAGGTGGGAAAGGATGCCCCGCGCTTCCGCCTGGTGTGGGCCGGGGGGCTCTGGCACATCACGCCCGTGCAGGGCTCTCCCCTGGACACTCCCATCACAATGTCTCGTCAGGAGCGTTCCCTGGGAGAGGTCCTCCGGGCCCTCTGCGCCGAGGTCACCCGACAGAGCGGGACACGAGTCGAACTCGGGAACACGCCCGGACTCCAGTTGGAGACACCCACTACCGTGGATGCTGTCACCCAGGAGCCCGCGCGCACCGTCCTGGCACGGGTGCTCAACAGTGCCAACCGGCGCACCGTGTGGACCCTGAGTGGGCAGGGGATGAAAGCCGGATACCTGCTCTCTCTCCACCGGGTCTTTCGCATTGTTGGCGGCACGCTACCGCCCCCTACACCTGCGCCCAGCGAGAATGTCCCCGCTCCGAAACGAAGCGCTTCGGGCGGGTGACCGCGTCTCTCAGCACGCATCGTCAGGCGGAGGGGGCACATGGAGTTGCCCCCGTCAACTCGGACAGCTCAGGGTTGAGACTTCGCAGTGCGGAACTCGCGGGGTGACTTCAGCCTGAGCCCTCGGTGCGGATGGAGGCGCCTTGGCGGTGCCCGGACCGAAGCGGGCCTCGAGCGTCTCGGCCATTGGAGTGCGGGTGATACCCAACCCCCGGTCGTGGGGGCTGATTCGGACACTCGTCCCAGTCCGCCGGAATTGTTCAACCCACCCGGTCAGTCGCCCCCTCGACGCGTGCGCGCACATCATCAGGGACAACGCCAACAAGCATGCTGGGCGGAAACAAAACGATATCGGCTCAGATAATTTTCTCCGGATGCGCGCGGGTCCCTTGCCTGTCACCGGGTGCTCGAGCGACGCCAGCACGGACACTCGCCATTTCCACGCACATCTGAATTATCTCGATTCGACGAAGCTATTGTCGCACCTCCTGAGGCCAATAACTCGCGGCGGTTCCACTGCCTGGGCGGGCCACAGTCCGTGACAAAGCGAGCCGCAGTCTTCACGACCTCTCCCCATCCCCACTGGAGGTTATGATGTCTCCCAAGTCCCGCAACCCTCGCCAATTCTCCCGGCGCTCCCTTCTGCATGCCGGCAGTGTCGCGGCCGGCTTCGCCGCCTTCGGCGGGTCTGGTCTGCTGGTTGGCACCGCCCACGCCGCAGAGACAATCATCAACCCATTCGCTGGCTACTCCATCTCGGATGGGTGGTGGGACCACGTCAACCGAGGTTCCCTGGGCGGCATCGACTACGTGATGGGCGTGGGTACGCCGCTCCCGGCCTGCGCATCGGGTCAACTCCTGATCGACTGGAACAACGGCACGGGCGGCTACACCGCGACCATCGTGATGGCCAACGGCATGAGGAGCCAGTACCTCCACCTGTCCGGCTTCAACGGTGGCCAGCGCTACGTCCAACAGGGAGAAATCGTCGGGTACTCCGGGGGCGCTGCGGGCGCACCCGGCTCCGGGTCCTCGACGGGTCCACATCTGCACTGGCATCTGGTGACCGCCGGCGGCACCCGGGTGAACCCGCTCGACTACGTCGGCGCCGGCAGCGGCGGCACCGGGGGCGGTCTGCCCTTGGAGGACCGGCGCCTCGGTCATCTCGGCACTGCAGGAGGCTGGGCCCACATGCTCAGCAACCTCGTGCTGCCGGGCAACACGACCTACGGGGCGTTCTCGCCGGGCCCTGGACAGTCGCCGCGTGCCATGGCGAACGTCGACGGCGTGATGATGCTTGTGTATGCCGGCAGCAACGGCTGGACCACGATGAGCAGTGGCCTGGCGATGGCCCCGGGGGCTCCGCTCAACGTGCTGCGGACTCCAGCCAATGCCTCGCCCCAAATCTTTACCCTCGAGGACGGACGGCTCTGGCACACCTTCGACGGCAATGGCTGGAAGAAGTTCCCGTCGTCCGTGACGGTGTCGGGCAACTGCACCTTCTCGATGACGGCCAATGGCACGGACCTGCATGGACTGTTCAACGACAACGGCCGGCTGTTCCATGTCTGGGCTGACGGTTCCGGCTGGCACAAGGGTGACACCCAGGTGGACCTGCAGCCCGGCGCCGACCTGGTCGCCGTCATTCAGCCGGATGGAAGCCTGCAAGGCCTGTCGCTGGAGTTCAGCCGAGTGCACCACATCTTCGGGGCAAACGGGAGGTGGAACCGGATACCGACCACGGCATCCCTGCCCACTGGGACGCCCATCGCCGGCCGCGCCGCCTACGGCTGGCCGCAGTTGGTTGCCAACCACAACGGGACCATCATCCACGTCTGGGGCACCTCGTCGGGCTGGATGTGCGTGCCCACTGGACAGACGACAAACGCGGGACGGCGGCTCAGCCTCGTCCCGGATGTCGCCTCGGCCCCGCTGGTCGGCCTGACGCTCTGAGACGCGCCTCACCTCCTCGGACGAGGGCGCCCCACGCGCCCGCGCTGGCCCGGTCCAGGGTTCGGGCCAACGATGTTTCTTTCACATCGCCAGGCAACTTTGGACCGTGCTTTCAAATAATCCAGGACCGAACTCCAACTCCAACTCCACGTCCGTGAATCCTGGAGCAATGAGCATGGCGACGCGCGTCACAGGTGGTGTCTCTTCAGCCGGCGCTTCTACCGCGAGCAGTGCGGCGGAGGAGGCCGCTCGGCGCGCGGCGGAGGCAGCCCGTCGCGCCGCCGAGGAGGCCCGCCGCAGGGCCCAGGAGGCGGCGCAGCGGGCGCTCGCGCAGGCCCCGCTCACCAAGGGCCTCCAGGACGCGAAGAAGGCCTCCAAGGTGGGGGCCACCGCCTCCCAGGCAAGGCAGCTCGCGACGGCCGCCGTTCACCAGCAGGTCTTCGACGAAGGTGCAGCAGTTGTTCAGCCGGGGCGGCGCCAACGGAACACAGACGCCCGGCTCACGTCGTACCTGTAGTCGAGGAACGCTCCAAATAGAGTGAAGAGCCCACCTTTCAGACGGCCAGCGGCTCGCTGTGGAATGACATACGGGCCAAGGCAGGCGCGCGCTCATGGGAGATGCGCGTCGCGTCGCCGGATGGCTCCGCGGGGCCCCTGGTCTGCCCCCCCCGACGCACGGAGCCGTCGGGCAAGCCATGGGAGGGGCGAGTGGCTTGCGCGACGGAACGGTGGATTCGCCACGGGTGTCACGTGTAAGCACCCGCTGGAGGTCCGCTGTGCTGACTGTCGTGTTGCTGAGCCTGTTGGCCGTACCTCCGGTGGAGGTCGAGGTCTTCGTCCCACTGTGTGACAACGCGTTGCTCCAGTGCGGCCTCCCTCCCGCGGGGGCCCCGCGCGCGCTGGAGACGAACCTCTACTGGGGAGCGATATACGGTGCGGAGCGATTCCTCTCACGGGCGCCTGGATTCAAGATGGTGAGCCGAGAGCCGGGACCCGAAGGGGCCGCGGTACTGCGCGAGCTCGTCCTGGAGCGGACCGCGGCGAAGGGAGAGCGGCCCGTGCGGCTGCGGCTCCGCGCCTACGCGGGCGACGCGATAGACACGGCGCTGGAGGACTTCCTGCGTGCGGCGGCGGGCGCGAGTCGCGCCGACCTGTTGGTGTGGGCCGGACATGACCGGCTCATGGACCGCGAGCCTCCCCGAGTGGCTGCACCGCCGGGAGCCACGCCCAGGCCCGTGGTCGTCCTGGCCTGCATGAGCGAGCAATACTTCGGTCCGGTGCTGAAGACGCTGGGCGCAAGCCCCATCGCGCTCACGCGAACGCTGATGGCACCCGAAGCCTATCTGCTGGAGGCGCTGGCCAGCACCGTGGCGCGCCATGGGCCCACGGAGTCCAAGGCCATGCGCACGGCACTCGTGGAGGCCTATGCGCGCTATCAGCGCATCTCCCTCCGCTCCGCGGGCTCCGTCTTCTCGAAGCTGCCCCCGTCGGAGGTCGCGCTGCCTGGCGCGGTAGCTCCCGCGTCGAGGTCGAAACCCTGATGCGAGCGACAGCGCAGAGGGCAGGCAGGCCTCTGCCGTGAATGCGGGCGGTCGAGTCCCACGCTGAAGAGAGTCCCGCTCCGCCAATGAATGAACGTGGGCAACTCCACTGGGTCGCGGACTTCACGCGAAGGCCGCGCCAGGACTACATTCACTGACCGCGCATGCTCCCACTCCTCCTGCCACTCCTGGTCGCCGTCGCGCCCGCGCCCTCCCCGGAGATTTCGTCGGCGAACCTCAAGAAGACCCCCGCCTTCCAGGATTGGCGCGGCGGACGATTCCTCTTCGAGGAGCGCTGGGTCGAACTCCCAGAGGTCGGACTTCACGTGGGCTACTTCGTCGTCCCCAGCCGATGGACCCGCCAGTACGAGGACAAGCTCCCTTTCCATGACGCCTTCTTCGTGGTGGACCCACGCACGGGGCAGCTCGTTGCCCCGCCCCTGGCACGAACGAGACTGCCACTCAATGGCTGTCCGACGATGGGCGCGGTGGGGCGGCTCATCCCCGAACCCAAGAGCGAGACCTCTGCGGCGATCCGCTTCGGCAATGCTCCTCAGCGGTGTCTGGTCCAGCTCCAGCGCATGAAGGAGGGCTGGGCCGTTTCCCTCTTCCCGGATGAGGCACGCTCCCCCGTGGAGGCCTTTCCAGAGGCAGCTGTCGCCCTGGAGAAGGCACTGGGTCCCAGGGACGGAGCGGCTCGCGAGCTCAAATGGTCCTACCAGCCCAACTCGCGCTGGCTGCTCGCTGCGCCCCAGGATGAGTGCGCCCTGTGGGTCATCGACAGCATCACCCCTGAGGTGAACGCCACGGCCAGCAAGGCCATGACACGGGAGATCTGCGAGTGTCTCGAGGAGACCGTCTCCGCCGACGCCCTGTATCTCCATCTGCCCCAGACAGCGTACACCCTGAGCTGGACGGGTGGGGGCACCGCGCTTCCTACCTGTGATTGCACGTTCGCGCAGACGGGTGAGGCAGGCGTCACGTGCGAGTCGTACATGGGTCGCCAATACTCCCTTCCAGAGCTTGAGGAGATGCAAGCGGACGGACGGCTGACGGAGAAGAACAGGGTCGAAAACCAGAAGGAGCTGGAGGACCTCCGTCGCACCCATCAAGGCCTGCTCGCCGCGAACGAGGATGCGCTCACTCAGTGGAGAACGGGGAACCAGAAGGCGGCGCTCGGCGCGTGGACCACGCTGTACCGAAGATGGCTTGAGAGCGGCCGGCCCATGGCTGGGGGAACCCTGGACGAGTTCGCCGTGGAGAACGCAACCCTGCGGGAACAACTGAACCAGCAATTGGAGGCAACCATCGACCTCCAGGCGGAGATCCTCAACAACCTCGGCTTCGCGCTGTGGTCCCACAAGGAGTGGTCCCAGGCCGAGGCTGTCTTCGACGAATGCCTGGCGCTGCTCACCGCGACGGGCCACGAGCGCAACGTGCTCAACCTGAATCGGGGAGACCTGTTTCGGGACATGGGAAAGGGACCTGAGGCCATCAAGGCCTATCGGGCCTTCCTGCTTCGCAAGGTCACCGCGGCGCAACGCAAGTACGTGGAGCGAGAATTGCGGAAGCTCGAGCAGCGCTCGAAATGACTGTCTGAATGACCTGCCGGGACGCACGCGCTCGGCCTTCGAATGACGCGAGGAGGAGGCTCCGCCGTGCCTCGGGACCACGAGTCGCCGCCGTCCCGCGGCGTGCTTGGCGAGGCAGGCTCGCCCGGCGGCGGCCTGCGTTTCGACCTGCGCCAACCCCGCCAACCAGAGGACCCAGTGAGTGGTGCCCCGAATGGTCCTGCGCCGATGTCTGTACTGCCGAGCCGTTAGCGTCCAGGTGCCACCACCCCGTCACGCGCCTCCGCCCGCGAGGCCTGCCACGCAAGCAGCCTATCCCGCAGCCGCAGGGCAGGTCTCTCCACCGCGACGTAGGTCACCCATGCGACCCCATGCGTCACCGTGATGAAGGCGAGCAGATCCAATCCCCAATTACCCAAGGTCAGGTTTCGCCGATCGAACACGCGTGCCACGACCCAGAACCAGAGATAGGTGCCATAGGAGAGGACCGCAGCCTGGTACACGAGGCCTCTCAGCGGTACGGGCAGCGCGACCGCTTCCGTGGCCACGAGCAGCCCGCCAAATCCCACCGCGAGCCCCGCGAAAATCCACACGCCTCCCCATTCCGGCAGGAGAGGCACGCACCCTGCCAAGGTCACCCCGAGCAACAGGGCGCCCATCGCGCCGCAGGCGCTTCGCCAGGCCTGAGGCCACCGTTGCCAGCGCGGCGCGGTCTTCGCGAGAAAGACACCTACCGCGAGTCCATCCAGGTGGAGGTGGGTGCGCCACTGCAATCGCACCCACTGTTCCGCGGGCAGCAGGCCCGGCGTGGGAGTGAGTACCTCCCAGGCCCTTGCTCCCAAGCTCAGGAGCAAGGGCATCAGCCATGCCCAGGCGGGGGCGGAGCGGGCGCGCAGGCCGAAGGCGAGCAGCGGCAGGACCACATAGAAGTGCTCTTCGACACAGAGCGACCAGCTCTGTACGAAGTCGCGCACGCCGACGTAGTTCTGGAGGAAGACGAGGTAGTGCCAGCCTCCTCCCACGAAGGGTGTCCCGAACAACCATGGCTTCAGTGCATAGAAGGCGAGGACGACAAAGTAGAGCGGAAGCGTTCGCATCCACCGCTTGAGCCAGAACGTGCGGAGCTGAAGTCCCAGAGGCGCTGAGTCCTCCATCGCGAACACCTGCCGACCAATAAGGTAGCCGGAGAGGACGAAGAACAGGTCCACGCCCACCCAGCCCACTTCGAAGCTGGCACGGAGCACCTCTGGCAGGGCCCGCCGCACGGCCTCCGGGGCGTGGAAACAGAGCACCGAAACGATGGCCAAGGCCCGGAGCACGTCCAGGCCGTCCTTGCGTGAGCGCCCTGAGTCCAGGACTCCCGCGTCTGAGGTCTGCGGGTGAGAAGGGGGCATGAAGGGCGCCTCGCATTGCCTTTCACATGGGCTTGGGGACGGCAATGCCTCCATGATTGACCGTTCGCTCCCGGGGATTCCTCGTGGCATCCCAGTTGGCACCGGCTCCCAACAGCGGCTCGGCTGGCTCCGTACGGGCAGTCAGCGACGCCTTCGCCGCCCGCGGCCATGGGGCGACTATGAGTGGTTCGTGGATGAAGCCGTGGTTACGCATTCCCAGACAGTGCCGTCCTGCCTCACCGCCATCGCACAGGGCGCCATGTCCTCTTGGCGAAGCAAGCCCGAGCGCTCCTCGGTGCCGCAGCCGCACAGGGAAGCGACGAGCGCCTGCGCCACGCCGATTGACCACATCATTCCGTGTCGATTCATCACGGTTCCCCCCGGAACCCGGCAGCACATGGTGGACGGAGTCCATCACGGTACGAGCATGACCGACGCGCCGCGCGGCATCCAGGTGCGGAGCGAAACCACAATCGTGTATGTGACAGACCGAGCGCGGTGCCGGTCCGAGCCAACCACGTCAGAACGTTGGCCTCGGGCGCCACCTCTCATCGGGCACACCTCCAATCAATCCAGCGAGGTACGGCCGACCGGCCATCGCCGAGCCGGCGCGCAATGCGGCGGCTGGCACCATGAGCCATCTTGAAATCAAATATGACATGAATGCTCATCAAAGGGCCCGACATGGGCGCTGTAAACACGAAGCGCCGGGTTGTGGGTTCGATGCAACCTTCAAAAGGCAAGAAGTGGGGGTAGGTTTTTTGTGCGAAGCGGCCCTGGAGTCATGCTGGGGAAACGCCCAGACAGCCAGCAACCAGAGCAGGCACCGAGTCACATCAGCGCGGCCACCTCTCCTCTGAATGCCAGCGCATGGATATTGGACCGGGTGCTTACACAGCGCGGGCTCTCAGCCCAGGCCCAGCCGCCGAACGCGGAGGCCAGCAGCCGGATGCCCTCGTTGCGGCCCCGGCGCAGCACCTGGCCCTGCCCATAGAGACGCAGAAACATGGGCTGGGCGCGCTCCACTCACATGGAGGGGTGAGTGATACCGCTGCCCTTCCCACTCACGGCCCCGTCGACTCGCGGAGGCGGGCGGACGCATGCCAGGAACTTTGTGTCCATGGCACTCAAGTGCCTGGCGGCGGATGTCGCGACGACGTCGGCCATCCGCGTCTTGTGCGCCGAGCAGCCGAGAGCGAGAGGTGGCGTCGTGCATTCCATGAGGGATGCGGTCCATTCAGGGCGTCATCGTGCTCCTCGGGGGGAGACCGTCGATGCGACGCCGTTCTGGTGTGCCACGGTCATGGGGGCTGGGCGTGACGCTGACCTTGTCGCTGGGAGCATGCGGCGTGGAGGCCCTGGGGGAGAAGGTACTTCCTCTGGAGAATGGGGCGTCGCAAGAGGCCGAGGCCGGCGGTGCGTTGACGCGTGAGCGTCCGGAAGCCTCGTTGACGTGAGACCCGTATGCGGACGCGGTGGCATCGGGCACCACGGCGACGGTGCTCAACGCGAGCGCAGCGCTGGGCGCTCCGGACGGGCAGGCCGCGACACTGCTGGGCTTGCTCAACACGGCGCTGGTGCTGGACCTGGGCCAGGGAGAGGAAGGCACCGGCGACCTGCGCGTGTACTACCAGGGTCTGTCGTTGGCGCTGGTGGCGCAGGTGGACTTCCTGAAGGCGGATGGGAGCTTCATCGGCTCCAGCTCGTTGCACCTGGTGGAACTGGGCCTGGGGACGCATGTGGCGGCGTACCCGGGGAACGTGCCCTATCGCTACGTGCGACTGAGGGGCGCAGTGCTCGCGCGCTACCTGGTGGACGCGGTGGAGACGTCGCTACCAGCCGTCCGTGGTGAAGGGGTGCTGGGCCGGGTTCGGCAAGCGTGACGACGGCGATCAGCGCTCGGGAGACGGCTGTAACAGCCGGATGGCGACGGCCGGGCGCCGCGCCAGCAGTCGCGGCACGCCCCTCGAACGGCGGCGCCCTGGTGGCCTACACGAACGGCACCAGTGTCTACGCCTCAGTGGTGGTGTACTGAATCAACGGGCTCCCGGATGCGCGCCTCCAGGTCGCAGGAGCGGCGCGCATTCCAGGTAGCCCATGCGGCATTCAACGCTGAACGAAGGGCCCTGGCGCGGTGGCTCAAGGGGAAGGCTGTAGCGCCTTGCGCTCCTTCGCGCAGAGCTGGACCAGCTCCAGCATGCTCATGCTGGCGCCGCCGATGTCGAACTTCTGCTCCTTGAAGTCGGGGTATCGGTTCTCGAGGATGCGCCCCTCCGCGATGCAATCGTTGAGCTGCGCGAGCGCCTCGTTCTTGCGCCCCTTGGAGAGGTGGGCCTTCGCCGCGTCGTAGGCCTTCCGCTGGCCCTCCTGGAACCGGAGCTCCACGTCGACGCGCTTCAGGGGCAACTGCAGGGTCTCTGCCTTCTGGGCACACTGGGCCATCACGTCCTGGGGCTGGGTGGGGACCCCGCCCACGAGCACGTCGACCGCCGCGAGGCTGGCGTTCTCCTTCACCATCCGGGCGCCCTCGTCCTGGCAGGCCTTGAGCTTCTCCGCCGCGCTCGTGTACAGCGCCCTGCGCTTGCGCAGGTCCGTGGAGGACGCGGCGGATGCCGCCGCCTTGCCGGCGACGTCCAGCGCCTCACCGGTCAGCCGGCGCAGCGCCCTCGCCTGCTTCGCGAACTCGAGCGCCTCGACCATCTTCAGCCAATCGGCGCGCGACCGCTCGGCGGACGCCGCGTAGCTCGCGTCCTGCCGCTCCAGCGCCGCGTGCGTCTCGAACATCTGCATGATCGCGTCCACGCTCTTCGAAGCGGTCTCGACCTCGGCGTCGGTCGCCGAGATGGCCTTGGCGACCTCGAGCTGCTCCTTCGTGGCGGCCAGCCGGGACGCGAGCTGGACCCGGGCATCCGCCGCGGCCAGGACAATCTTCCGCCGGGTGATGCGGTCGTTCAGCTCCGCCATCCGCTCCTTCGACTCCTTGGCGTACAGGCCGTAGTCACGGTCCTTCTTGACGAGGGCGGCACCCGCCTCCAGCACCACGCCAATCTGCTTGACCGCGTTCTCCGCCGCCTGGAGCTGCGCCTCCGAGGGCGTCTCCTTCTGGACCTGGGAGACCAGCGCCACCGCGTTCTTCCGGGCCTCGTCCACCTTCGCGCGCTGCTGCTGCAGGTCCACCTCGTACCGGCGCCGCTCCATCGTCACCCGCCCATCCTTGAGGAGCTGACGTGCGTCGGCGGCGACCGGGCTGATGGCGGGGTTCTTCACGTGGACCGTCTCGAGCGTCTTCTCCAGGACGACCATCGCCGTCTTCGCCTCCTCGAACTGCTCGGCCGTCACGGACCGCTTCTCGACGTTCCGCAGCGCCTGGACGACCTCGGCGCGCGCCGCGTCGAGGGTGCGGACCTGGAGCGCCACCTCCACCTCGACGAGCGTGTTCTTCACCTCGGCGAGGTACTGGCCAATGGCCTGGCTCCTCGCCGCTTGCGGCTCGTACTTGTCCACCAGCTTCCGGACGACGAACGCCGCGGTCTTGGCCTCGGAGAGCTGCTCGGGCGCGGGCCGCTTCACCCGGAGCGCCTTGGCGGATGCACGGAGCTCTTCATGGGCGGGCTCCAGCTCCACCTTGACCCGCGAGACACCCGCCTGCGCCACGAGCTCATCCATCCGACGCCTGGCCTGGGTGACCTCGGCGCGGGCCTTCTCCGCCTCCGCGCGGTAGGCCTTGTCCTGCGCCTCGAGCGGCCTGCCCTCCTCGAGCTGCTTCTGCAGCGCGGCCACCGCCTTGTCGGTGGCGGCGAACTTCTCGTCCGACCAGGCCTTGCCCACCTCGGTGAGCGAGCTCGCCAGGGTCTTGCGGCTCTCATCCAGAAGGCCCCGCTGCTTCTGCGCCGACAGCTGCAGCCACCGCTCGTCGAGCGTCTTCCGGTGACGGGCGAGGGTCGCCTCGACCTCGGTGAGGTACGTGGAGAACTTCGGGTCCTGGCTCTTGAGAGGCCGGCCCTCCTCCGCCAGCTTCTCGAGCGCGTCCACCGCGGCGCGGGCCTCGTCCATCGCCTTGGAGCCCGGGTCACCCTGGCCGAGCTTCGCCATGCGCTCGTTCAGGGGCGCGAGCGCGCCGTCGATGCGTCGGCGGTACTCGTGGATGTGGACCTTGGCCCGGCGCTCGTCGACGTACTCCCGCTGCGTCCGGAGCTGCTTGCGCGCCGCCAGGACCAGCTTCGCGTACTCGAGGTCCTCCGTCTCGAAGCTCGCGCCGGCGTCGAGCGCGACCTTCAGCGCCTCCACCGCCGCGAGGGCCGCGTCGAGGTCAGCGTTGCGCGGCGGCTCCACTTCGATCCGCTGCACTGCCGTCGCGAGGTCGGCGCGCGCGCGCTCCACTCGCTTTGATGCCTCCCCGATGGACCTCGCGGCGCCAGCCTGGGCGGACGCGGCAGAGGCCCCGGCGGAGGCGAGGATGAAGAACCCGAGCAACACCAGCCTTGAAGTGCGTACCATTCACGCCAACCTACTACAGCGCGGCGGGAGAACCCGGCATTGTGTCCGCCCCGCGCCCCCATATCGGACAGGATGGAACCCGAGGTGGGAGCGCCGAGGGGATGTGCCTACCCAAGACTCGGTCGCTGCGTCACAGCTGCGCCAAGACGCGCAAGCGATGCGCACGACGAGCCGATGGGGCTTCTCTCCCGTTCGAAAGAGGACGGCCGTAACAGCTCCTGGCCTGCGTGTGGACACCCCCACCCCGTCCTGCGGAGGGAGGGGCGAGGACGCAGAACCGTTCAGGCCTCGGCGCGAGTTGCGCAAGCCGGGGAGAGCACCGCGTCGCGTTTCGCGCACCCGCGCTGCACACAGGGCCCTCCTGCTTCGGGCGCATCATCAGCTGATGATGCGCCCGAGACTTCTCGCCCATGCCCGCGACGAGGACCGTCATCGCCTCGCCTGGGCACGCATGCACCACTCCGAGCAACCGCTCCGCGAGGCCGGCGACCGCGCTCGTTGGCCGCCGGGCTCCCGTCTTTCGCCGTTGCGTCGCCACGCCTGGCGAGGCAGTCAGCGCTGGGAATGCGTGCACCACCTCCGCCTTCACCAAGAACTGCTGCCCCACCAGACGTTCGCGAACCCGTCTTTCATTCTTCGCTTCCAGCGTCGCAGGGGGCTTCGCGCCCATCCGCCACGGCTTGCACACCGCGACGAGGGCCTCCCCCTGAACGGTTACCCAGGTGCGTCCTCTTGAGGCAATTCTGAGTTCATCGCTAGCGTGTCTTTGAACTTCCGCAGAGCGCTTGAAGCCCCAGCCTGGTGATGAGGTATGGGCCGCCCTTCACCGAGGAGATGAGCTTTCGCCGCTTCAACTGCTGGAAGACCTCCAGCGTGCAGAGCGACAACTGCCAGCCCTCTGGCGTGACACACGCCACATGGGTCAACCGCCCATTCTCATCCTTGTGCTTCAGAATACGCCCGCCCTGAGCCAGCACGTTCAGGACGCGCAGCTCCTTGCGTGAGACGTTCACGGAGGAATCCTGCCAATTTGATGCGGGAGAGGGGCACACGACGCCCCATTCGGCTGTCTCAACAGCCGGTGTCCGCCCAGTGTGTGGGCGGGGCCTCAGGGTGTTCTAGGCCTCCTGCGCATCAACCTCGAACGTCAGCGGTTTGTCTTCTGGTAACGGGGGCACCGTGGGTTGTCAAGTAACAGGGGCCGCGTCCCTGGCGAATCCTGCGGAGGCAAGCCCAGGACCTGGGAGGCTTCGTCCCAACCCACTCACGAGTCCGATCGCCAGGCGACAATCCTCACGTACGCGAGTCGCATCCTCGCATCATCGACTCGACTTGCCGCTCTGTTCGAATCACAATCACTTCCACTCCGGGCGATTCACACAAGGACGTCCCACGTCACGTCTCTGTTCTGAAAGTACCGGTTCCCTCACGTCGAATCTCCATTCCAACGAGCGTCATCTTCTCGCCTCGGCCGCGGCGTGGCTGGCGCATCCACACGGCGCCCCGTTGGGGCGCTGGCGGCGGCGGACTTCGCCGCACGGAGACCCTCAATGGCAGACAGCACGGGAAGGCTCACGGACCAGTTCAACGTCGACAAGGACGGAGGCGCCGCATATGCCTTCGAGCTCAAGGTCCCTCCGGGCACGGCGGGTCTCGCCCCCGCGCTGGGCATCGCCTACAACAGTGGCGGCGGAGACGGGCTGCTCGGCGTCGGCTTTGGCCTGAGTGGCCTGTCGTCCATCACCCGTACCGGCCGGACGGTCGCGCAGGACGGACGTCACGGCTCCGTCAACTATGACCTCGACGACCGCTTCATTCTGGATGGACAGCGATTGATGGCGGTGTCCGGCGCCTACGGGCAGCCCCAGGCTGTCTATCACACCGAAATCCAGACATGGCGAAAGGTCATCCCTCACTATCCCTCTGGATGGGACGTCCAGCGAGGCCCCCAATCCTTCACCGTCCTGACCCGGGATGGGCAGACATGGGAGTACGGGGCCACCGTGGATTCCCGAGTCCCCGCCTCGAGCAGCGTCCCCGCCATCCGGCTCTGGTCCCTCAACCGCGTCACAGACCGGCATGGCAATTTCATGACGGTGACGTACGAGCTGGACCTCCAGAACAACGCCCACTACCCGAAGCTCATCGAGTACACCGACAACATCAAAAGCCCCATCGCGAAGAAGCGCCAGGTGCGGTTCGGCTTCACAGACCGTCCGGAGGTCGCCACCACCTACGTGGGTGGCCATCCCATCCGCATCACCCGGCTGCTGTCCCAGGTCGAGACCTTCGTCGCGGACACGCTCGTGCGGACGTACCGATTCGAGTATCAGCCGAGCAAGGCCACCCACCGCCCCCTGCTGCAAACGGTCTCCACCGAGGCCCGGGACACGTCGCTTCCCCGCACCGCCTTCACGTGGCAGGGCCAGGCGGAGTCGGACCCCACGCTGTTGCAGCCCTCGCGCGCGCTGGGGAAGAACCTGCCAGGAGGGCTGCGAATCCCCATGAGCGTCAGCGGCAACGGGCTCACCGACGTGCTGCACGCATACCCCGTCAACCAGCAGCTCCGCCTTGAACTGTACCTGTCCACGCGCACAGGCCTGGATGGCCCTCACGCGGTGGACCTGGGCGGCACACCCCTGGTGTGGGGAGGCATCTTCTGTCCGCTCGACGTGGACGCGGACGGACGCATGGATCTGGTCTATGCCGTCAACAACGGCGGCAAGCTGGGACTGACACTCTTCAAGGCCACCGAACGCAACGGCAGATGGACCCTGGTCCGCGAGGGTCCGGTGAACGGCGCCGGCCCCGACAACCTCATCTGGGGAGGCCGGCTGCTCGCCCTCGATGTCGATGGCGACGGTCGCTCGG
Source organism: Myxococcus xanthus (assembly GCF_013116825.1). Taxonomy (GTDB): domain Bacteria; phylum Myxococcota; class Myxococcia; order Myxococcales; family Myxococcaceae; genus Myxococcus; species Myxococcus xanthus_B. The sequence goes on from NZ_JABFNS010000058.1 coordinate 46,450, forward strand.
ACCTGGTCTACGCGACCAACAACGCGTCCACGCTGAAGCTAGACGTCCTGTACTCCAATGGTCGCGTGTTCACCCCGTCCTCTCACGGCCCGACCACGACGTCCCTCCCCTTCGGAGGGCACCTGCTGCCGCTGGACGTCGATGGGAACGGGCAGATGGACCTCGTCTACGCCACCAATGCCGGTGGCTTCCTCGCGCTCACCTGGCTGAAGGCGGAGCCGGAGCGAGGGGGCTTCCAGCCACAGAGTACGCCGCTGCTTCCTTCCGGCACCCGCATCCCCTGGGGCGGCAGCCTCATCCCCATCCACCTGAACGGAGATGGACAGGTCGACCTCGTCAATCCCTATACGGACGGGAACACCCTGCACCTGCGCGCACTCCACAACACGGGCAAGGGGTTCGTCATCCAGGACATGGGGAGCACCGGCCTCCAGTTCGGCGCCACGATTCCCCAGCTCATGCCCGCGGACGTGACGGGCAGTGGGCGCGACGACCTGGTGATTGTCGGAGAGCACCGTCGTGACGGCGCGCCCCGGCCCCAGCGGCTCGCCGTACTGGTCAACGAGGGGGGCACCCTGCGCTTCCACGCGAAGGTGTCCCAGGTACCTGACTTCGTGACAGTGGGTGAATCCACCATGGCCCTGGGCCTGACGGGCGTGGGAAAGGCGGACGTACTGCATGTGGATGGCTCGGGCACGGTCCACCTGCTGGCGGCCACGCCGGAGTACCCGGACCTGATGGCGTCTGTCACGAATGGGCTGGGAGGACGCTTCGAGCTCTCCTACAAACCGCTCACCGACGACACCGTCTATCGCCGCGAGACGCCCGACGCGGAGCAGGTGGATACGCAGTCGCTGTTCAGCAACCAGCTCTCCGGGGCCACGTATGCCCTGGCGGCCAACCCCGCCAGCCAGACGGGCACCGCGGGAATGAGCTTCGCGTCCCGCAGCGTCCAGTACCCACGGTACGTCGTGTCCGCCTACACGCAGGTCTTCTCCCCGTCCCAGCAGTACGCCCACACCTTCAGTTACGCGGGAGCCCGGCTCAACATCCAGGGCCGTGGGTGGCTGGGCTTCGCCTCCTGGAACAAGACGGACCCGCACACGGGTCCCGCCGGCGTCGTCACGGAGACGCGCTACCACCAGGAGTTCCCTCGCACCTACGCGGTGAAGACCCAGACCGTCCGGCGCGCCTCGGACCGGGCACTCATGGTCCAGTCCGAGTACGACTACAGCACCCCCGCCAGCGCGGGCGTCCACCAACTCCAGACGACGGCGGTGCGCAAGAAGCTCTACACGTTCGCGACGTCGGACACGCCCGACTGCGTGCGCATCAAGACCTTCCAATACGACGACTACGGCAACGCCACATCCATCACCCACAGCACCACGGGAGCCCCCTCCGCGCCGCTCCACACGCTTCAGGTGTTCGAGAACGACGTGGCGAAGCACCGCTTCGGCTTCCTCACGGAGCGTAGGCTCAGCGCGGACCCGGCCGGCAATCAGACGCTACGGTGGGAGCGCATGACGCTCGACCCCGTGACGTGGGACGTGAAGACCCACTCGCGTTGGAGCAGCGGCGACACGTGGCAGCGCTATTCCTACCAGTATGATGACTGGGGCAACCAGACCCGCATCGAAGACCCGGGCAATGGCGTCATCACCTACCACTACGACGCCACCTACCACACCTTCCCGAGCAAGCGCGTGCTGCCGCCCACCGTGTCGGGACGCGCCGTGGAAATCGAATTCCAGTACAACGCCGCCACAGGCGTGCTGACCTCCCAGACGCAGCCCAACGGCGCACGGGAGGTCCACCAACACGATGGGCTGGGCCGTCCGGTGGAGTCCCAGCGCACGTCGCCCGGTGGCTCGCTCGTGGCGACGATGCGCATCGAGCGTGGGCAGGATTCGACGGGGCGGTACCGGAAGACGTTGACCCGCCAGGAGTGGGACCGGGACGTCTGGTCGGCGCGGACGGAATACGTAGATGGCTTCGGGCGCGTCACGCGGACGGTGAACCAGGGACAGGAGAACGGGGCGCTCGTTGGCCGGGCCATTCTGGAGGACACCGTCCTCGACGCACACGACCAGCCCGTGGAACAGACGCTGCCCTATTTCAGTGGCGACACGCCCAAGCGCGCCCAGGCGCTCGCCTATGACGAGTACGAGCGCGTGGTGCGCCGGGAGACCTCCAGCGCCGACAGCACTCCCCATGTCACCACCTACGCGTATCCCCGCGCCAACCGGGTCGTCCTCACCGAGGGAGCCACCTCGCAGGAGCCGCGTTCGCGGACGCTGACCCACGGATTCTACGGGGACACGGAGTGCCTGGAAGAGCTCCAGGACCATCGGGGCAACGCTACTCGATTCACCCACGACGCCCTGGGCCGACGGCTGAGCGCGACGGACCCGAAGGTGGAGACGCACTTCACCTACGACGGACTTGACCGCCACACCCGCATCACCACCGGCTCGGGCAGCACCACCTTCACACGAGAGACCTACGCCTACCAGGACGACCAACGGGCCTGGACCCACACCGACGGCACCGGTCGGGTCACCACCTTCCGGCACGACGCCCTCCGGCGCCTGACGTCGAAGCAGGTGGGCAACGAGCAAACGCACTACACCTATGACGAACAGACCGGCCCACACTCCCTGGGCCTGTTGACCGGTGTCCAGCTCCCCGACGGCTCGGCGTATGCCTATGGCCACGACGCGGACGGAAACACGACGTCCGTCAAGCTGACGCTGGACGGCACGGACTACACCCTGAGCCAGGACTTCACGCCCCATCGGCTCGTCTCCCGCATCATCTACCCGGATGCGACAAAGACCGAGGTGCGCTACCAGCGCGATGCCCTCCAGCGCCTGCTCAAGGTGACGGAGGGTGGCGTGGAGCACCTGGTCCAATCGGACTTCACCGCGAATGGCGCCCCTCGGGTGGCGCGGTATGGCAACGGCGTCCGTACGGCCTGGACCTATACGGCGGACGGACATCTTCTGACGCAGGACGTCTTCGACAAGGACGAATGCCCCGTCTCGGCCACCACGCTGGAATGGGATGCGTTCTGGCAGGTGGGCGCCATCCGGGACCGCCTGGAGCCCCCCCAAAGCCAGACCTTCGGCTACGACGCCCTGGGGCAGTTGGTGAAGGCCCAGGGTGGAAGCTACGGCGTCCAGGAGTTCGCCTATGACGGGGCCTGCAGCCTCACGCGCAAGGCAGGGCTGACAATGGAGCGCTCGGGCCACCAGATTTCCGGAGGCTTCTCCCCGGCCAGCTCGGATGCCTTGCACACCCGCTACGACGAAAATGGGAGCCTGGTCGAGCTGCGGTATCAGGGCGTCACCACCCACTTCAGCTATGACGGCGAGCGGCGCCTCCAACAGGTGGGCGAGGTGCGATTCACGTATGACCAGGACGGGCGGCGCCTGACGAAGACAGAGCCCGGGTCGACGACGTACTACGTGGCCCCCTGCTTCGAGGTCGTCGCCTTCGCGAACGGAGCGCGGCAGCACACCCGCTACGTGCTGGAGGGTGAGCAGCTCGTGGCCACCGTCACCCGCGTGGAGTCGGGCACGCCGCCGAAGGGACAGACGGGCGTCCCCTCACCGGGCACGCGCTACTTCCACGTCAGCAACACCCGCAGCACCACGCTGGTCACCAACGAGCAGGGGCAGGTGTCCAGCGCCATGGACTATGACCCGTTCGGGACACCGAAGCTGCGCACGGGCAGCGACGACTTCCGGCGGAAGTACACCGGGCTCGAGTTGGACAGCACGGGGCTCTACTACGCGTCGTCGCGCTACTACAGCCCGCTCTTGGGCGGCTTCATCACCGCCGACACGCAGTTGGGCGCGCCCGAGGAACACACGGGGGCGTACAACCGCTACGCCTACGTCCTCAATGACCCGATGACGCTGTTGGACCCGTCGGGCTTCGGGTTGTTCGGCAGCATCAAGAACTTCTTCACCAACACGCTTCCGAACTGGGTCTCCAAGAACTGGGAGGAGATTGTCTCCTACGCGGTGGATATCGCGCTCATCGCGGGAGGCATCGCGCTGTCCTTCGTTCCGGGGCTGCAAGGCGTCGCCGCGGTCGCAGTGGGAATGGCCGTGGGCGGGCTGGTGGGCGCGGGGCTCGGG
>NZ_JABFNS010000059.1 GCF_013116825.1 Myxococcus xanthus
CGCCCCACCCCCTCCACGCGGGGCGCCGCTTAACACCGAACACGCGGCACACGCAACCGCTACCATGGGTAGCGGCCCCCCGGCCCCCAGTGGCGATTGCCGCTTCGGCAAGCTCAGCTACCGCCGATCTGCCCCGCATGGAATCGAGGGCCTTTCCCGTGGGCTCGCCAGGGCCCGGGCTCGTCTCTGGGAGAGGCGCTGGGGTCCGGCGGCCCGAGCAGGCGCGTGGAGATGGGGGCGCCTGCCCCAACGCCCGGGAGGCCGGCCTCCGGGCGCCGGGCGGCCCGCTCCTCGGCGCCAGGGCGCCTGCGTCGCCAGCTTGCACCCGATACGCGTCAACCCACCGCGACACCTCTGGAGGACTCCATGCCGAAGCCGCTCGTGCTCACGTCCCCCCGCTTCAAGGACGGCGACCTCATCCCCATTGCCTACACCGGCGAGGGCGAGGACATCTCACCGCCGCTTCAATGGACGAACATGCCCGCCGGGACGAAGAGCCTGGCCCTCATCGTGGAGGATCCAGACGCGCCAGACCCGCGCAATCCCCAGATGACCTTCTCCCACTGGGTTGTCTACAACATCCCACCTTCAGCCCAGGGCCTGCCGGAAGGCGCCACGCCGGACGTCCTCCCGGAGGGCGCCCGCCAGGGTCAGAACGACTTCCGCCGCCAGAACTACGGGGGCCCCATGCCGCCCGTGGGCATGCACCGGTACTACTTCCGCCTGTTCGCCCTGGACACGGTGCTGCCGGACCTGGGCCGCGCCACGCGCACACAGCTCCGGGAGGCCATGGAAGGCCACATCGTGGGGCAGGCGGAGCTCATCGGCCTGTACACCAAGGTCCACCACCGCGGCGCGGAGTCCCCCGGGGCCACTCCCGCCTGATTCGGCGCGGGCGACAGCTCCCCTGAGGACATGGGCTCGGCTGCCCTGCGCGGCCGGGCCCGTTCTAAGTACAAGCCGCAGGGCTGGCACCGGGATGTGGGCTGGTGGGCGAAGCGGCGGGTCAGCAATTTCGCACGGACTGGCAGCGGTGGAAGAGTCAGGCTGCCGTGAAAACCGCCGCCGAAATCGGGGCAGCCTACGGCCCCTTCGATGCGATGTCCGTGGGAGTCTGCGTCGTCCGTGACGGCCGCTTCGTCTATGTGAACGAAGCGCTGGTGACGATGTCGGGCCACCCGCGCGAGGGCGTGCTGGGTGAGCCCGCCACGCTCCTCGTCTCGGCGGCCAGCGCGGCGGAGCTGGCGTCCCGCCACGCCCGTCGCAAGCGCGGCGAGCCCGTCCCCACCACGTACGAGACGATGCTGCGCACCACCGAAGGGGAGCGGCGGGTGGAGCTGACCGTCATCCCCAGCGGCACGGAGTGGGTGGTGCTGGTGCGCGACGTGTCGGCGAGGGCCCGGCGCCGCAGCGTGCTCCAGCGGCTGGCCGAGCTGGGCGCGAACCTGCCCTCCCTGCGCACCGAGGGCGAGGTGCTGCGCAGGATGTTCTCCAGCGTGGAGGAGCTGGGACTTGGCTGCGCGTGGCTTTCGCCAGACCGGCTGGGGGTCCGGCTGGGACAGACGTTCGTGCCGCCCGGCATGGTGCCCACGGAAGCGGCGGCGCTGAGTGGCCGCTGGGTACGGGATGTGGTGGGCCAGTGGCCTCCCCTGCTGAAGCGCGCCTGGCGCGACGGCGCGGCCTATACAGACGAGCTGCCCCAGGAGGCCGAGCGCTTCCTCCGAGGCGCCCGGGGCGTGCTGGTTCGCCAGGGCATCCAGCGCGCCGGACAGACGCGTGCCATCGCGGTGCGCATCGACGTGGAGGGCCAGCCCCGGGCCATGCTCGTGCTGGTGGCGGACTGGCTGCGCGAGGAGGAGCTTCCACCCGTGCGGCTCTTCGGCGCGCAGGTGTCCGCGGCGCTGGACGCGGCGCTCACCATCTCCCGCCTGTCCGCGCAGAACACGGCGCTGGCGGCGCTCAACCGCCTGGCCTCGGTGACGGCCTCCGCGCCGCACCCACAGGCCCTGTTCGCTCCGGGGACCGACGAAATCGCCGGGCTCCTGGGTTGCGACGCGGTGGCGGTGCTCCTGCCAGCGGACGACGGCGAAGTGGAGCTCGCGTACTCGAGCGGCCTGGACACCGAAGGCTCGGAGGGCTTCACGCGGCGCTGGCGAGATGGAGACCTGTGCCTCCAGGCGCAACGAGATGGCATCCCGCTGGAGCGCGAGGTGGAGTCCTGTCCGGACGACCTGGGCGAGGAACTGCGCCGGCAGGGCTTCCGCACCGTGGTCGTCGTCCCCCTGCGGGTGCGCTCGCGGGGCGTGGGCACCCTGTCCGCCCTCTTCCGGGAGCGGCGGCCCCTGACACCGCTCGAACGGGAGACGTTGCAGGCCATGGGCAGCCACTTCGCGGCGGCCATCGAATCCCACCGGCTGCTGCATGAGCTTCGTGGCCGCGCCGAGGACCTGGCGCTGCTGCACGAGGTGGCCAAGGCGCTGGCGGCCACTCTGGAATTGGACAAGCTCCTGCACATTGGCGCCACCAGCCTGGCGCGCATCGTGGACACGTCGGATGCATACGTGTTCCTGCCGGATACCTCGGGGGAACGGCTCCAGCTTCGCGCGATGACAGGAGGCTCACCGGAGCTTCAAGGGCCCGCCCTGCCACTCCTCCCGGCCGATGCGTCCCTCGCGTCGGTGGCGTTCCACACGCGCGAGGTGGTGATGGTGGAGGACGCCCGCTCCGACCTGCGCGTCAACGAGGAGGTGCGGCGCCTGCCCGGTGCTCGAGCATTCCTGGTGCTCCCCCTGGTGGTCCACGAGCGCCCCATGGGCGTGATGATGGCGGTGGAGACCCGGCGGCCGAGGCGCTTCACGCCCGCGGAGGTGGAGCGAGCCAGCGCCATCGCCAACCAACTGGCGCTGGCCCGCGAGGGCGCGCGGCTGGTGGAGGACCTTCAAGCCAGCTACGTGGAGCTGGCCCGGACCCAGGCACAGTTGGTGCGCCGCGAACGGCTGGCCGCGCTGGGCGAGCTGTCCGCCGTGGTCGCCCATGAAGTGCGCAATCCACTGGGTGCCATCTTCAACTCGGTGGCGTCCATCCGCCGCATCGTCGGGCCGGACAGCGCGGCGGTGCCGCTGCTGGACATCGTCGGGGAGGAGTCGGACCGGCTCAACCGCATCGTCGCGGACCTGCTCACCTTCGCGCGGCCGCCCGCGCCGCATCCCTATGCCGTGCCGCTGTCCCCCCTGGTGGAGGACGCGGTGCGAGGCGCGCTGGCGGAGGCCCCGGGCCAGGTGCGCGTGGAGCTGGACCTGGCGGACGATGTCCCCTCGGTGACCGTGGACGAGCGGATGATGCGCCAGGCCTTCCTCAACCTCGCCATCAACGCCGTGCAGGCCATGCCTCAGGGCGGCATGCTGCGCGCGAGTGTCCGGCGCGCGACGGGGACTCCCGAGGTCGAAGTGCAGTTCGTGGACAGCGGGCCGGGCATCCCCCCCGACGTGCGGGCGCGCATCTTCGAGCCCTTCTTCACCACCAAGGCCAAGGGCACCGGGTTGGGGCTGGCGGTGGTGAAGCGCATCATCGAGTCGCACCAGGGCCGGGTCGCGCTGGAATCCCAGTTAGGCCAGGGCACCACCTTCCGGCTCTATCTCCCGCTGGACACCTCCGCCGCGGCAGTGAACGAAGGCTGGTAACACACTTGAAGCTCACGCGTCCGGGGCGCAAACCCCTTCGCGAGGAGCAGAAATGCACCGCCATGCCGCCGTCCTGGGAGTCCTTCTCTGCCTGAGCACCTTCACCGTCCAGGCCCAGGCGCCCACGGCTCCGGACGAGCCCCGGGTGCAGCTGAAGTTCGTGGGAGAGCTGGGCTTCCTGGACGTGCTGGCGCACAGCATCCGCCAGGGCAGTGACGGCACGCTGTTCCGCTACACGGACGACGGCGGGCAGGACAACCTCTACAACTTCATGCGGCTGTCGGCGGAGTTGACGTTGAAGAGCCGGCACTCGGTGGTGTTCCTCTACCAGCCGCTGGCCATCGACACGCAGGTGGTGCTCAAGCGGGACGTGCGCATCGACGCGCTGGACTTCCCCGCGGGCACTCCACTGGACGTGAGCTACAGCTTCCCCTTCTACCGGGCCAGCTATCTGTATGACCTGCTGTCCGGTCCGGACCGCGAACTGTCCGTGGGCGTGTCGCTCCAACTGCGCAACGCGAACTACGTCTTCACCTCCGCGGACGGAGCGCTGCGACGGACCGCGCGGGACGTGGGGCCGGTGCCGCTGCTGAAGGTGCGCGGACGGTGGGGACTGGGCGGTGGCTGGTGGCTGGGCTTCGAGGCGGACGGCAGCTACGCGCCCACGGCCATCATCAACGGCGACAGTGACTCCAACACCACGGGCGCGCTGCTGGACGCGTCCCTGCGCGGCGGCGTGCGCATCACCGACAACGTGGATGCGTTCCTCAACCTGCGCTACCTGGGCGGCGGCGCGCGAGGCACGTCGGACGACAACGAAGACGAGTTTGGCGACGGCTTCACCAGCAATTGGATTGATACCGCCACCATCAGCCTGGGCTTCAGCTACCGGCTGCCCTGGGGAAACTGACGCCCGCGGATGGCTTCAGGCCAGCGCCCAAGCCAGCGCGAGCCCCAAGGCACACGCGCCCGCGCAGAGCCCCGCGACGAGCCAGGGACGACCGCCGCGAAGCCACGTGCCAGAGTCCTCCTCGGGCTCTGGCATGGGCAGCGCGTCATCCCCCGTGATGGCGCGCACCAACTCCAGACGCCGGGCTTCCACCGCCGCCGCATCCACCGCTTGGGAGATGTCCACGCCGAAGCCCACCTGTGTCTCACGGGTGGCTCGGCGCAACTGCGCGGCCTGGGGCGGCAAGGACTGGAGCGCCCTGGCGGGATTCACCTCCGTCACGGTGACATCCTCGGACGCGGCGGCACGGGCGCCCTGGCTTCGGATGGCCTCCGCCCGTTCGAGCGCGACCATCAGCTTCGCCGCATCGACGGCTTCGGTGGCCGCCGCGTCTCCGCCCAGATTGGCTCCGGCGTTCGCGGCCCCAGGGCCCACCTCGGACTTCGACGCCACGCCAGCGGCCGCCGCCATCCGGGCACGTTCGGGCTGAACGACCGTCGGCTCCTCATCCGCACCGAGTGGCGCGCTCGCGGCCGGGCCTCGCGATGGATGGACGACGGTGGCCTCCCCCTCCACATCGAGGTGTGCCCGTTCGCGGCCGGGGAGGCCCCGTCGCGCTCGCGAGGCTCCGCCCTCCACCACGGTCGCCTCGTCCTCCGTCCCGTACAGCGCGGTGACGCGAGGTGCATTCTCAACGCGGGGCGACTCCGGCGCCTTTCCAGGAGTCCCTCGCACCGTGACTTCAAGTTCGTCCGCGTCAGCATGCGCGGCGGGCGCGGCCTTCGCTGGCGTGCCTCGCCCGGATGCATCCGGCGCGGCTGGGACATTCGCATCAGACTGATGGGCGGACGGCGGCGCCTTCGAAGGCTCCGCGTCACCACGCTCGGCCGGGACGTAGTCCTCGGGCGCGTCGATGCCTTCGTGCTCGAACGCGAGCGCGGTGGGCGGAGCGAGCACGGCGGCCAACGCGGGCTCGGTGAGCGCGCGGGAGCGCGGCTCCCGCAGCAGTTCGCGGAGCACGAGCTCCTCCGCCTTCTTCTCGCGGGGGAACGCGGCGGCGATGAGGCGCGCGACATCCGCATCCCCCACGTTGGGCGCCAGCTTCGCCTTCATCCGCTCCAGCTCCGCGCCCATGGCGGCCGCGTCCGGGAAGCGATGGTCGGGCTCGGAGGCCAGCGCGCGCATCAGGAACGCATCCACGCTGGTAGGCACGCCCTGCCGGACGCTCCCCGCTGGCTCCCACTGGGGGTATGCCGCGCGCCGCCACCGCTCCACCGGGTCGCCCCGCTGCGCCAGGGGCTTCCACGCGAACAGCTCCCACAGCAGCGCGCCCACCGCGTAGACGTCCGCGCGCCGGTCCACGAAGCGCTTCCGCGCCTGCTCCGGTGCCATGTACGTCAGGTTGCCAATCACCACCCGGGGCGCCGTCTGCTGCTCCTTCAGCGTGGACTGCGCCGCGCCGAAGTCGATGATTTTCACCTCGCCCGCGTAGCTGATGCACACGTTCGCGGGAGACAAATCCCGGTGGACCAGGTGCAGCGGATTGCCGAACTCGTCCGTCGCGTCGTGCGCGTAGGCCAGGCCCTCACAGAGCCGCTGCCCCAGGTGGAGCATGATGCCCAGCGGCAGCGTCCGCCCGAGCTGCCGCAACCGGTACGTCAGCCGGCTGAGCGTCTTGCCCTGCACGTACTCCATGGACAGGTAGAGCTGCCCTTCCACCTCGCCCATGGCGTACACGCGCGCGATGTTCGGATGGTGCAGCCGCACCACGACGCGGGCTTCATCTCGGAAGCGTCCGGCGAACTGCGGGCTCGCCATGAGCTGCGGGAGGACCTTCTTCACCACACAGGCACGACGAGGCGCCTCCTCACGCGCGAGGAACACCTCTCCCATCCCCCCGGCGCCGATGCGGCGCACGAGGGTATAGGGACCGAAGCGAACGGGCCCCTCGAGGGGCGCGGGCTCAACCGGTCTTGCCAAGCGAACGGAAGGCCTTTCTCGCCGCCGCGAGGACGTGCGCGACTTCCGGCTCGCCGATGGCCAGCGACACGAACGCCGCCTCGAACTGGCTGGGCGGCAGGTAGACGCCCTCGTTCAGCATGGCGTGGAAGAACTTCCCGAAGCGCGCCGTGTCCGCCTTCTTCGCGCTGGCGTAGTCGTAGACGGGCTCACCGGTGAAGAACACCGTGAGCATGCTGCCCACGCGGTTGACGGTGACGGGCACGTCCGCGGCCTTCGCCTCGGCGAGCAGGCCGACCTCCAACATGCGGCTGACCTCCTCCAGCCGCGCGTAGGTGCCGGGGGCCGCCAGGGCCTTGAGGCACGCCAGGCCCGCCGCCACCGCCACCGGGTTCCCCGACAGCGTGCCGGACTGGTACACCGGGCCCGCGGGAGCCACCTTCTCCATGATGTCGCGGCGGCCACCATACGCGCCCATCGGCATGCCGCCGCCAATCACCTTGGCCATGGTGGTGAGGTCCGGCTTGAGGCCGTACAGCTCCTGCGCGCCGCCGCGCGACAGCCGGAAGCCCGTCATGACCTCGTCCAGCACCAGGAGCACGCCGTGCTTCTGGCAGAGCGCCTGCAGCCCTTCGAGGTAGCCCGGCTTCGGCACCAGCACGCCCATGTTGCCCACCACCGGCTCGATGATGGCGCAAGCGATGTCCTGGCCACTCTCCGCGAAGATGCGCTCCACGGCGGCCAGGTCGTTGAAGGGCGCGGTGAGCGTGAGCTTCGCCAGCGCCGACGGCACGCCCGGAGAGTCCGGCAGGCCCAGCGTCTCCACGCCGCTGCCCGCCTTCACCAGGAACGGGTCTCCCGCGCCGTGGAAGCAGCCTTCGAACTTGAGGATGTGCTCGCGGCCGGTGAAGCCCCGCGCGACGCGGATGGCCGCCACCGTGGCCTCGGTGCCACTGGAGACCAGGCGCACCATCTCCACCGCGGGCATGGTGGCGCAGATGAGCTCCGCGAACTCCACCTCATCCGCATGCGGCGCGCCATAGGACGAGCCCCGGCGCGCGGCGTCGATGATGGCGTCCAAGATGGGCGGATACGCGTGGCCCAGGATGAGCGGTCCCCAGCTCCCCACGAGGTCGACGTAGCGGTTGCCGTCCACATCCGTGAGCCAGGCACCTGAGCCTTCACGGAAGAAGACAGGGTCGCCGCCAACGCCTCGGAAGGCGCGCACCGGGGAATTCACTCCGCCGGGGATGCGAGCCTGCGCGCGAGCGAAGAGAGCCTGACTGTGAGCGTGGTTCATGGCTCGTTCCATAACATGCGGCACGAGGCAGTCTGTGTCCCCGCACGCCCGCTCCCATGCCCCCCGCTTCTTCGTGCCGTCGTCGACACATTATGGACAGTCTCAAGCTGTGCGGAAGAAACCGTCTTTCTTGTAAATCTGACTAAATTGGGTGGTTTCAGCGACGCATCGTCCGGGGCTCGACACGCGCCATGCCCGCCTCCCCTCCCCACAGCCAGCCCCTTCGCACACGAGTCCGAGGCTGGGCCCGCGCGCTCTGGCCGTTCCTCGTGTGTGGCGTCCCTCCCGCCATGGCCGCCAAGCCGCCCCTCCAACGTCTTCCACGCCTCACCTGCCGCGCGGGCTATTTGGACTTCGAACAACTTCACGGACTACCGACGGTGCGAGCCGCCATCCAGCAGGCCCTGGCGCAGAACGACCCCGCCGCCCTCACCTTCCTCACCGAACGGATTCCGGAAGTCCTGGGTGAAGACGGCCAGGCCGCGCTTCTGGTGCTCGACTGGGCTGACACCGCACCGACGCCTGAAGCCTCCGTGCTGCTGGCGGGCCTGCGTGAAGCCTCCGCGGTGAGGGATGCACGGGTGGCCGAGCGGCTCCTCTCGATGGCGGAGCAGCACGCATCCATCGACCACCGCGCTCAGGCGCTCCAAGCACTGGAGACCCAGGCGCGCTTCGGCGCCCCTGCGCAGGACCGGCTGATGGCGTTGGCCAGGAGAAGCACGGCCCCGCAGGGCGTGTCCCTGCTCGCGGTGAGAACCCTGGGCAGGGTGATGAAGAACGACTTCCAGGCAGGAGGCTCGGAGGAGCCCTACCTCACGCGACTCCTGACACTGGCGCGGGAGTCCGAGAACCGCCACATCCGCGCCCTGGCGGTGGAGCTGGCTGCATCCTTGTCCGTGCGCCTGGATGCGCGGGCCGTGGAGCAACTGGCCTGGGTGCTCGACAATGACGCAGACGCCAACGTCCGGGAGCTGGCGGCCCTGGCGTTGTCCGATGGCCGCGACACGCGCGCGGTGCTGAATCACTTCAGCGCCGCGTTTCGTGGAGAGCAGCGCCTGTGCGTGCGCTGGGCGCTCCTGCGATACGCGCTCCGGGCCGGTGGCGCCGAGGCCCTTCCCCAAGTGCGGGACTACGCGAGGCAGGACCGCCGATTCGCACGAGACGTCGCCGACTTCCAGGCGCTCTACGACGCGGGACACGAGGACTTCGACCGGCTGTGGCTGAACAAGCGCGTGTATCACCGCTGCCCTGAGGACGTGGAGGACCTGACGCCATGAGGAATCCGCGTGGAAGGCTCGGCTGGGTCCTCCTCGCCGGGGCGTTGGGCGCAGCCGTGGTGGGCACACGCCTCTGGCGTGCTCCTGAAAGGAACACCGAGCCTGTCCTCAATGGCTCGACGCCGCAGGCTGCTGACGCCGGACATTCGACGCTCCCGCCCCTGCCCGCCCATGCGCAGCCACTGAAGGAAGTGCCGTGTGAGTTCACCGCACTCCTCGCGGAGTATCGCCAAGGCCACGCTTCACCAGCGTATCGGCGTTACGTGCGAGAACAACTCCGCGGGCTCGTGGAGTCACTGTCCGAGGACGTGCATTGGCAGCAACTCAGCGACGAGCAGGACGCTGACGTGCTGGCCTTGCTCTCCGACACCTGGGTGCTGCGCTACGCGCTGGAGGGACAGTCCCGCATCCTGGAGCGGCTGGTGGACCGCGTAAGTGAGTCACCTGACGCGCGCCTGCGTGCCGTGTTGATTCGTTCACTGCAACAGACGGGTGAGCCCTCCACCCAACTGTTGGGCATCCAGGTCCTCAAGGGCCGAGACGTCTACCGCGACTGGGTGACGGACGCAGCGCCCGAGGTCCGCGCGGCCGCGGTGGATAACTTCCGGGAGGAAGCCGCTCGCAACGCCGGCCGCTACCGCGTGGTGGCGGAGCGAGCGGTGTCGCTGGCCACCGTCGCGGAAGACCCGGCCACGGCAGCGGGACTCCTGGGCGCGTCTTCCATCGAAGCGGTGAGAGGACCGTCCGTGGCACAGGTCCGAACATTGCTCCAGTCAGCGAAGCCCCCCGTCGTGCGCGCCGCGGCTGCACGGGCCCTGGCGACCTCGCCCGTGGCAGAGCTCTCCGCGAGCCTCGACGCACTCGCCGCCCGCTACAGCGTCGAATCCGAGGCGAGCGTGCGCGAGGCGCTGCTGGAATCCATCTCCCGGCTGGGCCTGAGCCGCGCCCTGCCCGTCCTTAAGCGGCTCCGTGACACGCACGCCGCGGCTCGAGACGAAGTGAGTCCCTGGATTGCACTGCTCGCGGAGCATCCCCAGCGGTGGGAAATGCTCGATACCGCACGGCGACACTCTCACCGGTGAACGGGGCATTTTGACCTGCACCCTGCTCCGGGACGCATTAGCTACGGCGACCACGGCCCGCGAGCCTACCACTCACCGAGGGAGCGACAGGCAATGCCCCAGACGAAGCTCGAAGCACGCAAGGCACTCGGAACCACCGGCCTTCAGGTATCCCCCCTGTGCCTGGGAGGAAACGTCTTCGGTTGGACTGCCGATGAGGCGACCTCGTTCGCGGTGCTCGATGCCTTCGCCGACAACGGCGGCAACTTCATCGACACGGCGGACGTCTATTCGAGCTGGGTTCCCGGCAACCGCGGCGGCGAGTCGGAGACGCTCATCGGCAAGTGGATGAAGTCGCGCGGCGCCCGGGAGCGCGTCGTCATCGCCACCAAGGTGGGCTCGCAGACGGAGCTGGGGAAGGGCCTGGGCCGCGAGCACATCCAGCGCAGCGTGGAGGCCTCGCTGCGCCGGTTGCAGGTGGACGTCATCGACCTCTACTACGCGCACTACGAGGACCTGAGCACGCCAGTGGAGGAGACGATGGCGGCCTTCGACGCGCTGGTGCGCACCGGCAAGGTCCGCGCGCTGGGCACCAGCAACCACTCCCCGCGGCGACTCACCGAGTCGCTGGAGGTGTCCCGCCGCAACAACCTCGCCCGATACGCGGTGCTTCAACCACACTACAACCTCGTCGCGCGCAAGGACTTCGAGTCTTCGCTCCGGAGCATCTGTGAACGGGAAGGGCTCGTGGTGGCGCCCTACTTCGCGTTGGCCTCGGGCTTCCTGACGGGCAAGTACCGCAAGGACCAGCCACCTCCGAAGTCTGCCCGCGCCGAAGGTGTGCTGAAGCAGTATGGAAACGCGCGCGGCTGGGCGGTGATTGATGCCCTGGACGCCGTGACGCGCCGGCATCCGGGAGCGAACTTCGCCCAGGTCGCGCTCGCGTGGCTCGCGGCTCAGCCCACCATCGTCGCGCCCATCGCGAGCGCGACGTCCGCCAGCCAGACGCAGGAGCTGCTGGGCGCGTTCACGTTGCAACTGACGGAGGAGGACCTCCGAGCCCTGGACGTTGCGTCGTCCCGCGAGGCCTGAGAAGGCTCGAAGCCCATGAGCACGTTCACCGACTTCAAGACGGCCGACCTCTGCGATGCCCACGCGGGCACGCCGCGATTCCAGATTGCCGAGCCGGGGTTCCAGGACTACGGCGGCGTCCGGACCTTCGCGGGTCCCATCAGCACGGTGCGGGCGCCCGAGGACAACTCCCTCGTGCGCAAGGCCTTGGAGGAGCCCGGCCAGGGCCGGGTGCTGGTGGTGGACGGCGGAGGCAGCCGCCGCTGCGCGCTCCTGGGAGACCAGCTCGCGTTGCTCGCCCAACAGAATGGCTGGGCGGGCGTGGTGGTGAATGGCTGCATCCGAGACGCCGAGGACGTGGGCCGCATGCGCATCGGCGTCAAGGCGCTGGGCACCCACCCGCTCAAGAGCCTCAAGCGCAACGAAGGACAACGTGACGTGGAGGTCCGCTTCGCCGGAGTCACCTTCCGCCCCGGCCACTACGTCTATGCGGACCTGGACGGCATCGTCACCTCCGAGTCGCCCCTGGGCTGACGCCAGGGGCCCCGGGCGGCAGTGCCGGCACTACCCGCGTCGCCACCACTTCCGCCGCGCGGCCCTCACGTCGGACCAGTCCACAAGGCAGTCGTGCACGTTCTCCTGGCCGCGCTGGGCGTCCGGCATGTCCCCTGACTCCACGCGCGAAATCAGCTCCGGAAGCCGCTCGTAGAACGTGGGTGAGCGGTACTGGGGATGCAATGTCCACAGGCCCGGCGCCACGCCCAGGAAGTCCAGCCGCCACAAGCCGCGACGCTTGAGCCTCCGGGTGACCAGGTTCTCCGGCTCGCGGTACGGCGGATTGCCCGCGCGCAAGGCACGCAGCACGTGAATGGGCGGCGCCAGCTTCGCCTGCAGCGGGCCCACCCGGCGCACCAGTGCATCGCGGTCCACGAAGAAGGCCCGGCTACTGAAGCGCCGGAAACGGAACGTGTGGGCGCCCTGTGCATCGGGCTCGTACCAGCGACGGTCTCCCGCAATCGTCCCGTCCGCGCGCGGCGGGCCCGACAAGGGACTGCAGCTCACCAACTCCTCGCGTGACGCGAGCTGCGCGGCCGCCTCCGCCATCCAGGCGCGCGACGCTCCGCCGATGAGCATGTCCGCATCCAGGTGCATCACGTGCGGGTGCTTCGCCGCCGCGAGCCCGAAGAAATAGGAATGGAAGGGCCCGCCGCGCGAGTCCTTCATGGGCAGCCGGGAGCCTCCAAAGAACTGCTCGGAGAGTGCCTTCGTGACGGCGGGGGAGTAGTCCACCTCCACCAGCCGGATGCGCGGATCCGCCGAGGACAGCTCCGACAGCAGCGCATCCATCTTCGGCTTTCGCTCCAGCCACGCACCCGCGAAGCGGCTGCCCTGGCTGCGGTGCAGGTCCAGCACGAGCAGCACCTCCTGCACGGAGGGCCCGAGCTGGCGCAGTTGATGCGGAAGGATGAGGCGCGCGTGCGGATAGTCCGTGGGCGCGAGGTTGATTTGCAGGGTGACCGGGCTCACGGAGTGTCCAGCAAGAGGGAAATCGCGTCATCCATGACGGAGCGGTCCCCACTTGCCATACCCACAGTGCACCAGACAACTGGCTGCGAGAGCGCCCCAGCTGCGGGGCGCGGTGTCAGAAGGAAGCGATGCCGTCGAACAGGTCTTCCGGCTCGGAATCAGTGGGGAGGGGAGTCATGGGCGTCACCTCGGGAATGAGCGCTCCGACAGGGAATCGAACCCTGTTCACACGGTAGACGGCCGTGCTGCGATTCCAATCGCATCCCGGAGCAGTGGGGTTGACCCGGAAAAGAAAGAGGCCGGGCTCCCTCGGGAGCCCGGCCTCTGGCCTGCCATGCCCTGTCCTTCGACGGGCACGGTGGGTCAGAACCCAGGCGGGAGACCTCGACGGGAGGTCGCCCCCCGCTTGGAATCACGAGCGGTGGCCCGGCCAGCGAGTGCGAGCGCGTCGATGCCGATGACAGTATCGTTCAGGGTGTCGGGATTCATCGGGCTCGTCAGGTTCGCCGTCTTCATGGCCACCGCTCCTTTCATGGGAAATGGACGCAATGGCCGCACAGGGCCTGACAGGCTGCGCACGGGCTGAAGACAGGGACGCGATGGCGGAGGACGCGCAGCAGCAGGGCTACAGTCAATGGGCACCGCCTATCGAGATGGCGGACGCGGTGGACGCGTTCTGGCAGTTCTGGGTGCCACGAAAGCCCCACGGCATCCCCCTCCCCCGGCAGCACCGGGTCCTTCCGGATGGCTGCACCGACCTCATCTTCGGATTCCAACATGCCCCAGGCCCGGTGTGGCTGACCGCACCCCGGCTGGCCGTCGTCGGCCCCATGAAGCGCTTCGTCCTCGTAGACCTCGAGCCCGGCGGGGTGAGCCTGGGCGTCAGGCTCCGTCCTGGCTGGGCGCAGGCCCTCCTGGGTGTCAGTCCGCGTGAACTCTGCGGACTCAACGTCTCCGCCCAGGACTGCTCGCCCGCCCTCACACAGCTTCAGCGGCGGATGGAAGACTGCGCCTCGCCCGCCCGGGCCATGGCCCTGCTCCAGCGCACCATCGCCCGACGCTGGGCTTCGTTCCGGAGCATGGCGAAGCCGCGCGCCGTCCAGGCCCTGGGGCACCTCCAAGCCGCATCGGGACAGGTGCGCATGGCCGCGCTCGCTCGCGAACTGGGCGTGAGTGAGCGCACCCTGCACCGGGACATCCTGGACGAAGCCGGCGTACCGCCGAAGCTGCTCGCGCGCGTGCTGCGCTTTCAGCGGGCGGTGTCCCTGCTGCGCTCCCGTGAGGGCACGGACCTGTGTGACGTCGCGCTCGAATGCGGCTACGCGGACCAGGCGCATCTGTCACGAGACGTGCGGGAACTGGCCGGCGTGTCGCCCACCGCACTCCTGGGCTGAGCGCTGTCCGATTCCTTCAAGACAGACCCGCGCCATCCGTGTGACGACGCACTCCCACAGACGTCCCACTGCCCCACAGGAGTCCGCCATGAAGCTCGGCTACATCATCCTCTACGTACCGGACGTGAGCGGCGCCATCGCCTTCTACGAGAAGGCCTTCGGACTGGCGCGCCGCTTCATCCATGAGAGCGGCGGCTACGCGGAGATGGAGACAGGCACCACCGCGCTGGCCTTCGTCGAGGAAGGCGCTGCGAAGGAGCACGGCTTCACCGTGCGTCATCTGCGTCCGAAGGAGGAGGCCGCGGCCATTGAACTGGCGCTCGTCACCCCCGACGTGGCCGCCGCGTACACGCGCGCCGTGGCGGCGGGCGCCGAGGCCACGCAACCGCCCAAGCTGAAGCCCTGGGGGCAGACGGTAGCCTACGTGAGAGACCTCAACGGCGTCCTGGTGGAGCTCTGCACCCCGATGGGAGGGTAGTGGCCGCACACCCCAAGCGCGCTCTTGTCCAAGCTGAGCGACGTCCCGGAAACAAACTTGCCGCGAGCGGGATTCGAACCCGCACGTTCTGCATTCTGAGTGCAGCGCCTCTACCAATTGGGCTACCGCGGCGTTCTTCGATGACGGCAACCCGGGTGGGCTGCCGGAAAGCGGTCGACGGGATTCGAACCCGTGTTCACCTGGATGGCGACCAGGGGCCTGACCACTCGGCCACGACCGCATGTGCTGCCACGACCCGGACAAGAAAGAGGCCGGGTTCCCTCGGGGAGCCCGGCCTCTGGCCTGCCATGCCACGTCGATGGACGGGCGTAAGGCGTCAGAGTCCGGGCCATCTACCGCCAATGGGTAGACCGGGCAGCACGGGAGCGGGCAGCAGGGCGACGGGCGCGCCGATGACAGTGTCGTTCAAGGTGTCGGGATTCACCGGGCTCGTCAGGTTCGTCGTCTGCATGTCACCGCTCCTTTCTGTGAAAAATGACGCGCTGGAAGCGCGGGGCCTGACACCGCGCCACGCCTGTCACCGGCCCGGCCCGCGGATGGGGTATGAAGGCCCTGGAGCCTGCGCCGCCTCCCCCAGGCCGAGGTCACCCGGGCGGCGCCCCCCTCGATGAAGACCGTTCCCTGCCTGCTCGCATGGTCCGCGATGCTGTCCCTGTCCGGGTGTGCGGACACCGGCGATGAATGCGGCCTCGTCCCGCTGCCAGGAGGCATGGGACAGACCCCGCCCCTGCTGTCGCTGGAGGTCCCCGCGGAGCTCCAAGTCCAGCCGAGCCTGAACTTCACCTGTGAGGGCCCTGACACCTCCCAGGTCCCCGACAGCATCACGGCGGAGGTGTTCGACCCGAACAACCACGCCGTGGCCGCGGAGGCGTCCCTCACCGGCAATGGTCAGGCGGCCACCGTCCGCTTCACGCCGACGACCACCGGACGCCACCACGTCCGCGTCGCCTTCGCCCCCGTGGGCAGCCTCCAGCAGTTCGGCGCCTACGTGTCCCGCGCGTGGACCGGAGGAGCGTCGACAGTGCTGCCGCTGCCCCGCTGCACGCAACTGGACCGCACCACGCATGGCACCTGGCTGTGTGACGGCGTGGCGGTGCACGCGTCGAACGGAACCCAGACGCCACTCGGCGGCGTCTCCGGCATGCCCGACGTGGCCGTCGCGGGTGATGTCGTCTGGGTCGTGGGCGAGGACCGGGTGCGCCGCTTCGTCGACACCGGCTCGGAGCTCGAGCTCACCGGTTCGCTCCTGCTCAACCAGCGCGACACCGTGAAGGTCATCCAGAATCGGCTCGCCACCACGGATGAGCTGTGGGTGCTCGACTCGGAGCGACTGCACCGCTTCGCCTTCACCTCAGAAGGTGTCGTCATCGGTGCCCCCCCCACGCCGTGGGGACGGGTCAACCAGCTGCCCTTCGGCGTCGACATGGTGCTGGGCCTGCTCGTGCGTCTGGGCCCCGACACGGTCAGCGTCGTCCAGGTGACGCAGGAACCCGACAGCCGCGCGTGCACGTTCCGGTTGGGCCCGAGCGGGGCCTTCGTCGCCTCGGAGGCGCCGTGTCAGCGCCTGCCGGGCGTGCCAGCGGGCATCGAGGATGGCGCGGTGTGGACTCGCGTGGACACCCTGCTCCTGCCGCAGCCAGGACAGACGCTGTACCGGTGGGCCGCGGTGGATGGCGCGCTGACCGAACGAGGCACCCTGGTCGTGGACGCGCCGCTCGAGTTGGTGAGCGCGCCCCTCCGCCCTGGCTTCGCCATCCCCTTCCTCCAGTGGAGGCAGTCAGGCGTCGGCTCCGCAGTCCCCGTACCGCCCGAGCCACAGGGCCCGCTGGGACTGGAGCTGCTGCCGGGCAACGCGGACCTGTCTCCCGGACTGCGAACCCTCTCTCCGCGCTTCTATTGGGAGGCCGGCGGCGGGCAGGGCCTCGGTGGGACGCGGGTGTACGCACGGCGTGCGTCTTCGTTGAAATAACGAGACGGTTGGGGCACACACGGAAGGAAAGCGCGAAATGTCGCCTGCCTGCCTCTCGCGATACCTGGCCTTCCGGGTGTAGAGAGGCCCGCGCGCCGCGGCACCACGCGCTCCACCCTACACGCCCGGAGGTGAGCCCCCATGATGGAAAGCCCCCAGAGCGCCGCGCTCTCCATGGAGGAACTGCACGAGGCGTGGCCCGTGCTCTCCGTTGATGAGCGGCTGGAGGGCTTCCGGTTGCTTCCCGCTTCGGTGGCGGACGACTTCTTCCTGGCGTTGTCGGCGCGTGAGCAGGCGGAGCTCATCCTCCACCTTCAGCCGGCAGAGCGACGGACCTGGGTCCGGCTGCTGCCCCCGGACGACCTGGCCGACCTGGTACAGGCGGTGGAGCCCGAGCAGGCGGAGTCCATCCTCTCGCAGCTCGACGACGCCAGCCGCCGCGAAGTCAACGTGCTCCTGGCCTACGCGGAGGACGACGCCGGCGGCCTGATGAATCCGCGCTTCGCCCGCGTGCGGCCGGACATGTCCATCGACGAGGCCATCAGCTACCTGCGCAAGCAGGCGCGGGAGCGGGTGGAGACCGTCTACTACGCCTATGTGCTCGATGCCGAACAGCACCTGCTGGGCGTGCTGTCCCTGCGTCAGCTCTTCCAGACGGCCAGCGACAAGCGCGTGGCGGACGTCATGCAGCGCGACGTCATCACCGTGTCGGAAGACACCGACCAGGAGGCCGTGAGCCGGCTGTTCACCGAGCACGGCTTCATGGCCCTGCCGGTGCTCGACGCCCAGCAGCGGATGAAGGGCATCGTCACGGTGGACGACATCGTCGACGTCGTCCAGGAAGAGGCCACCGAGGACATCCAGAAGGCCGGCGGTATGGAGGCCCTGGAGGCGCCCTACTTCGAGACCGGCTTCTTCGGCATGTTGAAGAAGCGCATCGGCTGGCTGCTGGTGCTCTTCCTGGGGCAGATGCTCACCGCCACCGCGATGAGCAGCTTCGAGGACGAAATCGCCACCGCCGTGGTGCTGAGCCTCTTCGTGCCGCTCATCATCTCCTCGGGCGGCAACTCCGGCAGTCAGGCCTCCACGCTCATCATCCGCTCGCTCGCGCTGGGGGAGATGCGGCTGAGGGACTGGTGGCGCGTGGCTCGCCGCGAGCTGCTCTCCGGACTGGTGCTGGGCGTGGTGCTGGGGGTGGTGGGCCTGGCGCGCATCCTCATCTGGAACTCCATCTCCGGCGTCTACGGGGAGCACGCCTTGGTGCTGGGCATCACCGTCGCACTGTCCGTGCTGGGCGTGGTGACGTTCGGCACCCTGGCCGGCTCCATGCTGCCCCTGGTGCTGCGAAAGTTCGGCTTCGACCCCGCGAGCGCCTCCGCGCCCTTCGTGGCCACGCTGGTGGACGTTAGCGGCGTCCTCATCTACTTCACCGTCGCCAGCCTCCTGCTGCGCGGTACGCTGCTCTGAAGCGCCGGGGCCCGTGAGGCCGCGGCTTCGCGGGAGACACGGCCATGCTTCACCTGACCCCACGGCGCACCCTCGACCTGGAGGCGCCCGTCGCGCCGGGACGTTCGTCTCACGTCACCGCCTCGAGCGGACTGGTCCGCTCGGGCGACTGGCTCTACACCGTCGCGGATGAGCCGCTGCACCTGGCCGCGTTCTCCCTGTCGAGGGCAAGCCCCGGCCATGGCGTGGTGCTCTTCGCGAACCACCAACCCGACGCGCCCGTCACCCTCAAGTCGTCGCAGCCCGACCTGGAGGTGCCCTGCCTGCTGGCGCCCCAGGGCAGCGCGCCCCACGGTTCGCTGCTGATGCTGCCGTCGGGCACCTCCGCGGGCAGGCAGCGCGGCGTGCTGGTCGCCCTGGGCGCGGACGGCACCCTGGCGGGAGATGCCCGGGCCGTGGACGTCACGGCGCTGTACACCCAGCTCAGCCGGGAGTTCGGACCGCTCCACATCGCCGGGGCGGCGATGTCGGGAGGACTGATGCGGCTGCTCCAGCGCGGCGGCGAGCCCGGCACCGACGCCCTCGTGGACCTGGACGCGGAGCGGGTGCTGCGCGGACTGGAAGCCGGCGCGCTGGGCCCGGACGTGGTGCGCATGACGCGCCGCTGGGAGCTGGGACAAGCCGGAGGCATGCGGCTGTCCTTCACGGCGGCATCGCCGCTTCCTGGCGGGCGGATGGTCTTCACCGCGACCGCGGGGAGTACCGGCCCGACGGCAACCGTGGGCGGCTCCGTCGTGGGCGTGCTGGCGCCGGATGGCTCGCCGCAGTTCCTCGACGCGCTGGAGGGCCACGTGACAGTGACGGGCGTGGATGCCCGGGTGGAACAGGGGCGCGTGCGGCTGCTCCTGACGGCCCTCTCCGAAGAGGGGGCGGGCCCCGCGAACCTGCTGGAAGCGACGCTGGACGTCCCGGCGTAGGGCGGCGTGTCCGCCCCGAGTCAGTCGTGCTCGTGCGCGGCTTCCTCGGGGCGGCCACCGACGGCTTCCAGCGACGTGCGCGCCGGCCGGACGCGGTCGAAGGCCACCTCGCGCTGCCCCACGCCCGCGGCCGTGGTGTTGGCGATGCGCCGACGCGCCCTCGCGATGTAGTCCTGCACCAGCGCGGGGTCGGGGTGCGTCTTCAGCGCCTCCACCCACGTCTCGATGGCCTTCTCGTTCTCTCCGGCGTCGGCGCGCAGCTTGCCCATCTCGAAGAGGGCGTGCGGCGCCAGCTCGGAGTCCGGGAAGCGCGTGCGCAGGTCCGCGAAGGTGCGGGAGGCCTCCTGGCGGCGACCCTCCATCATCGCGATGGCCTGGGCTTGGAGGTACAGGGCGTCATCCACGTAGGCGCTCGTGGGGAAGCGCTCCATGACCCGGCGGGTCTCCAGCTCGCACTGCTGATAGTCACCCAGCTCGAAGTAGAGCTTGGTGACCAGGTAGTGCAGCTCCGCGCCCTGCGGTGGATTGAGCTTGAGGGCCGCGGTGAGCTGGTCGATGGCGCCGCGCAGGTCGCGGTAATGCACGCGCAGCAGGTCCGCCAGGATGATGCGGGACTCGAGCGCCTCCGGCGACTCGGGGCACTGCTGGATGAGCTCGCGGTAGACGCCCACCGCCTCCTTCACCTTGCGCTGCTCCAGCCAGTAGACATCCGCGGCCCCCTTGAGGGCGCGCGCGCGGAGCACCAGCGCCTCCGGTGAGGAGTCGTGGCGAAGCGCGTCGAAGGCCTTGCGGTACTCGACGAGCGCCTCGTCGGGCCGCTTCTCGAAGGTGGCGTCACGGGCCCGCTGGAGATGGTCCACGGGCTTGTCCCGGCACGCCGTGGCGGCCAGGGACAGCACGGCGAGCGCGAGCCGCAAGGACTTCATCAGTCGCAGGCCTCCGGCGTCACGGTGACGCACTTCGTGTCCTGACAGCGGACGCAGACTTCCACTGGCGAGACGTCGGTGACGCAGACGTTGACGCGCGAGGTGCGCGGGCAGTCCTCGGCCGTGACGCAGCGGTAGGGCTCCCCGCCATCACGCGTGATGGCGCTGGCCGTCGAGCCACAGACTTCCAAGTCGTTGCATCCGAAGAGGCCCACCGCGATGGCGGCGAACGCTCCGCACAAGGCGCGTCTCACGGCGGCGGTTGTACCCGGATTCACCCGCGTCGTCACTGACGCCCCGCTCGCTTGCCTGGCGCCAGGAGCCGCGTTCGCGATTTCGGGACAGGGATGTCAGGTGTGTCATGGAACACCCGGTGCCAGGGCCGCACTGAGCGCTCGCGTCAAGGCGCCGCCGGGGTGATGGCGGCGAAGGCAGCGACAGGGACATGCTGAGCGCCATCGCTCCAACGACACGCATGAGCCTTCCATCTCATCCAAGAGCCGTCATCACCGGCGCAGGCACCGGCCTGGGCCGCGCGCTCTGCGAGGAGCTCGCACGCAGACGGGCCCGCGTGCTCGTCACCGACATCAACGCCGCCTCCGCCGAGGAGACCGCGCTGCGCGTCAACCGCGCGGGAGGCGAAGCCCACGTCCATGTCTGTGATGTCACCGAGCCGGCCCAGGTCGAAGCCATGGCCGACGCCGCGGAGCGGCTCCTGGGCGGCGTGGACCTGCTGGTCAACAACGCGGGCGTCGTCAGCGCGGGCCGGGTGGGCGAGCTGTCGCTCTCCGAATGGAGGCGCGTGCTGGACATCAACCTGTGGGGCGTCATCCACGGCTGCCATGTCTTCGTCCCCCGGATGCGCAGGCAGGGGTCTGGCCACATCCTCAACATCGCCTCGACGGCGGGGCTCGTGTACGTGCCCGACCTGGCGGCCTACAACGTGTCCAAGGCGGGCGTGGTCGCGCTCTCCGAGACACTCCACGCCGAGCTGAGGTCCACCGGCATCGGCGTCACCGTGGCGTGCCCCAGCTTCTTCCGCACCCAGATTGCCAGTTCGGGCTCCTACGCCAACGACACGCTGCGCACCCTCGCGGTCGGGATGATGGATGCGGCCCGCCTGGGCCCGGAGACCATCGCGCACAGGCTCCTCAAGGCCGTGGACGCGCGAAGCCTCTACACCGTCCCCATGGCGGATGCGCGCTGGGGCTGGCGCCTGCGTCGCTTGTCCCCCAGCCTCTTCCTCCGCGCCGTCGCCGCGATGGACCGCTCCGCTCGCGCGTGGCTTCTGCGACGACGCTGAGCCCCTTCAAGGCGCTGGCCGACAGAGGCCGCGCGCGGTGAGGCTCGGCGGCAACAGCCCGTCCTCGCCCGGCTTGCAGATGGGCGGCATCTCGCCACGCCCTTTCGGCGCGGTTCGTCCTGTCGCTGCGCCCGCCGTCAGTCGCAGCGCTTCCGCGAAAGGCTCAGCGTCTGAGCACCGTCAGTTGTTGCCGCGCGGCGCCTTGCCGGAGGTGAGCACCGCCTTGTCCACCGAGGCGACACCACTGCCGCGCCGCTTGAGCTGACGCGCGCGATCCTCCTGCTTCTTGTAGTGCTTCATCATCGCGACCATGTGTGGGTCGGACGTCTCGCAGTGCAGCTGCGTCACCTGCTGGTGGCGGCGGCCGAGCTCCTGCCACGTCTGGAGCATGGCCTGGTTGCCCAGGAGCCGCTCCTCGACGGAGTCGAGCACCGCGTCCATCGCCTCGCCTTCGGCCTCCAGCGCCGCGAGACGCTCCTGCGCCTCCTGAGAGGGCGACATGCACCCCGTGCCAAGGGAGAGTCCCATCGCCATGGAAAGCCCGAGCCACCTCCGCCGAATCCCCACGTCGCCTCCCGCAGTGTCTCGCGCCGCCCACCGGCCGCTTACGCGAAACGCAAGCTAGGGAGGCACCCCCGGGGCGACAACCCGCTCCAGCAGCAGAGGCAGTCGTTCTTTCAGCAGGCGACGGTTCCCGACACTGGTGGCGCGGGGGACAGGTCGGCGGCGGAAGGGGGTGCGCACACACCTGCGTCCAGCCAACGACGTGCAGCCGTCCACACACTGTCCAGTGACGTCTATTTCGGCACGGCCTTGAGCGATGCCTTGCCGTCCTTGATGACGACCTTGAACTCCACCGCCTTCGCGTTGTGCTGCTTGAGCAGCTCCGGCACCTGCTTGCGCAACGTGGCCGCCACCGCCTCGTAGGACAGCTTCGACGTGTCCTCCTGGCAGCGACGCTTCGCGGTGACGTACGCGTCGTAGACGGCGCGCAGCTTGTCGTCCGCCAACCCGCCTCCGCCGCTCGCCGAGGGAGGCCGGGGCGCGGCGGGGGAAGGCAGCGTCGAAGCGGGCCGCGACGGCGGAGGGATGCTGCCGGCCGCGCCCGCGCCGGGCGCCCTGGACGGGGGAGCCATGCTCCCGGCGCCAGCGGCCACGGGCCGCGACGGAGGCGGCGTGCCGCTCGCGCCGACGGCCGCGGTCCTCGACGGAGGCGGCGTGCTGGCCACGGCGCCCGGTGCCTTCGCCGCCATGCCCGGCGGCGCCACCGACGTGCCGTGCGCAGGCGTGCCACCCACCGCGGGCGTCACGGTGGGCTGCCCGCGCGGCGGTGTCCCCGCCACGGGCGCCACGGAGGGAATCCCTGTCAGCGGCGCAACGGCGGGGGTGCCTCGCAGCGGCGTGCTTCCCACCGCGGGCGTGAGGGGCGTGATGGCGGGCGTCAGCGGCGCGACCGCGGGCGGGCCCTTCGACGGCGCTCCACCCGTGGCCTGGAGAAAGCTGGCGGCCACCTGCGGCTCGTTGGCGGGACGGGGGCGGATCAACTCCTCCACCTCCTCGAAGTCCATGTCGGAGATGTCCTCCGGCAGTTCGACCACGCCCTTCTGGCCCGCCGTGCCCGTCGCGCCGGCCTTCTGGCTCTCCGCGCGGCGGCGCGCCTTGAAGACATCCCGGCGATAGGTGCCCGCTTCGATTTCCTGGAGCGTGCGCACCCACAGCCGTTCGTACGTGAGGAACTTGTTGTACAGGCCGGCGACGCGGAACTTGGCGGAGGTGCTGCGGATGAACGCGCCCTTCAGCTTGTTCATCCGCTTCTTCAGGTCTTCGTGGGCGCGCGACGGCGCCTGACGCTCGTTGCCCAGGAAGTACTGTTCGTAGAGGTTGCGGAGGACGGCGACCTCCGCCTCCAGGACTTCGCACTCCTGGAGGACGGCCTCGCTGGAGCCGGGGTCGGCCGGGGTGGACCTGCCAGCGAAGCTCTTGGAAGCGGACTGTCGGGCGTCGGGGGGCGGCATGACTCCTCAGAGTGTCCCCAAGAGGCCCGCGCGATTCAACCTCACGCAGCCGAGGGGGTGGGCCCCAGGCCTGCCGCCTCGCTCTCCCGCCGGCGGCCCTTCTGGGCGAGCAGCACCGCGCCAAAGGTGAACATGCACAGGGAGATGAACTGGCTGGTGGAGACATTGTACCACGCCTCCAGCGGCACCGCCGCCGCCAGTTCCCCCGCCCCCAGCGACTGGAGCAGGCCGTGCAGGGTGCCGCGCTCCACGTCCCCACGGAATAGCTCCACCGTGCTCCGCAGCACCGCGTAGGCCATCAGCCAGAACGCCAGGACGTGGCCATGGAAGCGGCGATAGCGCCGGGCGTACAGCAGCCCCACGAAGAGCACCAGCTGCCCGACGGACTCGAAGAGCTGGGTGGGGTACACCCCCAGGGTGTGGCCCTGCTGCGCCACCCAATCCGAGATGCGCACCGCGCCAGGCGCGGCGTGGTGGAAGATTTCACCCGTGGCCTCCACGACGTACCGCGTGTCCTGGAGCTGGGACGAATACGCCAGGCTGGACGTGCTGCCCGCCCCGCCCAGGAGGTCCTGCGCCACCCCGCTGCCGGGGAAGTGCACGGCGGTGGCGGCATGCGCGGGCGCCACGTCCCCCCAGCAGCACCCCGCGCTGAAGCACCCCAGGCGGCCCAGGCACTGGCCCAACGACACGGTGGGGATGCACACGTCAGCGAGGCGCCAGAAGTCCAAGCCATGCATCCGCGCGAACACGAACGCGGCCGCGGACGCGCCAATCAGGCCGCCATAGAAGACGAGCCCTCCGCCCAGGGAGAACACCTGCGTCCAGTCACGGGCGTAGTCCTGCCAGTTCACGAGCACGAAGAGCAGCCGGCTCCCGCCGATACCGCCGAGCAGAATCCAGACTGTCATGTCCATGAGTTGCTCGCGCTTCTTCGGCCCCTCCACGTCCACCCACGCTCCGTCCTTCAGCTCCAGCGTGCGCCATTCGTCCTGCGCCAGCCGGCCCGCCACCGTCACCGCGGTGATGAAGCCCAGGGCCAGCAGCAGGCCATAGGTGTGCACAGGGATGCCCTCGCCCTTGGCGCCCGGAAAGGCCCCGGGCGGCAGCGAATACCGCAGGGCGAACCAGGCCAGCACCGCGCCCACGACGCCATACCCCGCGGCCCGCAGCAGCCGGTCTTGCGAGGACACCGGCGCGCGCGTGCCCGTCCGGGCATCCAGCTCACCCTCGGCGCTGCGCCATCCGTTGAAGACGACGTAGCCCACCGTGCCCGCGGCCATCGCGTACAGCAGGAGCTGCGACCAGAGCGAAGTGAACGTGAGGTGGACGAGGACAGGGAGCATGGCACCGAAGGCTATCCTCGTTGCACGGGTGGAACGACACGCATGCGCGCATCCGGACCCGCCCGGCTGCTCGGCCCGATTCGGCGGCCTAGGCCTGGGTGGGGGCCTGGGCCGGCTTCTCCTTGCGGACGAAGGAGTCGACGATGAGCATTCCCACGCCAATGCAGATGGCCGCGTCGGCGATGTTGAAGGACGGGAAGGTCGCCTTGTCGAACCAGTGGACCTCGAGGAAGTCGATGACGAAGGCCCGGGCGATACGGTCGATGTAGTTGCCCAGCGCGCCGCCCAGCACCAGCGGCAGCCCCCACAGCGCCCACTTCTCTTCCGGGTCCGTGCCGGTCAGCTTGCGGAAGCTGAAGGTGATGAGGACGAGCGCGCCAATGATGGCCACGTGGAAGAGCGGCACCCGCGCCTCCGGCGGCATGCTCCGGAACATGCCCCACGCGGCGCCCGGGTTCTCCAGGTAGCGGATGCGGAAGAACGACTCCGAGACCTCGATGTGCCGCCGAGGCTGATAGTGCAGCCCCGTGAAGCCCTTGGGGGGCGGCTCGGAGTACATCGCGGCCAGGCGCTCGCCCAGGCGCTCCTTGCCATCCATCTGGGTGGTCAGCTCGCGGACGACGAGGTACTTCGTCCACTGGTCGAGCACGATGACGCCAAGGGCGACGGCGAGGAGGATGATGTATTTGCGCGGCACGGGCCGGGACTTACACCAGCCGCCGCCCGCCCGTCACGGCTTGGGGCTTTTCGGCGCCCGCAGCGAGTCCAGCAGCAGGAGCCCCACGCCGACGGTGATGGCCACGTCCGCCACGTTGAAGGTCGGCCAGCGCATCCCCGGCTGGTTGCGCCAGTGCCAGTCGATGAAGTCGATGACGTAGCCACGCAGCAACCTGTCCACGAAGTTGCCCAGCGCGCCACCCGCCACCAGCGCCAGGGACACCCGGGCCAGCCGCTGCTCCATGGGCGTGCGCCGGTACATCACGAAGATGAAGCCCATGGCCGCCAGGCTCACCACGAGGAAGAAGAGGCGCCGCACGCCCTCGGGCAAGTCGCCGAAGATGCCCCAGGCCGCGCCCGGGTTCTCCACGTAGCGGAAGTGCCAGTAGTCCTCGATGAAGCGATAGGGCCGCAGCACCCGGAACGTCCCGTCCTCGGGCGGCGGGCGGTTGTCCAGGTTCTGCTCGGTGACGAAGCCCGTCACCCGCGCCAGGCCTTCCCGCCCATCCAGGGCGTCCGTCAGCCGGGAGACAGCCAGGTACTTGGTCACCTGGTCTGCGGCGAGCACCGCGACAATCAAGAGGAGGACGAATCGATGGGAGGCTTTCATGTCGCGTGCCCTCCTCTATCGCGCCCTCCCGAGTCCTGACAACGAAGAGCGCCCACCCGCCCCCTCCTTGTCCGCTCGCTCCATCTCCCGGCCAGCACGGGTTTGGGGCATGGTGTCGCCATGCCGCCTGTTGAGCCCGACGTGAATCCTTCAGTCTCCGACACGCCCCCACCCACCGAGGCCGCGGCCAAGCCAGCGAAGCCCTCGCTGATGGCCCGCTTCAAGAACCTGATGCTTGAATACGGGCCGCTGGCGCTGGTGGTGAACTACGTCATCTTCGGCCTGGTCATCGTGGGCTTCTACGCCGCCATCAAGTCTGGCTTCCAGCCCAGCAGCACCGGCGAGAAGGCGGGCAGTTGGGCGGCGGCCTACGCGGCGTCGCAGGTGGTGAAGCCGCTGCGCCTGGCCGCGGTGTTCGTGCTGACGCCGCTCATCGCCCGGATTCCTCCCGTGGCGCGTTTCATCGAGCAGAACAAGCACAAGTGGAGCTTCTGAGCCGAGGCCCGCGGCGGCCCAGGATGGCCGCCGCGAACCCGCCAGAGAGGGCGTCCCCTCTCAGAAGTTAGGGACGAGGAAGTCCTTCACCACGCCCATGTGCTGCATGTTGGAGGCGGCGCTGTCGCCGGACTGCACCGGGGAAATCTCCGACAGCGGCCGGTAGGTGCGGCTGTCGAGCACCAGCCCGTTGGGGAAGGTGCTGGAGCCGATGACGGTCGCCTGCTGATACTGGCGCAGGTCCTGGTCCACCAGAATCTGGTCGTAGGGCTTGTTGCGGTTGCTGTTGGTGCCCGTGTTGCCGTTGTGGTCCGCCGGGTGCGGACCCGCCGTCGTCACGACCTGCCGGAAGGTGGCGAAGCAGGACTCGCTGAAGCTGTCCGTATTCAGGTCGCCACCGATGACGAGGTAGTCGTCCTCGGGAATCTGCGAGCGGACCTCAGTGACGATGGCCTGCGCCTCCGCGTTGCGGTTGCTGGAGCTGGACGTGAGCAGGTGCACGCTCACCGCCCAGAGGTCGCGGGGACCGGGGATGTCGATGCGCGCCCAGGCGAAGTCCCGGTTGGACACCTTCGGGTCGGGCCACTGGCCGAACTGGATGATGGGCCAGCGGCTGATGATGCCATTGGGAATCTGCGCGCCCGTCTCACGGGAGTAGTGGAAGCCCGGCGCAATCTGGTCCACCAGCGAGCGGATGTCCGCCCCCGAGTTGCTCCCGTAGTTGAACTCCTGCATCAGCACGATGTCCGGGTCCACACCCTTGATGAGGCGGATGCCGTGCCCCGGATCGTAGGACTGGTAGTTTCCGCTGCTGAGGTTGGACGCCATCACGCGGATGGAGGTGTAGCCCGCGTCCGTACCTGCATCCGTCCCCGCGTCCGTACCGGCATCCGTCCCCGCGTCCGTACCGGCATCCGTCCCCGCGTCCGTACCGGCGTCCGTCCCCGCGTCAGGCTCGGTGCCGGCATCCGGCTCCGGATCCACGCCCGCATCTTCTTCCTCGGTGCCGCCGTCATCGGTGGCCGTGCCGCCATCCTCCAGGTCGCCGCCGTCCGTCTCCTCGTTCGAGCCGCCGTCCACGCCCGCGTCGTCGGTCGGCACGCACGCGTTGCTCGGCACGCAGTGGCCGCCCTCGGCACCGTCTCCGGACGAGGGGCAGCAGATCGCATCCGGGTGCTCGCACGCGGTCTGCGAATCACAGGCCCGGACGCACAGGTGGCGGTCATGGGACTCGACGAAGATGCAGGACTCGCCCTGCGAGCAGTCTTCCCTGGCGCCCTCGGGGCTGCACTCCGTCCAGAGAACCCCTCCATCCTCGAGCGGCTGCGGCACCTGAGGCGGGTTGCCCTCACCACACGCCAGGGAAAGAAGGGTGAGCGAAACCGCCGCGCACAGGAGGGAGGTGAGCGTCTTCTTCATGCTGTCGGACTCAGGAGTCGAGAGAGGGGGGGAATCGCCGACGACACCCAGGTGCGGACGGCGGCGGGAGTATAGAAACCCTCGATGTGACGATCTTGTGACTTATGGCACAGCTGAACGATTTTATCTACGCAGTCACTCCGAAACGTCACGGGAAGTCTGGCGGACCCGGCACGGCAGTCACAGAAACATCCCCGTGAAACACGGAGGGCCGCGACAACGCGGGCCAAAGGGTGGACATGGAGCAGCCGAAGGCCCAGGTGACGATGCGCTTCCATGGCGCGCTGAATGACTTCCTGTCTCCCGCGCACCGGCATCAGACGTTCAGCCACGCGCTGCGAGGCCGCCCGTCGGTGAAGGACCTCATCGAGTCCTTGGGCCCGCCCCACCCGGAAGTGGACGTGGTGCGTGTGGATGGCGAGGCCGTGGACTTCAGCCGCCGGGTGCAGCCGGGCGCGTGCGTGGAGGTCTACCCCGCGTCCATGGATGAGGCGCCCGGCGTCCGGGTGGGGCCTCCGCTCCAGGACACGCCCCGCTTCGTGCTCGACGTGGGGCTGGGACGGCTCGTGGGCTTCTTGCGGATGCTGGGCTTCGACGCCCTGTGGCGCAATGACTTCGCGGACGACACGCTCGCGCGGCTCTCGCATGACGAGGACCGCATCCTCCTCTCGCGTGACATCGGGGTGCTCAAGCGCGGCGAGGTCCTGCGTGGCTACTTCCCCCGCTCGACAGACCCGGCGGAGCAGTTGGTCGAAGTGGTGCGCCGCTATGGGCTGACGTCCCGCATGCATCCCTTCTCGCGCTGCGTCGCCTGCAACGCCGCGCTGACCTCCGCCGAGCCGTCCGAGGTGGCCGGCCGCATCCCCGAGCGCGTGGCGGAGCGGCACTCCCGCTTCCAACAGTGCCCGGACTGCCGGCGCGTCTACTGGGCCGGCACGCACCACCAGCGAATGCAGGCTCTGGTGGACCGGCTGCGCGAGCTCGAAGGCGCCCCCTAGGCGTCGGCTCGCTCAAAACGTTGGAACCCGAGAAGTCACCAGCGCGTGACGGAAACCTCGCAAGCAATTGCAACTCCGCAACTCTTGCGAGGTCTCTTGAGACCCAACCCTGAGGTGCGACCCAAACGTTGCCCACGAGTTCCGGCCAGTTACAGTGCCGCCGCTCA
Organism: Myxococcus xanthus; assembly: GCF_013116825.1. Lineage (GTDB taxonomy): Bacteria > Myxococcota > Myxococcia > Myxococcales > Myxococcaceae > Myxococcus > Myxococcus xanthus_B. The sequence goes on from NZ_JABFNS010000059.1 coordinate 29,106, forward strand.
GGCATGGCAATTGCGTAGTGAGTAACACTGGTATCGCCCTCACGGGCTGGAGTCCAAGGGAGTCCCGCGACATGGTGCAACGTCCCACAACCCGACGGCGGCAAGGTGGCTTCACGCTGCTGCTCGCCATGGGCGTCGTCACGATGGTCACCCTCGCGGTGCTCCTCAGCTACGGCGTGGTGAGCCGCGAGGCGGAAGTCCAGGGTGATGGCCGCCGCTACAAGGAAGCCTACTTCGCGGCGGAGGCGGGCCTGGCCGAGGGGCGCGAGGCGATGCGCATCCGCCTGGGGACCGATCAAACCTATAGCGGGGTGCTCGCGGTCCTGCCCGTGGTCAACGAGCCCGGCCTGAACGGTGGAGACCGCCCCTTCCTCGAGGTGCTGGAAGGGCCTGGAGGGGCCGGGACCTGGAATTCGCTCGCCATCGTCGAGGAGGACCTGGCGCCAGCGGAGCGCCAGAGCCCAACGGGTGAAGCCTTCGCCGCCTTCCCTCTCCAGGAGAACGTGCGCTACCGCGTTTTCGCCCGGGACGATGAGGACCCCGTCGATCCCACCGATCCCACCCCGGCCAACCAAGGCATTCGGGATACCAACAAGCAAGTCTGGCTCATCGCCGTGGGCGAGGTCGTGGGTCCCGCGAACAGCCGCCCCACGCGCGCCGTCATCCATGCCCTCATCACCAATGAGAACGCACCAGCCGTCACCAGGCCTGGCTCTGGATCGGATTCGGGCGGCCCCGAAGGTACTCACGACAGTGGGGAAGAGGAGCCCATCGACGTCGAAAACGAGGTCGTAGTCCTTTCCTCCACTCCTTGAGCTGAGCCCTCCCAATGAAACGACTCTCCCTGTTGTCGCTTCTGCTCCTGCCGGGCTTGGCCGCTGGCGCGACGGATGAAGGCAAGCTCGCCTTCGACAAGGCCTGCGCCGGCTGCCACACCATCACCCCGCAGTCTCAGAGCAGCGGAAAGACAGCGACCGCGGCGAAAGCGGCGCCTGCGAAGCAGCGCGGCCGCAGCATCGACCTGGGCCCGCTGATTCCGAAGCGAACGCCCGAACAACTGCGCACCTGGATTGCGGGGCCCACCCAGGTCAACCCCAAGACGAGTTGCGACACGCGCCTGGTTCGCGTGGATGACCGGGACCTGCTCCTCAACCACTTGGCGCTCAGCATCCATCCGCCGCCCCCGTCACGCGAAGAACTGCTGCGTCAACAGTTCCAGCAAGACCTCGCAACTCGCCGTGCGCACCAGCAACGCAAGGCGAATGACCCGTCCCGCCGTTCACAGGGAAAGAAGTGATGCGCACCCTCCCCCAGATGCTCGCGGCGTTCGCCCTGCTGACCGCGCCGCTTGCCCATGCCCAGACCGGTTCGGAAACGCCGGCCAAGCTGTGTGAAGACCAGCTCGACCAGAACAAGCAGCCCGAGTTCAGCGACGAGAACCTGGAGATTCAGGAGTCGAGCATTCTCATCACCGAGGAGAATCCGGCCCGGCTCCAGCTCAACACCAACCTCACGGCACTGAACGCCGAGCGGATCTTCTTCCCGTTCGACCAGAACGTCACTATCAGCTACGTGTACGAGTCCGCCGGCGCCTCGCACTCGCTGGGCTACATGTACATGGATGACCTCCGCGATCGGGGGTACGTCGACGCCAACGGCAACCTGCTCGACACCAACGAGAACGGTGTCCTGGACCTGCACGAGGACCTGTTCAACCTCGCGCCCCAGTACGGTCCCAAGGCCCGGCCCTACGTTGGCCAGACCCGTCGCTGCACGCGCCAGTTCACGTCAGGCGGCGAGCAGTACAGCGAGCCCGAGCTCGCGATGAACGTGAACTGCGACGTTACCTTCCAGCATGACATCAACCTCGCGGATGCCCGGCCTGGCCTCGGCGGCGAGTGGAACCGAACGGACCAGGTGGGAGCCTTCGCCTCGGGCACCATCACCAACAACAATTTCTCGGACCGGGGACTCTTCGCCCACCTTCCCAACCTGCTTGAGCCCCCCTCGCCCAGCAACGGAAACATGGGCCTGGGACGGATGGTCTTCCTGCTCGCCGATGACGACTCCGGCCGGACCACCCACCGCAACCTGGCCCCGGTGCCGGACATCGGGGATTACTCCGAAGGCATCCCCGACTACAACGTGTCCGCGTACGACCCGCGAGGCCTGCTCCGCGCCGTCGACCCGGACCCCGGTCTGACGGCGTACGACCGGACCGTAGACCTGGGGATGATTCAGGGTGGCAAGGAAATCGTCTTCTTTGTCGCCGTCTACTACGAGAGCAACCACGGTCCCCGCGAGGGCTACGTCTATCCCTGCCTCAAGCAAGACCCTGATGGCCGGTGCGCGCTGCACCTGCGCACGTCCATCAACGTCTTCTTCTCCAAGGCGGATTGGAACCTGGACCAAAACCCCGAGGGAGGAACCGTCGTCGCCGAGCGAAACATCGGGTGTCAGTACCTGGAAGGCTGCAACCGGGACAATCCCGCCAGTACCCCGGGTCAGGCGTGCCGGGTCGCAGACACCAATGAGTACTACTGCGGCTGGCTGGACGGCCCGATCACCGAGTGGGGCACCACGCTGTACCGCCTCGCGAACGACGAGCTCTACGGCAACCTGGTGATGCCCATGGAGCGGGTGACGATTCCCAGACCCGCGGGCGTGCGCAACCCCATGCCTCACGTCATCGTCGGCGCCCCCACCACGGACCCCTTCCGCTGGATTCTGGGCTTCGAGGACATCCCGGGCGGCGGTGACCGCGACTTCAACGACGTGGTGTTCGTCGTCAACAAGCAGAACGGCGGCAGCATTCGCTCTGCCACGGTGTCTGGAGACCTGTCGCCTGACATCGCCAACGACTTCGTCATCACGAAGGTGCGCTTCAAGCGGCAGGATGACTACGCGCCCCAGCCGCGCACGTGCACTGGTGGCCCACCCTGCTTCACGGAGGAGATTCCCGGCGCCTGCACGCCCACGGATGGTCCTCGTCCCACCATCACCTATTCGTTGGCGGTGGACTGCCGCGTCTGCCAGCCCAACCCGGACACCGGGGAGATGGAGTGCGTCGCCAACCCGAACCCGCCCACGTGGTTCCCGGTGCACTTCCCCGACACGTCTCCGCCGACCCAGGAGGTGGAGTTGGACATCATGTCCATGGGATTCACCGGCTCTCAGCTCTGCTGGAAGGTGGACATCACCAGCCCCAGCGAACTGTGCCGTCCCATCATCGACGACGTCGAGGTGGGCTACCAGGCCGTCCGGGCCGGCAGCTACTCGCGCGCCTCACCGTCCACGCTGGGCAATGTCATCGTCTGGGGCGTGAACGAGACGCCGGGCAGCGCCTGGGGCGCGAATGGAACCTGGCCGGGCAACGGCATGCCCGCGCCCGGCACGCGCGCATATGACGGCAACAAGGACTTCACCATCCGGGGCAGGCTCTACTTCCGCTCGCTCTACGACCCGGAGAATCCGAGCGTCACCAACGCCGTCCAGCGATGGGATGCCGGCCGAGTGATGGCCCTCACCTTCGGCACGAATGGACACGCCTCCGACCCGCTCCAGCGCAAGCTGTACACGATGAACGCCGCTGGCAATCGCAGCACCATCTCCGAAGAGATGACGGACACCAGCAGCGCCAGCCCGCTCTTCCCCGACTGGCTCTGTGACCAGGAGCAGAACGGACGGTACCTCTACGACCTCAACAATGACGGAACATGCGGCACGCCCTCCATCACCGCGCCAGAAAAGCGCGTGACGGACCACACCAATGACCGCAACTTCCTGAAGGAGTGGCTGTACGGCTGGGAGGACCATTACGCTCCCGGGCCCGCGAATGAGCGGCGGCCGTGGGCCCTGGGTGGCATCAACATGTCCACCGTAGCCATCACCATGCCACCGTACCTCGACACCTGGGCATTGAATGCCCGCGCTGGCGAGCGAGACCTGTACCGCCGCAACTTCATGGAGCCGCTCTCCACGCGTCCGACCGTGGCCTACGTGGGCACCATGAATGGCTATCTGCACGCCTTCGAAGCGGGCGCGTTCCGCAACTCCACGCACGACGACTGCGCGCCCGGCACGCAGGTGCGCGGCTACTTCGACACGACCGCGAGCTGCGTCCCGGGCAACGTCACGCCCCGCGACTACGGCTCGGGCGCGGAGCGTTTCACGTACATGCCACGCATGCAGTTGGAGCGGTACCGCAACACCTACGTGCGCTTCAACGGTTCGGGCAACCTTCCCCGGCCCTCCATGGATGCCTCGCCCCAAGTCGCCAACGTGGACTTCGGCATCCCCGGACAGCCTGCCTGGACCCGCGCGACCTCCGCAAACAAGACGCAGGGTGCCAAGACGGTCCTGGTCAGCGCTTCCGGCAAGAACAGCCCTGCCGTCGTCGCGCTCGACATCACCCACCCCGATGATGCCTGGTACCCGCTGCCGCTCTGGGAGTTCAACCTGCGCGAGCCCAGCATCGAACTGGCGTTCTCCTCGGCGAAAATCGTGGACCCCACCGTGGACTTCCCCGACAACTCCGGCTCCAGTCATGCGCCGTCGATTGGCCGATTGACCTGGGGCTCGGGAACGGAAGGGAAGTGGACGGCCGTCGTGGGCACAGACTACGTGCCGACCTCCCCGAACCACGCCGGTGCCCTCTACCTCATCGACCTGAAGACGGGGCAGCCGCTCGACTTCGGCGCGACGCCCGGCGGCACCAGGGCCGGCATCATCACCCTGGACCGAGGCTCCGGCATCGCCGCGAGCACGGCGCTCATCGACCTCGACCGCGACGGGAACTACGACGTCATGTACGTGCCCACCACGGCAGGCAATGTCTACCGCATCAACCTGGATACGGTGAACCCGAGCGCGCCCCTTGGCCGCAAGGTGAAGACGTGCAAGGTGGCCAGTGCGCCGGTCACCCTGTCGGACCACCCGGATGCGGCAACGGGACAGGACTCCATCTACCAGCAAATCCACTCCAACCTCGGCGTGAGCATCGTCCGCAACAGCGGGTCCCCCGTGGTCCGCTTCTACTTCGGCACGGGTGACAATCCGGACGAGTTCTCCGACGGCCCTTCGAACAAGGACAGCTATCGCTACCACCTGCTCGGCTTCGAAGACACCGACCCCTCGGGCACGCGCCCGTGCGAGTTGCTCGAGCCTCTGTGGGTACAGCAGTTGGATCCAGGCCAGGCGGTGTGGGGTGGCGTGACGCTGGCGGGAGACAAAGTCTATGCAAGCACCGCGGTGGGTGCGGCGGCGGACGTCTGCAACCTGAGCGAGACCGAGAGCGGCAGGTTCTACGAGTCCGGTCAGCTTCCGGATGGAACCAGCGCCCCTGAGATGAAGAGCGTGGCGCTGGGTGGCCATGCGGTGAATGCACCGGTGGTGCATGACGGCCACCTCCTCATTCCCACGGCACTGGGCGAAGTGAGGGTCCAGGGTAGCGGCGAGTGGAACACCGGCAACGCCAACGGGGGCATGGCCCGCTCCAAGGTGCTCATCTACGCGCCCAGCCCGGACGGGAGGATTCAGCAGTGAAGTCCCTGAACAGGCGCCAGCACTCCAGGGGCATCACGCTCCTGGAGGTGCTGGCCACCATGGCCATCCTGCTGTTGGGCATCGGCGCGGCGATGCTGGTAGTGACCCAGACCAGCACCTCCAATCGTCGCAGCCTCAGCGCCACGCAGGCACAGCTCATCGCTGAGCAGGCGCTGGAGAACATCACGCTGCTGGGCTGCACGGTACAACCCCCGTGCATCAACCTGGTGGGCCTGGATGAAACCTACACCCTCTTTCAGACCAGTTCGGGGGAACTGCGTAACGCCCCTCATCCCAATCCGAAAGTCATCGCGCGTGAGTACCAGGTCGTCGTGGACGTGGATGTCCCCTCGCAGCTCGCCACCATCGAGCCAGGCTCCACGGTTCCAGCGGACCTGACGCGGAACCTTATTCCCGGGCAGGCAGGCACCACGGGGAACATCGCCCACGTCCGCGTCACCGTGAGCTGGCTGGAGCCAGGGCGGCGCGACCGGCAAGTAGTGATGCTCCAGACGAGGATGGCGCCGTGAGATTTTCTTCGATGCGGACTCAGCCCCGGATGCCGCGTGGCTTCACCTTGCTTGAGGTGATGATCGCGAGCGCTATCGGGCTCATCGTGCTTGGAGCAGGGCTGGTGGCGGCCATGCAGATGCAGCGTCGCTCCCACTTCGAGGAACAGACGATGCTGGCGCAGTCCACCGGCCGGGTGGTCAAGGAGCTGATTGCCGCGGACCTGCAGCGCGCCGGTACAGGCATGGGTAATGCGCGCATCGTCTTCAGCGACATGCGCACCCAGACGGCCATCCAGGTATGGACCGAGCCAGACCTCTCTGCGGTCGACGTGACGCGTCCCTTTCCCGCGGATCCCAACTTCGCACTGCCGCCCGCGGGCCCCTACGAGGAGTTCGTGTCGGACGTCCTGCAGCTCCACTGGGGCGATACACGTGGGATGGTGACGCTGGCCAACTGCGGCGCCACGGTGCGCTCAGGGGCGCAGGACTTCTGCACGACCCCCAATCCCTCCCCACGGCTTCAGCCCACCGTTACGCCCTCACTTCCCGCCTTCGCGGTGAATCCGAACCGACAGGTGGCGTGTCATCTCCGCGTCCTCAATGTGAACACGGGCGGCAACTCCGTCACGGCCGATCCTGGCTTCGGCACGGACCCCACGAACGCCCCTCCATGTGGCAACCCGGCCGACAACCTCTGGCGAGTTGACCGTCCAGACCAGGAGTCCTGGCGAATCATGCCGGCCCAGAGTGCGGCCTACCGGGTCAACTGGGCCAGCGGAACGCCTACGCTGGAGTATCTAGGCACGGGCGCGGCAGACTGGGTGGTTTTGAGCCGCGACGTGGAGAGCCTCAAGGTCCGGCTGGGCGTCATGAGCCACGTCCCACCACTGGGCTTCCGCTGGTTCCCCGATGTCGCAGCGGGCCTTCCGGAGCTTGATACCTGCACGATTGAAACCTGTGCCATCGACCAGCACCCGAGCGAACTGGTCGCCCCAGCGACAGACGACGAGCTGCGAACGCGGCTGCGGCAACGCATCCGCGAGGTGGAGGTCACCCTGGTGGTCCGCACGCCGCGGCAAGACCGGCACGCATTCAATCCAGATGCCCCCATCGAACTGGACCCGGAAGACCTTCCCATCGATGGCTTCAAGCGGCGCACCTTTACCTTCCGGGTGACACTCCGGAACTTCGCCGCGGGTGGCTTGCTTCCCGTTCCGGTGGGAAATTGAGCATGAAGCGCACACGAGGAATCACGCTGCTGGAGATGATGGTGACGGTGGCCATCGCCTCCATCCTGCTCTCCGCGGCGCTGGTGGGCATCCAGACACCCGTCGACCGCCAGCGGGAGAACGAGGCCACGCGCGAGTTGTGGGCCTCCACGCTCCGTGCCCGGCAGCGCGCCATCTCCACCAACCAGCCCGTGCGCATCGTCGTGGAGGAGAACGTCCCTCGCGGCGATGGAACCTCCCGCACGGTGGCCCGGTGGGAGCAGCTCCGGTGCGACAATGAATGGGACAACGCGACCTGCCCCGCGAACGGATGTGAGAACGCCACCTGCCGTGCCAACCCGGACTGCTGCAGCGAGGTGGGTCCGGACATCGTCATTCCCGTCTCCATGAACGCAGCTGCGATTCATGGGCTCTGCTACATGCCCGGCACCGGCCGTCCCGTGCGCCCGGGCGACCTGGGCTGCATGCGGGACTCGCTCGATGACCTGCCCGCGCTGGATGCCGCAGCCCCGGGCAACCTGCGCTTCGACTTCACATCGGGCCGCGCGCGCAGCCTCATCATGGTGGAGCCCCGGACGGGCTTGGCCAGCGTGCTGGACTGCAACTCCCAGGCGGCGATCGACCGCCCGGTGGCTGAGTGCGCGAACTGAGCTCGCGCCTCGCCTGAGAAGTTCCCCTCCCCGGACACACCCGCCGGGGAGGGCACCTCGAAGACGGCCCGCTACGCCGCCAGGGCCTCGCGGCACTTGAGGCAGACGTCGCCGCCCTGCCCCACCGCTTCCGAGTACGTCCAGCAGCGCGGGCACTTCTCGCCATGGGCCGGGAGCACCTCGGCCGTGACGCGGACGCCTTCGCCGAAGGCCTGCGCTACTTCCAGCGTCTGCGCCGCAGCCCCCTTCACGTCCGCCAGCTCCACCTGGCTGGTGATGAAGAGGCCCGGCAGCTCGGCCAGGTTCGCCTGGAGGAAGTCGCGCGCCGCGCCCTCCGCCGTTAGCACCACCCGCGCCTCCAGCGATGAGCCAATGCGCTTGTCCCGCCGCGCAGCCTCCAGCACGCCCTGTACCGCTCCGCGCACCGCGAAGAGCTTCGCGTAGCGCTCGGCCAGCGCCGGGTCCAACTTCGCGGACACCACCGGGAAGCCGCCCAGGAAGACGCTCTCCACCGGCTTGCCCGGCAGCGTCTGCCACGCCTCCTCCGCCGTGAAGCTCATCACCGGCGCCAGGAGGCGCAGCAGCACCGAGGCCACCTCGTACAGCACCGTCTGCGCGCCGCGCCGGGGCTGCCCGTCCGCGCGCCACGTGTAGAGCCGGTCCTTGAGGATGTCGAAGTACACCGCCGACAAGTCACCGGCGACGAAGTCCACCACCGTCGCGTAGACGAGGTGGAACTCGTAGTCCTCGTACGCCTTGCGCACCCGCACCACCACCTCCGCCAGCCGCCCCAACGCCCAGCGGTCCAACGGCAGCAACTCCGCCTCCGGCACCGCGTGCTTCGCCGGGTCGAAGTCGTAGAGGTTGCTCAGCGCATAGCGGACGGTGTTGCGAATCTTCCGGTAGCCTTCCGACAGGCCCTTCAGAATCTGGTCCGACAGCCGCACGTCATTGCGGTAGTCGCTGGCCGCCACCCACAGGCGCAGCACCTCCGCGCCGTACTGCTGGATGACCTTGTCCGGCGCCACCACGTTGCCGCGGCTCTTGGACATCTTCTCGCCCTGGCCATCCACCACGAAGCCGTGCGTGAGGCAGGCCTTGTACGGCGACATGTCGCGCGTGCCCACCGCCACCAGCATGGACGAATGGAACCAGCCGCGGTGCTGGTCGCTGCCCTCCAGGAAGAGGTCCGCCGGAATCCGCTGCCGCTTCTCCAGCACCGCGGAGAACATGCACGCCGAGTCGAACCACACGTCGAGGATGTCCGTCTCGCGGCGGAACTCTCCCTTGCCGCAGCGCGGGCACTGGAAGTCCGCGCCCAGGAAGTCCTTCACCGGCGTGCGGTACCACACGCCCACGCCCTCCTTCTCCACCGCCGCCGCCACCCGCTCCATCAACTCCGGCGACACCACGGCTTCCTCGCAGCCCTCGCAGTAGGCGATGCAGATGGGCACGCCCCACGTCCGCTGCCGGCTGATGGTCCAGTCCGGCCGCGTCTCCAGCATGCCGCGGATGCGGCTGTGCCCCCACGAGGGCACCCACTGCACCTTGTCCACCTGCTCCAGCACCACCTGGCGGAACGTCTGCGTCCCATGGAAGGGCGCGTCCATGGGGATGAACCACTGGTACGTCGCGCTCAGGATGACCGGATTGCGGCAGCGCCAGCAGTGCGGATACGTGTGCGCCACCGTGTCCGTGGCGCCGTTGAGCAGCGCGCCCTTCTCCACCAGCAACTGGATGACGACGGGGTTCGCCTCGAACACGCGCCGGCCTTCCAGCGCCGGCCCCACCGTGTCGTCGTAGCGGCCGTCCGGGCGCACGGGGTTGTAGATGTCCAACCCGTACTTCAGGCCGACCTCATAGTCCTCCTGGCCGTGCCCCGGCGCGGTGTGCACCAGGCCCGTACCGGCCTCCAGCGTCACGTGCTCGCCCAGGAGGACGCGGCCCCGGCGCTCGTAGAACGGGTGCTGGTACGTCAGGTGCTCCAGCTCCTCGCCGCGCGCGTACGCCAGGATGCGCGACGGGTCCACCAACGCCGCCGCGGAGACCTCTCCGCCGGGCAGCTCCACGCGCTTCACCGCCAGCTCGTCCGCCTTCACCTCCGCCAGCACCTTGGGCAAGAGCTCCCGTGCGACGCAGATGACGCGCGTGCCCAGCTGGTAGAAGACGTACTCGAACTCCGGGTTGACGGCGACGGCCAGGTTGGACGGCAGCGTCCACGGCGTGGTCGTCCAGATGACGAAGGCCACGTCCTTGCCCTTCAGCGAAGGCACGCGCTCGGCCAGCTCCGCGCCGGCCTGGAAGGCCACGTACACGGAGGGCGAGGTGTGATTCTCATACTCCACCTCCGCCTCCGCCAGCGCCGTCTGGTCATACAAGCACCAGTACACGGGCTTCTTGCGGCGGTAGAGCATGCCGCGCCTGGCGAACGCGGCCAGCTCGCGAATCTCCTGGGCCTCGTAGGTGAAGTCGAGCGTCTTGTACGGCTGCTCCCACGAGCCGAACACACCCAGGCGCTGGAACTCCGCCTTCTGGATGTCGACGAACTCCAGCGCATAGGCGCGGCACGCCTCCAGGAATGCGTCCCGAGACAGCGTGCGCTTGTCGACTTTCTTGTCCTTCAGCCGCTTCTCGACGGCCTGCTCAATCGGGAGCCCGTGCGTGTCCCAGCCGGGGATGAAGTCACACCGGCGGCCGGACATGTTCCGGTACTTCACCACGATGTCCTTGAGGACCTTGTTGAGCGCGTGGCCCGCGTGCAGGTGGCCGTTGGCGTAGGGCGGACCATCAGGCAGGACGAAGGGCTCCGCGTCCGCGTTCTGCTCCAGAATCTTCCCCCAAATCCCCCGCTCCGCCCACCAGCCGAGCATGCGCGGCTCGAGCTGCGCCAGGTTTCCCTTCATGGGGAAATCCGTGCGCGGCAGGTTGACCGAGTCCTTGAAGTCCTTTTCCTTCGGGGGCGTGTCGCTCATGTCAACAGCGGCCGTAACACGCGGCCCCCAGGGCTTCAATGCGCGCAATCCCCACGCTATGCTGGACAGCCAGGCAAGGAGGAACCAGTCAGCCCCTCCGCCCAACACCTCTGCGAGGACTGACGATGAAGAACCTTGGACTGATGCTCTTCCCACTCACGGTCCTGCTCCTGACAGGCTCCGTCGAGGCCGCGTCGCCCATCCCGGGAGCGGAGGCGCCGGTCAGCATTGGCCAGGCCAGCGACACCTCGTCCGTCAAGGACGAGGATGGCAATGACATCGAGCTGCCCAAGCACGATGCCAAGCAAACCCAATGCATCGCGAAGTGCCAGGAGCCTGTCGCGAAGTGCATCAGCGGGTGTGAAGGGGAAGACCGTAAATGCCAGCTGCGCTGTGCGCAGACCATGGAGCGCTGCGCCCGAAAGTGCGGCGTCCAGCTCTGACGGGGCGGGGCCCCCGGGGCCTCACTTCGGCTGCACCCCCAGCTTGCGATAGAGCCCGACCATCAGCATGTCGCCTTCGGGCTGAGTGCGGATGGTCAGTTGCTCCGTGCCTCGCTGAAACACACCGGGCTGCTCCGGGTCCTCGACAAAGCCCGCCCGGGTCAACTCGACCTGATAGAACTCCCGGACCTCCGCGGACGTGGCCTTCACGGCGTACATGGCCATCTGCGAGCCTTCCAGATTGGACCGCGTCACCTGCTCGGCGCCAGCCATCATCGGTGCCCAGTCCAGCTGAATGCTGCCTCCCGGGGTGTACTTGGACACATCGGAGGTCCCCAGAATCAACGTGACGGTGTTGTCCTGGTTCTTCTGGAAGATGACCGTGTAGGCCGTGAGCGTCTCGGTATCCAGCGCCGTGAGCATGGGCTCGGCAATCGGTGAGTTGAGCGCCTCCGGCGAAGAGGAGATGAAGAGCCCCGCGGCCCGGAAGCGGTCCACCATGTGCTGGATGAGCGGGTCCATCTGCCAGGACGAGCGCGCGAGCTGAAGGTGCATGGGCACACCATCCGTCACCTGGAGCCCGGGAGACTCCACCCAGGCGGTCACGGCGGGGATGTCCCAGCGGAAGGACGGGCGAGCCGGTGGCGTGCCTGCGTCCTGCTCGGGCGCCGGCGCGGGCTTGGCGCCAGCGGCCGGAGCCTTCTTGGGAGGAGCCTTTCCCGCCTTCGCTTCCGCCGAGGGACGCACCTTCGGGTCAGCGGGCTTCGACGTTTCAGCCAGCCCCACGGAGGGCGCCGTCGCGAGCGCCACACACATCAGCCACACGCGCATCAGGGACACTCATTCCCCAGGAAGCACGAGTCCCGGCGACCATAGGAGACGGGGTACGGAATGGCCTGCCAGTTGAGCCCCGGAGGCAACAAGCCCGGGGACGTGGGCCAACCCTTGAACCCCATGGTCGCCAGGCCGCCCATGGAGTCAGCGGGCAGCGGCTGACCGAAGAAGGCCTCCTCTCCCACGGCGCTCATCCAGAACATGTTCTCCGCGCCAAAGAAGAAGGGCAGCGGCAGCCCACCGACAACCGTCTGCGCCAGACGGCTCGCCGAGAAGTCCGGTCCAAAGGCATTCACCATCAGGCTGACGCCATAGACGCTGGAAGCCATGCCCCAGTACGGCAGGTTCAAGGGGCAGGGGGCGGGAATATCGGGAATGATGGGGCACGAGCCGGACTCACCCGAGCCCGTCAGTCCCCAGTCATCCAGCATGCTGGTCAGACGGCCTGTGCAGTTGCCGCCCTGGGCGCGCCCCATGGCACACACGCGAATGGGGAGCATCTCGTAGTGCTCCGCCTGGAAGAAGCCCCCCGAGTCCCGCTGGGCGACCCGCTGAGGAATCCGGAAGGCCGTGAGGTCCGCCTGCGCGGTACAGGAGATGCCGCCGCCATCGCGGTAGGCAACCGACGTGAAGACGGGATGCGGGTCGAAGGTCGGACCGCCCTGGGTACACGACACCTGCATCCCCTCCGTCCGGGTCAACGCGAGCGTGATGACGCCCGCGCTGTTGGTGGACGTGCGGCTGTCGAAGTCCCGGTAGCGCATGGCGGCGTCCTGCCCCGCGCGCTCCGCCGCCGCGGAAGACGGCGATGAGTCATTGGGCCACTCATGCAGCTTGTGTCCCGGCGCCTCCAACATGGCGGAGTGCGCCGCTTCGGTCACCTTCACCGAAAGGAAGGACACCTCGGCGAAGTGGATGACGAAGAGGAGGATGGTGATGAAGACGAGCGAGCCGATGGCCATCTCCACCATCGCCTGGCCTCGCTGGGTGCGACGCGAAGAAGGCCTCTTCATGTCACGGCCCTCCCCTGTAGCCCTGTGCACGCAGGGCCTCATATGCCTCCGCCGCCCAGCCCACGCCGGCGCCGTTCAGCTCGTCCACGAAATCCTCCGCGCCGCTGGAGTCCACGGTGGCGGGGACCAGCGTCGCGCGCCAGTACGGATTGAGCAGATTGGGAGGCTCGCGCCAGTGCTCGCGCCGATGGTAGTAGGCCAACCCGGTGGACACCGCCGTCTGGCGGCTGATGTTCAACCCGCCGCCCGCCGGCCCCAGGACGAGCCCGCTGTTGTCGAACCCGCTGTCCGTTCCTCCGAACCGGAAGCGGAACAGCAGGTTCCAGGGGTCCGCCTGGGTGCCACGCACGGCATAGTCCCGCTGGATGACCGCGAAGTTCTTCGGCTGGCCCCAGTTGTCATCCTTGTCCATGACCTTGACGCCGTTGTAGTCGACGAACATGGGCCAGACGGACGGGCACCCCATCCGGTTGCGGCCATAACAGGTCCCCATGTTGTGACGCGTCTGCGCCGGCTCCTGGTCACCCGGTCCCAGGCTCGGAGACCAGCGGTGCCGGTCCCTGGAATCGCTCGAATCCGAGGCGATGAGCAGCGACGCCGCGACACCGACTCCAAAGGTCTGCGTGGGGCACGGGGACCGGCCACGGGCGAAGGTGACGAAGGCCATGCCATGGTCATCCGCGATGGAGTACGTGTCCGTCGTGCCCAGATACGTGCCATGAAGCGGCGTGCGGGCCCAGTAGGTGCTGCCATCCCCCTGAATCATCACCGTGTCCGGGGCAGTCAACCGCCGCTGGATACCCGCCGTGACGAGCATGTCATCGGTGGGGAAGATGCCACGGTTGGCGACGAAGCTGTGCCCCCGGCTGCCCATGGCCGCGTAGACGTGATGCCCATTGATGAGGTTGGGCCACGCCACGGCCCCCAGGTAGGGCGCCACCTCGCGGCGCGTCGTCGAGACACCGTCCACTCGGAGCTCACCCGCCCAGCGGCTGCCCGCGCTGGCGCTGTCGATGATGTCGTTCGCGGCGGACTGGTTGTTCAATTCGAGCATCATGCGCCCGTACTGGACGACCTGCCCCACGACGAACATCTGCTGCGCGGCCTGGCTGAGCCGCAACGCTCGCTGCGCGGCGGGCCGCTCGAGCTGATCCCACTGAGGAGCAATCTCCGTCCGGTCGTAGCGAGAGAGCGCGCTCTGGCTGCGGGTGATGTCCCGGACGCCCTGGATGGCGCACCTGCAGAAGCTGCTGCACCCCGAATAGGGAATGCAGCACGGCAACAACGCGATGTAGGGAAGCATCGCGATGGTGTAGGCATTCCGCGTGGCGCCAATCTGCGCGCGGTAGTAGCTGCTCCAGTCGATGAGGCTGTTCACCGCGGCCTTGGAGACCAGGTGGCCAATCTGCGCCCGGCTCATCAAGGCCATCTCGTTGAAGGCGCGCGCCGTCGTCGCCGCCTGGCTGTAGGCAGCGGCATCCGCCGCGGCCTGGACCTCCATCTTCTCCTTCACCTTGGAGCCAAACGACAACGTCAAGGTCACCAGCAGGGTGAGGAGCAACAGCGTCAAGGCGAACAGCACCAGCGTCTGTCCGCGGCTCAGTAGCTTGTGCGTCATAGTGCCTCGGGGGCAGGAGCGCAGTTCTGCGTCTGGAAGAAGCGCCGTTGCACCGGCGTCAACATCCGAAGGGAAGCGGAGGCGTGGATGGGGATGACGTACTGCTCGGAGTTCATCCGCCGCAGCGCCTCTTCACGAATCAACCCTTCCAGCCCCATGGACGGAGGGCCCTGGGTCCACCGGGCGCGTTGGGTCTGCATCAACGGGTTCTGGTTCGTGTAATCCCGCCAGCCCCAGCGCGCCATCGTCAACCGGGCGATGACCCAGTTGGCGAAGGGAATCTTGAGCGGAAACCAATAAACCAGCCGCGTTTCGAGCCGCACGATGCCCGCCGGATTGTCGAACTGGTCGAAGAGCGCGTCCTCGTTCGGCACCGCCGTGGCCAGCGGGCTGTCGCGGATGATCCACACGATGGCCCCAGTATGATTCCCGTCGGGCATCGACACCCGGTTGGCCCGCCCTGTCGCCCCGTTGTACTGGTTGTCGCGGCGGGCCGCGAAGGCGTTGGCCAGCTTCTGCCCCGGTGAGCCCCCCGCGCCGCCCAGGAACGAATAGTAGCTGGGCATCAGCGCGAGGATGGCCGCATGAGTCATGGCCTGACAGTCGCCGTGGTTGACGCTGCCCACCCGCGTCGCGCGAAAGGCGGCGTACTCCGCCAACAGCCGTCCCTGCAACATCAGGAAGAGCTGCAGCGTCCCCAAGATGAGGAACACCATCAAGGGGAGCGTCAGGGCGGACTCCACCATCGCCTGTCCGGATTCGCGTCTTCCGCTCGGGCGCATTGAATTCATGGCGGGCGTATGTTCCGGGAATTCAGTCCAGATCGGACATACGTCAACTTGACGGGACGTTCCTTGCATCGAGAACAGGAGAACACGGCTCTGCGACAAACGCGCTTTTCTGGCGTGAAACAACCGAGTGACAGCATCCACCAATGACTCATGGGGCTAACGTGACTTCATCCCCTTGGTGTCCAACTGGTACTTTTTCACCAGCCGCTCAATCGATTTCCGGTGGAGCCCACTCTCACGCGCGGCGCGAGACAGGTTTCCTTCGCAGCGCGTCAAAACGCTGGTGATGTATTCGCGCTCGAAGTTCTCCAGCAGCTGCTCCTTGGCGTTCTTGAAGGAGAGGTGCTCGTTGAAGGGCAGCGGCCCTTCGCGGACCTGTCCCCGCACGCGGGGCGGCAGGTGCGCGGGCTGAATCTCCTCGCCCTCACTGAAAGTCAGGACGTGAGACAACACGTTCATCAACTCACGCACGTTGCCGGGCCATGAATACGACATCAGCAGGCCCAGGGACTCCGCGGAGAAGCGCTTCTTGCCGTGCTTGCCCACCACTTCCGGGTCCGCGAGCGCGCGCTTGAGGATGAGGGGGATGTCGTCGCGGCGCTGTCGCAGCGGCGGCAGTTGGATGGTGATGACGGACAAGCGGAAGTAGAGGTCCTCGCGGAAGCCGCCGCCCTGAATCTCCTTCATCAGGTCGCGGTTGGTGGCGGCGATGACGCGGCAGTCCACCTCGATGACGTCGTTGCCGCCCACGCGCCGCACTTCATGGTTCTCCAGCACGCGCAGCAGCTTGGGCTGAAGGTCCAGCCGCAGCTCGCCCAGCTCATCCAGGAAGATGGTGCCCCCGTGCGCGCGCTCGAAGGCGCCAGGCCGGCTGCTCACCGCGCCGGTGAAGGCGCCCTTCTCATGGCCGAACAACTCGCTTTCGATGAGGTTGGGGGGAATGGCGCCGCAGTCCAGCACCTCCATGGGCCCCTTCGTGCGGCCGGACAGCTCATGGATGGCGCGTGCCACCAGCTCCTTCCCGGTGCCCGTCTCACCTTGGATGATGACGGACACCCCCATGGGGGCGATCTTCTTGATGAGGCCGAATATCTGCCGCATCTTCATGCTCTGCCCCACCATGCCGCACAGCTCGCCCTCGCGGTCGGGCTCGATGGTGACTTCCTCATCCAGTGGCGCGAAGGTCAGCACCGACGAGCCCGCGCGAATCTGCGAGCCCGGTGACAGGTAGGCCCGCTCGATGCGCCGGCCATCCAGGAAGGTGCCGTTGGTGGAGCCCAGGTCCACCAGCAGATAGCCGCGCTCGGTGAACTGGATTTCGAAGTGGTGACGGCTGGCGGTGCGGTCCTCCACCAGCACCAGGTCATTGCCTGGATGCGCGCCGCAGCGCAGCCGCTCCTTGTCGCTCACCACCGAGCGGCCGGTGTCCGGCCCGGAGGTGACGGCCAGGCGGCACTTGTGGAGCTTCACCGTGGTGCGCGGGTCCACCACGAGCGTTTCGCCCAACAACGGAGAGTGGTTCAGGTCTTGTCCGACGTCGCCGGGACTGGTGTGGATGTCGTCAGGGTGCAGAGGGGGAGCACTCATCTGCGCACGAGGATAGCAAAGGCCCCCCACGAGGCCCGCCCCTCGCGGGCGTCCGTGCTAGGCTCTCACGCCCCGCCCATGCCTCCGCGCAAAGTGAAGCCGAAGAAGGTCCCGGTCCTGCCCGGGACCCAGGCACCCGACCGTCCCGAACGGGCCCCACGGCGAGGGCACGCGAAGAAGACGGTCGTCATCCTGTCCCGCAAGCGCGCGCTGTACTCCACGCGGCGGCTGGTGGCCGCCATCCGCGCGCGGGGCCACCGCCCGTTGGTGCTGGACACGCTGCGCTGCTGCCTGCTGCTCGCGCAAGACGCGCCGCGCATGACGTACCGCGGCGTGGAGGTGCGCGGCGTGGACGTGGTGGTGCCGCGCATCGGCGCGTCCATCACCGCCTATGGCCTGGCGGTGGTGAACCACTTCGAGATGATGGGCGTGCCTGTCCTCAACCCGCCCACGTCCATCGCGCGCAGCCGCGACAAGCTGCGCGCGCTGCAGTACCTGTCGCGCTCCGGGCTCGACATCCCCCGCACCGTCATGGCGCACGACCGCAGCAACGTGCGCCGGCTGGTGGAGGAGGTCAACGGGCTGCCCGTCATCATCAAGCTCATCAAGGGCACCCAGGGCGTGGGCGTGATGATTGCCCACACGCTGCCGGAGGTGCAGACCATCCTCGACACCTTCTGGGACCTGGGACAGGAAATCGTGCTCCAGGAGTTCGTCGCGGAGAGCGAGGGACGGGACGTGCGGGCCCTCGTCGTGGGTGACCGCGTGGTGGGCGCCATGCGGCGCAAGGCCAAGTCCGGCGAGTTCCGCTCCAACATCCACCGCGGCGGCGAAGGGCAGGCAATCGAGCTGACCGCGCCCTACACGGAAGCAGCCGTGCGGGCCGCGCGCGTCGTCGGACTGGAGGTCGCGGGCGTGGACATGCTGGAGGGCCACGCCGGTCCCCGGTTGATGGAAATCAACTCCAGCCCGGGCTTCGAGGGCCTGGAGCGCGCCACGGGCATGGACATCGCGGGGGCCATCATCGACCACGCGCTGAAGTACGCCGAGGCGAAGAGCGCCGGGTGAGCGCGAACCCGGGCCACATGAGGTTGCTCGCCTGCTTTCGAGCAGACACACAGCCGGGGCAAGGCACCTTGCATGCTCCTCAGGAACTCAGGAATGCCTCCGTGGCCCGCGTGTCCTGAGGAGTTGGCAGCGACGCGGGTGGCCCTCTAATCTGGCGGCCCTCAAATGAAAACGCTGCACAAGCCGCTGCAGATCACCCTCTACCAGGACGTGCTGTGTTCCTGGTGCTACCTCGCCGACCTGCGCCTCGATGTCTTGCGCCAGGAGCTGGGCGAAGCCGTTCGCTGGAGCGTCAGGCCGTATCCGCTGCGCGTCCATGACGTGCTGCCCACGGCGCGCGAACAACGCGCGTTGGTGGAAGAGGTCGAGCGCGCACAGCGCGAACCGGATGCCGCCGCGCGCATGTTGTCCACGGACCTGTGGCTCGGGGGAGATCCACCGCGCACCAGCGTGCCGGCGTTGGCGGCGCTGGAAGCGGCGCGGCTGCAGGGCCCGCAGGCGCGCGCGTTCCTCGCCCGCGCCATGCAGCGCGCGGCGCTGGAGCAGGGCGTCAACGTGTCCCGCCCGGACGTGGTGTTCGAGCTGGCCTCGCGCGTGGGCCTGGCGATGAACGAATTCTCCGCGGCCTTCCGCTCGGAGGAGACGCGCCGCCTCATCCTCGACGAGCACCGGGATGCCACCCACCGTGGCGTGCGGGGCGTGCCCACGCTCGTCATCGGCGGCCGGTGGATGCTGTGCGGCCTGCGTGAGCTGGCCGAGTACCGCGAGCACATCCTCGCGTGCCTGGGCAAGGTGTCCGTGCCCCGCTCGGGTTCACCCGAGCGCGTGGTGCACTGAGGCGCCCCACCCTTCCGGAGGCCCTGCGCGCGACGGGCGCGCAAGGCCCCGTGTGGACGGGAAGCTCAGGCCTCTTCGGCGCCGCTGCTGAGCGCCATGACGAGCCCGGCCATCAGCACCTGCAAGAAACCCAGGGCGGGAATCACGGGCACGCAGCAGAGGAACACGCTCACCGTGGCGATCAAGCCCCCCAGCAGCACCGTTCCAATCATGGGCAGGCGCTGACCGCGCGAGTAGGCGAAGCAGCGGCGCAGCGTCTCCACGGCGCCGGGCGATTCCGTCCGGGCCAGCTCCGGCTGCATCAGGAGGAGCGGCGCGAGGAGCCAGCCGCCCGGGAAGACGTAGAGCGCGAAGGCCACGAGCCCCATCACCGCGAAGCCCGGCAACATGGGCGTCACGGCCGCGTCCAGCTCCGAGGAAGGCAGGTCCTTCAGCGCCACCAGCTCCGACCAGGACACGGTGCCAGTCGCCAGCCCCGCGCCCACCGCGCCCACCGCGATGAGCAACAGGAGCGGGAGCATCAACAGGAAGGACAGGAACAGCGTCCCCAGGTACGTGGGAATCTTGCCGAACTGGCTGAACATCCGCCCCAGGTCCGCGCGCCGGCCGCTGAGCACGTCCATGCTCATCCGGAGGAAGCCCAGCGTTATCCCGCCCTGGATGGCGTAGGAACCCATGATCCCGATGAAGAAGCCCAGGACGGTGATGACGGTGTTCCCCGTCGCGCCACCGACCATCGAGGAGACTTGCGAGATGACCTGCCCGGCGAAGGAGCCCGCCAGGAAGATGAGCACGCCGACACAGAGCATCACCCACTCGCGCTTGAACGCCCCCCAGGACAGGTCCATCAGCCCGGAGACGCTCCAGTTCTCGCGCGTCAGCGGAAAGGCCTGCCCCACGCCCTCGCGCTGACGGCAGGCCGGGCACCAGACTTGCGAGCCCCCCTCGCCGCAGGTGCGGCACATGAAGTTGCCGCAGCGGGAGCAGGTGCCCACCGCATCGAATCCCGGGTGGAGCGGACAGCTCGCGCCCGAAGTGAACTCAGTCTCCGCCATGGTGCGTCTCCCCTCGCGCCGCTGCTCACCTTTCCGGGACAGGCGGCACGCACATTTCCCCCTACACCACCCAGGCGGTGTCCACCAGAGGACGAAGGGCGTTATCCTGGGGCTGGCCGGGTGGACGAAAGCGGGACTGTACCCGGGCGTGAATTTTCTCCACGCCCGGCCGTCTTCCTCGCGTGGCCGCAAGGTGGACGGCCCGGCCGTCCACTCCGCCCAGGAGAGTCACCACATGCGCCGCCTGCTCGCCCTCGCCGTTCCGCTTGCCCTGATGATGGGCACTGGCTGTGTCGCCCACGTGCACGGGCCGGCGCGGCACCACGCCCCGGTTCAGGTCATCGAGTACAGCTATTCGAGCGACCACCCCATCCCCGATGACTTCGGCGGCGGCTGGTGCCCGTACTCGCACGTGCATGTCCACGACTACGAGCCGGCCACGACGTACTACGTCTACTCGGACAACGCGTACTACTACAGTGGCCCGTCGGTGGTCTGGTACTGGAACGACCACCCGCACGCGCACGGCGGCCTCTGCAACATGCACGGGCGCCACTCCCACGACTACTACCCGAGCACGGGCAGCATCTACCGCTACGAGCGCAACCGCGGCTACGTGTGGAGCCGCACGCACAGCGCTTCCGCGGGCTACGGCTACGTCCGCCCGACGACGCGCCCCTCCAACCGCCCCGTGGTGCCCGGCAACACGTACAGCGGCACCCGGCCGCCCCCGGGAGGTACGCGCTGGAGCACGCCGCGCGGTTCCAGCTCGGGCGACTACCACCGGCCGTCGCGTGGCCAGGGCAACAACTCCGGCAACGGCTGGGGCAGCCCTCCCGCGGGACGCTCCTCGAACAACGTCGCGCCCAGCAACAACTCCGGCAGCGGCTGGAACAGCCCTCCCGCGGGACGCTCCTCGAACAACGCCGCGTCGAAGGACGATGACTCGCGTGACAACAACAGCGGCAACCGCTGGGGCAGCGGCAACTCCAACAGCGGCGGCAACTCCAACAGCAGCGGCAACTCCAACAGCGGCGGCAACTCCAACAGCGGCAGCGGCTGGAACACGCGGGGAGGCAGCAGCAGCGGCTCCAGCAGCTCGGGCTCCAGCAACTCCAGCTCCAGCGGCAGCGGTTGGGGACGCGGTGGCGGCAGCTCCGGCAACAGCAACCGGAGCTCCAGCAGCAGCTCGGGCTCCAGCTCCAGCGGCGGGGGCTGGGGACGCGGGTCTGT
>NZ_JABFNS010000005.1 GCF_013116825.1 Myxococcus xanthus
GTGCACTTCGTGCCGTCCATGTTGCGCGCCTTCGTGGAGGAGCCCGGGCTGGAGGGGCTGGGAAGCCTGCGGCGGGTGGTGTGCAGCGGCGAGGCGTTGAGCGCGGAGTTGGTGAAGAAGGCGTACGTGCGGCTGCCCGCGTCGGTGGGGGTGCACAACCTCTACGGCCCGACAGAAGCAGCGGTAGACGTCACGTACTGGCCCTGCCCTCGTGGCGAGGACTTCCACCGCGTCCCCATTGGCCGGCCGGTGGCGAACACGGTGCTGTACGTGTTGGACACGCATGGGCAGCCGGCTCCGGTGGGCATCCCGGGCGAGCTGCACATTGGCGGCGTGCAGGTGGGACGCGGCTACTGGCAGCGCCCGCAGTTGACGGCGGAGCGCTTCATTCCCGACGCCTTCAGCGGCATCCCGGGCGCGCGCCTGTACCGCACCGGAGACGTGGCGCGGTGGTTGCCGGACGGCACGCTGGAGTACCTGGGCCGAGCCGACTTCCAGGTGAAGCTGCGCGGCTTCCGCATCGAGCTGGGTGAAATCGAGACCGCGCTGCGCACGCATCCCGGCGTGCGTGACGCCGTCGCCGTGGTCCGTGAGGAGACGCGAGGGGATGCCCGCCTCGTGGCCTACATCACGGGTGACTCGGCGCCGCTGGAGGCCGAGACGCTGCGAGCACATCTGCTGAAGCAGCTCCCCCAGCACATGGTGCCGTCGACCTTCGTTCACCTGGGCGTCCTGCCGCTGACGCCCAGCGGAAAGGTGGACCGCAAGGCCCTGCCCGCCCCCGAGGCGCCCACCGTCCAGCGGGGCCTCTACGTCGCACCGCGCACGCCGACGGAGGAGTCCCTGGCCGAGCTCTTCGCCCAGGTGCTCAGCGTCCGCCGCGTCGGCATCCACGATGGCTTCTTTGAGCTGGGAGGCCACTCGCTGCTGGCCACCCAGGTGGTGGTGCGTGTGCGGACGCGCTTCGGCATCGAGCTCCCGCTGCGCGCCTTCTTCGAGTCCCCCACGGTCGCCGGACTCGCCGCGTACCTGGACGGCCAGAAGAACGCGCCCGCGCAGTCTGACGCCGCGGTGCCGGCACTGACCCACGCGGACCGGCGCGCCTCGCTGCCGCTGTCCTTCTCCCAGCAGCGGCTCTGGGTCATCAGCCAGTGGAGCGAAACGGGCAGCAGTGCCTACAACCACCCGCTGGCGCTCCAGCTCACGGGCGCGCTGAACCTGCCCGCGCTTCAGCGCAGCTTCGACACGCTGGTTGCCCGCCACGAGGTGCTGCGGACGACGTTCCGCATGGAAGGCGACGCACCCGTCCAGGTCATCCACCCGCCCTCTCAGGTTCCCATCCAGGTCCTGGACTTGTCGGGTGAGGCCGTCGCCCATCTTCGTGAGGCGGAGACGCTGCGACGGGTCCAGGAAGAGGTCCAACGCCCCTTCGACCTGGCGAATGGCCCGGTGGTCCGAGGCATCCTGTTGAAGCAGTCCGCGACGGAGCACGTGCTGGTGCTCAACATGCACCACATCGTCACCGACGGTTGGTCCAACGGCGTGATGGTCCGGGAGATGGCGGCGATCTACGGCGCCTTCCGGCAGGGGCAGCCGTCTCCCCTGCCCCCGCTCCCGTTCCAGTACGCGGACTTCGCGGCGTGGCAACGGAAGTGGCTCCAGGGCCAGGTCCTGGAAGCGCAGCTCGACTACTGGCGCGGGATGCTCGCGGACGCGCCGCCGTACCTGGAGCTCCCCACCGACAAGCCGAGGCCGGAGCAGCCGTCCTTCCTGGGCGACAACACGCCCATCCAATTGCCGGCGGCCCTGAGCGACGCCGTGGACGCGCTCGCGCTGAAGGAGCGGGCCACGCCCTTCATGGTGTTGCTCGCTGCCTTCCAGGTGCTGCTGAACCGGTACTCCGGGCAGGATGACGTGCTGGTGGGCTCGCCCATCGCCGGCCGTCGCCACGCGCAGACGGAGGGGCTCATCGGCTTCTTCGTCAACACGTTGGTCCTGCGCGCTCGCTTCGGACAGGATCCGACCTTCCGGGAGCTGCTGGCCCAGGTGCGTGACACCACGCTGGGGGCCTACGAGCACCAGGACCTCCCCGTCGAGCGGCTGGTGGAGGATCTCCACCCCGCTCGAGTGGAGGGCCGCACGCCGCTGTTCCAGGTGATGTTCGCCCTCCAGAACACGCCGGTTCCCGAGCTGACGCTCCCGGAGCTGTCCCTCCGTGGCTTCGAGTCGAAGCACACGGTCAGCCGCTTCGAGCTGGAGCTGATCCTGTCCCGGGTGACGGAGGGTTACCAGGGCGGGCTCGTCTACAGCGCCGACCTGTTCGAGTCCGCCACGGCGGAGCGACTGGTTGCGCACCTCCAGGTCCTGCTGGAGGAAGCCGTGACGTCGCCGGACACCCCCGTCTCCGCGCTGCCACTCGAAAGGGAGGAGGCTCCGCAGCCGGACGACGCAGCGGACATGGCCCGCGAGGCCACCTTCCACCTGCGCGTCGAGGAGCAGGCGGCTCGGACGCCCGATGCCCCCGCCGTGTCGCTGGAGTCCCAGGTCCTCACGTACGCCCAGCTCAACGCGAAGGCGAACCAGCTCGCCGCGCAGCTGCGCACGCTGGGCGTCGGCCCGGAGGTCCGCGTGGGCCTGTGCCTGGAACGCACGCCCGATGCCATCGTCGCGGTGCTGGCGGTGCTCAAGGCCGGTGGGGCCTTCGTCCCCATCGACCCGGCTGCGCCGGCGCAGCGCAAGTCCTTCGTCCTGAAGGACAGCAACGCGTCCGTGCTGCTCACCCTCCAGTACCTGGCCGATGCCTGGAAGCCCCAGGTCCGGCACCTGCTGTGCCTGGATACCGAGGCCTCGAAGCTGGCGTCACTCCCGACGCGGAACGTCGTGGTGAACGTCCTCGGGGAGAACCTCGCGTACGTCATCTACACGTCTGGCTCCACGGGCACGCCGAAGGGCGTCATGGTGCAGCACCGCTCGTTGCTCGCCATGCACGCGGGAACGACGGAGGCGTTCCAGGCAACGGGAGCCACCGGCCAGCGCATCAGCCTCAACGCTCCGTTCCACTTCGATGGGGCGTTGGAGCCGCTGGTCCATCTGGCGGACGGACACTGCCTCTGCCTGGTGCCCGAGGAGACGCGGAAGGATCCGGAGGCGATGCTGGCGTGGGTGGGGCAGCAGCGCGTGGACGTGCTGGACTGCACGCCCGCGCAGCTCACGCTCTTGCTCCAGGCTGGCCTGCTGGAGCAGACGCATGTGCCTTCGCGAATCGTGTGCGCGGGAGAAGCGATGGCCCCGTCGCTCTGGAAGCAGCTCGCTAGCTCGGAGCGCACCACGGCGTTCAACGCCTATGGGCCCACGGAGAGCACCGTCTGCGCCACCACGGCGAGCGTCCGGAACAGCACCGCGCCCGTGCCCGTCATCGGGCGGCCCATCCAGGGCACGCGGGCCTACGTGCTGGATGCGCGGCAGCGGGTGGCCCCGGCGGGCATCGCGGGGGAGCTCTACCTGTCGGGAGATGGCCTGGCCCGTGGGTACCAGGGGCAGCCGCAGCTGACCGCGGAGCGCTTCATCCCCGACGCGTTCAGTGGAACCCCGGGGGCCCGCCTCTACCGCACGGGGGACAAGGCGCGCTGGCGGCATGACGGCACGCTGGAGTACCTGGGTCGGCTCGACTTCCAGGTGAAGCTGCGCGGCTTCCGCATCGAGCTGGGTGAAATCGAAGCCGTGCTGCGGACCCACGACCAGGTGCAGGAGGCCGTGGTGCTGGTCCGTGAGGACGTGCCCGGCGACAAGCGTCTCGTGGCCTACGTCGTCGTGGTGGTGACTCCCGAGGCCCCGGTGACCGCGGAGATGTTGCGTCAGCACGCACAGGCGCGGCTGCCGGAGTACATGGTGCCGTCCGCCTTCGTGCTGATGGGCACCCTGCCCCTCACCCCCACCGGGAAGGTGGACCGGAAGGCCCTGCCCGTCCCGGATGTCTCGAACCTGGCCGTCAAACGCGACGTCGAACCGCCCGCGACGCCCCTCGAGGCTCAGCTCGCGGAGGTCTGGAAGGAGCTGCTGCGTGTCCCCACGGTGGGCCGGCGCGACAGCTTCTTCGAACTGGGCGGCCACTCCCTGCTGGCCACCCAGATGGTGGCGCGCATCCGCGCCACCTTCGACGTGGACCTGAACCTGCGTACGTTCTTCGCGGCGCCCACCGTGGCCGCGCTCGCCGAGCGCCTGGCCTCCGCCTCATCCGGTCCCCGGCTTCCAGCCCTGACGCGAGCCCGGGGGGACGGAGCACTGCCGCTCTCCTTCGCGCAGCAGCGGCTCTGGTTCCTGGATCAGCTCCAGCCGGGGAACGCGTCCTACAACATGCCGACGGCGCTGCGCCTGTCGGGTGCGTTGGACGTGGCCGCCTTGCAGCGCGCCGTGGACGAAATCGTCCGTCGGCATGAATCACTCCGCACCACCTTCCAGACCGAGGACGGCGCGCCTCGCCAGGTCATCCACGCGCCGCACCCCGTGGCGGTGGACCGGGTGGACCTCTCGGGCATCCAAGACGAGGCGCACCGGGAAGCGGAGGCGCTGAAGCGCGTCACCGCCGATGCCCGGCGTCCCTTCGACCTGACCCAGGGCCCGCTGCTGCGCGTCACCCTGTTGAAGCTGGCGCCGTCCGAGCACGTGTTGCTGCTGTGCATGCACCACATCATCTCGGATGGCTGGTCCATGGGCGTGCTGGTCCGCGAGGTGACCTCGCTCTACGGCGCCTTCCATGCCGGTCAGCCCGCGTCCCTGCCCGAGCTTCCGGTGCAGTACGCCGATTACGCGGTGTGGCAGCGGGGGTGGCTCCAGGGCGACGCGCTGAACCAGCAGTTCGGCTTCTGGAGGGAGCAGCTCGCCGGCGCTCCGCACGCACTGGAACTTCCGACCGACAAGCCGCGCCCAGCGTTCCTCAGCACCCGGGGCGCGTCGGTGCCCGTGCAGCTCTCCCTGGCGCACAGCCAGGGCGTGGAGACGCTGGCCCAGCGCGAGGGTGTCACGCCCTTCATGGTGCTGCTCGCGGCGTATCACCTGCTGCTGAACCGGACCTCGGCCCAGGATGACGTGTTGGTGGGCTCGCCCATCGCGGGTCGACACCATGCGCAGACGGAGAGCCTCATCGGCTTCTTCGTGAACACGCTGGTGCTGCGCGCGCGCTTCGGCCGCGAGCTGACCTTCCGCCAGCTCCTGGCGCAGGTGCGCGACACCACGCTGGGGGCCTACGAGTATCAGGACCTCCCCGTTGAGCGACTGGTGGAGGAACTCCAGGTGGAGCGCGACCCGAGCCGCACCCCGCTCTTCCAGACGCTGTTCACCCTGCAGAACGCGCCCATCCCCGAGCTCGTGTTGCCGGGCCTGACGGTGCGGCCGGCAGACGGTGAGGACACGGGCGTGGCGCTGTTCGAGCTGAGCCTGGACCTGTTCCGTGGCGCGGACGGCTTCAGCGGGACGCTCAACTACAGCACCGACTTGTATGAAGAGGCCACGGCCCAGCGGCTGGCCTCGCACTACCAGCGGCTCCTGGAAGGCGTCCTGGCCCGGCCGGACGAGCGTGTCGCCGCGCTGCCGATGATGCGTCCCGAGGAGCGTCTGGCCTTACTCGAAGCCGCGAGCGGCGCTCGGGAACCACTTCCGAACGACACGCGCATCCACGCGCTCTTCGAGGCGCAGGTGGCTCGCACGCCCGACGCGCTGGCCGTGGTGGCGGGTGCGGAGTTCGTGACGTACCGGGAGCTGGATGCGCGGGCGAATGCGCTCGCCCTCCGCCTGCGCGCGGCGGGCGTGGGGCTGGAGCAGCGCGTCGCGGTGTGCGTGGAGCGCTCGGTGGAGCTGCTGGTCGCGCTGCTGGGGGTGCTCAAGGCTGGCGGGGCGTACGTGCCGCTGGACTCGGAGTATCCGGCGGAGCGCCTGCGCTTCATGTTGGAGGACAGCGGCGCCCGGGTCATCGTGGCCCGTGCGGCGTTCCGCGAGCGTCTGGGGGCCGCGGAGGGCCGCGTCTGGCTGGACGCGGAGGTGCCTCCCTCTTCCGGCGTGCCCCAGGCCCCCGCTGTCCTGGTGCCCCCTGAGGCTTCTGCGTACGTGCTCTACACGTCCGGCTCCACGGGCCGGCCCAAGGGCGTGGTCGTCCAGCACCAGTCGCTGGTCAACTTCACCCGCGCGGCGTGGACGTCCTTTCCGGTGGCGCCAGGAGACCGGGTGCTCCAGTTCGCCTCCATCAGCTGGGACACCAGCGCGGAGGAGATCTACCCGTGCCTCACGAGCGGCGGGACGTTGGTCCTCCGGACCCCGGACATGCTCGACGAGCCCGGCGCGTTCCTGGCGAAGTGTGAAGCGGCGGGCGTGACGCAGCTCAACCTGCCCACGGCCTTCTGGCATGACGTGACGGCGAGCCTCGATGCGGGCACGGCCCGTCTCCCCCCAGGGCTGAAGTGGGTGGTGATTGGCGGCGAACGCGTGGCACCGGAGCGGGTGGCCCAGTGGCAGCGGAGCGTCGGGGTCGAGCTGCCCCTGCTGAACACGTACGGGCTCACCGAGGTGACGGCGGTGGCCACGTCCGTGAACCTGTCAGCGGCCGGAGTCCTGGCGTCCCCGGGCGTCGAGCGCGAGGTGCCCATTGGCCAGGCGCTGACGAACGTGCGGATGTACGTGCTGGACCGCGAGCTGGAGCCCGTCCCCCCGGGCGTGCCCGGAGAGCTGTTCATCGGCGGACGAGGTGTGGCCCGAGGCTACCTGGGCCGGCCGGAGCTGACGGCGGAGCGCTTCGTACCTTCGCCTTTCGTTGACAGCGAGCGGCTGTACCGGACGGGAGACCTGGCGCGGTGGCGCCGGGACGGGAACCTGGAGTACCTGGGCCGCGGCGACACCCAGGTGAAGGTCCGCGGCGTCCGCATCGAGCCTGGAGAGATTGAGGCCGCCCTCCGCGCGCATCCCACAGTCCACGACGCCGTGGTGCACGTCCGCGAAGACGTCGCTGGCGACAAGCGGCTGGTGGCGTATGTCGTGCCGTCGTCCGCGCCAGACGCGGGCCCACTGGAGGCGTCCGCCCTCCGGGAACACCTGCGCCGGAACCTCCCCGAGTACATGGTGCCCGCCGCCTTCGTTTCACTGTCCGCCCTGCCCCTGACGCCTGGTGGGAAGGTGGACCGGAAGGCCCTCCCCGCGCCGGAGGCCTCGCAGCTGGCCCTCAAGCGCGACAGCATGCCCCCCGCGACGCTCATGGAGGCCCGGCTGGCGGAGGTCTGGCAGGAGTTGCTGCGAGTCCCCACGGTGGGACGCCACGACAACTTCTTCGAGCTGGGGGGCCACTCCCTGCTGGCCACGCGCGTGGTCGCCCGCGTCCGCGCCGACTTCAACGTGGAGCTGAGCCTGCGCGCGTTCTTCGAGGCCCCCACCGTGGCGGCCCTCGCCGAACGTCTGGGCTCCGCCACGCCCGGCCCCCGGCTGCCACCGCTCACCCGGACCCGGCGTGACGGGCCGGCGCCGTTGTCCTTCGCCCAGCAGCGCCTGTGGTTCCTGGATCAGCTCCAGCCGGGCAACGCCTCCTACAA
The DNA here is from genome assembly GCF_013116825.1 of Myxococcus xanthus. Taxonomy (GTDB): domain Bacteria; phylum Myxococcota; class Myxococcia; order Myxococcales; family Myxococcaceae; genus Myxococcus; species Myxococcus xanthus_B. Next base: position 7,569 of record NZ_JABFNS010000005.1, read on the forward strand.
CATGCCGTCCGCGCTGCGTCTGTCGGGGGCGCTGGACGTCGACGCCTTGCAGCGCGCCGCGGATGCCCTGGTGGAGCGGCACGAATCACTCCGCACGACGTTCCATGCCCAGGGCGGCGAGCCCCGCCAGGTCATCCATCCACCGCGAGCGCTGCCGCTGAAGGTGGTGGACCTCTCGGGACTCCAGGGGCGGGCGTATCGGGAATCCGAGGCGTTGAAGCTCGCCACCCTCGACGCACAGCAGCCGTTCGACCTGTCCACGGGCCCCCTGCTGCGCGTCACCCTGCTGACGCTGACGCCCACCGAACACGTGCTGGTGCTGTGCATGCACCACATCATCTCGGACGGCTGGTCCATGGGCGTGCTCGTCCGGGAAGTGGCCGCGTTCTATGACGCCTTCCTTCGCGGACAGCCCGCGTCCCTGCCCGAGCTCCCCGTGCAGTTCGCCGACTACGCGGTGTGGCAGCGCGGGTGGATGCAGGGCGAGACGCTGAAGCAGCACCTGGGCTGGTGGAAGGAGCAGCTCGCGGGCGCGCCGCACGCGCTCGACGTGCCCACGGACAAGCCGCGGCCCGCGGTGGTGACGCACCAAGGCGCTGGCGTGCAGGTCCAGCTTCCGCTCGCGCTCAGTCAGGCGCTGGAGGCGTTGGCGCAGAAGGAAGGCGTCACGCCGTTCATGCTGTTGCTCGCCGCCTTCCAGGCGCTGTTGTGCCGGCACTCGGGACAGGACGACGTGCTGGTGGGCTCACCCATCGCCGGGCGCCGTCAGGCCGAGTCCGAGCCGCTCATCGGCTTCTTCGTCAACACGCTGGTCATGCGCGCCCGAATCTCCCCGGAGACGACCTTCCGCCAGTTGTTGGCGCAAGTGCGGGACACCACCCTGGGCGCGTACGAACACCAGGACGTCCCCTTCGAGCGGCTCGTGGAGGAACTCCAGCCCTCGCGAGACCTGAGCCGCACGCCGCTGTTCCAGGCCATCTTCGCCCTGCAGAACGCACCGGGCTCCGAGCTGGCCCTCCAGGAGATCTCCCTGCGAGAGCTGGAGCCGACGCATGGTGTCAGCCGGTTCGAGCTGGAGCTGGCGCTGGCCCGCCTCCCGGAGGGCTACCAGGGCGCGCTCATCTACAGCACCGAGCTGTTCGAGCCCGCCACGGCGGAGCAATTGGTGGAGCATCTCCGGCTGCTGCTGGAAGGCGCCGTGGCGTCACCGGATGACCCCGTGTCCACCCTGCCCCTCCACACGGAGGCGGAGCAGCACCAGTTGATGGTGGACTGGAACAGCACCAGCTCCAGCGTCCAGCGCGGTGGCATCTTCCACACGCGCTTCGAGCAGCAGGTGGGACGCACGCCCAACGCGCCCGCCGTGGCGCTGGATGAGCAGGTACTGTCCTTCAGCCAGCTCAACGCGAAGGCGAACCAGCTCGCCGCGCACCTGCGCACGCTGGGCGTGGGCCCGGAGGTCCGCGTGGCCCTGTGCCTGGAGCGCACGCTGGAGGCCATCATCAGCCTGCTGGCGGTCCTGAAGGCCGGAGGCGCCTTCGTCCCCCTCGACCCGATGGCGCCCTCGCAGCGCCGTTCCTTCATGCTGGAGGACAGCGGGGCCACCGTGCTGCTCACCGTCCAGCACCTGGCCGAGGCCTGGCGGCCCCAGGTCCGGCATCTGCTGTGCCTGGACACCGAGGCCGCGAAGCTGGCGTCACTGCCCACGTACAACGTCCCCGCGAACGTGCGCGGAGAGAACCTCGCGTACATCATCTACACGTCCGGCTCCACGGGCACGCCCAAGGGCGTCATGGTGCAGCACCGCTCGCTGCCGTGGTTGCTCCAGGGAATGACGGAGTCGCTGGAGATGGCCGCGCCCGCCGGGCAGCGCCTCAGCCTCAACGCGCCGCTCTACTTCGACGGCACTGTCGAGCGGCTCATGCACCTGGCGGAGGGACACTGCCTGTGTCTGGTGCCGGAGGCCACGCGGAAGGACCCGGAGGCGATGGTGGCGTGGCTGGAGCAGCAGCGCGTCGACATGCTGGATTGCACGCCCGCGCAGCTCGCGCTCCTGCTCCAGGCCGGGCTCCTCGAGCGAAGCCACGTCCCCGCCAGGATTTTCTGCGGAGGCGAGGCCATGTCGCCCATGCTCTGGAATCGACTGGCCGGCACGGAGCGCACGACGGCTTTCAACGTCTATGGCCCGACCGAGAGCACGGTGTGCGCCACCTCCGCGCGTGTTCAGGGCAACCCGAGTCCTGTCCCCGTCATCGGCCACCCCATCGTGGGAACGCGGGTGTACGTGTTGGACTCGCGCCAGCAACTGGCTCCGCTGGGAACCGCGGGCGAGCTGTGCATCGCGGGAGAAGGTGTGGCCCGGGGGTATTTTGGCAGGCCGGGACTGACGGCGGAGCGCTTCATCCCGGACGCCTTCAGTGGACAGCCGGGGGCCCGCCTCTACCGCACGGGAGACAAGGCCCGGTGGCGGCATGACGGCACGCTGGAATACCTGGGGCGGCTCGACTTCCAGGTGAAGGTGCGGGGCTTCCGCATCGAGCTGGGCGAAATCGAGGCTGCCGTGCGCACCCACGGCCAGGTCCAGGACGCCGTGGTGCTGGCGCGCGAGGACGTGCCGGGCGACAAGCGGCTCGTGGCCTACGTCGTGGGCGACTCGGTCACCGCCGAGTCGCTGCGCCAGCACCTCCTGCAGCGGCTGCCGGAGTACATGGTGCCTTCGGTCTTCATGTCGCTGGCCGCCCTGCCGCTGACGTCCACCGGCAAGGTGGACCGCAACGCGCTGTCGGCACCGGACGCATCCCAGCTCGCGCTCACGCGCGCCGTCGAGCCGCCCGCGACGCCCACGGAGGCTCGGCTGGCGGACATCTGGAAGGAGCTGCTGCGAATCCCCACCGTGGGCCGGCATGACAACTTCTTCGAGCTGGGCGGACACTCCCTGCTGGCCACTCAGGTCGTGGCCCGCATCCGCGACGCCTTCGATGTGGAGCTGAACCTGCGCGCGTTCTTCGCGGCCCCCACCGTGGCGACGCTCGCCGAGTGGCTGGCCTCCACGACGCCCAGGCTCCGGCTCCCGCCCTTGTCGCGCGCCGAGAGGGACGGAGCATTGCCGCTCTCCTTCGCGCAGCAGCGGCTGTGGTTCTTGGATCAGCTCAATCCGGGTGACGTGTCCTACAACATGCCGTCCGCGCTGCGGCTGTCGGGGTCGCTCGACGTCGAAGCCCTGCGGCGAGCGGTGAGTGCCATGGTGGCGCGGCACGAAGCGCTCCGCACCTCGTTCCAATCGGTGGCTGGCGAGCCCCGGCAGGTCATCCACCCACCGCACGCCACGGTGGTGGAGGTGGTGGACCTCTCGGACATCCAGGACCGGGCCCAGCGGGAAGCGGAGGCGATGACACGCGCCACCCGGGATGCCCGGCAGCCGTTCAATCTCTCCACGGGGCCGCTGCTGCGCGCCACGCTGCTGAAGCTGGAGCCGTCCGAGCACGTCCTGTTGCTGTGCCTGCACCACATCGTCACGGACGGCTGGTCCATGGGCGTGCTGGTGCGTGAGGTGACCACGTTCTACGAGGCCTTCCACAACGGGCACCCCGCGGCCCTGCCCGAGCTCCCGGTGCAGTACGCCGACTACGCGGTCTGGCAGCGCGGGTGGCTCCAGGGCGAGACGCTGAAGGAGCAGCTCGGCTGGTGGAAGTCGCAGCTGGCCGGTGCACCCCGTGCGCTGGAGTTGCACACCGACAAGCCCCGGCCCGCGGTGCTTCGTCACCACGGCGCGGCGGTGCCGGTGCGGCTGCCCCAGGAGCTCGCGCTGATGCTGGATGCGCTGGCGCAACGTGAAGGCGTCACGCCGTTCATGCTGCTGCTCGCGGCCTTCCAGTCGGTCCTGGCCCGTCATGCCGGGCAGGACGATGTGTTGGTCGGCTCGCCCATCGCCGGCCGGCGCCACGCGGAGACCGAGCCGCTCATCGGCTTCTTCGTGAACACGCTGGTGCTGCGCGCCCGCTTCACCCCCGCGATGACCTTCCGTCAACTGCTGGCGCAAGTCCGTGACACCACGCTGGGCGCATATGAGCATCAGGACGTGCCCTTCGAGCGGCTGGTGGAGGAACTCCAGCCCTCGCGAGACCTGAGCCGCACGCCGCTGTTCCAGGTGATGTTCGCGTTGCAGAACACCCAGGTCCCCGAGCTGACCTTGTCCCAGCTGTCGGTCCGTCCCGCGGACGCCGACGACTCAGGGGTGACGCTGTTCGAGCTGAGCCTGGACCTGGCGCGTGTCCAGGACGGCTACGAGGGGGCGCTCGTCTACAGCACCGAGTTGTTCGAGCGCGCCACGGCGGAACGGCTGGCCACCCATCTCCAACTGCTGCTGGAGCGTGCCGTGGCCGCGCCGGACCTGGCCCTCGCCACGCTGTCCCTCCACACGGAGTCGGAGCAGCAGCAGTTGATGGTGGACTGGCACGACATCGAACCAGCCCGCGAGCGTGGTGCGCTCTTCCACACGCGCTTCGCGCAGCAAGCCGCGCGCACGCCCGATGCCCCCGCCGTGACACTGGGGGCGCAGGTGCTGTCGTTCGCCCAGCTCGACGCGCGGGCCAACCAGCTCGCCGCGTCCCTGCGCTCGCTGGGCGTGGGCCCCGAGGTCCGCGTGGGCTTGTGCCTGGAGCGCACGCCGGACGCCATCGTCGCGGTGTTGGCGGTGCTCAAGGCGGGGGGCGCCTTCGTGCCCATCGACCCGTCCGCGCCGGCACAGCGCAAGTCCTTCGTCCTGAGGGACAGCGACGCGTCGGTCCTGCTCACCGTCCAAGCGCTGGCGGACGACTGGAAGCCGCAGGTCCAACATCTGCTGTGTCTGGACACCGGGGCGTCGAACCTGGCGTCACGGCCCACGGATGAGGTCGTGGTGGAGGTCCGCGAAGAGAACCTCGCGTACGTCATCTACACGTCCGGCTCCACGGGCACGCCCAAGGGCGTCATGGTGCAGCACCACTCGCTGGCTTCGCTGCACGTGGCCTCGAGCCTCGCGTTCCACCTGGGGCAGGCGCCGGGGCAGCGGTTCAGCCTCAACGCACCGCTCTACTTCGACGTCAGCATGGACCAACTCGTCCATCTGGCGGACGGGCACTGCTTGTGCCTGCTGCCCGATGACACACGGAGAGATCCGGAGGCGATGCTGGCGTGGCTGGAGCAACAGCGCGTGGACGTCCTGGACTGCACGCCCGCGCAGCTGACGCTCCTGCTCCAGGCCGGGCTGCTGGAGCGTGCCCACGTCCCGGCGCGGATCCTGTGCGCGGGTGAAGCCATGGCCCCGTCGCTCTGGAGCCGCCTCGCGAACACGGAGCGCACGACGGCGTTCAACGCCTACGGCCCCACCGAGAGCACCGTGTACGCCACCTATGCGCGCGTGCAGCACAGCCCGAGTCCGGTCCCTGTCATCGGCAAGCCGCTCGCGGGGACTCGGGCGTACGTGCTGGATGCGCGGCAGCAGCTGGCCCCCCTGGGCACCGCGGGCGAGCTCTATCTGGCGGGGGATGGCCTGGCTCGAGGCTACCTGGGCCAGCCAGGCCTCACCGCGGAGCGCTTCGTCCCCCACCCGTTCGCGTCCACGCCGGGCGAGCGGCTCTATCGCACGGGCGACAAGGCCCGCTGGCGGCATGACGGCACGCTGGAGTACCTGGGGCGGCTCGACTTCCAGGTGAAGCTGCGCGGCTTCCGCATCGAGCTGGGTGAAGTCGAAGCGGCCCTGCGTACACACGAAGCGGTCCAGGACGCCGTGGTGCTGGCGCGCGAGGACGTGCCCGGCGACAAGCGGCTCGTGGCCTACGTCGTGGGCGGCTCCGTCACCGTGGAGGCGCTGCGTCAGCACCTCCAGCAGCGGCTGCCCGAGTACATGGTGCCGCCGGCCTTCGTCTCACTGCCGGCCCTGCCCCTGAACCCCAGTGGCAAGGTGGACCGCAAGGCCCTGCCCTCGCCCACGCTCGCGGACACCCGAGGCCAGGAGGTCCACGTGGCGCCGCGGGATGGGCTGGAGCTGCGGCTCGTGCGGACCTGGGAGCAGCTCCTGGGCGTGGAGCCCATCAGCGTGCGCTCCAGCTTCTTCGAGCTGGGAGGCCACTCGCTGCTGGCCGTGCGTCTGGTCGCGGCCCTGCGCGAGTCCCTGGGCCGGCCGCTTCCCCTGTCCGCGCTGTTCCAGGCGCCCACGGTGGAGCAGCTCGCCGCGCTCCTGCGCCGCGAGGACACTGGACCGACGTCGTCGCTGGTCCCGTTCGACGTGGGCCGGAGTGGAACGGAGGTTCCGTTCTTCTGCGTGCACCCGGTCGGAGGCAACGTCCTGGCCTACGCGGAGCTGGCCCGGCTGCTCGGGCCGGAGCGCCCGTTCTACGGACTCCAGGCGCAAGGGCTCGACGGCAGCACCCCGCCGCTGGGCACGGTGGAGGAGATGGCCGCCGCCTATGTGGAGGCCATCCGCACGGTCCAACCCGCCGGGCCCTACCTGCTGGGCGGCTGGTCCGTGGGCGGCGTCATTGCCTATGAAATGGCGCGCCAGCTTCGCGAGCGTGGCGACACGGTGGCCCTGTTGGCGCTCATCGACGCCTACACGCCCGCGGTGCTCAACGCCGCCGAGCCGGAGCCCGACGCCGCGCAGGTCGTCTCCGCTTTCGCGAGCGACCTGTTGGGCATCGGGTTCACGGACCTGGCCACGCCGGACGCGTCCCAGTCACCCGAGGCCCAGGTAGAAGCGCTCTGGGAAGCCGGTCAGCGCGCGGGCGCCCTGCCGCCCGGAATGGAGCCCGCGCACCTGCGAGCCCTGCTCCGGGTCTTCGAGGCCAACCTCCGGGCCGCCCGCCGCTACCAGCCGCCCGCGCTGAACCCGGGCCGGGTGTTGCGGCTCCAGGCGACGGAGGGCGCGGAGGGCCTGCCCGAGGACGGCGGTTGGAAGGCGCTCGTGGGAGCCGGACTGGAGCAGCACGCCGTGTCCGGCGACCACTACGGCGTGCTGCGCGCCCCGGGGGTCCGCGAGCTGGCGGACCGGCTCCGGAGCGCGCTGAAGGTCACCACCGCGTGAGGAGGAACTCGATGCCCAGGCCCAGCTCCTTGAAGTACTTGGGCGTCCCCCTGATGAGCCGCCGCTCTCCCTCCGTCTTCTTGAAGAGGTAGACCGGCATCGTGAGGCGCACGCCCACCATCTCCGCCAGGTCCACGCCCAGGCGGGCCTCTGGGACCGTCAGCGCCCATTCGTTGGGATGGCTGAGGTAGCCCGCGGACACGCCCAGTCCGGCGCGCCACCGGGCGTACGGCCCCAGGTCGAGGAACGGAATCGCGCCGGAGAAGCCGTCCATGTCGGAGACACAGTCGATGTAGAGGCCCAGCGAGGCCCAACGGATGCGGGTGTCGTTGGGCACGAGCTGGTCCATGTCCCGAACGCCCAGCCCGGACAGCACGGCGCCGAAGCGCCACTCATTGCGGCTGTAGGTGTAGTCCTCGCGCCCCTGCTCGGACGCGAGGAACGGAAGCTCCACGCCCACGCCCACGCCGCGCTGGCGCATGGCGCTGAGCGTCCAGACGTGGTGCGGCTTCGAGTACGTCAGCCACTCGTCCAGGAACGCGGCGCCCGCGGGACGGAGCGGAATCTTGAGGTTGCCCCGCTGCTGCGTGACGAGGCTGTGGAAGGCCGTGCCCACGCGTTGGCGGACCGGGATGAGGTCCTCTCGGGTCCCCGTGGCTTCAAGCTCCTCCATGACGCCTTCGCTGTACTGGTAGCCCACGTCGCCCAGCACGGAGAGCAGGTCGTCGACCCGCCCCTTCTGGAGCTGTCCCGCTTCCGCCCTCCGCGTCAGGGCATCGGTGGCCTGACGCAGCCGCCCCAACTGCGGCGTCGTCGCGCAGTCATTGCCCACGACACAGCGGAAGCCGGGCGAGTCGATGCCCAGGACGTTCAGGACGCGGAGCTCGCGATCCTTCAGGCGCTCCTTGCCGGTGCGAGGCACCAGCAGGTCGACGGCGCGCGTCGAGGTGAGCTGGGTTGACAGGAAACGGATGGCGTCCTGCATGCCACGGTAGAAGTCGTGCTCGCGGAAGCGCCGGTCGAAGAAGCCCATCATCGCGAACTGGAACTCCGACGGGAGCACCGACGTGCGGCGAGGAATCTGGATGCGGCCCGACAGATTGATGTCGTGCTCCAGGGTGTTGAGCACGGCGCTGTCGCGCGCGGCGTTCAGCACGTTGCCCAGGTACTGGAAGTAGGCCTCGTCCAATGGGCTGCGGGAGCGATCCGGCCGTTCGGGCGCTGATGCCCAGTCCCAGGCGACCGCGTCCTGGTCCAGGTAGACGACGGGGAATCGCTCGCGATTGAGCGTCGTCTCCCCCGAGGTGCTGCGCTCCACCCACCGCGAGCCGAGCCGCACCGCCAGGTCCACGGGGTTGTTGTTGAGCACGCCGCCGTCAATGAGCTTGAGGGACTCCAGGGGCCCCCATTGCGTCTGGTTGAAGAAGGAGACCTCGACGGGGACAGGCGGGAACGCGAGCGGAAAGGCCCCGGAGGCCTGCGGCGTGAGCAGCAGGTTCGACAGGGACACCTCATGTCCGCCGTCGCCCGTCGGTTGGGCGCCCAGCGCCGGGTAGTACGCGAACTCCTTGGGCTTCACCCCGATGTGGGGGAACGACGCGCTCGCCGCGCCTTCCATGAATGGCAGCCGGGCGGTGAGCTTCCCTTCGCCCTGCGTCATCACCTGGACGACCAGCTTCTCCGTCACGCGCTTCAGCTTGAACTGGGCGTCGGGGCCGCCCTCGCCGAACGGAACTTCGCGCCCGCGCAGGTTCGTCACGGTGATGCCGTAGGCGAAGCTGCAGTCCTCCTTGAAGCGGGTCGTCTGGGCCTTCTTCAGGATGAGCTGCAGGGTGTCCTGCATGTGGGGCTCGCTGAAGAGGTGCGTGCCCTGAGGTGGCTCATTCCGCTCTTCGGGGAGCAGCCGGCCCAGGTCGAGCTGGTCGATCCACACGGTCCAGAAGAGGCTCTGCTCTGGAGACCACGTGGGCTGTGCGAACGCCGTGTCACACGAAGCCAGCCCCCCGAGCAGCGCGTTCACCGCCCCCGCCGAGGCGCCCGTCCACACACGCGGCGCCGGGTTGCCCAGGTCCGCCTGCGCGCCTTCTCGCTGCGCGACGCTCCAGAACCGGACCAGCGTGGAGAGGAACCCCGCCTGATACGCGCCCAGGCTGATGCCGCCGCTGACGACCAGGGCCGGCGCGCTGCGCTCCGTCTCCTCGGCCAGGGCGCGGGCCTGCGCGGGGTCTTCGATGTGCAGCGGCAGGAACGGCGTTCCCTCGGGGACGAGCGCGGTGTCCTTCGCGAAGGCGCCACCGTTCGGCGGAACGGGCGGCGCCTCGGGGCTCACCGCCGGAACGTCTTCAGTGACAGCGCTGGCTGGCACTTCGCCCGGTTCGGCCTGGGGTGGCGCCGCTGGCGCATCAGGTGAGGCGTCCGCCGGCACGGGGTTGGCGGGCGTGGAGGCGTCCTCGGCCTCGGAGGGCGCCGGTGGGACGGCTTGCGCCTGCGCGGTGCTGCTGGCTGCGAGCAGGACCACGGCACAGGCACGAAGAAGGATCTTGGGCATTCGCGGGCTCAGATGAGGGTCGACGTTGAGGCTATCCCTCAATCCTGACCCTGATCCCGGAAGCCCGGCAACCACGGAAGGCGCCGGGGAAGCTGTCGTCCCCGGCGCCCTCGGTTCGAAGTGGCCTACGACTTCTGCAGCTCGTGCGAGCTGTCGGCGGCGGCCTGCTCCGGCGCCGCGACGAACAGGGCGTCGCCCGTGCTGGACACCTGGGGACGCAGCGGCGCGGCCACGGACTCGTGGACGAGCGCGGGAACCGCCACGGGCTCCACGATGGCGGCGGCCTGGGCGCGCTGCGCGGCCTGCCGGCGGCGCCACACGAAGTAGCCGATGGCGGCCACGGCCAGCACGCCCATTACGGCGAACTGCCCTTCCTTGAACTTGGAGATCATCGTGTCCAACTCGCCACCGAAGTGGAAGCCGAGCCAGATGAACACGGGCGCGGACAGCAGCGCGGCCAGGCCGTCCCAGAAGATGAAGCGCCAGTAGGACATGCCCACGGAGCCCGCGGTGAAGTACGTCACGGCGCGCACGCCCGGCATGAAGCGGGCGATGCAGACGATCTTCTGGCCGTGCTTGACGAAGAGGCCCTCCACCTTCGCGCGTTTCTCGGGTGTGACGATGCGGGCGAAGAAGCCACCGCTGCCTTCACGTCCCAGCCTCCCGCCCAGCCGGCGGCCGGCGAGGTAGATGAGGCTGTCGCCAACGATGATGCCCGCGAAGCCGACCACCATCATGACCGATAGGTTGGCGGCCCCCTTGTGGGCCAGGAAGCCCCCGAGGATGAGGGAGATGTCCTCTGGTAGAGGGACACCCAGTCCGCAGGCCACCAGGATGCCGAACACCGTGGCATAGGCGAAGAAGCCCTGAGAGTCGCCGAGGAGGTTGGTGAGAAGTTCTTGCACGCGTCGTCCTGTCCGTTCACGTCCGAAGGGCCCGCCCCGGTAGTCACCTGAGGCCGCCCCTCTAGCGCCCAGACATCAACCGGGCGCGGGTCGTCAAAACTCCGAGTCAACAAGGGGAACCGACCCCAAAAGTCCCTGAAACCCGGCCTCTGCCTGGGCGCTCTTCGGCGCCCGTCATCTCTTCATATTCTCCGACCGCCGCCTCCCACTGCCCCACTGTCCCGACGTCTCGCCGCCCCTTCGGGCAGCCTGCTCACCTGGGTTCCAATCGTCCAGGAGGCCCATGCCACCTCGGCCCGCACCGCGGAACGAGGTGCGAGCGCTAGCCACCAGGCCCTACTCGATCCGCAGAGCCAGCGCCGCCGCGCAGCTTAACCACCGCCTGCCCGAATGGCGTCTCCTTCAGCTCAGGCCGCGGGCGCTTTTCCGATGAGCGTGCGCAGCATGTCCCGGTTGTCCCGAGCCTTCTGGCCGAAGTGCGCGACGATGCCCATCAGCAGCTTCACGCAGGCCTGCGGCTTGGTGGCCAGGAGTTTCTGGAAATCCGCGGCGCGAATCTCCAAGGCCAACACGTCGGTGACGGCGGTGGCGGTGCACAGCCGCTCACCCTTCTGCACCAGGGCCAGCTCCCCCAGGGGTTCGCCGGAGCCGACCTCACCCAGGGATACATCCTCGCCCCCTGCGCTCTTGGCGCTCAGGCGCACGGTGCCCTCGCCCACGATGAGGAGCGAATCCCCCGTCTTGCCTTCAGCGAAGAGCGCGGTTCCCTTGGGGAACGCACGGGCAACGGCGACCCCGGCGAAGATCTGGATGCCGGTGTCCGTGAACCCCTTGAACAGCGGACACGCCTTGAGCGTTGTGGCAGGCACGAGAGCCATGGATGTGCTCCTAACACGCCCAGCGTAGGCCCGCGAGCGACTCAGCGGTCCGTGTGGTACTCGGCCGCGAGCAGCACGTAGTGCTGGGCGGACATCAAGAGGAACTCACGCTCCGCCTCGGTGATGGGCCGCTTCACCCGGCCCGGGGAGCCCACCACCAGGGAGCCTGGGGGGATCTTCGTGCCCGGCGTCAGCAGGGCGCCCGCGCCGATGATGCAGTCGTCCCCCACCTCCGCGTCGTCCATCACGGTGGCGCCCATGCCCACCAGCACCCGGTTGCCGATGGTGCACCCATGGAGGATGACGTGGTGCCCCACCGTCACGTCGTCCCCCACCGTGGTGGCGGACCTGCCGCTGGTGACGTGAATCAGGGACAGGTCCTGCACGTTGGTGCGCTTCCCGATGCGGATGGGATTCACGTCCCCGCGCAGCACGCAGTTGAACCAGATGGAGGAGTCCTCCCCCACCTCGACGTCACCCACCAACTGGGCGGAGTCGTCCACGAAGCAGCCGGGGTGGACGCGGGGGGAGACACCTCGGAATGGCCTCTGGGGCATGGGGCTACGCCTCCGCGACGACGTGGAACGGCGCCTCGGCCATGGGCACCTGCAGCGGCTCCACCGTGGGGGGCTTGAGCAGGGCCACCTGCTTGCCCGCGAGCTGGTTGGGCGTGGCGCGCTCCACCTTCACCGTCACGAAGGCGCCCGCGGGGGCGTCCCCTTCGAAGTTGACGGTGCGGTTCTCCGGCGTGCGGCCGAAGCGCTTGGTGGCGTCGTAGCGCGAGTGCCCCTCCACCATGACCTCCACCTCCGAGCCCACGAGCGCCGCGGTGATTTCGCCGCTGATGCGCCGCTGGAGCTTCTGCAGCCGCTCCAGGCGGGCGATCTTCACCTCGTGCGGCACCGGGCCCCAGTCCTTCTCGCGCAGGGCCGCGCCCGTCTTGGGCCGCGGGCTGTAGACGAAGGAGAACTGGTTGTCGTAGCGGACCTGCTCGGTCAGCTGCATCGTCATCTCGAACTCCTCCTCGGTCTCCCCGGGGAAGCCGACGATGATGTCCGTGGTGACGGCGATGCCCGGCCGCGCCTCGCGCAGCTTCGCCAGGCGCTCCAGGTACTGCTCCACCGTGTAGTCGCGGCGCATCATCTTGAGGATGCGGTCGCTGCCGCACTGCACCGGCAGGTGGAAATGCGGGGTGATCTTCGGCTGGACGCGGAAGGCTTCGATCAGCTCGTCGGACAGGTCGTGCGGGTGGCTGGTGGTGAAGCGCACGCGCTCGATGCCGGGGACCTCCGCGGTGCGCAGCAGGAGCTGCGCGAAGGAGATGCCGCCCGCGTACGAGTTCACGTTCTGGCCGATGAGCGTCACCTCGCGCACGCCCACCTTCGCCAGGTCCGCCACCTCGACGAGCACGTCGGGGAACGCCCGGCTCACCTCGCGGCCACGCGTGTGCGGCACGATGCAGAACGAGCAGACGTTGTCACAGCCCTTCATCACCGTGACGAACTCGGTGACCTTGCCGCGGGACGTCTCCGGGTCGGCGCGCGGGAAGACGTACTCCTCCGAGTTCACGAAGGCCGTCTCCACCACCCGCTCCCGCTCCGCGGACACCCGGCCGATGATGTCCGGCAGGCGCGCGATGTTGTCGGGGCCGAAGACGAAGTCCAGGTACGGCACCTTCTTGAGGAGCTTGTCCTTCTCCTGCTGCGCCACGCACCCGCCCACGCCAATCAGCGCGCCACGGCTGGCCTTCACCGGCTTGTACCGCCCCAGGGCGGACAGCATCTTGTCCTCCGCCTTCTCCCGGATGGAGCAGGTGTTGAGGATGATGAGGTCGGCGTTGTCCGGCACCGGCGTCGGCGCGTAGGACATCTGGCTCAACACCTCGCTCATGCGGAGCGAGTCGTTGACGTTCATCTGGCAGCCGAAGGTGTGGATGAAATAGCGCTTCATGGAAGAACCCTGAGCAAGTACGTGCCCTTATCCGATGGCCGGACGCGGAATGCAACCAGCCGCCCGCCCGCCTTCATCCCCGGCTGAGCAGGTGCGTCAGGCGGGTGTGCAGGTCCACCAGCTCCGCTTCGCGGGCCCGGAGCAGCACCAGGGCGTCCTCGCCGTAACGCCGCGCCAGGGCGTTGGTTTCGCGCTCCTGCTTGGCCAACTCGTCCTGGATGCGGCCCTTGAGCTCGTCCGCCGCGCCGCCCTGGAGCTGCCCCAGCTTGTCCTGGAGCTTGCGGACCGCCCAGCGCCGCCCGCCGAAGGCTCGCAGCAGCGCGCTGCCCTGCTCCGCCGTCTTGGGGTCCAGCCCCGACGCGGCCAGGGCCTCGGTGTGGGCCTTGGCCAGGGTCTCCGTTCCCTGCCCGGAGGCCTGGGCAAGGTAGGTCTGCTGGTAGCGGACCAGGGCGTCGAGCATCGCCGCGTCCAGCGGGGGGGCGGCCCAGCGGAGGGTGCGGTCGTCGGCGGCGGTGAGGTCGGTGGACGACTCCCGGTTGGGGACGTCCTGGAAGCCGTTGTCGTCGAAGAGGAAGGAAGACATGGGAGGTGCCTTGCGGGGGAATGGGCCCGGGACTACGCGGGCACGAGCTGGTCGGCGATCCGGGCCAGGTCCGACACGGAGGTGACGACGACGGCCTGGTGGCAGTGCTTCTCGTAGGTGAGCATCTCGCTGTCGCCAATGCCCCAGTTGCCACGCTCCTCGGGGCAGATCCACAAGAGCCGCTTCGCCTTGCGGCGCAGGTCCTTGAGGGCCCAGGCGTTGTTCGCGTTGTAGTTGTTCCGCCCGTCGCCAATCACCATCACGGTGGTCCGGCGGGTGATGCTGCCCAGGTGGTCCCGGGTGAAGTCGGCCAGGGCCCGGCCGTAGTTGGAGTTCGCGCTCAGGGACACCGTCTTGCCCGCGGTGGCCATGTCGATGGCGGCGTCGACCTCCAGGTCCTTGAAGTACTGCGTCACCTCGCCCACGTCGGACACGAAGACGAACGAGCGCACGCGGACGAAGAGCGACTGCATCGTGTGCATGAACAGCAGCATCATCCGTGACGCCTGACGGACGGAGTCGGACACGTCGCAGAGCACCACCAGCTCCGGGCGCTCGGGGCGGCGGCTGCGGAACTGGGGCACCATGGGCACCCCGCCCCACGGCAGGTTCCGGCGCAGGGTGCGCCGCACGTTGAGGGCGCCCTTGCGGTGCGAGCGCTGCTTCCGGATGAGCCGGCTGCGCAGCTTCTCCGCCAGGGTGCGCACGGCAGACTCCATCTGGTCCACCTCCGCCTGGGTGAGCAGGTGCAGCGGCTTGTCCGCGGCGGTGTCGGTGCGGCGGCGGATGCGGGCCTCCGCCTGACGCTTCACTTCCTGGCGTGCGGCGTCCTCGATCTTCCGCATCGCGGCGGCGACATGGCGCGAGACAATCTCCACCCCTTCGGGGGTGAGGCCGCGGGCTCGCAGCTCGTCCTCGAGCGACTTCATGTCGTTCCGGGCCTTGTCCGCCCCAGCCGCCGCCAGCATGCGCCGGGAGAAGAACCCCGCCTGGAGCGGGCTCTCCATTCGCGACAGGTCCAACTGCAGCGAGGCCATCCGGAAGATCTGCGCCAGCCGGGCCCGGTCTCCCATCAGCACGGCCTGGGCCAGGGGGGACATCTCCGGGAGGAGCTGGTGCATCTGGATGAGGACCATCTTCAGCAGGTCGCCCTCCAGGTAGCCTTCCTCCTCCAATTGCTGCGCCAGCGACTTGTCGATGTCCTCGAACGTCCTCGCCGCGCCGGAGAAGTAGAACTCGAAGGCCCGGTTGAAGGTGTCCACGTCCAGCTCACGCTTCACCAGCGTGGTGCGGAGCACCGAACGGAACAGGTTCCGGTCTTTGAGGCCTACCTCGGACGTGGCGCGCAGCGCGTCCTGGACCTCGGACGTACTGACACGCACACCGTTCTGGCGAAGGACCTCGGCGAACTCGACGATGCGGGCATCCACGCAACCATCATGTCCGGGGATGGCCCGCGCGCAATCGGGAATGCACGACCATGAAGCGAGCGGCCGCCTGCCCCCCCTGGTACACGCGGTGTAATCACTAAAATTTACTGAATTACTATTTATTCCAGACTGGGGCTGCGGGCCACCCACTGCGGTTTCAGAGAGGAATCCGGCAAGCCGTGGCCTGAGCGCCGATGGGCGCCCGAACCCCGCTGCTCAACGAAGCAAAGACTCACAGTGCGTGCTGGCGCGATTCAGGCCGGCCGCTCGAAGGACATCACGGCCTCGACGTGATGCGTCTGAGGGAACATGTCGACCACCTGGAGGGCCAGAGGCTTGTAGCCCGCGGCAACCAGGCCCGCGGCGTCCCGAGCCAGGGATGCTGGATCGCACGCCACGTACACCACGCGGCGCACGCCCAAGGCGGTCATCCACTTCGCCAGGCCCGGGGCTCCCGCGCGCGGCGGGTCCGCGAGGCACACGTCGAAGCGGCGCTGCTCGGCCACCAGCCCGTCGCACACCTTGCGGGCGTCGCCCTGGATGAAGCGCACATTCGTCACCCCACCCTCACGAGCGCTCCGCTGGGCCAGCTCGACGCCCACGGGGGAGGACTCCACGCCCAGCACGGACGCGGCGGTTCCGGCCAGGGGGAAGGTGAAGTTGCCGTTGCCCGAATACAGCTCCAGCACGGTGTCGGACTCGCGGGCCCCCAGCTCGTACACGGCCGAGGTCACCAGCCCCACGTTGGCCTCGGCATGGGCCTGAGCGAAGGCATCCGGCCGCAGGTACAAGGGGACTTCCGGACGCAGCGGTGAGTAGGAGCGCAGCGCCGGCTTGCCAAGAAGCCGAGCCGAGCCTTCCTTCGGCGTCAGCACCGCGCCCTCCAGCCGCAGGGCGCGCACGGCCGCCTCGGCGGCTTCCAGGTGACGTGCCGTCACCGGGCCGCTGAGATTCACCGCGAACGCGGCCTTGTCCCCTTCCGCCAGCAGCAGCACTTCCTCGGCGTCCTTCGCCAGGGGCTTGAGCAGCGGGGCCAGCTTGCCGGGAAGCGCCGTGAGCACGGGCGTGAGCGCACCGCAGACTTCCACCGGCACGCGTTCGTGGCTGCGTCGGCCGAAGTACCCCAGCGCGCCCTTGCCCGCAGGATGCAGCACCGCGCGGCGCCGGTAGCCCCAGTCGCGAGGGGCCACCAGCAGCGGACGCACGGTGAAGCTGTCCCGAGCCAGGTGCCCCAGGTGCTCCAGGGTGGAGAGGACAATCTCCTGCTTCGCGCTGCGCTGAGCGGGCTCGGCGAGCCCCAGCCAGTCACAGCCGCCGCAGTCGGACGCGTACACGCAGGGCGCGTCACGCCGGTCCGGGCCTGGCGACACCACCTGTCGCAGGATGCCGCGCAGCACACGGCCTTGCGTCTCCAGGTGGACGCGCACGGTGTCGCCCGGGAAGGTCCCCGGGATGAAGACGGTGCGCCCCTGCCAGGAGGCCACGCCTTCGCCGAGCTGGCCGAGGCGTTCGATGGTCAGTTCAATGGGAAGTTCGGGTAGCGGCAGCATTCAGGCGCTATTCGGGCGGGAGCTCCGAGCGC
Organism: Myxococcus xanthus; assembly: GCF_013116825.1. Lineage (GTDB taxonomy): Bacteria > Myxococcota > Myxococcia > Myxococcales > Myxococcaceae > Myxococcus > Myxococcus xanthus_B. The sequence continues at coordinate 24,505 of NZ_JABFNS010000005.1, forward strand.
AGGCGCTCCACGAACTCCGCGATACGCGTTCGCTTGTCTTCATCAACGTCCAGGAACTCCACCGCCATCCCTGGGGACTGGGGCGCGGGCACGCCCACGGCATTGGTGCGCGTCACCCGCCCCTTCAGCTCCACGGGGAAGTGCGCGCCGGGCAGCGTCACCAACAGCCGCACCACCGTGTCCACGGCCAACGGCTTGTCGGTGTTGATGTAGAGGCCCCCCTTCGACAGGTTCACCGCCCAGTCGGTGACGAAGCCAGAGACGCTGCGGTAGGCCACCGGCAGCTCGTACTCGAGACGGGGCGCGCGGGGATGAGGGGTCGAGGTGTTGGGACTGTCTGCCATGGGATGCGCTCCGCCGCGGGGTTCGTACAACGCCCGCGGCGGTGCACCTTATCCCCACACGCTCAGACTTTCATCTCACGGACGTCGGGGGCCACCGTCAGCTTCGGCTCGGTGAGCTTCTGCACCTGCTCCACCGTCACTCCGGGTGCCACCTCGCGCAGGATGAGCCCCTGCGGCGTCACGTCGATGTACGCGTGGTCCGTGACGATGTGGTGGATGCACTTGAGGCCCGTCAGCGGCAACGAGCACTTCTTGAGGATCTTGGGCTTGCCGTCCTTGTTGGCGTGCTCCATGGCCACGAAGATGCGCTGGGCACCGACGGCCAGGTCCATGGCGCCGCCCATCCCCTTGATCATCTTTCCGGGGATCATCCAGTTGGCCAGGTCGCCCTCTTCGCTGACCTCCATGGCGCCCAGCACGGCCATGTCGATGTGGCCGCCGCGGATCATCCCGAACGAGAGGGCCGAGTCGAAGAACGCGGCGCCGGGCACCGCCGTCACCGTCTCCTTCCCGGCGTTGATGAGGTCCGGATCCTCCTGGCCTTCCACGGGCCAGGGGCCGATGCCCAGCAGGCCGTTCTCCGACTGGAGCACGATGTCCATGCCCGGCGGGATGTAGTTGGCCACCAGGGTGGGCATGCCGATACCCAGGTTGACGTAGAAGCCGTCCTGCAGCTCCTGGGCGATGCGCTGTGCAATCTGTTCACGAGTCAGTGGCATGGCTGGGCTCCTCAGGCCGACTTGCGGACGGTGCGCCGCTCGATCCACTTCTGGAGGTTCTTCGCCTGGACGATGCGCTTCACGAAGATGCTCGGGATGTGCACCAGGTCCGGGTCCAGTTCGCCGGGCTCCACGATGTGCTCCGCCTCGACGATGGTGACCTTGGCCGCCATGCACATCATCGGGGAGAAGTTCCGCGCCGTCTTGCGGAACACCAGGTTGCCCCAGCGGTCCGCCTTCCACGCGCGGACAATGGCGAAGTCCGCCTTCAGCGGCGTCTCCAGCACGTGCAGCCGCCCGTCGATGACGCGCGTCTCCTTCCCTTCGGCCACCTGGGTGCCGGCGCCCGTCGGGGTGAAGAAGCCGCCAATGCCGCAGCCGCCCGCGCGGATGCGCTCGGCCAGGGTGCCCTGCGGGTTCAGCTCCACCTCCAGCTCACCGGAGAGGAACTGCCGCTCGAACTCCTTGTTCTCTCCCACGTAGCTGGACACCATCTTCTTCACCTGCTTGTTCTGAAGCAGGATGCCGAGCCCCAGCTCGGTGGTGCCGCAGTTGTTGGAGATGATGGTGAGGTTCTTCACGTTCTTCCGGTGAAGTGCCTCGATGAGATTCTCCGGGTTGCCGCACAGCCCGAAGCCGCCGCTCATGAGCGTGCAGCCATCCGGGATGTCGGCGACCGCCTCGTCCGCGTTCGCGTAGACCTTGTTCATCCGCCCTCCCGCATGTGCGAACGGGGTGACGGCCCTTGGCGGGCCCCTACCCCGTGCCCCTCCCCTATCGGGAGAGGAAGTTCAGCGCTCCACCATCAGCGCGATGCCCTCGCCGCCGCCGATGCAGAGCGACGCGACGCCACGCTTCTTGTCCAGGTCCTGCATCGTCTGCAGCAGCGTCACCAGCACGCGCGCGCCGGACGCGCCAATCGGGTGACCCAGCGCCACCGCGCCGCCGCGCACGTTCACCTTCGACGCGTCCAGGCCGAGCAGCCGGTTGTTCGCGATGGACACCACCGCGAACGCCTCGTTGATCTCCCAGAGGTCCACGTCACCCGCGCTGATGCCCTGCTTCTTCAGCAGCTTGTTGATGGCGTCCGTGGGGGCGATGGTGAACTCCACCGGCTTGCGCGCCGCCTGGGCGTAGCCCGTGATGCGGCCCAGGATGGCGCGGCCCTCGGCCTTCGCGCGCTCCTCGCTCATCAGCACCAGCGCCGCGGCGCCGTCGTTGATGGAGGACGCGTTGGCGGCCGTCACCGTGCCGTCCTTCTTGAACACCGGCTTCAGGCCCGGAATCTTGTCCGGCTTCGCGTTGCGGGGACCCTCGTCGTCGGAGACGGTGACGACGTCCTCCGGCTTCTTGCCCGGAATCTGGACCGGGACGATCTCCGCCTTGAACAGGCCTTCCTTCTGGGCCTGGATGGCGCGGCGCGTAGACTCCAGCGCGTACTCGTCCTGCTGCGAGCGGCTGATGTCCTGCGTCGTGGCGCACTCCTCGGCGCAGATGCCCATGTGGACGTTGCCGTACACGTCCCAGAGGCCGTCGAGGATCATCGCGTCCTTGAACTCCACGTTGCCCATGCGCGCGCCGCCACGCATCGTGTGGCTGATGTACGGCGCGTTGCTCATGGACTCCATGCCGCCCACGACGACGACGTCCGCTTCGCCCAGGGCAATGGCCTGCGCGCCCGCGCTGACGGCCTTGAGGCCGGAGCCACAGACCTTGTTGAGCGTGGTGGCGGGAACCGTCTCCGGTAGGCCGGCGAAGATGGCCGCCTGGCGAGCAGGCGCCTGGCCGACGCCCGCGGTGAGCACACAGCCCATGATGACTTCCTGAACGGCCTCGGGCTTCACGCCCGCGCGCTCCAGGGCCGCCTTGATCGCGATCGCGCCCAGCTGCGGGGCCGTCAGCTTGGCGAGCGCGCCCTGAAAGGCACCAATGGGGGTACGGGCCGCGCCCACGATGACGACGTCACGAGCCATGAAACCTGCCTCCTCTTGAGGATGTGCGGATGCTCTTCGATAACAGTGTCGGGGGCCCTTATCACCGGCCACTTCCCTGAGTTCAAGCATCCTTGCTCGTCACACGGACGTGAGCGTCCACTGTGCACGACGCAACGCGCCAGCCCTCGTAACCGCGCGAAGTGACGAGGGCTGGCGGTGTGCTGGGCGGGCCCATGCCCGCCCGACCGGTCGGACGGTTCCTAGCGGGCGCGCCAGGTGACCAGCGCCATGTCCGCGCCACCTGTGGTGAGGACCGCGCCGTCCCCGCGCCATGATGCGCCCAGGACCATGCTGTCGTGGGCCCCCATGACGCTGGGCAGAAGATAGCCGCGCTCATGTACCTGCCAGTCGAAGACGAGCCGCTCCGCACCGCCACCTGAGAAGCGCGAGCCGTCCGGATGCCACGCCAGGGCCAGTTGCGTGGTCCACGTGGGGGTCTCCGCGATGACAGCCCCCGTCCCCACATCCAGGACGGACACCCCCAGCCGGTCGCTGCATGCCAACCGGGTTCCATCAGGACTGAGCGCCGCGGTGGTCAGGATTTCCGGGGCGGACTCCACGCGCTTGAGCACCCCGGAGCTGCGGTTCCAGACATCCCAGGCTGCGTGGGTGTAGACGATGATCAGCGACTGGCTGTCCGGCGTCCATCCCAGCTCCACGACGGGGCTGTCCGTCTCTGGGATGTTGAGTAGCTCCGTGCGCGAAGCGACGTCCCAGACCTGGACGCTGGTCATGCTTCCCGTGAGAAACAGTGTCGCGCCCGCGCTCGCCAGCGTGCGGCCGTCCGGACTCAGCGCGACGTGCGCCACCGTGGGTGGATGACCCTGCGCCCGTTGCATCATCTGCAGCGGCGGCTGCGTCAGGCGGCCCTGCTCGACGTCCCAGAGGCAGATGCGTCCATCGTTTCCCCCCGACGCGAGCCGTGCGCCGCTCGCGTCCCATCCGAGCGCGCGGACCGTCTTGCCCTCGTGACCGTCCAAAGTCGCCAGCGCCTGGCCCGCGGCGCCCCAGAGCCGGACCTTTCCGTCGTCGCCCGCTGACGCCAGCCGGTTCCCCGCCGGGCTCCACTTCGTGGCGTTGATCGCGGACGAATGGGCCACCAACTCGTGGCGCAGCAGCCGCGACTGCTGCGCGTCCACGCTGAAGGTGGAGACCGACGCGGGCCTGCGGGCCACCGCGACGAACGAGTCGTGGACCGGGTGGAAGCGCACGGCGCTGAAGCCCAGGGCGTCCAACGGATTGGGGGGCACCTCGGTGTTGTTTGCGACCACCCTCCCGGTGTTGACGTTCAGGACCGTCAGGGAGTGGACCAGGTCCACGATGACGAGCCAGTCCTGGGTTGGGCTCCAGTCCATGCGGGACGACACGCTCCACGGTCCAAACCAGGAGGCCTGGAGCTCGTGGGTTGCCGTCTCATACACCCGGACGTTCCGGTAGCTCCCCACGGCGTAGCGAGCGCCGTCCGGACTCCAGGAGAAGCTGTCGCCATGCCCCACCTCGTGGACCTGCACCCAGGGGTCCAGACTGTGGATTTCCACCTGCTCGCCCGCCATCTCCAACGCAACCCGCGCTCCATCCGGGCTCCAGTGGATTTTCCGGAGGGTGCGCGCCGTCCGCAACGGCGCCCGGCTCTCCGTCCCCGAGGACGCGGCCCAGAAGCGCACCTCCGCGCCGCCTGTCTCCGGGTGGCTGACGCTGGCCAGCTCATTTCCTCTCGCATACCAGGCCAGCCCCACCACGGGCCCAGCGTGGGCGCTCCACGTCTGGTGGAACGCTCCCGTCGCCGGGTCGATCAAGGCCAGTCGCCCATCCGCGAGCCCCACCGCCAGGTCCTCGTCCCGCGGGCCCCAGGACACCGAACGGATGTCAGTGGAGTCCTGGTGGATGATGCGGGCAACCTGCCCAAGGCCCGCATTCCAGATGCGCAGGCCGCCGCGCGAGCCCCTTTGATCCAACACCGCGAGCAGCCGGCCATCGGGGCCCCACGACGCATCGCTGGGGTAGGAGGCGCCCGTCTGGCGCCACTCCACGGCCTGCTCCTCCCTTCGGGCGAACCCTGCCCCACAATGATAGTTGTGGTCGACCCGGACGACCTGGGACGCGCGCTCGGTGCCACAGCGCAGCAACCCCGTGAAGCGCCAGCCGGGCTGTGGCTCTACGGACAGAGTGACTTCGGCTCCGACCTCGAAGCGAGCGCTGCAGGTGGACGTGCAGTCGATGCCGCTCGGCGTGCTCGTCACACGCCCGTGGCCAAAGACCTCCACCGTGAGCTCCCGCTTCCCGTCATCCAGCGGTGGCGCCGGGTGCACTTCGAAGAGCGCGTATTCGGACCACGCCCCCAACTGTCCGTGGGTATCGACCGCGCGGCAGCGGGCCGAAAACTGCCCCTTCGTCTGGAAGACGGGAGCCACATCACCGGCGGTGCCGCTGGGAACACGTTCGGACAGGCTGACTTCCGCCTTCGCGCGCCCCCAGTCGAACGCATAGGTCAGCGCGTCACCGTCCGGATCCTCCGCGATGCACCGGAAGCCTCCCGGCAATCCCGCCGTGAGCCCTACGACGGGGGCCTCGATGCGTGCCTGGCCCGGAGGGCGGGACACAGGGGGATTCGGGCTGCTTCCATCCGAACAAGCAAACACCGCACTCAGCACGAGTGCGCAGGCCACCCCGGAGCAATGGCCCCAGGCAACAGAACGAACAAACATGGATTGTCCCCCGCGCGCTCGGCCCCGTAGCGCGTGGTACCTCCATAGCAGGCCCCGCCCCGAAACGGCAACGGCCGGGCCCCCTCTCGGGAACCCGGCCGTCTCGCCGTGCTGGCGCGTGCGGCTGAAGACTACTTCTTCAGCTTGCTCGCCATCACGTCGCCGAGGCGCGCCTTCGAGCCTTCCGCCTGCTTGCGGAGGTACTCGCGGTAATCCTCGCCCTCGCCGATCAGCGCCTTCATCGACAGCGCGACCTTCCGGTCCGGGGTGTTGATGTCGATGATCTTCACCTCGACATCCTGCGCCTCCTGCACCACGTCACGCGGGTTCTCGACACGCTCCTCCTTCAGCTCGGAGACGTGGACGAGGCCCTCGATGCCCGGCTCGATCTCCACGAACGCGCCGAAGTCGGTGACCTTGGTGACCTTGCCCTTCACGCGGCTGCCCACGGGCAGGCGCTCGGACAGCGTCTCCCAGGGGTCCGGCTGGAGCTGCTTGATGCCCAGGCTGAAGCGCTCGTTCTCGACGTCGATGTTGAGCACCACCGCCTCGACTTCGTCGCCCTTCTTGAACATCTCGCCCGGGTGCTTGATGCGCACCGTCCAGGAGATGTCGGAGACGTGCACCAGGCCGTCCACGCCCTCCTCGACGCCGACGAACACGCCGAAGTCGGTGACGTTGCGGATCTGACCCTTGATGACGGAGCCGATCGGGTACTTGTCCTCGAGCAGCGTCCAGGGGTTCTGCTCGATCTGCTTCATGCCCAGCGCGATGCGCTTGGCCTTCGGATCGATGTCCAGGACGACGGCCTCCACCTCCTGGCCGACCTCCAGGATCTTGGACGGGTGCTTGAGGCGCTTGGTCCAGGACATCTCGGACACGTGCACCAGACCCTCGACGCCCTGCTCGATCTCGATGAACGCGCCGTAGTCCGTGATGGACACGACCTTGCCGCGCACGCGCGTGCCGACCGGGTACTTCTCGTCGGCGCGGTGCCACGGGTCCTCCTGGATCTGCTTCAGGCCCAGGCTGACGCGCTCCTGCGTCGGGTCGAACTTGAGGACGACGACGCGAACCTCGTCACCCACGTTGAACATCTCGCTCGGGTGACCGATGCGGCCCCACGACATGTCCGTGATGTGGAGCAGACCGTCGATACCGCCCAGGTCGATGAACGCACCGTAGTCGGTGAGGTTCTTGACCACGCCCTTGAGGACGGCACCCTCCTTGAGGTTCTTGAGGGTCTCCTTCTTCATCTCCTCGCGCTGCTTCTCGAGGAGCACGCGGCGGGAGAGGACGATGTTGCCGCGCTTCTTGTTGAACTTGATGACCTTGAACTCGAATTCCTTCGAGATGTACTGGTCAAGGTTCCGCACGGGGCGGATGTCAACCTGCGAGCCGGGCAGGAACGCCTTCACGCCGATGTCGACGGACAGGCCGCCCTTCACGCGACCGACGATGGTGCCCTTGACGATCTCATCGCGCTCGCAGGCGGCGCTGATCTCGTCCCAGATGCGCATCTTGTCGGCCTTCTCCTTGGAGAGGACGACCATGCCGGTGTCGTTCTCGCGGCTCTCCAGGAGGACCTCGACGGGGTCACCGGCCTGAACCGAGACCTCTCCGCGAGGGTTGGTGAACTCGGAGATCGGGACCTGTCCCTCGGACTTGTAGCCGATGTCGACAATCGCGAAGTCCTTCGTCACCTGGACCACGGTGCCCTTGACGATCTCCCCTTCCTTCAGGATGCCGTCACCACCGCGCTCCTTGAGCGAGGCCTCGAACATTGCGGCAAAGTCTTCGTCGCCGCCGTCCATCCCGACCTGCTGGTTCACGTTCTGCTGCATGAAATGGAAGTCCTTTGAAACCGGTACAACTGCCCCCTGATGGTGGTTTTTCCGTCGCGGCCTGCGGGGAGCAGCGGGCAGTGACGTTCGTCCTCCTCATTGAGGACTTGATTTGATGGAAGCCGCGCACCCTAGACACCGGTGATTCCGGTAGTCAAGCGAGCTCGTGCCCCCTGTGCTGTTGGGTGGATGTCCTACCCCGGAGCTGTCAATGGCTCCTAGTTAAGAACGCCTGCCCTGTCGCGCAGCCCCGTTCCGCAGGATGCCTGCCCCCAGGCTGGTGTCCGAACGAGCGGCCAAGGCCCTGAAATTCCAGGGCCAACTCCGGGCCGCGCTCAACCGCCGACGGCCCCGGATGTCTTCCCGGCCGTCAGCCCTGGAGCTTGAAGCTCTCGCGGGCGATCACCATCCGCTGCACCTCGCTGGTGCCTTCGTAGATGGTCTGCACGCGGGCGTCGCGGAAGAACCGCTCCACCGGGAACTCGTCGATGTAGCCGTAGCCGCCGTGGAGCTGCACGGCCTTGTCAGCCACCTTGTTGCTCATCTCGCTGGCGAAGAGCTTCGCCATGGAGGCCTCGCGGGAGAACGGCTGGCCCTTCTCCTTCATCGACGCCGCGCGCAGCGTCAGCAGCTCCGCCGCCTCCAACTGCGTCTGCATGTCCGCGAGCATGAAGCGCGGGCCCTGGAACTCGCCAATGGGCTGGCCGAACGCCTGGCGGTCCTTCACGTAGGCCACGGTCGCCTCGAGCGCCGCGCGCCCCACGCCACAGGCCTGCGCCGCGATGCCAATGCGCCCACCGTCCAGCGCCACCATGGCCAGCTTGAAGCCCTGCCCTTCGGCGCCCAGCAGGTTCTCCGCCGGAACCTCGCAGTCCTCGAACGTGAGCGACACCGTGTTCGAGGAGCGCAGGCCCATCTTGTCCTCGTGCTTGCCGATGATGAGCCCCTTCGTCCCGCCTTCGACGATGAAGCACGACAGGCCCTTGTTGCCGGCGGGGGACGTGCGCGCCCACACCACCATCACCCCCGCGTGCGCGCCGGAGGTGATCCACTGCTTGCTGCCGTTGAGGACCCACACGTCCCCGCGCCGCACCGCGGTGGTGCGCAGCGCGCCGGGGTCGGAGCCCGCATGGGGCTCGGACAGCGCGAACGAGCCCGCGATGGCCTCACCGGACGCCAGCCGCGTCACGTACTTCTCGCGCTGCGCGTCGGTGCCGAACGCGTTGATGAGCTCGCCGCACATGTTGGTGACGGCCATGGCCACCGACGTAGACGCGTCGGCCGCGGCCATCTCCATCATCGCCAGCGCATAGGCCACCACGCCGGCCTCCGAACCGCCATAGCGCGCCGGGAGGTTCACCCCCAGCAGCCCCATCTCGCCCAGCTGCCGGAAGAGGTCCGTGGGAAAGCGCTCTTCGCGGTCCAGTGTCCGGGCCAGGGGGGCCACGCGCTCGCGAGCGAACTTGCGCGCGGTGTCGCGGATGAGGGTCTGCGTCTCGGTGAGCTCGAGGTTCACGGCGGTTGTCCTACTCGATGGCCTTGAGGTTGAACGGGTACTCGATGGGGCGGTCCGTGCCATCCGGAGGCTTCGGGAAGGTCATGGACGACAGGACGGCCTGGACGCAGTCGTGCAGGCTCGGGTCCTTGAGCGTGCTGGTCTTCTTCACCACTCGGGCGTCCTTCACCAGGCCGTTGGCGTCGATGGTGAAGGTCGTCATCAGCCGCCCCTCCACCGTCCGGTCCTTCTCCGCCATGTGGTCTTCGTAGCACTCCTGGATGCGGCGCTGGTGGTACTGGACGACCTGACGGATGGAGTCGGGCGTGAAGGGCATCCGCTCGACGTCCGGCCCGTCGCGCTTGGCGGGGGCCGGCGTCGTGGCGGCGGGCTTGCCGCCAGCGGGCGCCTTCGCGGGGGCGGCGCCCTGCGCGAGCGCAACCGCCGAGGCCAGGACGACTGCGGAGAGAAGCGCTCGGGTCATGACGGTTACTCCCTCAGCAGGTTGGCGGCGATGACGATGCGCTGGATCTCGCTCGTCCCCTCGTAGATCTCCGTGATGCGCGCGTCGCGCACGTGGCGCTCCACGTCCATCTCCTTGCTGTAGCCCATGCCGCCGTGCACCTGCAGGGCCTTGTTCGCCACGCGGCTGGCCATCTCGCTGGCGTACAGCTTGGCCATGGCGCTCTCCGCGCTGTGGCGCACGCCCTTGTCCTTCTGCAGGGCCGCCCGCCACACGAGCAGCCGGGCCGCGTCGATCTCCGTGGCCATGTCGGCGATCATGAACTGGATGGCCTGGTGCTCGCGGATGGGCTTGCCGAAGGACTTGCGCTCACCGGAGTAGCGCACCGCCTCCTCGTACGCCGCGCGCGCGATGCCCAGCGCCTGCGACGCGATGCCGATGCGGCCGCCGTCCAGCGTGCTCATGGCGATCTTGAAGCCCTCGCCTTCCTTGCCGAGCATGTATTTGGCCGGCACGCGCATGTCCTCGAAGAACATGGAGCAGGACCAGGCGGCGCTGATGCCCATCTTCTTGTCCGGCTCGGCGCGGATGAACCCCGGGGTGTCCGTGGGGACCATGAACGCGGTGATGCCCTTGTGGCCCGCTTCCTTGTTGGTCATCGTCATCAGGACGATGGCGTCGGCCTTGGGGCCGTTGGTGATCCAGTTCTTCGAGCCGTTGATGACGTACTCGTCACCCTTGCGCACGGCGACCGTCTTCTGCGCGGCGGCGTCGCTGCCGGCCTCGGGCTCGGTGAGGCCGAAGCAGCCCAGCTTCTCGCCCCGGGCGAAGGGCGCCAGGAACTGCTCCTTCTGCGCGTCCGTGCCGTACTTCATGATCGGATCGCAGTAGAGCGAGTTGTTCACGCTCATGATGACGCCGGTGGATGCACAGCCGCGGCTGATCTCCTCCATGGCGATGGCGTAACAGACGTTGTCGAGCCCGGCGCCGCCGTTCTGCTCGGGAACGGCCACGCCCAGCAGGGACAGCTCGGCGAGCTTCTTCACCGCGTCCGTCGGCCAGGCGTGGTGCTCGTCCCACTTGCGGGCGTTGGGGATGAGCTCCTTGGCCGCGAACTCGCGGGTCATCCGCTGGATTTCACGCTGGATGTCGGTCAACTCGAAGTTCATGGAACCTCCATAATATGAGGGGCTTCCCTCTGGAACAGCGAAGACGCGGCGCGCGCGCGGAAGCGCGCCGTGGCGTGCCGGTGAGACACCGTCCGGTCGCCTGAGACCCGGGATTCCCCGGGAGTACCCCAGAACATATTGAGGGGCACCGTGACGTCGAGGCTGACGTCCAGCCGGTTCCCCTCCCCCGTCCATGCCCGCCGCACGACCACGGACAGGGTCCACGGCACCGTGTCCGGGTGCCGCTCGACGAAGTCATAGGACAACCCCAGCCCGGCCACGCCGCCCGAACCGTCCCGCCCCCACAGCCCCGCGCCTTCGGCCAACACTCCAAAGCGCGCTGCGTCAGGAAACGCATACACCCGTGCCCCGGCGAGCATCCGGAAGGCCGTCCGTCCCAGCCGGAGCTGAGGCTCCAGGAACGGCGACACCACCAGCGTGGGCCCTGGCACGTCCAGCGCCGGCAGGGCCCACGGGTGGATGGGCCAGGACAGGACCCAACCCTCCTGGGCATCCGGCCCCCACTCGTAGCGGACGTCGGGCACGAGCGGGTCCAGGAAGCAGCCCGTGTAGAGGCACAGCGAGCGCTTCCAGGACACCAGCACGGGGGCCCGCCCGTCGTCGTCCTCACCTTCGTCCGAAGCCTGGGCCGGCGCGGCGGCCAGGAGACACGCCAGCAGTCCCCCGGCCGCGAGCCCCTTCACCGCGCTACTTCCCGGTGAAGGTCGCGGGGCGCTTCTCCAGGAAGGCCTTCATGCCTTCGCGCTGGTCCTCGGAGCCGAACAGGTCGCCGAAGGCCTTGCGCTCGATGTCGTTCGCCGCGCGCAGGTCCTGGTCGGCGCCGGCCTCGATGACCTGCTTGGCCTTGGAGATGGCCAGCGGGCTGTTCTTGAGGATCTTCTCCGCCACGGCGCGGCAGTGCGCGAGCAGGCCGTCCGCGGGGAGGACCTCCAGCACCATGCCAATCTCCTTCGCCTTCGCCGCGTCGATGCGGTCGCCGGTGAAGATGAGCTCCTTGGCGCGGGCGCGGCCCACCACGCGGGTGAGGCGCTGGGTGCCGCCGAAGCCGGGGATGACGCCCAGGCCGACTTCCGGCAGGCCGAGCTTGGCCTTCTCGGAGGCGTAGATGAAGTCACAGGCCAGGGCCAGCTCGGAGCCGCCGCCGAGCGCGAAGCCATTCACGGCCGCGATGGTCGGAATGGGCAGCGCCTCCAGCGCGGCCATGACCCGGTGCCCCAGGGCGCCGAACTCCTGGGCCTGCGCGTCGGTGAGCGCGGCCATCTCCGCGATGTCCGCGCCCGCGACGAAGGCCTTCTCGCCGCCGCCGGTGACGATGAGGACGCGCACGTCCGCGGGAAGGGACTTCAGCGCGGACTCGAGCTCCTGCAGCGTCTTCGTATTGAGGGCGTTGAGCGCCTTGGGGCGGTCGATGAAGAGGGTCGCGATGGCGCCCTCCTGCTCCAGCCGGATGTTCTCGTAGGCCATGTTCGAGGCTCCTGGGGTGGAAGTGGGTAACCGCGAGGCTCAGTACTTGTAGAAGCCGCGGCCGTTCTTCTTGCCGTACCAGCCGGCCTCCACGTACTGCCGCAGCAGGGGGCTGGGGCGGTACTTGGGGTCGCCCAGGCCCTTGTGGAGCACCTCGGCGATGTAGAGCACGGTGTCCAGGCCGATGAAGTCCGCCAACTGCAACGGGCCCATGGGCTGGTTGGTGCCCAGCTTCATCGCGGTGTCGATGTCCTCGACGGAGCCCAGGCCCTCCATGACGGCGAAGCAGGCCTCGTTGAGCATGGGGATGAGGATGCGGTTGACGATGAAGCCCGGGTAGTCCTTGGAGACCACCGTCGTCTTGCCCATCTTCTCCGCGAGGGCCCGCGTGGTGGCGTACGTCTCATCGGACGTGGCGGCGCCGCGGATGATCTCCACGAGCTGCATCACCGGCACCGGGTTCATGAAGTGCATGCCGATGACGGACTCGGGGCGCTTGGTATACGCGGCGATCCGGGTGATGGGGATGGACGACGTGTTGGTGGCGAGCACGCCGCCCGGGCGCACGATTTCGTCCAGGTCCAGGAAGATGCCGCGCTTGAGGCCCTCGCTCTCCGTCACGGCCTCGACGGCGAAGTCCACGTCCTTGGCGTCGGTGACCTTCGTCACGGTGACGAGGTTGGCCTCGGCCGCCTGCTGCTTGGCGGCGTCGAGCTTGCCCTTCTCCACCAGCTTCTTCAGGCCGGCGCGGATGCGGTCAGCGCCCTTGGCGAGCCCCGCTTCGGAGACGTCCGCCAGCGTGACGCGAAGGCCCGCGACGAGTGCCACCTGCGCGATGCCCGCGCCCATCTGCCCTGCCCCGACGACGACAATGTGTTCCGTTGCCATGGCGTGTACGCACCTCTTGGGTCGGAAAGTGTGAAGAACGTTGTGCGGGCGGCCTTAGCCCACGCCCCCAGGTCGGTCAACGAACTGCGGCGGGCAACTGAAGCTGCTGGACGATGTACTGCCCTTCGCCGACGACGAGCTCCGTCTCCAGGCGCACACGGGCGTCGCTGCCCTCACGTTTCACGAAGAGCGCCGCGTCCCAGGTGCCCTCGGGCAGGTCCACCTTGTACGTGAGCTCAGGCGGTGGTCCCGAGGGGAAGAACCGCTCCTCGCGCTTGAGGAGCTGGCCTTCCGGGTCGGAGATCTGCAGGTCCACGGCGCGCACGGAGGCCCAGCCCGGACCCGCGAGCTGGAAGGCGACGTCGCGCTCGGGGGTGCCCGTCACCTGCCACAGGTAGAGGCCGAGGGCGACGAGCAGGAGCAGCGGCAGCCGCTTGGCCAGCGCGCTCTTCCGTTCGTTCGGGCGCGGAGGCGGCGCGGCGCTCGAGGGGGACTCAGCGGGAGGGGGCGTGTCCGCCACCGTTACTCCTTCTTGGTGCGCTTCGCGCTGGGGCGCTTCGCGTTGAGCTCGGAGATGACCACGCTGGGCGTGGCGGACCGGCGGGACCTGGTGGGGGCTTCCGACTCGGAGGGCTTCTCCTCCTTCTCGGGAGGCACCAGGCGGATCTGCGCCTTGATCTCCACCGTCATGCCGGACATGAGCTTGAGGAACTCGTCGCGGAGCTTCTCGGACTGGAGGAAGCGGCGGAGTTCCTCGGTGACGGCGCGCGTCACCTCGTCCTTGGTCTTCTCGGCCTGGCCGAGGATGAAGCCCAGGGCTTCCTTGGGGAGTTTGAGCTGGCCCGCGAGGTTGCGGATGCCCTCTTCCGTCATGAAGAGGGCACCCAGGCCGGCCACGGCCATGCGGCGGACGAACTCCGGAACGAAGCCCGCGGGCCCGTTGGAGCCACTGGAGCGGTCCTGCCGTTCGTCTTCGTCGAGCAGCGGATCGGGCGGGAAGTCGTCGTTGCCGGCCGGGGCCATGATGTCTCCTCGATAGTTAGCGGGCCTGCATCACCGGCAGCGGAACGCTCTTGATGCTCTGAGCGGACACGCGCCCCGCGACGTTCCGCGCGACTTCCTGGAAGGCCTTCGCCTCCGGGCTGTCCTTGGCACCCACGACCACCGGAACGCCGGAGTCTCCAGACTCCCGCACCTTCAGGTCCAGCGGGATTTCACCGAGGAATGGAATCCCGAACATCTGCGCGGCCTTGCGGCCGCCGCCGTGGTTGAAGATGGCCGTGGTGTGCGAGCAGTTCGGGCAGACGAACTGGCTCATGTTCTCCACGATGCCCAGCACGGGGATGTGGACCTTGTCGAACATCTGCTTGGCGCGAACCACGTCCGCGAGCGCCACGTCCTGCGGCGTGGTGACGAGCACGGCGCCCGCGGCCCGGACGGACTGGGACAGCGTGAGCGCCACGTCGCCGGTGCCGGGCGGCAGGTCGAGGACGAGGTAGTCGAGCTCGCCCCAGTTCACGTCCCGGACGAGCTGCATCAGCGCGCCGTGGAGCATGGGACCGCGCCAGATGAGCGCCTGGTCGGCCTCCACGAGGAAGCCGATGGACATGACCTTGAGGCCGTGAGCCTCGAGCGGGTTGAGCGACTTGCCGTCCGGGCTGACGGGGCGCTTGTCGCCCAGGCCGGTCATCAGGGGGACGGAGGGGCCATAGAAGTCCGCGTCGAGCAGGCCCACCTTGGCGCCGTGCTGGGCCAGGGCCGTGGCGAGGTTGAGGGCGACGGTGGACTTGCCCACCCCGCCCTTCCCCGCGCCGACGAGGATGATGTTCTTGACCTGAGGGAGCAGCGCGCCAGCGGGCATGCCCCCGCCGGCCGGGCGGACCCGGGCGCCCCACTCGATGTCGAAGGACTTGAGGCCGGGGACGGCCTTGAGGGCGGCCTCGGAGTCGGCCTGGATCTTCCCCTTCATGGGGCAGGCAGGCGTGGTGAGCTCGATCTTGAGTTTCGCGGTGTCCCCACTGACGTGGATGTCCTTCACCATTCCCGCCTTCACGAGATCGATGTGAAGCTCGGGATCCATCACCTTCGACATCGCAGCGAGGATGTCGGCCTGGGTAACGCTCATCAGGACACCTGAAACCTTTGGAAAACGGGCGGTTGTCAGCCGCCAACGGGCGCGGAATCTGCCAGCCCAGGGGGGGCTGTCAACGTCGTTTAACGGGGCTGTACGCCCAGCGCACCCTGTAGGCCCCAAGTACGGCCGGTGAGTGTCGGCCCGCTGAACGGGCCTATCAGGAGCGCTGGTGTGGGCCCTGGACGGAGGGCCGAGGGACTGGTGCGCTGGCTTATTGGCGAGCAGCACCGTCGGCGATTTTCGTCCAGGAGAGGCGCCAATTCGCATGCTCATCGCGCACGCAGGGGCATGTTTTCACCCGCTCCAACTCTAAACGTGCGCATTGAGGGCGAAGCGGAGGCGTTGCTCCGGGCGTGGGCGATGTAGAAGGAGACTCTTCCATCCGCGAGGCTCTTGCGAAACGTAACCGACCGACGACCGATGTGGCCCCATCGGTTCTTGCCGGCATGCGACGCACGAGTCCGGATAAGTGGAACCAGGGACGCCTGTTGCGAGTCGTCACCTCACCCCTTGAATCACATTCAACAAAGATGCGCGCACCAAGCTCATTCCGCGATCCATCGTTCGTTTTCATTTGAATCTAACACTGAAAGAACAGCTTCACCATCCCAGACCACTAGAAAGCCGCTTGGCAAAGCCATGGCTCCCACTATCGACGGCCTAATGTGAAGCAATTGCCAAATGCGATAAGATTTCAATATCCGGTCGCGCTCGACCTCTGACGCAAAACCAACAAACCATCCAGAGTCACCAGGGGGGACATCAGTGGCCCTCTCCATATAAACATGAGCCTCAGACAGACAGTCCTCCTCAACAATTACCTTGTCTTGAAGATTGACCTGCTCCGGAGCAGTGCCGACTTTCTTCGCAAACGAAATCTGCCTAAGCAAAAGAAGTAGAAGTGGAGATAAATCATCACCAGGGCCGAAAACAGCCGCGCCATCAATAACTGGACGACTCACGACAAGGTCTTCCCCTGCCGACCTCAGTGAGAACGGAATGCCACCAAAATTAAACACATCTGCATCTTTAAAGGCGCTGCCCTGGAGAGCCATCCTCTCAAGGACATTCAACATTCCTTTCGCCTGTCGTTCGAAGCGCTCATCGCAAAACACAGCAAAGCGCCTCCCTTGGACTTCGCGAATATACTTACTCATTTCTTGGCCCCATCATCCGTTGTTTTCTTGGCATCAATATACTCCTTGATTTTTGCCTTTACGGCAGCTTTGCCAGTCTCCTCAAGCTCGATCATCTTCTTTTTTGCGTCTGCAGGCACCGGTCCAAGAACCGAGTGTCCCGGCCATTCCTTGAAGGTCAAATCTTGCTTGGATGCATTAGTGGACTTTCCGAGTCCATGGAAGTTCTCAGGAAGATTTACAACGCTGAGCATTTCTGCATCCGTCAGGTCCCCAAACCCCTCCTCCTCGACAATCTGGTTGAGCGGATAAAGATGGTCGGCCTCATATTTTTCGACTTCGTACCCATAAACCGGATCGAGTTTGGGCCCATCTCCACTATTCACTAACTTCCGAATAGCCTTTGATGGAGATTTCTTTCGAAGCGACTTGTATATTGCTCGATCGACTTTAGCGCCACTAGCCCCATCGTCGTCGCCCGCCATCGACAAGGGGGTGACATCCTGGATTCCCGGATCTTCATACAGCGCTGAATCACCAGCAGGATCGGCAAAAGGCACAACGACTGCTGCGGGGCCATCTGCAAACGGGACACTTTGCGGCGTGGCACTTGGGGCAATTCTTGGACTTCCATCCGGTGCTCCTGGGGCTTCCACTCGGGTGCATCCGCCATCAAGCGTGCACACAATCCGCGCATTGGGCCATTCCTGGTTGCTTCCCGAGTCGCTCGGCATTGTCAGGAAGAACAATGCAACTCCAAGGACCCGAGAGACAATGAGAGGTCCTAGGCTGGGGCCAACTGAAGGCTTTCCACCCACCAAGGTGGGCCTCGGTGGCGCCCTTGTTGCGGTTGTCGGGGGAGAGTGGGGCGTCGGATCTGATGGAGGCCGAATCATTGACGGCGGGATTGGCTGCCTTCCTCCTGGACCTGATAGCCCAGCGGCTTGGCGCCCATCCGGATCTGTATATTTGAGTGGATTTCCATTGGCATACAACCATGGCTGCATGCCGACGGGATTGCTTATGTATGCAAGTGCTTCAACGGGATCTTCCGAAAGAAAACGCCCTGTTGAAGTTTCAAGCCACCTTTGCTGAGAGTATGTAAATCCAGAGTCTGGATCAAATGAGTGCCCCGCGAACCCAAGCTCCTCACTTCCAAAGGCGGGTGGCGCTCCTTCGCCTCGATGATTTCCCCAGGCGTCGAATTTTCGCGGAGATATCGTTCCAGCGATATCTAGCCAGCCAACAGCACTACCCAAACCATCTTGCAAGATTCGCTGTTCGCCTACGGCTACGACAACACCTGCTATGCGCTGATAGAGTTTTGTGTCTCCGCCCAGCGTTTCCTCCTCAATCAACTCCCCTCGGCCCCATATGTATTTTTTTGTCGCTATTCCAGCAGTCTTGGTTCGACGAAGGCCGGCATGGTCATACTGAAAAGTGCTCCGGCGAAGTTCCTCGTCGAGAGCAATGATCTCTACCAGTCGACCAGCAGCATCAAAATGCATCGTCTGAACAGATGACCCATGCTGCTTGCGCACAAGCCGTCCTGTTGCGTCCGTTTTGTATTTGACGATGGATTGGTCGGCCTCGGCCTGCCCCTGCATTGTGTCGGCACTTCTTGCCTTAATCTCGTTCAATCCACCCAGCGAGTCATAGTGGTAGTCCCAATGGCGCAGGGGCAGTTCGATATCGTCAAACCCATTTGGGCCAAGAGTCCCCGTATATCCACTGGCGTGCTTTTCCTGCCAGCGTGATCCGTCAGGGTGGAGTCGATAGAGCGTCGACACGTTGTCGGGGTATCGAACTCCGGTCAGCCGATCTGCCTTGTCGTAGCCATACTCTGTCGTCTCGTCTTCACCGGCACCCTCCCTGCGAACAACCTCCGTGGTGCGGTTGTCTCGATTGTCGTACGTGTAGCTATACCTGAGGCGAGGAGAGTTGCTCAGGCTGTTGCAATTCTCCTGTTCCTCGCCGTGCGTTACCGATGACAGTCGGTCTCGTGCGTCGTAGCAATATGAGTGGCGAAGTGTTGAGTTTCCAAGCATTGCCACTTGGCGGCCGCCTGGCTCCCATTCGACAGACAATGCGCTGCCGTCGTCAAGCGTAACAGTCGTTGGGCGCTGGAGTTCGTCAACATCATATTTCACAACCCCAGCTGGGGAGTGGATGCTCTTTATGGTTCCGCTGTCGTGGTATGTGTAGTTGATCGACGTCGAACCGCGAGTTGATACTGCCAAGCGATCACGCGCATCGTAGTCCGACCGAGAGGTTATCGCGTCACTCCCTCGATGCTCAACTGCTCGACGCAGCCTGTCTGCTCCGTCGTAGGTATAGTCAACGCTTTCTAGATCTTTGACAACGCGTAGATTCCCCGCTGCGTCTATCTGTGCGTCGCCAGCCTTAAATGCCTCATGGACGATACGGCCGCGCCCATCATAAGCGCGCTCCACTCTTTCATTTAGAGCATTGACCGTTTCAGAGACGCCGTCCTTCCAGTTCGTCGTCCAAGTAGACGCTCCTCGCCGTCGGGACCGCTCCCGCCCTAGTGAGTCATAATTGAACTCTGATGCAACAGTTGCTGCGCCAGTTGGAGGGGCCACGCTATGCAGTCGGCCCAGCGCATCGTAAGAATATCTGAAGGTGCCAAGGTCGGAATTGAATACCTGCAGCAACTCTCCCTTTGGTCCGTATTGGTAGTTCCAAATGCTTCGGTCCGTGTTGGATGTGGCTGCATGCCAGACTTCCGTTGGGTTCCCGGCGCCATCATAGGCTGCATAGTGAGTATTTCTGGTGTCCGATCCGCGGCCATAGGACTCCGAATCAAGAAGCCCTCGTGCGTTGTATGTCAATGTGCGGATGCGCTGATCTGGCGTAAGCACAGCCTGAAGTAGGCCGTCTGCGTAGTAGCCAAAAGTCGTCTGCTCTGCTCCGAAGCGCGTCTCTTTGACTCTGCCACTTGTGTCGTATCGCCATGATGTCAATGCCTGGCTGGCATCAAAACCGTGCGGTAGTGCCCAGATTGGCTTGCCATCTGCATAGTAATCCCACTGATCCGTCCCGCCTCCCTGTGCACGCAGAACAGTGTTGCCAAGGCTATCAACCTGAATTGAAACGGTTCGAGTGCCTAACTCGTTCGAACCCCATTTCCACGACTCAGTCGCGGTAGACTCTCGTGCGCTCCAAAGAGTGTTCGTTTCATATCGATACCCGCGCCCAAGTGACGCCCAGGTTTCTACTTCGTTGCGCGTGCGCCCGCGATCATCAAGCCCATTGGCGGAATCACGTTCTATTAATTGCCGAGATTCGCCTTCGGTGGACTCTCTCCGCTTAACCCAGAACCCGTCATAGCGAGTTCGAACCGTGCGAGCTGCTCCCCATTGCTCCCAAACCTCCTCCTCTGTCAGTCCGCGAGCATTCAGCGTCCGCGAAATGACTGTGGAGTGCGGGCCCAGTTCCTTCTCTACCCCGTTCCCAAGGTACTCGTATCGCCACTCGGACTGAGCGCCATCCGGCCCTCCTTCATGCAGGGCTTGTGTGCGATATTCAATCCGCCCCAAGCTATCGTAGTGCATTGTCGAGAGTTCATTCTCTCGTGGACCAATTTTTCTACGAATGCGCCCCTGTTCATCAGGGTAGTATTCTGTTGTTCCTGTGGAGGGGGTGCTGACTTTTAATAAATTTCCGGACGAATCGTATTCCCATTTTGTTTTTCGGCTATGGGCCGAAGGGTCAGTGTACTCAACGCGTCGACCGAGCGTGTCATAGGTCCACGAGTGAAGGGCAAGTTGCCCGTCAACGGTCTCCTGCATTGTTCGAGCACGTCCGAGCGTGTCGACAGTGAATGTCCTGACCTCCTGTCGGTCTGCCCCCTCGTCTGTGCCGTTCAGATTCCTGGTCACGACAAGCGTCGTCGTTCCTGAGGACGAGTCGCTGTAGGCGCGCGTCTCTATTAGGGTTCTTGTTCCATGAACGGATTGAACCGTACGCTCGTGACGCGTCAGTCGCCCCATGGCGTCGGCATACACATAAATGTCTCGGAGACCCGTCTCGCGGTCTTCCCGGAGCGTTACCCTCCCCACCGCATCGTACTCAGTTCTTGAATTGATGCCGCCATGGCTATCTACGCGGCTGGCAACACTTCGTTCGCGACCAAGCGCGTCCACTGTCGACTCAAGAATATGAGGCCTTGGAGTAGACCCGTCCTTGAGCGAGCCAAACGTCCGCTCAACAACCGCGCCAGATGCGTTCAGAACAACCGTTTCGACATCGGAAAATGAGCAATGTCCTGGACAGCCGGGATCGTTGATTTTTGATTCATATTCCCAACGGACTGCGCGCCCCAGTGCGTCATAGCCAATACGCGTTCGCAGTCCATTGCTATCGGTTTCTTCAATAATCTTGCCGTCTTCATCGAGCGCGTAGGTATAAAGAGAGATTTTTTCAACCCTCTCTCCGGTCAACCGTCCTGCCGAGTCATAGACGAGTTCATGGAGCTTCCCGCGTTCATCCCGGAACGAGCGCAACTGTGTCCCCAAGTAGCCCGTGTAGGATACCGTCGCTGGCTGGTTGTCCCGCCCGTAGTGAACGGTTTCTTCTCGCTTGAGCCCCTCCTGCGTCACTGTCTTCCGAATCTGGGTTCGGCCCCAATGTCCAAGGGGAAGCGATTCCGTGACGGTCAGTTCATCATCACCAAGCTCGTATGAGTAGCTCCACTCCTGAGGGGGGTGGCCCGCAACAGTTCGTGTGAGCACTCGTCCGACTGCGTCATAGGTCAATTCCACCTGTGCCCCGGTGGTCTCGTTGAACTCTGAAACCCGGTTCCCCAGATCGTCGTAGGTGTAGGCGACACTATAGCGGAGCAATCCCCCAGTGGGCGTCCCGGTTCCGTGAGCAGGGTGCGTTACTGTCACGAGAGTGGGCAGGCCCAGCGGCTGGGTCTCGTGCCCCGAATGGGTCACCGTGTTATCCGCAGGGTCCGTTCCTTCGACGATCACGCCGTCCGGATCAGGGAACTGGGACGCGGTGTATGCAATCCCAAAGGACGTATCACTGATGGTGACCCCCATTGAATCACCTGCGTTCGACAGAGGCGTGGTGACGGCAGCTTGTTGAGTGCCAGCCTTGAGTACAGACATGCTCGCTACGCGTCCAGTCACCTCATGCCGGGATTGGACGGACCAAAGTTCGGTGGAGTTGCCTATGCCTGGCACTGGGATGCTGTTCGGAGGCGATTGTTCGAGCAGCCTGCGATCGAGCTGCATCCGGCTGTTGTGTTCGTTCCGGATGCTCCGCCCCAAGGGTGACACCGAGACTTCCATCTGCACAGGGCCGCCACGAGCATCGCTGCCCCACGCCATCGTGCTGGGCCCCAGCTCCGGGGCGCGCACTGTGTTCGTGTTTCCGTAGGCATTGAGCTGAAGTGTGACTTCGACGCCATCCGGGCGGTGGATCTTCCTCGTCCCGGAATCAGGCGCCACGATGCGCCAGCCCGGGCTGGGCATCCCCGTCCCGTGGACAGACGTCACTACTTCGCGAACATCCACATGCGCATAGGTGCCTTGCGCTGCCGTGCGGCCGTACGTAGCTTTCCACTGGATCTTGCGTTCGCCCCCCAATGGGGGGCTCAGAAGGTACTTCGCCGTCTCCAGCTCATTTGAAGCGAGCCACTGCTTGTGCCCGGACACGCTGGCAGGAAGTGGGAGGTACGTGTACTCCCACGACTGCGTTGCACTTGAACTCGTCCCTGGCGTTGCGCTGGGGAGCGGAATGGAAGTCCTTGTGACGCGAGCCAGGTTTCCGCGTGTGTCATGCCCGAAATCCAGGCTGTGCAAGACGTCTTCGCCAGAGACAAGGATTAGTTCCACCGATTTCAGTAGCTTGAACCCTTGGTTTCGCGACAGGTTCCGCAACCGATAGGCGATGGCGGGATTCGCAACATCAATCGTTTCGTAGTCAAACTTAAGGCGAAGCTTGCCGGGCGACCGCTCCACGGTATCCAGGAGCGTGTCCTCAGCGCGATAGGTCAGCTTCGTCCACCCCTCGTCGCCCTCTCGACCTCGACCATCATGGAACCTGTCGAGCAGCCAGCGCCGCCGCGTCTTTGTCGAAGACCCACGAGCCAACGTTCCAAACTCGTAGACGACCCCTTCCGGGGTCTTCACCTCCACCACGTTCAGGCCATCACGCTTCACAAGCTTTACGTCCAGACCATGTGAACGATCGGTGGCGCAATCCGTCGCCGTGGACGCCTCTTCGTCGATGGCGCCGCACAACGGAACGTCATACGCCTGTCCGGCGAGTACGACAGTGTAACGCCCGGCCTTCTCCTCTTGGACATAGCCCTCGTAGTTGTGCGTCCACCCCACTCCTGTGGGCCCCACTCGACTGCTCTGGTTGTTGTAGGTGCGCGCGAAGCGGACCATCTCGGCCATCTGCGGAACGGCGAAGTCCTCGTGCTCGAAAGCCAGGTGCCCGTCGGCCACGTTGATGCCCTGAATGGTCGCTTGCCCCGGAGCTCGGGCATTGGCCCCCTCGAAACTGCCGCGAGGCCGCCCCAGCCTCTGGACGAGCCGGCGAGGCTCGGGAAGCTCAATCTCCTGGATCAGGTAGAATCGTGTCCCGGGATCGAGTGCGCCTGGCATGGCGACCAGATGCGCGGGGATTGGGAGATGGAAGAATCGGGCCGCGTTGAGCCCCATCTCGTCAAGCTGTTCGAGCTTCTGCTGCGCTGTCCCCGTTTCGCCTTGAACCTGGTAGGCGCCGTTACCAAGCATCTCTATGTCTGCTTGCTTGAGCAGGCTGTCCGCGGCGCACGTCTCGGACGTGCAGACTTTCACACGCCCCCGGTGGATGACGCCCGGGTCGAGCGCGAACCGGGCAACGGCGGGAGTCGAAACAGGCCGGTCGAGGACAGCGTGACCTTGGTCATCGACTTCGACGGAGCGTTGCGCCGTGAAGGAGCTACCTGCCTTCAACAGGTCAACGCGAGGAGACACCCCCATCAGGTTGAACCGATAGAGGACGTTCTCGGCGTTTCCGCTGAGGTACAGCTCCATGTACAGGATGTCATTCGCAGCGAGGACGTCGTCGATGAACTCGTTGTCACACGAGCCCACCAACGCGCCGTCGTCGAAGCTGACATCACACTCCACGCCATATTGGTCGCTACCGAAACGCACCACGTAGTCGCCAGTCAACGTCCCGGCACGCCCGGGATCGTCGGGCTCCAAGAGGGCCGCGAGGAACCTGTAGGCAAGGTCGTCGAGAGCCGCCTCCGTGGACTCGCCGCTTCCCACGTCGCGTTGGCCGACGCTGTTCTGGGCCACGACTCGCGGATTGGTCAGATCGAGGACGCGGAATTCGTGCTCACGGTCGCGGTCGTAGCGAAGGACCCGGAAGCCATCTGGGTCCATGCTGGAATAGACGTTCTTCAGCCCGAGCGCTCGTGAGGGCATCCCAGGCAGGTCAACCTCCTCCGATTCCGTAAAGTCGGGTGGACTCGAATTGCGCTCACTCGGAGCAAGAACGCCATCGCCGTCGAGGTCTCGAGGAAACACCTGATGCCCAACGACGTGGAGGTAGAAATTGGCGCGCGGCAGACTGCCCACGGTCATCTGCTGACCGTCAGCTCCCATGATTCGCATCGCGGCCTGGAGCGCGCCAGAGCCTCGGCCCGGCACCACCGCGAACTGCGTCACCTCGGGCTGCTCCATAGCGGAGTCCGTGACGCGCACCACCCGCCCCGCCAGCGGCGGAACGCCAGCAGGCACGTCCTGGAGATCCTGGCTGCGGAGGCACGCGGCCTGCTTGGTCGCGGAGGCCGCCGCGCCTGGCCCGTACTCCGAGCACGTTTCGAGCAGCACGCCCGAGATACCGACATCCCGCAGGACGTTCGGCGTGCAATTCGGATTGGCACCACCATCCGGTCCGCTGCCCGCCCCGCATTGGGACACGCCGCCGTCCACTCGGTCCGGGGGTAGCCCCGCGTCGATGGGCGACGTCCGCACACCGCCGTCTTCACTACGCCACTCGACCGGAGCCATCGTCCGAACACGCCAGTGGGTGTCCAGGTGCACGTAGTTGTCACGCGTCGTGGCGGCGCCGCCATGACGGACGAGCGTCGGCGGCAGGTCCTGCTGAATGCCCCCGGCCTCGGCACTGCGCCAGATGCGCACGTCGATTTCCGGCGGGAAGAGGAAGACAGGGGCCTCGATGCCAAGCTGCGCGACCGAGCAACGGGA
The DNA here is from genome assembly GCF_013116825.1 of Myxococcus xanthus. Classification (GTDB taxonomy): domain Bacteria; phylum Myxococcota; class Myxococcia; order Myxococcales; family Myxococcaceae; genus Myxococcus; species Myxococcus xanthus_B. The sequence goes on from NZ_JABFNS010000005.1 coordinate 49,124, forward strand.
GAGTTTGACCGTCTGGCCGAACTCCACGACCGTCAGCGGCCCTAGTTCCTCGTCCTCGGCGCAGCGTCCTTCCTCATCCAACTGTTTCTTCGAGAGCGGAGGAATGGGCAACCGTGTCATGCCAGTGTGCCCTGTCGCATGGTTGACCGCGACAACAACCAGAGGCTCTCCTGCCTTCAGGCGGAGAAAGTTGGTGTGATTGTCCCGGCACTCCGTCTCATAGAACGCGCGGTCCGCCTCATTCAGCTGGCGCGGCGCGGGGGCGCTCGGGTCCTGGATGAGCGCCGGATTGAGTTCCCGGCAGCGTTCGCGGATGACCCGCTTGAAGGGCGTCGTGGGGCCCATGCGAACGCGCGAATAGCGGCCCTGGGGATTCATCTGGCCCTGCGACGCGGGCGAGCACTCCGTATCCGGCACGCCTACCGTGAATTGGGCAACGGGGCGTGTCAGATCGTCTTCACGAAAGAAGTGCACTTCCGTTTTGGGGATGTCTGCGTTGGCAATGGAGACGTAGGCCCCGGCATCCAGGCTGTATTCGCTGGACGCATTGGCCTGGCAGTCGTGACGGAGCGGTTGACCTTCACGGTCAACGAAGTGCAACGCCCCATGAATCAAGCGGGCATCCACCAAGATGTCCGCGCGGGTCTGGCGGCCCGCGGAGGCCTCGAACGTTGCAGAGCACGTCGGGTAACTCGCTGTGACGATGGATTGGACAACCGGAGCACCTGTCGCCGTGTCCCGCCCGAGCAACGGACGGGAACCCAGCGGGACGTCCGCGCAGGCGATGCCCATCCCGTCCCCAGAAGCAACGGACACGGGGATGCCATACTCGCCTGTCGGCCCAGTCTCGCCGCTCATCACCGGGCCGGGCCCGGTGACGGTGACTTTCATCCCCGGGAAGCGAACAACAGAGTGCATCTCCGCTGCGCCCGCGGTGATTTCCTCATCCAACGTGAACACCAGCCGGTGCAAGCCAGCACCTGAGCCAGCATCCGCTTCGGTGCCAGCGTCGACAGAGGTTCCACCATCCGTTCCTGCCGGAACGGTTTGAACCCGAAGGGCATAGGTGTGGCGCTCGCTTCCCATGCGCCCGACCAGCGAGACGAAGGTGGTGCCTTGGGACAACTCGATGTTGCCTGTCAGCGAGACTTCCGTCTGCGTGTCATGATTGCTGCTCGTCGCCCATGCCTCGCCAGCGGGCGGGGCGATCTCGGCACCACCCTCCTTCTTCGCGAACAGGAATGCGTCGATCCGGCCGGCTGAAACGCCCGCTGAAACGCGTGTTACCTGCATCGACACTGGGAGGCGGTAAGGCAACGTCACCTGTCGGGGAACGGCGATGAACGTGCGTGTGGCCTCCGACAGGCCCACGTGGATTTGCCGGTCCTCAGGAGCACGGAGCGCTCCAACGATCGCCGCGGGGACCTGGTTCTGAATCGACGAGTCGAGAGGCGCATATACCTGAGGCCCCAAAAGAAACTGCGCGTGGGCCTCCCCCAGGAACGCGTCGAGCGCCTGCTTCCAGAGCGGTCCCATGGGGCGTGAAGGCAGCCTTCCCGGAAACAGGCTGCCCTGAACGCCACCGTCATCCGAAGACGTCCCCTGCCCGCCCATGCTCGCGAGAGCTTGTGCGACGATCTCGTCCTGCTCGTCGGTGAGCATCATGTAGCCGATGACTTCCACCGATCGGACATCCAGCGGGGTTTCGGTCCGGACGAACCTGCCATCTCCGGACACTCGCGCCAGGCCCATGCGCGCCAGCGTGTGGTTGCGCGGCTCATGCGCCAGCACGACGGCATAGTGCCCGGCGCCCTTGGCCGTGACGTTCGGGAACTGGAGCAACAACGGCTTCTGGACCCGGAGCCCCGCCGGACCGATCTGCCAGACGGCCGTGGGCGTCGAGTAGCTCTCCAGCTTGATGGGCAGGGACACCGTCTCGAGCCGGGTCGCGGTCAAGGCCCCCTGCGTCTGCCCATCCTCGAACAGCAGGGTCTCTACCGCGCCGCTGGGGAATCCATCCAGGACCAATCCCTCGTGGCGCGATGAGAAGTCCGCATGCAGTGCCGCGGTCGTATCCACCCGAACCGCGCTGTCAGTATCCACGGCGGTCAGCACGATGGGCGAATCGATCGTCTCCTCTTCGGCCGGGATTGTCAGCAGCCGCCGCACCGTCGGGAGCGGCCGTCCTTCAGGCGTCATTCCGCCTTCGTAACGAACCACCTGCGGACCCGACAGTTCGGTGCTGAGGGCCCAGTTTCCGTCGGTGCCCGTCCGAACAGCCTCTCCCGAAGTCTCCAGGACCACGCGGGCCCCGGGGAGCGGCTGGAAGCTGTCGTCCATGACGAAGCCACGGAGTCGCGTCAGCGGACGGCGCACCGTCAACGCACTGCGGAACTCACCTGACTGACCAGGCCCGACCGCGGCCGCCACACCAGCCACACGCACTTCAAGCAGTTCGCTTTCGGGCAACGGAGAACGCGCGATGAACGTCGCCGTCTGCCCGCCCGGGGCGAGCGAGTGGCCACCCGGGATCGGCTCGCCGCGATGCAGCACGCGGAAGCCCTCGCGAACCGACTCGAGCGTCGCCGTCTTGTTGAACGACACGCTGATGAGCGAGTCCGTCTTCACGTTGATCGCGCCGCGTTCCGGCTGGACGCCCGTCACGACCAACGGCTCTGTGGCCGGGTCCCGGTAGAACACCGTGACACTGTTCGTCCCGGTGAACCCACGCGCATCCGTGGCGGTCACCGTGAGCGTATTCTCACCTAGCGCGAGGGGAAGCTCCGCCGTATAGATGCCGGGAGACTCCTCAGTGGCCAGGCCCGTGCCGATACGGACCTCGCTCAGCGCCGCGAACGCGACTACGCGAGCACGAACGCGCACGGTCGCGGACGCAGCTTCGCTTCCGCTGGCGGGTTCGAGCACGGTGATGAGCGGAGGCGCGTTCTCCACGTTCAGCACGAGTTCTCGCCGCTCCTGGTTTCCGGCGCGGTCGCTCGCCACCACGGACACCACCGTCTGTCCCCTGGACAGCGGCACGGACGCACTGAAGCTGCCGCCCACCACCGAGACGGGCACATCCTGGACCATGACCCCCGCCAGGTGCGTGTCTCCCACGGTGCCCTGAATCAAGTAGGGCGATTCGCTCACCGTGATGGGGCTCGCGGCCGGCCGCGTCACCACCAGGGAAGGCACCGTCCGATCCACCGTCACCGTCCGCGAGGTGCTCGCGCTCCGGCCCTCCGCGTCTGTCACCACCAGGTTCAGCGTGTGCTCACCCTCCGGCAGCGAAAGTGACTGGCTGAAGTTGCGCACCATCATCGTCGCGCTGACGCCGTTGATCTTGACGTCGAGGGGCAGCGTCCCGCCCTCCACCTGCCCGATGACAGCCAGACTCGAGCCGCCCAGCACCGCATCCGGCGCGGGCGCATCCACCCGCAGAACCGGCGCCGCCGAGCCTGTGCCCGCATCGCTTCCGGATGTCCCGGAGTCGACCTGGGGCTCCCCGCCCGCATCCGGACGACTCCCGGCATCCGGATCCGTCCCCGCGTCCACGAGTCCACCATCGGGTTGTGTGACCACTCGCGTCACATCGATGGTCTGTTCCGCCTGGAGCCCGTAGCCGTCCATGGCCACGACACGAAGCGTCTGGTGGCCGGGGGAAAGCTGCACGGTCCGAACGAAAGCGCCGTTGTCCGAGATGGCCGCCAACGAGCCAGACACCAGCACTGTGACCGAGTCCTCGGAGTCCGCCGCGGATGCGGTACCGCGCACGGTCAGCGTCCGCTCTTCCGTCTGCACGGGACTGGGCAACGGCTCCGTGACGATGAGGGTCGGAGGCACACTGTTCGCGCGCACGTGGAGTGTCCGCGAGTCCGAGAGGTTGATCGCGTCCGTGACCACCAGGTTCAGCGTGTTGTTACCCTGCGTGAGGGAGTGGTCGACCTCGAACGAACCGTCCGGAGCGACCTGGACCGGCGCCCCGTTCAGCGTGAGCACCACTGGCGTCGTATCCGTCGCGGTGCCTCGCACCTTCACGGACGTGCCTCCGATGCGAGCCCCTTCGGAGGGGCTGGTCACCACCAGTCGCGGCGGCGTCGAATCCCGCAGCACCGTCACCGTGGAGGAACTCGCATTGCCTGCCGCGTCCATCGCCGTGACAACGAGTCGGTTGGCCCCTTCCGCCAGCGCGACCGTCCGCCGCCACAGGCCATCACCGCCGCGAACCAGTCCCTGCCCACCCACGCTCACGCTGGCGACGACGTTGAGCTCCGTCACGGCGGCGACCAGCTCCACCTGGGCCTCCTGCGTGACGTGTCCCGAAACGGGCGACTGCACGACCAGCTCGGGCGGAACGGAGTCGATGGTGAAGTTCCGGTGCACCTCTTCGGAGTTGCCCGCGCGATCCACCGCGGTCACCGTCAGCACGTGCGGACCGTCGCCGGTAACTGTCCCACCGCTTTCAAAGGGCACGCCGTCCAGCGTGGCTGTCACCGTATCGAGGTGCGCATCCTCCACCGTGAAGGTCAGCACCACGGGGCCTCGGACGTACTGGCCTTCCGTGACTCCCGAAACCGTGATGACAGGCTTCTGATTGTCGAGCACCACGGCGCGGCACGAGCGCCGCACATTGCCGCACGCATCCCGGGCCGTCGTGACCAGGGCATTCTGCCCAGGCGTCAGGGGGACGGAAGCCGTCCACGTTCCACTCGTCAACGTCGCGGGAACACCATTCACCTCCACGCGCGTGACATCGTGCGCGGCGGAACCACTCACGTCCCACGGAGTGGCGGTCGCCAGGGTCCCAGCCTCCGGGGACGTCACCTCGAACTGTGGCGCGAGCGTATCGACATCCACCACTCGGACCCGAACCGATGGTCCCGGAGCTCCGGAGAGCTCGACCTTCAGCGTGTTCGCCGCCTGCAGGGGCACTTCCAGGACCCGCGGCTGTACAGGGCCCGTCTGGGGCGTGAGGCGCATGACGACGCGCTCGTTCAACACCACCTGCCCCATGAGGCCGCCGCTCGCTGGAGCCTCCACCACCAGGACGCCTTGCGCCCCCGCCCCGGCCGAATGGAAGCTGCGCGTCACGCGCGCGGGCGCGCCGCGCCCGCGTCCGACAGTTACATCGAGCAACGTGCATGCGAGCTGGTCGATGGGCGCCACGGAGGCCCGGGCCGTGCTGCCCCCCGTGGTTCTCACCTCCAGTGCATTGCTCGCGCTCAGCCACACGGGAACGGCCTTCAGCGCGATGCCGCTGCTGGCGGTGGCGACACGTTGTCCGTCGAGGAAGACCTCGGCGGTCCCTGCGGCGCCCTGCCCCAGCCCGTCACCGTGCTGGAGGGCCAGCAGGCCCCACTCACCGGCGTTCGCGGTGAACGACGCAGTCGCTGGGGCTCCGGTGGACTCAACGGGCGCCGCCAGCCACGCGGGTGCGTGGTCTACGGGCACCACGTCCGCGCAGACGTCCGCCTGCGCCGTGTCGGCGCTTTCAATCGCTGCGCTCACGGCCTTTGTGGCAGCCGCCTCGGTGGGACGGGCCTCCTGCGTGCACGCCGCAACCCAGAGCCCCAGCGCCAGCACCTGCAGCAACCGACTCATCCGACGCCCCCTCTTCGTACTGCCATAACGAAATCGCACACCGCGAGGTGACACGCGACCCACGGCCCCCAACGCCGTATCGCACCCGCCGTCTCTGCTCGAAGGGGGCGTACCGCCCACCGCTTGCAGGCACCCGGCCTGGGGACGCGCATCCCGCGCCCCGATGGAGGTACTTCGCTGCATGTGTGAACCGAGACTCATCGTGGCACCCTCGCCCATTCCCCTACCGTGTCGTCCCAAGCGTCTTCCCACCCGCGCCATCACGCGCCAGGGCTGGGAGCAACTCCACGTCATGTGCTGGCTGCGCCCCCAGCGTTGCCCCAGGTACCGGCTGGCTGCTCCTCGGCGTTGCCTTGGGGAATCCCACCTGCCGCTCGAGCTCCGTGGAGAGGCTCCGCAGCGGGTTGTTCTGGGCGAAGAGATAGGGCCCGACGCTTTGGCCCTGGAGCGCGTTCCAGACGATGAACTCCGGGTCCAGAACCCGGGGATCGGGCTCGAAGTAGCGCCCCACGTTCGGGTCGTAGGATCGGAGCCCATCGTCGAACAGGTCGGTCTCGGTGTCGTAGTACTGCCCCACCCTTCGAAGTGCCGTCCAGAACGGCGAGGCACCACTCTCGAAGCGACGGTATTCATACGCGGGCATGGCGACTCCGCGCTTTCTCGCGCCGCCAGGACAGGTACAGGTCGGCGGGACACCCGCGTCCGCGCCACAGGTGGCCGCATCACAGGTCGTGTTGGAGACGAACTGGACGGCCACTTCACCGTTCGTGGCCTCGACCCAGTCACTCCAGACCATGCCCCGGTTGACGCCACTGTAGGGCCCCGCGAGCTGAACCCCCGTGCTTCCGTCCTTGAGAAAGACGTAGTCGTGCGTCGGCTCGGTGTCGATGAGGCTGAACAGAACGCGCTGCTGAAGCTTCAGCGAGGCACTCCGGGCCGGTTGCTGAAACCGGGTCAACTCCTGGTCGAGTCCGTCCGCATAGGGATTCGCCGACATCGCGTAGTGACCCACCCGATTGACATGTCCCAGCGGACCGTACTCCCCCGTTCCCGTGACACGCCCATCCGCATCCAGCACGACCACGGGCCTTCCCGCATGGTCCGTGACGATGAAGTAGAGGCCGCAAGCGGCAGGGTCGGCATTGCGTGAGCACTCTGGAGACGCATCCGAAAGGCGCGTCCATTGCGGCGTGAACTTGCCGCGCACCACGGCGACAGGCCGCCCCCCGAGCCACACATAGTCATCTTCAATGAAGTAATTGACCGGTGCGAGGATGCGATCGTTGCCGCGATCCGACAACAACTGGCCCCGAACGTCGTAGAAGAATTCATCACGGACGCCGGTGGGATAGTCCTTGAGCCGCCGCCGGTCGAACGCGTCATGAAAATACACATAGTACGAAGCCGTCCAGGCCACGCTCATGGACCGCATGTGCGAATCCCGGACCCCGTTCGCTGGATACAGATTCAGATGATTGTATCCATCGCCCTGCGTGAACCGACTCGTACTCTTGCGGTCCACGGCCCCGTTTGCGTGGTAGCTAAAGTTCTCGGCGAACGCAGGCCCGGGCCCCGAGTTTACAAGGAGCAGATGATCCGGGGCCTGGCCTTCATGATAGATGGTCGTCCCGAGGTGGCCCGCTTCCGTGGTGGAAGCACGATTGCCGCGTCGGTCGTAGGCATATGCTAGTGAGGAATACGCCCCGCCCGACGCCGTGGTGTTTCCAGAGGGGCGCATGGCGCTTTTGAGGCGCAACGTCCTGTCGTAGGTGAACTCCTCCGTTTGCGCTGCCTCGGAGCTCAACAGGCACGTATCCATCCGGCGAACCAGGTCCGCATCCCAGGTGTAGGTCCTGCGGTACACGTCACCGGTACCCAGGCCAGGGCTCATCGACCCGGTCGAGACGCGCAACGAGCGGATGCGCCCGGTCAGGTCCGTCGAGGCCATTGACGGGGGCGTCTCCGCGCAGGCGGCCACGGATGACGCCGGGGCCACGGACGCATCATCCCCCAGCATGTACTCCACGGAGCGGAGCACGTCGGACCGGACATGGTGCTGCTGGTAGCCGCGCAGCCCACCGTACGGCTCCCATAGGACACCACTGATGATCCGCTGGGTGTGCCACTCAGTACCGTCGTGGCTTGTCACATCCACGGCCGAGATACGATCGGTTCCCGCGCCGCCCCCGTACACGTACGTCACCACCCGTCCATGCGGGTACGTGATGGACGCGAGGTTGCCGTTTAGCGTGTGGCTGTAGTGCGTGTCCGGGTTGAGGTCGAGCCCCTGCCCGCATCCGGTCGCGTTGGCCCGGACTCGCATCTCACGAAACACCCGTCCCAGGCGGTCATACTGATACCACGTGCGCCCAAAGGTGTCTTCACTGTAGCGAAGACGTCCCAGGCTATTGAGTTGCGTCGCACAGCCGGGCGGTGGTGTTCCTTCGTTGTCGTAACCCAGTTTGTAGTGCGTGAATGGCAAGGCTACGCCGGGATACTGGGCTTGGGTCATGACGAGCCGGGAGAGATGGTCGTACGTAAAGAGGAGTGGCCTCTCCGCGAGCGGAGCAATCTCCACGGCCTTGTTGCCGAACGCATCGTAGGCATAGCGCATGGGGCCCTTCAGGTGGGATGCCGTCGCCCCCACGAGGTTCCCGAAATCGTCATACGTGAAGGCGCTCGCGGGTTGCGTGCACGACTCGAAAGTGTCGCCGCCAAGGCACCCGGCCTTGAGTGACTGGATGTTGCCATGGGCGTCGTAGCGCAGCAGGGTCCGTTGCCCTTGTCCATCCGCGGGAAACTCGTCCAGGCGCTCAAGGCGGTTGGCGCGGTCGTAGGTCAGCGCGGCACACGCCGGCGATGCAGGATGCCCGTTGGGGGCCGCGGCACACCAGGCCGGGGGCGCATTGAAGGCATGGCCGACCCCGGTCAGGTTGTCCGCGCCATCAAAGGAGCGTGCACGGGTATAGCTGCCAGGACCGACGCCCCATTTTTCATGTGTCAGCCGGAGATGGGCGTCCGAGGCGAACGAACGGACACGTCGGGCGACACCTGGGGCCTCCAGGAACCGCTCTTCCTTGAGGGAGCCGTCCGGCCAGTACGTGAACGTGACCTTCTCCGACCACGAGGCACCGGCCATATCCGCCGCACGGGCCTTCCACTGGAGCAAGCCCGTGGAGGTTCCGCCACTGCACGCACCGGAAGGCGTCCCCGTTCGGTAGCAGAACACCTCGTAGTTGCCTTCGGGCTGCTGAACCCATGAAAGACGCCCGGCGTCGTACCCGTAGCGGGTCACCACGTCCACCTGCCCCGCCGTACGCACCGCCTGCGACGTCAGGTGGGGGCCATCCCAGGTCAACACGGTCGTCACGCCGCTGGCGTCAACGCGCTCCGTGATGTTCCCGGCAACATCGTAGGCATTGAACTGAGTGACGAGCGGCGTGCTGGCGGCGCCAGCGGGGAATCGCGATTCACGCATGAGCCGGTTCTTGCGGAAGCCGGTCGTCTCGGAGTCGGCCCAGTAGAAGTACTGCGTGAGCGGAGAGGCGCCGGCCGCGGGGCAATCCGTGGCGGCCTCGCTCTCCACCCAGCAAGGACCATGGACCTCGAGAACCCGGCCTAGCGGGTCCGGAGTCTCATCTCCCGTGCGCTGGACGAAGTAGAACGTCCCGATCCACCGCTTTCGCGAGGTCCAGGCCAGGGTGCTGCGGTCCATGTCCCAGGTCCACCCCGACTGAATGGTGGCCACCCGGCGGCCCGAAGCGTTGTATCGATGAAACGTCCGGGCCCGCTCACCGGCGCTACCCAAGAGACTCGCTTTCTCGATGGACGCCAGTTGCTGCTGCCCACCGGGCCCGTAGCTGTACGTGAAGAACTCCTCACTCAGGGCGCCGGTGCCCGTCATGTCCTGAGCACCGCGCAGGACCGTCGTCTTCTCCAGCGTCATGGCGGAGGCGCCGGTGCCTGCCCCAGGCGGCGCATGGACGTAGACCTCCCAGGCATCCCGCTTGTTCTTGGCGGCGCGCTCATAGGCCGGCGACGTCTCGGTCGCGCACGCCCATTCGTGGCGCACGCTTCCCGGGCTGCATGCGCCGGCCACGTCACATGAGTCCACCGTTTGGTAGACGCGGGGCACGCCCCCGGCCTCCGGGCCGGGCAGTGAGGTGTAGACCCGTGAAAACGACGCAGGCGACTCCTGCCCGTTTCCGCGGCCCGCCAAGGACTCCGTCACCGCCTGTGACCACGGTTCTGAGCCGCAGCAGTCACTGCCGGGCAGGCACAGGCTCTGGGCGATAGCGCTCGCGGGCAACAGGAGGAACACCATGCCCAGGAACGAAACGGAAGGACGTATGTACGGCTTCATCGAGGCTCCGCGACGGCGCCCGTCCAGCCCTCGGGCGGGACGCACACCTGCCCTCCGGCGGAAGGATGAATCTGGATGCAACCCCAGGTCTTCGGGCAGTCGTTCTCACTGCTGCATTGCTGGCTGCAGAAATAGTCCGTGTCGAGCCGCGGCCCCGCCCGCAGACAAAGTCGGGAGAGACACTCGGACTCGCCACCCGCGGCACAGCGCTCACCAAGCGCCTTGGTTCGCTGCTTGGCCGGCACGAACTGGTGGTCCGGCTGTACGATGGGAGCAGGCGTAGGCGCTTCCGTCTGCGATTCAGTGCTGGGAACGGGCTGCTCACTGCAGCCAGCCCCCCACGTCAAGACCAAGCCAAGACCCAAACGCAGCAGCGGCACTCGGACCGTCATGACGGGCTGCCAAAAGGGACCCCACACGCCATGGCGCGTTCGCGACGAGGTCATCACGTCTCCCCCTCTTTCGAAGCTCCGGACGATGGGACCCCTGCATCCGGAGCCCCCAGCGCGTCCGAGAAGCGTTTGACGGGGATCTTTACTTCCAAATCCTTCTTCAATCGGCTCTCCGCCTCACGCCGCGCATCAGCGCCCAAGCGGCCCTTGGCTTCTTCGAAGGACGGAACCACGCTCTCCACCGCCGCCAACGCCTGGACCACATGAATGCCGTAAGGCGTCTCGAACGGCCTGCTCAGCTCATCCTGCTTCAATGCCGCAGCGGCCTCGAAGAACATGGAATGCACCTGCCCCTCCCGGATGATGCCTAGCTCTCCGCCACGCGCCGCGGAGGCTTCGTCTTGACTTGTCTCGCGTGCCACGGCCTCGAAGGATTCCCCTCCGAGGATGCGGGCATAGAGCATGTTTGCTCTGTCTCGCGCGCCCCTGCGCTCAGCCTCCGTGGCATTGTCAGACCAGCGAATGATGATATGTCGCACGTGAACCTGCCGCCGCGCGAGCGTGCTCTTCACGTCGTCATAACGGCGACGCAGTGCCGCTTCGTCCGTGACATGCTTGAGCTCCTGTTGGAGCAGAGCCTGGGCCAGGACTTCGCGGCGGCTTGCGGCAAGCTGCGCGAGAATGTCAGGTCGCTTGTCGAGCCCTAAAGCGCTCGCCTGCTCTGCCAGGCGAGTGCGGTCAATCAAGGCCTCAAGATGCCCGTCCCGCGTGTCCGAGTTCACGGCGTGCTGAGCAGCATAAGCCTCAACGTCCGCTTGCCGCAGTTCCGCTCGCCCCACTTGCGCGACCACGTCATCGTCACGACAGCCCAATCCCGACCCAAGCGACAGAAATGAAACAGTCCAGAATGTGCGACACAGGAGGCGGCGGAGCACCGGTGTGCTCCGGACAGGAGAAGGGGAACTCATGGGAAATTGATGTTCTGGGATTGGAGACGTGAGCCGTTTTCGACGGTCACCGAACCGGTGGCTTCCAGCGTGTCAGGTGTCGCTACCGCGGCTCTGCCACGGACAGTGAAGTTGCGGAAATGCTGGACGCCTTCAGGCGTCCCAAAAAGCGGCGTCGGTCCGCTACGGGTCTGGGTGCCGATTCGGCCCTTGTTATCAAAAATAAGGTCTCCAAACGGTTCTTGATATGCCTTCAGGAAGACGGAACCCGCCCCGCCCTCACCGAAGCCAGCCGCGGAGATACTCGTCCACGTGTACGACGTTGTCTCCATGTCGTAATAAACAGCCACGCGTCCTCCGCCACCATTGCCCGTCCCCTCTGCCTTGATCGTGCCCGTTCCGGACAATGATCCGACCTCGAGCAGGATGCTCCCTCCCGAACCATGTTGGCCTACTGCACTGGCGTCGAGCGTCCCCCCCTGGGCCAGGGACAAGCTCGCGGCCTTCAGCAACAGAGCGCCGCCACCATTTCCGCCCTTCGTGCTCGTGTTCGCGGTTCCCGGCCCCCCCGAACCGAAGGTCAAGGGGAGCTTGTAGTCGCCGTACGCAGGCATGGCGGGATCGGTGCCAGGATTGGAACCAAGTCCGGCATGGCTGCCTGCGGCTGTATCCGACGCGGAGAGTTCATTTCCGAACGTCATTCCGCGACGGCTCTCATTCCCCGGCTGCCGGCCTCCCAGGTAGCCCTGGGCCGCGACGGAGATGTGTGAGGATGTTCCAACAACGACAGGGCCGGTAACGTCCAGTTCGAGCGTCGCAGGCAACCCGTCTACAAGACGCTGCTGCCTCAGGTAGGACTGATTGCCGGTCACGCTCAATGAGTTCAGGCTCAATGTGGCGCCACCGACCACGTTCAACTCCGAACTGATTCCGGAGATCGTGACCGCCACCCCGGGGGCGAACGCCCAAGGCTTGCGCAGGCTCACATGCGCGCCAGTCAATACATTCAGCACATTGAGTTCGCCCGATACGGAGCCGTGGAAGGTGAGCTCACTGCTCAACTCCGCGGTCAGCGCCACCAACGACACATCGCCGAAGACATCCACGAAGCTGTCTCCGCTTACTGTGATCCGGTCGAGGGCCCCGGCGTCGACGCGGGTGACTCCATTCGATTCCGCAGACGAAGACCATTGCGAGCCTTGCTTCATGATCAGTTCACCGTGTTCCTGAAGGTCGCTCTTCAGGAACACGGTACCCGTGCCTGCGTAGTATCCGGCTGCGGAGACACTGTTCCAATTGAAAGAGGTCAAAGTCGAGTCGTAGTAGATTGCCACGCGCCCACCGCCGCCCCCCCGCGCGCCGCTGTTCCCAACGCCATTGGCGGCAATCTTTCCAGTGCCGGTCAATGCGCCGACCTCGATGTGAACACCTCCACCCGCGCCCCCGTAACCCTCGTTGGACAGGCCCGGCACCGAACCGTTGGCAAGGACCTCTCCATCCAGCCGCAGGGTCGCAGTCCTTAGCCGCACCAAGCCACCACCATTACCACCAGACGCCGCTGGCTCGACGCCTCCCGCTCCGCCTGAACCCATTTCCACGGGAGACCTGAAGTCACCGTAGGCGGCCATGCGCTGCTGGGCCCCGTCTACCGTTGCAGCCCGGCCCCTGCCCGCGTGGCTCCCTGCCGCGAAGTAGAGCGCGGTCGGAGCATTCCCCTGTGTTCTGCCCCCGCGGCCGTTACCGGCTTGCCAGCCCCCCAGGTAGCCGCGGCCACTGACGTCGATCTTGCCGCCGCTGTAGAGATGCACCTCATTTGAGACGGTGAGATCCAGGAAGTTGCTCCCCTCCGTCGTCTGGGGGGCATGCGTCACGACTCCATTCTGCAGGACGAACATGTTCCTGAACGTATGCGCACCATCAATTTGGAGGGTCTGACCGCCCCGAATGATGATGTCCTGCCCGTCGAAGCGGAGGTCGTCAGCCGCAATGACAGGGGTGGTGTCCGCCGGATACCTTGCATCCAGCACCACGACGTCTTGGAAGGCCTCGCTCACTTGTCCGTGTTGGTCCTGAACGACCAGCGAGACCCGAGCCATACCACTGGATACGGGAAGGTAAGTCCGCCGGAGCGAACTGCCGCTTGACGGAGAAATCAAACGATCTCCCACCACAACACCGTCCACTCGGAACTCCGCCCAGGCGAGGCGGCGCTCATCCGTAGCATGGCCGAGGAACTCTCGCGGTTGTCCAACCACCATGTAGGTCTGCGAATTCAACGTGACGTTAGGCGGTAGGTTCGCGCGCACGGAGATGGTCTGGGCCAGGTTCGTGGTTGCGCCCAGATTGTCGGTTGTACTCGCCGCAATCTCCAACTGCGTTGCGGTCGCACTTAGCGTGATTGTTCCGCAAATCTCCCGACAGGTCGGTGTCGCGCACGCCCCCGGCTCAGTCATGGGGACCCCATCGACCGTGGCGACAAGGTCGACGATGCGGACGTCATCGTGCGCCTGTGCGCACGCCTTCACCGTATCCCGCTGGATTGGCTGAGTTGGCGACACCGAAGAATAGAAATATGGGGGCGGATTGGGCTGCAGAACCGTCGTGCGCTCGACTGTCGCCGTGCGGCCGCGCGAGTCAGTGGCGACAGCCCGGAACACCACATTGGGACGCTCACTGAGTCTGGGAAGTGTATAACTGACGGTCATGTTCGACGAAGTCGTCGAACCGATTTCGCCGCCGTCCGCATACACATGAATACTTGCCAGGTCCCGATCCACGTCGTTTGCCGACGGTATGATGGAAATGGTCGCCCCCTCCGTCGCGGACGTGGGCGGGCTGGTTGAGGCGAAGTTGATGGTCGGCGCGGCCCCGTCCGCAACCACGGTGTAGTCTTGGGAGACGCGTGTCCGGCGGCCAGCTTGGTCAATGGCGGTCAACGCCAGCGCTACCGATTGCCCGACAGAGTCTTCAGGAAGCAGGAGTGGGTGCTGAAGTGTAACGTTTCCTACTGCCTCTGGTGATACTGCGATCAATCGGCCATCCTGCTCTAGTTCGAGCCAGAGGACGCCGTCGTCGGTGCCTCGCAGCGTCAAGCTGTTGACGAACGGGCCTGCTCTCAGGGTCTGCGGAAGTCCAGTGGGAGTTACAGGCGGCTGCGTATCTCCAACAGTGCTTACCGGAATGGATGCTTCTGCCGTTCGACCTGCTCCATCCGAGATGAAGACGGTCAATGGCAGTGAGCCAGAACTCCCGAAGACGGGAGCTCGGAAGGAACCTTCGAAACGGTTCGGACTCGTCAGGCTCTGATGGAGCGTTCCGAGATGGGCTGCGCCCAGGCTCGCTGAAACGGTAAAGGGGGGAACTCCGTTTTTCTTGGTGGCAACTACATTCAGTTTTGCGCCGGAATGGATGACTGTGGCTTGGACTGGACTCGTTACTTTCATGCTTGGTGCTGTCGTTGTGCTCGGGCGCACAAAGACCTCCACCGGCAAGGACAATGAGGAAGCGCCTCCCGCACCATACGCACGAATTTGAACCAAGTAAGTGTTTCCGACTCCTGACCCAGGAACGAGCCAGCTCGCGGTCATGCTCGTTTCATCCAGCGCCATGACAGGGCGGCCATCGACGAACAGCTCCGCGCCATCCAACCCAATCCCCCGAGCTATCGCGACGAACCTGGCTTCGCCGCCAGCCGGTACTTCGATGCGCCCCTCCGCGTTCAGGATTCTTACAGTCGGAGTTCCCACAACGGGAGCAGTGTAAGCGCGCACGATTCCAGAGGCTCCAGCGCCGCTGTCCGCAACGAGAATCCGGCCTGACGAGAACTGGGCGTCCTGGGCATTCGTTGCCGCCAACAAGGCAAGGCGCTCCGTAGGCGCCTCAACCGGGAAGTGCCAGACTTCAACGCCAGCGCTCCCTTCGCTCACGATTGCCAACCTGCCCTCAATCCTGATGCGCTGTACGGTCCCCGCGGTTGGCAATGTTCCAATCAAACGCGGCGACGATTCATCGCTCAAATCAAAGACCGAGATTGAATTACCCCCGCTCGTAACAGCCAGGTGTCCATCCAGTGCGACCAATGTGGCCGGAACAGGGAGCGTCGTTTGCTGCCGGAGTTGCCCCGACGGCATCACCCCCATGAGCGCGACGCCGTGTCCCCCCATGGCCACCAGCGCCCGACGCTCGTCGCCTGCGATGTCGAAAGCCGTGCGTCCGAGTGCCAGTGATTGCCGATGGGTTCCCGATGGCCATAGCACGGAACTCACGGTGCCCGCCGAAGAGATTGTCCAGATGCGGTCGGACGCAACAGCGAGTCGAGTCACGGCACCGAGGGCCTGCTGAAGCGCATTCGAGGTACTGTCATTCCAACCAAGCCGCCCCTCTAGGTGCTCATCTGTATCGGCGACGCGGATGGCCTGACCGTCGAGCGCGATGACATCGCGCTTCCAAGTCTCCACCTGCCGAATGTCAGCCCCTGCCAGGGACACCTCCCTGAGGGTCGGCCCTCGTCCTCCGGAAACATCAATGGGGCGCAATCCGGACGACCCGGCCGCCACCAATGCGCCTCCCCGGAATGGCGAAAGTCCAAGCGCAAAGTTTCCGACCCCGATGCTTCCAGTGTCGATACCCGCAGACGATTCAGGCAGGCGCATGACCTGAACGCCCGTGTCACTGGCCACGAGCATGACTCCGCCCCGGATCTGGACATCGTTGGCAGGCAGCCGAGTTTGAGACATGACCCGAGGTGTCCACGGCTCGCGGTAGTCCACGACGAGCAACCAGCCGTCGTCACTGAGCGCATAGGCAATTCCGCGCACGACTGTCAGCGCCCGGATTCCTGCTGACACTGGGATAGCAGGGACCCGATAGTGCGTACTTGAAGTGGCGTTCCTTGCGAATCCGCGGAGCGTTCGATCGGTGCCAATGACGACAAGGTCCCCATCTCTCTCCGCAACCCGAACCTGATCCGGATCCGGGATCAGGTTGAATTCATACTGATGCACGCTATTCGTGCCATGGAGGATTGGGACGGATATCGATGAAGTGCCCTGAATGACAATCGGCCCTTCCGGATGGCCTCCCACGAAGCGTCTCACGGAGCTAGAACCAGAAGAACCAGTTTCGGCTACGACGGGAGAAGTCGGATCGCTTATGTCAATAGCCTCAACTCGATATGTAGAGTTGGTAGGGGAAATTCGGGTGGCATGAAACGTGTTGGATGCCCCCACGCTGGAATAGATTCCTTGAAGCTTCGACACCACCCGTGGGGATGTTGGCACGCTGACGTCAACAAACCAGAGGCCCTGCTCCCCAAGTGCCAGGGCCACATGTTGATCGAGAACCGCGAATCCAACAGGAGCCTTGGGGGTTGTCAGCGTCCCGAGCGCCTCAAGCGAGAGCTCATTCACCGGCCCACTCAGCTGTCCGATCCACAGGCCTGTCGACGTGGAGACATACACCCGGTCCCCCAACCGGGTGACGTGTGACGCTCTCTCAAGCGAAATACTTGCAACTTCTTGGGGCTGGACGGGATCGACCACGGTCCGATTCACCGAAAGGGTCGAAACGTTGCCCGACCGGTCCTCGGCTTGCGCAGTGAGCGTCAAAACCGTGCCCCGCAACATTCCGCCAGGGACTTGATACGCGAGCCCCCATCCACCGCGAGCCTGGCGAACCCCGTCAATGGACAACTCGAGGGAGACGCGTTCCAGGTCAGCGTTGTCGGTTGCGACAACGCCAGCGGTCAATTCGCTTCCTGCCGCGATGTACTCGCCCGATGGGGCGGTGTGGATGTCGGTCAGGACTGGCGGTGTCACATCATCGACGACATTGAGTACGAGGGTTGCCGGCTCGGACTCGTAGCCGACCCCGTTGCGTGCCACCGCGGTCACATTCACCGTCCGAGCTCCGCCGCCAAAGGGAATCCGCACAGGCAACAGTGCGTGGGTCCCGGCCCTCCGACCCGCCTCCTCTCCGTCTATCCGAAGAAGGATGCTCTCGCCTCCCGACGCGGTCTCGACAGCCACCTCAACCGTGACAAGTGCGCCTTCGTAGATGGGCCCAGAATCCGCCCGCCGCAGCAGACCAATGACGGGGCGTGACATCCCCGCTCCGTCATGCACCAGCACCGTCCGTGTCAGCGGTGTGCCTCGAGTCCCTTGTGTGTTCAGCGCAACGAACGTGACCTGAACCTCGCTAGGCGTTCCCGTCGGAACATCGGGAGCAAGGAGTTCGCCAGCCAACCTGGGCGACTCCAAGATGACCGGGGGGCCGCCCGCGATGGACACCTCTACCCGCGCGACCTGTGCCGGGTGGTCTGGCCGTACCACGATCGGGAAGTAGGCCCCCTCCCCAACCTCAGCGGGCATGCTCACGTCAGCAAGAGACGGCCCCTCTTCCTGCCCAGGAGCACTCAGCAAGACCTCGCGTTGCACCACGGCCTGCCGGCCCGCGAGGTCGCGAACCCTCAACTCCACGGACGCGGAAGAACCTGTCGTGGGCAGATCAACCCAAAGAGGAAGCCGCGTGTTCCGGCTCTCCACGACAACCCCATTGACGGACACGTCCGCCATGAATCCGTTGAGCGGGAGTGCGTCATCCGACACGACTGCGGCCAGCGGAACCCGCGTTCCCTGAGTCGCGGATGAGGGCAGGCTCAACTCGATCTGGGGGGTCGCGGGGCCGCGAATCATCGAAAGTTGCGCCACGCCTCTTGCCGTTCCAGCAATCAATGCCCCCGGGACCCAGGTGGCCCTCCCCTTGAGCGCCGGGTACACACCCGCGCTCATGGGCGAACCGCGGACATCCATGACGCGGGCACCCGAGGCTGTTCCCAGCACCAGGAGCTCACCAAAGGCCGAGGCATTCACCGCTTCGGCGCCAAGCGGCGCGTCCCCTCGGCTCATCAGTTGCGTTTGCTCGAGCTCCGTTTCGACCAGCGAGAAACAACGGACCGCGGTCCCTGCGACACAGACGCCGCCATCCGCAAGCGCCGCAATCGCTGTGTTCAATGCACTGCCGAGGGAAGCACGTGCGAGCTCCCGAGGCGAATGCACAGTCGCCACGTCCAGCGCGACCACCTCGGTGGCAGTCGTCGCAAAGAGCAGATTCCCTTCAGCGGCCAGGGACGTCACGTCACCCAACAGCAGATGGCGCCCCATGGAGCCGTCCGCGTGCCGCAACTCAATTCCTTGATCGGACGCAACAGCGATCCAATCCCGAGCGCCATTCAGCGCATTGGGCGCACGAACAAGTGGCACCGAGTCCGAGGGCTTCTGCTCGAGCGAAGGCAACGCGAAGCGCTCAAGTGTTCCCACCCCTCGTTTGCGAAGGGCCACGACGATCTCATTACCGACGAATACGGCGCCCACGGGCGTGCCAGTAAAGCGGTGAGAGGCCACTCTTGCACCCGACTGCCGGGTGCGGAGTTCAAGCTCGCCACCACTCCCACCATCCGAGCGAACGACCAGGACATGATCTCCCCTAGAGACCAAGGCCACGGGGGCCATGCTGTCCTCGGCGTCCTCTACGACGCGGACCTGGCCGACGGCCATCACAGCCAACACCCCTTGCTGCTCGGCGACCGCGGACGCCCCGCCCGGAGCCTGGACCGTTGCGCGCATGACGACGGCGGCACCTTCGGGGCCTTCCGGCAACAGCGTTTCTCGCGAAGCTCCATCAGGAGCGGTTTGCAGAGGCAACTGGATATCCGCGAGGCTGGCTGACAGTTCGGGAGGCACTCCTGCGTCTGTCGCACCGGTCAGAGTGAGCGTTGTCCCCCCCAGGAGCAGCGGACCGGAGGGCTCATGCGCGAGCGCGACCCCCACGTGGCTCTGGCCATCGTCCGCGACGTTGACCCGGACGCGAGCCGCCTGACTCGACACACCTGCCTTGTCCGTCACCTCCGCCGTGATTTCTAGTGGCGCCGTGCCTCCATCCAGCACTGGGGCCGTAAATTGCGCCTGCCAGGGCGGCTGCGTCAAAACCTGTTCATCGGTTCCCGCCGTGACACGAACAGATGCGATCGCAACAGCGGCGGCCGCATTGACGGTCACTCCGAACGGCTTGCCTTCCACAAGGTTCGTACCTGCATCTGGCGAAGTGATTTCGGCGAATGGCCGAGTCGGCGACGGATCTACTGTGAACGAGGCCGTGGCCTCGCCTTCGTTGGCTCTGAAATCACGTGCGACGACTCGAACCACGTGCGGCACAGCGCTCGTCACGAAAGGTGCTTGCCACGAGACTCGCCACGGCTGCCCATGCGCCAGACCGACCGAGGTTCCATCAACGAAGAACTCGACCTCATTGACGGCGTTCTCGTCCGAGGCAATGGCCTCCATCAACACGATCGAGCCGCCCACCACCTGCGCACCTGTCATGGGCGTCCGCACCACCACGGACGGAGGCACGGAATCCCGCGTCACCGTGATGACCCTCGGATCTGCGGCGGTGACCAGGCCCTTGTCGTCCATGGCGTACGCGGTCACAACGCGCTGTTCACTGGTCACGGAGCCTTTCAGTAGCCGCAGGGGAATAGCGCGAGTCAGCGTCACGCTCGCTCCCGTTTGACCCTCCAGTTTCGCCAGAGGGATGCCGTCCACGTGGAGCTCGACCGAGGTGACCCTCGAGTTGTCGATGGCCACGACGACGACGCTCTCCGTGCCACCCTCTCCCCGAGTCACGTCAGCGACAGGCTGCTGGATAGTGACCGCGGGCGGCGAGTCTTTGACGACCTGAATCTCCACGTTGACGGGATCACTGATGTTCCCGCTCGCATCCGTCGTCGTCGCCGTCAGGCGCTGGGAGGTGCCCTCTTCAATTTCGGACCACCGGTACTCATAGTGGCCACCGGGCGAGCGAAGCACGGGCATGTCATTCACGCTGAGGGCAGTCGTCACGGGATGCCCGCTGTCGTCCGTACCCACGACTTGGAACGACCAGTTCACGTCCGCTGCGAATGCGTCCTGGTCCACCACGATGGCGCCGCCCGAACGGCGGATCTGGACCGTCGGCTTCACGATGTCCAAGGTGCGGAACGTCCGGCTGTAGGCTCGGGCCACGTTGCCAGCGACGTCGGTGACTCCCGTGGCGGTCACGGCGTACTGCGTCGTCGAACGGAGGCTCTCCGCAGGGGTGAACCGCAGGGTTCGCCCATCCGCCAGGAGTTGAGACACACCCGAAACGGGGACACCCGACGGGTGGAGGCGCAACTGCAACAGGTCGGCGCTCGCGGTCGACAACGGCTCATCGAACCGGAGGTCGAACACGGACGTCAGTGGCACGTTCGCATTGCCGATGGTGTCCATGGGTTCGATGCGTTCCCACTCCGGGGCGCGCACGTCACCGCGGTAGACCGCATCTGGAACTACGACTGGATCGGAGCCGGGTTGAGACAGTGTGAGCGACAGGTGGCCAAGGGCTCCCTGGGGCACGAGTGCCTGCACGCGGGTGGCCCGGTTGTCCTGGGTCGACGCGACAGCGCCATCGAAACGGACTTCCAAACCGTGGTGGAAGCCAACGCCCGAAATCGTGACCCAGCCGCCCGCCATGTCCACGGTTCGCGGCGTCACGTCGACAAAGCTCATTGGCGCGACATACACGAATGGCGTCACCGCAGCGGCGCTCGCGCCGTCACCACGGACGACCCGGACCACCGCCGGCCCCGCGGCCACGGACGGAGGGAGCGTCACGGTCAGAAGGTCGTCCTGCACCTCCCCAACGATCACGGCCTCCACGCCGCCGATCAGCACCTTCGGAGCGGGCCGAAACCCGAAGCCCGACACCGTGACCGGAATCCCTCCGGCAATCGGGCCACTGGCTGGCAACACCTCATCCACCCGGAGGGACACCGGCGCTCCTCCCGCCCACAGGGGATACTCCCACGGAGCCAGGAGACTTCCCCCCTTCACGGCGGGCAGCGACGCCAGCTCCAACCGGGCCACGTAGGCTCGCTCCGAACCCAGAGGATCCGACGGAACGAACGTCAGCGCCGACCCTGAGGTCGCCGTGTTGCCCTTCACCTGCTGCGCGCCATCCCAGAGCTGCAGCGTTGAGCCCGACAGCACCGCGCCTGGCAACGCCGCGGGGAGTCCCACGGCAACGCTTCCGTTTTGAGCGATGGCTGCGCCAGGCAAAGGCCGCAGGGCATCGACCGTGGGGTATGGCAAATCAAAGACTCGCAGCGAGTTGGCGACGCTCACCACCGCGACACCATTGACGATCGCGGCGCTCGAAACGGAGCTCCCCGCGCTTGCGAAGGTGCGCTCCACCAACGTGGAGCCTTGAGACGTATCCACCCAGGAGACACGACTTCCCTTGCTGGCCATCAGCCAGGGACCGCTCAGGGTCAGCGTCTCGGAGGGACCGCCATTCGGATCCACCGCGGAGGCCAGGATCTGAGGCTCGCTCCAATGCGTAACGTCAAAGAGGTGCAACTGCGTCCCGGCGGACACCGCCACTCGGCTGCCTTCACGCGCCATGCTTCCCATGGGGCTTCCCAACCTGGGAATCTCGCCGATCAACGGCAGGGCGCTGCCCTCGGTGCTGCGCACTTCCAGCCGCGACTGGGTTCCGTCCTGAACGAGCACGAGCAGCGCGTCATCGACCACATCCAGTTCGATGACCGTCCCAGACCCCAGCGACGTTCGCGCGACGACTTCATACGCGCCATTGACCGAGGACATGAGTGCCAGCTCGTTCCCCCCTGCCACGGCGACGTAGGCGCCGGCCCCTCCCGCTGCGAGTGCCCTCAATCCGAGGTTGGGTGCGAGCGCGAACTGCACCCGCTCCAGTTCCAGGGGGCTGCAAGGCGCACTCGGGGAAGGTCCGCACACGTTCTCCGCGATGCTGTACCGGACGACTTCGCTGCGCCCCGCCAGGAACAGATCATCCCCGTGGATGGCCATGTCCACGGGCATACTGACGCCATTGATCGCCGGACCCACGACGCTGGGGCTCCCCGCCACGGCGAAATCCACGACAGAGAGGCTGCCGTTCGTGTGCGCCGCGAAGACAAGGTTGCCCCGGCGAGCCAGCACGGAGCCCATGTCGTTGAGCTGGGTGCGCTCCGCCAGGGTGAAGGTGAATCCTCCTGGGAACGTCCCCTGCTGTGGATTCGCTCCGGGGGTGAGCACGGTCAGCGCCACACGGCCGATCACCTGATCCGGGACGGTCACGAGCAACGCTCCCACGTCGTCCATGAGCACGGAGTGCGCAGGCACCGTGTCGAACAGGACCTGCGACCCAGGGAAGAGCCCCTCGCCCGTTACCCGCACCACCGCGCGGCTGTTGAACGTCGCATGCCTCGGCTGAACATCCGTCAGCACGGGAGCCACCAGGTACCGGTATGCCCCCAGCAACAGGTGAGACAATCCACCCGGGTTCGTGACTTCGACCGCCGCGGCCCCGGCCTGACCGGCGGGCGCCAGCACCCGCACGTGCCTTCCGTCGGATGCCAGTTCCTGTATTGGCGCGGGAATGCCGCCAATCGTCACGGTGCATCCGCTTCGGAACCCGCTTCCCAGGAGCTCGACTTCATTGCCCCCTACCGTCAGCCCGTAAGCGGGCGTCACGGAGGCAATCTCAGGACGCTCCGGCGAGGCATCCAGGCTGGTCCTGAACCGCACCCGCCCCGCCGTCCCCAACGTCGCGCCACGAAGGTCCTTCAGGCCCGCGCCGATTCGAAGTTCGTAGGCCGTATCCAGCGCCAGCGGTGAGTACGGCGTGAGGACCACCTGTCCCCCCTGCGCGTCCGCGAGCACCTGCCGTGCCACGGGAACCACCTCTTCAGGCGTCCGCTGGTACAGCGTCACTTCGGTGGCACTCGTGGCCTCTGGTAGCGAGGTCAACAGGACCTGCGCCGATTCACCCGGGGACACGACCTCCCCGTCACGTGGCTGCGTACCTCGGATGTCCAGCGTATCGAGCTCCACGGAGACGAGCGCTCCCGCGAGTGGCAGCGACGCGTCCGCTGGATCGCTCACGGGCAGCTCGACGGGCGTCCCTGCCCTGTCGAGGACCAACGTTCCCACGAGGAGATAGCGCCCCATGAACGCCAGGGTTCGAGCATCGCCCACGACCGTGGCGCGTCCCAACTGCACGGGCAACTCGCCTTCGCGAACGGAGAACCGCAGCACCTTGCCGCCTCCGGCTGCCACATACGCAACGCCTCCCGCCACCCGGGTCTGCTCGGCGGAGGCCCACCCTCCCACGAGCCCGTCCACCGTCAGGGTGCCCGCCGACGCTGGGTTCTGGATGTCGAACAGCTGGTAGATGGCGACCTGCTTCGCCTTTCCAAGCGAGACGAAGGCGCGCGTACCTTCTACCGTGATGTGCACTGCGGGGGCCGCGAGTGAGACCGTGCCGTGCGTGCTCAAGTCGCCCGTCCGGGCGTCGAGGACATGCAGCAAGGGTGCACCCACGGAGGCGCTCGAAACCAGCAGGTTGCCGCGGTACAGCGCCATGGCACTCACGCCGCCCGGAATGGCCCGGCTGCCGACGCGGAGCGGACGACGGCCGCCGTCCGCCAGGTCGAACACCTTCACGCCTTCCGCGTCACCCACGAAGAGCAGCGAGCCCCCCAGCGCGATGTCCGTGGCCGCACCACTGACCTCGATAGGGAGGAAAGGCTCTTTGATGACGGCGGGCTTCGAGACATCCACGATGCGGACGCCTCCCACCCCAGCGGCGACGTAGACCGTGTTGCCCCGCTTCAGCACGCGGTTGCTGCCACCTTCGCCCGGGAAATCGAGTGTGCTGATGACGGTGACGTGCGTCGGCTCGCTGAGGTTGGCCACCATCAGCCCACCCTTGCCCGTCTTGCGGTTCGCAGACAGCGGAGGCCCGCCATTCACGCCGTGGACATCGACCGTCGCTCCCAACGCCGCGTACGCCACGCCCGACTCGACGAGGACATCGCGAATCGGTGCCGTCGCCAGACGCGCTATCCCGCCTGCGCCATAGAGGAAGGAGCCAGGCAACGTGGAGGATGCAGAGACGCCCAGAGACACGGATACGTCGACCAGTCCTCCGGATCGCGCAGGCGCGACGGCTTCCGCGGCCTGGCTGCTCAAAACGCGAACGTCGAACGAGTCCGTTCCACCGAACGTCGCCTTCATCCCGGGGGCAAATCCCCGGCCCTGCAGGCGAACGCGGGTCCCGCCCTGCTGAGGTGAACGGTTGGGCGACAAGGCGCTCAGCAGCAATGGATCCCGGTACACAAAGCCGCCCAGGCGCCGGTCGAACAGACCACGCCGGTCGATGACTTCCACGGCTGCCGGGCCCGCGGCGCGCCCTCCTTGGATCTCGACGGCCGGCGGAATCGTCACTTCGAGCGATTTTCCATCGTCCTCAACATGCTCCACTTCGGCGATCTGGCCCCCTACGAGGACCTTGGTGTCCGACCGGAATCCACTTCCCGTGAGAATCGCGTGGGTCGGCTGGTCCGAGGGGCCCGCCGAGGGCGTCAGCGTCGCGATGATGGGTTGCAACGCGTCCGCAGCCACGACCTCGAAGGTGCCCACGAACGCCGAGGCCTGGGGCCTCAGATCGAACGACTCAAGCCCATTCAGCGTCACCGTGACCACATCTCCGGGCTCGAAATTCGCGCTCGGAGTGAAGACCACGGAAGACCCTCGGACCGAGTACTCGACGTCCCATTCCCCGTCAGCCGCGAATCCCTGCCCCGCCCGGAACACAGACACCGTGGCCGTCTGCGAAGTGAGGGACGACTTCAACACAGGTAGGGTGAAGTCCACCCTCACGTGCGTGTCAGGACGTGCGTGACCGCCTGAAGCGGGCATCATGCCGACAGGGAGCAGTTCGTTCGGCGGAACGGCTTGAACGGTGTTCTGGCCGCTCGTCGACACGAAGAGAGTACCCGCCGCCCAGCCCAGGCCCGCCAACTCCGCGCCCAGGTCGGAGTTCTGCACCAGCTTGATGTCCGCCAGGTCCGACAGGTCGTACACGTACAGTCGCCGCCCCACGGTCACGTAGGCACGATTCGCACGGACCACCAGGCGGCTCCGGACCAGCGTCTCATACGGGCGGTTGGCGGCGTCTACGGTGACTCGCCCCTGCCGAGCGCCCTGCCGGTCATAAATGGACAGGGAGAGCCCGCTCCCCTGGGTTCCCACCACATTCGAGGTCAGCGCAAACAGGCGCTCCGGCCCCAGGTCCAGCGCCAGGGCGTCCGCATCCAACGGCACTGTTTCCCGCAGGCGCAACGTCGGGGAGCTGACATCGAACACCTGCACGTTCCCCGAGGCCAGCGTGGAATCCACGGTCGAGACGTACGCCCACGGTCCCTCGATGCGCACTGCGGTGGCCAGGCCCGCGCCGGGAACGGTGCTGCCCGTGGTGACCTGTCGCAGCAGGAACGGCGTTTCCGGATGCGTCACATCCACCACGGCAAGGCCGGCCACATCGTTCGCAAGGAGGGCAATCGCCCCTCCCACGTCCAGGCCCCGCACGGGCGACTCCGTGGCGAGCCCTCCCAGTCGAAGCGGCCGCTCCGGCAGTCGGACATCGAAGATCTCGAGGCCCGACGTGCCCGGTGAGGCAACGCCGACGTACAGCTTGTCCCCTTCCAGCTTGATGTCCGAGGCCACTCGCGGCGGGAACCCGGGGAGCTTCATGGTCTCGCCAATGGGCAGGTCATAGGAGAAGACCCCAACCGGGACCCCGCCGCCTCCCGCACACCTGTTCTCTGGTGAGGACGCATCCGGAGGCATGAGCCGCACGGTCGCGATGCCGGCGCCATTCGCCTGGGGCGTCGTGAACTCGATCGAGGACAGGTCCACGATGTCCACGTCGACGCCCGCATTGTCGCCGATGCACACGGTCGAGAGCGGAGCCACGGCACGCGCGGACATCGACAGTCGCACGCGCGTGTGGCCCTCCACGGGTCCATGGTTCGGGCTGAGGGTCACCTGCCCGCTCAGGGGCTCCAGTGCCAACAACCCCGAGGGGAAATAGGCTTCGGGAAGCCCCTGGTCGCTCACCCAGACGTCGATGGGCCCCGCCGGCAGTGGCGGCAAGATGACCGTGAGCACCTTGTCGGACCTTGAGACAATCGTGGCCTCGACGTTCGACGAGAGCTTCACGGCGCTCGCCCCTCCCAGACCCTCCCCGTGCAGGAGGACTGCTTGCCCACCCGCGGTGGACACGGTGGACGGTTCAATCACGTCAACGACGGGTTGCTGGGCGTTCGCCCTGCCCGTCACGAATGACGTTCGCAGAGGAACCAACAATGCGCCCCCGCGCTGGTCCGTGACCGTCGTGTCGACCTGCAGCCGGTACTCGGCTTCGGGCTGCAACGGCGCATTGAGCGCCGCGACGATGGCGTAATCGAGCTGCCCCGGGTTGTTGCGGACCGACAATTCCAGGGGCACAGGCACGCCATCAGGCCCCAGCAGCCTCACCGAATCGCTCGTGACGCGCGGCGCCGCGAGCCGGCGGCTTGTCTGGACGACGAGCTGCGGCACGCTCGGAGGAACACGGGCCCCACGCTCCGGCGTGTAGCCCGTCACCAGCATGAACGGAGTCTCCAGCTCCGTCAGTTGGGTCTTGCCCGCCAGCAATAGCCGGTCCCCGACCGTCAACGCGTCGAGCGCGAACTCCGTGTTGCCCCCGCTCAGCAGCACGGGTTCGGCGGGCGTGGAGACATCCACCAGCACGACGCCGCCTTCACCGGCGGAAACGAAGAGGACATCCCCTACGAGACGCAACCGCTGTGGCTGCCCCGGCGTGTTCGACAGATTTTTGTCAAAGGGGATCCGGGTGATGATCGTGGGGGTCGTCGGAGTCGCGACGTTCACGAACGTGAGCCCAAATTCGGCTGACGCGACGATGGCCACATCACCGTGCACGACGACATCCGTGAGGTTGCCAGCGAGCGCAATCGACCCGACGACCTGCGCGTCGGCTCCCGCGGATCCGTAGATGTAGAGCCGGTTGTTGGCGGGTAGCGAAGACGCGTCCTTGTAGCTCGTGCGGGTACCGTAATCGAGCGACAGGTACGGAACCGGTGGCATCGGCTGGGCCGGATCGCACTTCATGTACTGGGAGCCCTGGTGCTCACCTGTGACGACGAAGAGCCGCCCGTTCTTCACCGTCGCGCCATAGGGCTGGAACGCTTCGCCGCCGCCCACCTGCGACACCAGGATCGGGTCCGAGGGGTTCCTCGCGTCGATCAGGCTCAGAATGCCGCTGGAGCCAATCATCGGCTTCAGGGGGAGACAGAAGTTGGGCGGAGGCGCGCCCGGGTCGTCTTGGAGGCCATTCGACAGGACCCAGGCGCCCACCGGCGTCGGGATCACGCGAGAGGCCATCATGCCTTCGGAGGAAGAAACCTTGGCACGCCCCAGCAACTTCAGGCTCTCGAGTGTTCCGTCGGGCTGCTCGGAGGTGCCGCGACCGTCAATCACAGACAAACCACTCTGGCCATTGGCGACATAGAGCTTGAGCTTGTCGCCCGAGAGCGCCACGTCCAGCGAGTCCGGCATCAACTCGACATCCGGCAACGGCGTTCCGCTGGGCAGCCGCCCCTGCAGCACCGCGACCAGCCTGTCGATCTGCGCGTTGGCCGAGCCGTCCGGATTCACGACCTGCGCGCCAGCAGCCCGGGGCCGCGTCGCCAGTTGCACGTCGAACGCCGCCATCCGATAGGACTGGGGGACCCGGCCGTCCCCGGTGAGCTCCCCTCGGTACTCCTGTTCGAACCGGTTGCCGCTGACCGAGGAGCCACCCGACGCATAGATGTAGTACGGCGACAGCGGGCTGCGAGACAGCGCCCCCGGCCGCACGGACAGCGCTTTCTCCTCGCCCAGGAACGGAAGCCCGTACCCCACACGATTGGGCGCGGCGCTTCGTTCAATGCCGTCGGGGGACACGACCACGACGGGCGCGTCGCCGAAGGAACCCGGCCCCGCCACGGCGCGCATCCGGGTCAGTGACAGCACCTGAACCTGGGTCGCGGGAATGCCGCGGACCCGCACCTGCGTGGAGCCGAGCGGATGGGCCCAAGCCGGCAGGAAGCCCGTGCCCTGGATGTCCACCGTACTCCCACCGCGAGGATTCAGGAACTGAGGGGTGGCACTCTCGACGTAGAGCGGCAGCGTGTACAGGTACCCTCCCTCACGGCGCGAGCTCAGCCCCGTGGCCATGCTCCGCACCTCCACGTCTGCCAGCCCAGGGCCACCGGGCGGAATCTCCACGGTGAGCCGCCCCGACGAGCGAGCGATGACGCTGGCGGGCACGCCGCCCACGAAGACCTCGACAGAATCATCGAAATCGAATCCGAGCAGCTCGCTGATCCCTCCGCCGGAGATCGGCCCCACGCGCGGAGCGACCTGCGTGAGCCTGGGCGCGCCTCCCTCTGCCCCTGCGCTCCAGAACTCGACCTCAAACGGGGCAACGAGTTGCGCGCCATCGCGGCTCTTCAGGGCCTCACTCAACGACAGCCGCATGGGTACATCCGGCGGCAGCGGCTGGGCGAGCTGGAAGACCATGGTGCTGCGTCTCTCTTCAGCGCTTCCGGCCTCCCACTCGCCGGCCACCAGCACGCCCCCTGCGGTGAGCTGGGCCGCGGACTCGACGGTCGTCGGGTCTACGGTGGTGGACAGCGTCACCGAGATCGAGCCGAGGTTCAGCGGAACCACGTCACCCGCGGACACGGAGGCGCTGGTCACGGACAGTTCAGTTCCCGGACCGAAATCCAGCGACCAGGTGCCCCCCGTGCGCTGACGCAGACTCACCACCCGTCCGCCCGGCGTCACGGCCGCCGCGAACGTGCTACCCGCATGCGCGCCGGTGACATGGTGCAGGAGGTGCGCCTCGCGCGGAGTGCTCACATCCACGACCGCCACGCCCGCGGCGCCCGCCGACACATAGGCCAGCGACCCCACCAGACGCACGTCGGTGGCGAACCCATGGACGTCAACCGCTCTCAGTATCTCCGGATGCTCAGGGTCACTGACGTCGACCAGCACCAACCCGGCACTTCCCGCCGCAACGGCCGCGAGCGGTCCCCGCAACCGCACACGCTGGACATTGAGGTCCAGTTCCCCCAGTACCGCGAGAGGCCCCTCCACCGAAAGCGTGTGCAGGCGCCCGCCCGTGACGGTCCCCTCCTTCGTTCGGGTTCCCACACCCGCCACGGCCCGCCCCGCTTCGAGCGCCACGGCCTGCGCGTGCGGGTCCGACTCGAAATCCCGAATGGGGAATGGCGCGTACGAGATGTCGAACGTGTGGAAGCCCGCGCTGGAGGCAGCCGCCAGCAGCCGGTCTCCACGGGCGTCCACATCGAACACGCCGGCCCCCAGGATGGCGCGCTCACTCTTGAGCTCAGGATTCGCTGGGTCAGAAATGTCGAACTCGTAGATCGCACCCGAGAGAACGGCACCGTCCTCATCTCGTGCGGAGACACCGCTGGCGAAGAGCCGGTGTCCCCCCGTCGCAGGGTATGACACGGCCCACAGGTCTCCCGCGCTTTCGGTGCCGACGATCCGGTCGTCGCCATCTTGGCCGTCTTCGTCCACGACCTCCGCCTGGCGGTCTGGGGGAATGGGGATGCCATGGTTCGCAGGCTCCCCTCGCGTGTAGACGCCAGACATGTCCACCACATGCAGGCCGCTGCTGCCGACCACATATGCGTAGGACCCAATGACCACCGCGTCGCGCAGGGTCCCTGCCAATGCCACGGAGGCGCCGACAGGCGCGTCATAGGTGAAGGCGTTTCGAAGCGTTTCGACGATGCCGTCGGGATTCTGGACTGAGACCTCCACCGTCCCAGCAGCACCGTTCGGAGTATAGGCCTCGAGCCTGTTCAGCCCCAGGACGCGAACGCGTTCGGCCTCGACGCCATTGAAGCGAACGCTGACTTGTCCGGCGACCGCGAACCCGTGGCCCTCAATGATGACGCGTGTGCCACCAGACGTGGGACCGCGCGAGGGCGACAGGCTCATGAGGCCCAACTTCCGCTTGTAGAGGAACGCGCCCGGCATCACCAACGACACGCCGGACAGGCTCGTCAACTCCAGGGTCGCGGCGCCTTCGCCCCCCCTTGGTGTGAGCAGGGTCACCTCCGTTCCGTCCTCGGACACCGAGGGCTCTTCCGCGGGGACCCCGTTGAAGGTCACCTTGAGACCTGGGCCGAACCCGCTGCCCTCAATGCGCAGCTCGGTCCCGCCTTCCACAGGGCCTTCCCGGACCGAAAGCTCCGTGACGCTCATGGGAACAACATCGCGCGCGGCCGCCGTGGTGAACTCCAGGGTGTAGGTCCCTGGCATGATCGCCCCGGTCGCGGAACTTCCCTCGACAGCCTCGCGGAGGCCCTGGACAACCAGCCGATACCGCTTCGTCAGTCCCAGCTCCTGGTTGGTGGGCATCACCGACAGCTCCGTGCCGACCACCGTCACCGTACCGGTGACGTCCTCGCCCTCCGCCGAACCATTGAGCTCGTACAACCGAATGGAGCTTTCACCTTCGGTGCCCCGCGACACCGGGACATTGAAGCTGAGGCGTACCGGCTCCGTGGGGCGGACATGCTCCTGGCCATTCTCCGGCGTGCTGGCGACCACCACGGGGAATGGCAGCCGAACCACGGCCAGGGCGTTCTTCGCAGCGCGCATATCGGTCGCCGAAATCGTCGCGACGGCCACGTCGCCGTCGATGTCAACATCGGACAGACTTATCGCCGGATACAGGTCGATCGCGTCGATGCTCCGAGGCGATGCCATGCTGGACGCCTCGACGAGTTGCAGTGATGCGGGACTGCCTTGCTGTTCGATGGGCGAGGTGATGCCTGCCATGACATGCGGATGGGCGGCGCCGTCGACGAAGAGCCCCGAGCGCATGAGGGGAGGCACGACCGCATGCACGTAGGGGCGTGACGTCGGCGTCAGCGAAACGGTTCGCAACGAGCGCGCCGCGGACAGCGCTTGCGGCCCGCGAATGTCCATCTCGCCGTAGTTGCCAGCCAGCTCCCCCAGGACCGAGAGCCCAGGCGTCGCGAGGTCGACGAGCAACGTGCTGGTCACCGCGTTCCGAGTGGCCTGGATCAGCGCATGGCGTCCGGAGGCCGCGACCCTCTGCACGGACACGGGGCCGAAAACGCCCGCCATCAGGAAGTTTTGCTTCGCGCCCAGCAGCAAGGGCCGGTTCGGGTTCGCGATCGAGAACATCTGCAGACCCGCCTCTCCGGCGGCGACGAGCGCGAGGTCCCCCACCAGCGAGACCGCGTGCGCCGTTCCAGGGAAGCTCACGACATCCACATAAGTGGGCGCCGTCCGTTGAGTCAGGTCGAAGACGAGCAGTGCCGCCTGCCCTTCCCCCTCGACGTCCACGTGCGGCAGGGACTTTCCGTTGGCGACGACGAAACCACGCGTTCCCCGGATCGCCAGCGCCACGGGCTCGTAGGGCGGCAGAATGGATCTGCCTCCGAGAACCGATGCGTCTTCGGGTGACGTGACGTCCACCGCGCCCAGTCCGCCCGGAATGCTCTGCGACAGCAACTCGGTGGGCGTCCTCGCCGCGGTGTAGACCTGCGCCGCCGACAACACCCAGGCCGTCTTGTCCTGGAGCACCACGGCCAGGGGAGCCCCCTGGGACAGCTCGTGATCCGACTTGCCACCTGGATGCCCCTGAGGATCGTAGCGGCCAATGACCCTGGAGACCGCGAGCCGGCTGTAGAGGAATGCACCGGGCATGTACGCGCGCTCGCCATCCGGATTCGTCACGATCACGTCGGCGGGGCCGAACACACCTGCGGGCGTCACGGCGACCAGTCGTCCGGGGGCCAGGACCCGAACCTGCGTCGCCGCGGTGCCGTTGAAGGTCACGGTCGCGCCACGCTGGAAGCCCGCGCCCGACACTTCTACCTGCGTGCCACCGGCCACGGGCCCCGAAGCGGGGGTCACCAACGATACTTGCAGCATCGGCAGATAGACGAAGCCGCCCACGATGGACGCTTCTCCGCCATCCGGATTGACGACCGTCACGACCGCGTGCCCTTCGACCCCAGGGGGCGTGAGGAGAACGACGCTCTTGTGGTCCTCGGCGACTTGCAGCACGCGTGCCTCGGAGCTACCGATGTAGACGCGGACCCCCGTCGCGAAGTGATCGCCGCGAATCGTCACCTGCGTGCCACCCGCGAGCGGTCCGGCCGGGGGCAGCACCTCGGACACGGATGGCAAGTCGTTGGCGGTCGCCCGGGTCTTGAAGCTCGCGATGAACGGCTCCGACAAGGCCGTTCCACCGAGGTACTTCACGTCCGTCGTCACCGAGACGAAGTACTGAGTCGACACGGCCAATGGCGCATCGGGCGTGAGGGTCACGGTCCTGCCGTTCGCCGCGATCGTCGCGGAGACCGACCGGCCGATCGTCGCGTCCCCTTCCCGGAGCTGGACGGACTGCGCCGTGACTGTGTTGGACGCGGGAGGCTTCGAGAACTCGATGGCCACTGGGGCGTTGACAGCCACCTGGGTCGCGCCGTCATCGGGCGTCATTCCCGTGACGACCATGCGCTCTGGCGCGAACGCCGCGCCCCCAGTCGCCCCGAAGGTGGTGAGCGGCACACCCGAGGCGATGGACACGGCGTTCGCACGCGGGAGATTGGCCTTGAGGGGCTCCTTCGGATTGAGCGGATCGTGCTCCAGGGTGCCATCCGGGCGCAGCTCGGACACCGAGAGCAGGCCCTTGTAGGGCACGCCCTTGGAATCCACCAACGAAGCCGCCACCACTGCGAGGTTGCCGCTCACGGCGACATCCGACAGCCCCGTGGCGCGCAGAGCCGCGTTCTTCGGTCGATGCGTCAAGAGCGACTTCAGCAGTGGCGTGCTCGGATGGGACAGGTCCACGACCGCCAACGTCGCCGCGGGGTCCTTGCACGCGACGTACGCGCGCGTTCCCTGCACCACGACACGAATGGCCTCGCCGGGCAGCGCGAGGTAACCGACCTCCTTGAAGGAGGGATCGCGCAGGTCGTGCACGCGCAGGCCCGCAGGACCTCCGGCCACGAGCAACAGGTTGCCTTGCACCGCGACGTCCTGGGCGGTGCCCGTGATGGGCCGCGTGTTCAAGCGGACCGGGGCGTCTGGGGCCGCGATGTCGACGACGGCGACGCCTGCCGCGCCGTTGGCCACGAAGGCGAGGTGCCCCGACACGGCCAGCCCATGGATGGATTCACCCGGGAGGTCAATGGAGCCCAGCCTGCGCGGAATCACGCCTGGCACGCCTTTTACGTCGATGAGCGTGAGTTGAGGCGGATACTGCACGGTGCTCAGGGGGCCCGAGCGCCCGGTCGCCACCATGGCCAGATCCCGCAACAACACTGCGGCTCGCGGAGGCCCGTCCACGAACGCCTTGCCCAGAGTCGTCGCAGTCCCCCCGCTGACCTGGACCACAGCCACCTGGTGGTCGTTCTCCTTCACCAGTCCGAGCAGCAGTCGGTCAAGAGGGCCCTCACGCATGAAGGACTGCTCCCCGCCCTGGAACGGTTCGAAGGTGAAGGCCGGCGCCATGCCGATCTCCACCTTCTCCGTGGCCGACATCCCCCGGTTGTTACTGGGGTCCATCGCGGCGGCGCGGAAGGACAACTCGGCACCGGCCCGGTCCGTGGGCACAGGCCAATTCACGCTGAACAAGGGCCTGTTCGCGGGCCCAGGGACGGACACCGTCGTCGAGTCGATGACGACGCCATCCAGCAGGAATTCGACGTTCGAGACCCTCGCGTTGTCCGACGCGGCGGCGGTCAGTGTGATGGATGTCCCTTCCGTCACCACATCCTGGCCGGGCGGATCTATCAGGTCGACTTCGGGAGCGACCGTGTCCTGCACGGATCCCAGGAGCACCGGTTGTGATTCCGTCTCCTGATCCGCGGAGTCAACAGCCACCGCGGTCAGGACGAAGGTCCGGTTGCCGCTGCCCAGCTCCGGATGGAACGTGGCGGCGTAGACCGTGGGCTTTCCAGCGAAGCCCGCCGGGGCATAGGAGGTCGCCACGTTCCGGCCATCCACGAAGAAGTGAACGGCCTTTACGGGCCCTTCACGATCCCTCGCGTCCGCCTCAAGCCGGACAGCCGCGCTTTCGAAAACCGCGCTGCCCGCCGGTGGACCGGTGATGGCCACCGTGGGTGGTTGGTCCTTTTCGACCGTCACGGAAACGGGGCTGCTGAACACCTCCTGGTCCGCGACATCACTCGCGCTGGCGCGGAACGTCAGGGTCACCGGCGGATCGATGCCCAGGCTGCGATCCGGCGTGTAGATGAACTCGAAGGGCAACTGGTTGCGTCGGCCAATCTCCACCTCGGATTCACCAGGGCGCGTCATGAAGAAGCGCACGTGCGCGACCGCGACATCGTCCGAGGCCTCCGCCACGAGGGCGGTCGGACGGCCTGCGACCATCTGCGAAATGGGCTTCAACGCGACGACGGGCGGAGCGTCTTTCACGACGCCCACCCTCACCGTGGTGGCGGACGTCTTGTCGGACGTGTCCGTCGCGGTGGCCTCGATAGAGATCTGGCTGCCCACCTTCGCCTGCGGCACGCGGTACGAGAACTCGTACGGCGGCGCGGGCATGGTGACGTGGTCCTTGCCATCGATCTTGAAGGCGACTCGAACGACGCCCACGTTGTCGTCCGCGGTGGCTTCGATGCGGAGGACTTGCCCCGCGATCATCTCCGATTGGTCCGCCGGACGCAGGAACGACACCACCGGCGGCGTCTTATCCTCCTGCACGGCCACCTGGACCACGGGGGCGCGCGCCTCCTTCCCGGACGTGTCTCTCGCCGTGGCCCGCAGCGTCAGCGTGCGGCCCTTTGAGCCAAACGGAAGCGGGACGCGGAACCGATAGGGCGCGGTTGAAGCTGAAAGACGCAGCGTCCCGCCGATGCCGCCTTCAACGACCGCTTCGACGGACGTGACGCCCACGTCGTCCTGCGCCGCCACCACGAAGGCGAAATCACGTCCCTCAGTCAACGTGACGCCCGTTCGAGGCTCGACGATGGCCACCGTGGGGGGCTGGTCCTTGACGACCGGGAGGTGCACCACCTGGCTGCGAACTTCGTGGTTGAACGAGTCCCGCGCGGCGGCCTGGAGCGTGAGGGCTTCCGCGCCTTCCGGGACAGGAACCCTGAAGACGAACGGCGGAGCCCGGAGCACGAGGCTCTGCTCCACGCCATTGACGTAGAGCCAGACACTGGTGACCGCTACATCGTCCTCGGCGGACACGGTCACCGTGACGAAGCTCTGTTCGACGACACGAGAGCCATCCACCGGCGACATCAGCGACACCGCGGGCTCGCGATCCCGGACGACGTCGACCAGTTGGAGCGCGAGCTCGTTCTCGTTGGAGTTTCCAGCGGAGTCCCGGACGCGCACCGCGATCAGGTAGGGCGCGGAGTCCCCTGCCCCCAGCTCATTCAACCGGGGGACCGTGAACTCCGCTCGGACCACCGGGCTGGAGTAGGAGTAGCCGTCCCGCTCACCTGCCGAGTCCGTGCTGAAGCCGCCCGCAGTCCGGATGACCCGAAGCTGGTCCAGGTTGGGGCCGACGAGGATTTCGAGCTCCTCGACGAAGATGTTGTCGATGCCCACGGCCTCCACGACGACCGCGCTTCCCTCCACCAGATCCTGGCCGAAGGAAGGCCGGAGAACGATGGCGGTCGGAAGCGTCTGGTCGGGGATGACCTGAACGGTGTGCTCCGACCAGGAGACGTGCCCTTCCTGGTCGGTGGCCACGGCACGAAGGGTGATTCGTGTGTCCGGACGGCTCGGGTCCAAGGCGACGAATCCCGGTGGCAAGCGAACGTTGCCCCGGAACTCCTTGACCCGCGACAGGTCTCTCCGGAAGTCGTCCGGCAACCGAGCAATGGCGCTCTGGAGAAGCGGGTCATTGGCCAGCGGGAAGCTGCCCTCCGAACCGTCGCCAGGCATGGCGCTGATGTCCTTCGCCTCGGCCCTGGACACGGACAGCGCCCTTTGACCATTGAGGAAGTACTCGACCCGGGCCACGCCCGTGTCGTCAGCGGCCACGGATGAAAGAACCAGGCCGAGGCTTCCCTCGGTGAGCGTGGCGCCGGCCACCGGACTGGCGATGGCCAGTGATGGAGCCTGCGGTTTGCGCCCCTCGATGACGAGTCGCAGTGACTGCTGCGCGCCCAAGGTGTCGGTGACCCTGACCTGCAAGACCGTGGGGGCACCATTCGCCCCGGGAGGCGGAGTGAACGTCACGGTCTCGGTGGCCTGACGCGTTCCCGCGGGCGGCGTCACGGAGCGCAGGGGGGCGCCCAGGTAGCTGATTTCGAGATGCGCCAGCCCGACGTCGTCGGTGGCGACCACATCCACCGTGTGCGGCACAGCCTGAAGCAGCCGGACATAGCCGCTGTTCAGCTCGGTCTCGGAGATGTTGTGGAGCCCTCCTCCTTGAGGCGTCAGGTCATACCTGAGCCGTCGCAACGCGACCTGCGGCGGTCTGTCTTCGTGGACATCCAGGTAGAGCGGCGGCGACACGGACGCATTGCCAGCCTGGTCCACGGCAATGGCCGTGATGGCGACGGGGACACCCGCCGTTGGCGCTGGAATGGAGATGGGGAAGCCGACATCCGTGAGGTCACGGCCTTCACGCGTCCCCCGCGGCGCTCCATCCACGAGCAGTTCGACGCGACGAACCTCCACTGCGTCACGGACCTGAACGTGCACGGTGAATGGCAGGCCCGCCACCACGGAGCTTCCCGCGATGGGCTGACTGATCCGGACCTCGGGCCCCAGGGTGTCGGGAACGGCCGCCACCTGCTGACTTCGCAAGGTCACAGCGCCCGCGAGGTCACGTACCACCGCGCTCAGGGTGACAGGGCTCGGAGACCAGCCCGCCGGCAGGCGATAGTCCGTTCTCACGGGGGTGCTCTTCCCGGGCGACACCGTCATCGCCCAGGGCTGCGCCGTCATCCGTTCACCACCCGCCCCGGCCCGGACCTGGACGAACTGGTTTTCGTAGCGAAGGCCTACGTCCGCAAGGGCGGAGGTCGCGTTCGTTCCAGGCTGAGCGAGGAACGCCACCCGGACGTCCTCCACGACAATGCCTGAGGGGAACGTCAGGTCCGCCTGGTGGGGCGCCGCGCTCAAGTCCACCTGGCGCACGCCTCCCGGATGCCGGGCGATGAAGGACTGCACGGAGGTGTTCTCCTCCATCCCAGGCGTCACGGTGAACTGGTAGCGGACCTCGGCCTTGAGGCCGGTTGCCGCTTCGGGATCGGCGATCAGAATGAGGCGCCGGGGGGCTCCAGTCACCACGCCCGTGGCCGGCGTCGAGACCTCCAACGCGGTGGGCCCCGCCGTCACCTCGAAGGCCTGCGCAAGCCCGAACTCCAGCCGGATGGCGGAACCGTAGGCGTTCCCGGACGCCCCTGGCGTCGGAAGCAGGAAGCGGCCCTCTCCGGTGAAGTTCGCGGGCGCGACGGTCGTCGCCAGCAGCCAGGCTGCGCCGATGCCCGTGTCTTCTTCGACTTCCACCACGGCGGCCTGCGACGCCTCCTCGAACAACCCTCCCCCGCTCGTCGGCTGAACCCAGCGCACCACGGCCGGGACATCCGCCACCAACTCACAACTCACACTCGCGTGGGTCGTGCGGCCCACCGCATCCGTCGCCTCGGCCTTGGCGGTGTAGCTCCGGGAACCAAACGTCCCAAGCGCGGGCAGCGTCAGGTTCCAGGTGCGCGAGACGCGCGGTCCGGGCGTGAAATCGATGTCATCAAGCGGCTCCCCGTCGGATTCCGCGCTGAACGTCTGAATGGTGCCGTCGTCCGTGACGTCGACATGGAGCTTGATCAGAGAACCGGCCACACAGGACTTGTCGGAGGGTGTGCCCTGGAACCGCATGGTGACGCGAGGGGCCTCCGAGTCCTGGGCCACGACGATGTCCAATGCCAGGTCCTGGGTCGGCGTGGCGTTGCCCGCCGGATCGAAGGCCCTGGCCCTGAGGACGTAACGTCCCGCCGTGACGCCTTGGAGTTTGACCGTGCCTTCGAAGCTCGCGAAGAACCGGCGGCTGATGAGGATTTCTCCAGGGGCGAGCGGATTCGGAACGTGGGTCTCCTCGTAGCGACTGTCCTTGGCGGACAGGAGGGTGTCCGCGCCCGCCAGCGGCACGAGCGTCCCGTTCTGAGCCGCCAGCTCCACCTCGACCTTCGCCACACGAACGTCGTCCTGGACCGCGACCCGCATGCCCAGCGCACCGTTGAGCCGCACGGAGAAGGGGCCGCCATTGCTCGGGGGCGCGGGGGCCAGCAACTCCGCTGTCGGGGCTTCGGTGTCCGCTCGGACCGAGAGGTCCACTTCGGCCTTGCCCGTCTTGCCCGCTGTATCCCGCGCCTCCACGCCCACGGTCGGCAGCGCGCCTTTGCTGACGATGGGTGCCCAGACGGTGAAGGACTGCTGGGCGCTGATGGGAATCACCGGTCCCGTTTCGGGAAGAACGCCCTGCCTTTGCCCTCCCGACAGCCCGATCATTCCGATGATGCCGTCGTCATCCCCCACCGTGGCGACGATGCGGACATCCTCACCTTCCTTGTAGATCGTCCCGGCGGCCGGTGACGTCAGCGTCACCACGGGTGGCAGGTCCTCGACCACCGCGACCTCGAGTTCCCGCTCCGCCGTGAGGCCGGACGAGTCCGTGGCCACGGCTCTCAGCTTCAATTTCCCTTCCGTGGGAATGGCGGAGGCAGGCAGCGACCACCGGTACACGTGGTACAGATTGTCCTCGGTGCCCTCGGTCAGCGCCCCCAGGCTGTGAGGCGCGAACAACTCGACCCTCGCGACCTTCACGTCGTCGGCCGCGGCGACCTCCACGGAAAGCGGCCGTCCCGCGAAGACGGGAGCGCCGAGGAGCGGCGCGCGGAAGGTCACCAGCGGTTTGCGGGTATCGGGAACCACGGTGAGGAAGGCCTCAGCCGTGGATTCACAGGCCTGGTCACACGCCCGTGCTTCCAGCCGGACGGGCCCTGGAGGCCCCTCGACGGTGAACGAAAAGCGGTACGGCGCCACCAGGTCGGTGCCCTTCGACTCGCCGTTCACGAGGAGCTCCACCGACGTGACACCCACGTCGTCGGAGGCGAGCACCTCGACGTGGATGTCCGTGCCCACGGTGGCTTCAGTCGGCGTGGAAGGCGCGAACGACACCAACGGCTTGGCGTCGTCGGTGGTGTTGACTGCCACCTTCGGTGCCACACCTACGTTGTTCGACGAATCGTAGGCCTTGGCCTCCAACGTGTGCGTCGCGGCAGTTCCCAGTTGGGCCGCCGTGAGCACCGTGTGCGTTACGAACGAGCCCCGCACGCTTCCTTGCGTCCCGGGCGCGTTGTCCGTGAAGACCACCGTGCCGTTCAGGAGGATTTCCACCTTGGACACGGCGACGTCGTCGAGCCCCGCCACGGTGACCAGCAGATCACTCGTCCGGGGCACCGACACGTTGTTCTTGGGAACGACGAAGGACACTGCTGGCGCCTTGGTGTCCGGAACCGCGGAGACCTTCACCTGAGTTCGAGCGGTGTTTCCCGCGGAGTCCCGGGCTTCAGCGACGACCGTCAACTCCGTCGATGCCGTGACGAACGGCAACGTGTAGGCGACGTCGTAAGGCGGTACGGCGGATCTGCCTACAACCGACTCCCCCACCAGCCACCGGACCTCCACGGGGTCTGACGTGTCATCCGTCACGCTCGCGGTCAGCCGGACCTGGCTTCCGCCCACCAGCACCAGGGATGACGCTGGGGATAGAATGGCGATGTGTGGGGCGGCGTTTGCCTTGGCTGTGACGGTGAAGAGCCTGGAGGCAACATTCCCAGCGCTGTCCGTCGCCACCAGTTCCAACCTGCGGGCGCGCCCCACGTCTGTGCGGGCAGGCGTCCACGCCAGATTGAATCGCTCGCTCCCCGACGCCGTTCCGCCCGTGCCTCCACGCGCGACACGCACGGCGTCCACGGTGGTGCCATCGACGCGCAGCGACACCTGGGTGCCAAAGGCCAGGGCGTCATCGCTCACGGTGCCCGTCACGCGGAAAGGCGTGCCCGCCACGGCATCCGCGGTGGCCGTTCGCGGCTGCTCCACGCTCAGGAGCGGTGGCGTGTCCCGGACGACGCGCACCAGCAAGGTGTCGGACCGGACCAGGGCACCGCCTCGATCCAGGGCTTCCACCCGGATGGCGAGGCTCGTCCCCGCCGTGCCAGACCGAGGCGTGAAGGTCAGCTCCCAAAGGGGCACGGGGATGATGTCCCCCGTATTCGGATGCCGGCGGATTTCGACCCGCGGGAGGTCCACGGAGCCCGCGAAGACGTCGTCGACGTAGTACCGCACGACCTGGAAGTCCTCGGTCGACAGGCCGCCACTCGCCCACGCCCCGCTCGTGACACGCAGCACCTGGGGGAGCCCCTGGACGAGCAGCGAGCCGGGCGTCGGCGCCTCGATGACCACGGGCTGGGTGCTCGGCGCGGCGACGCCCGCGACACGCACCTTCACCACCGGTGCTTCAACCCGTTGCCCACCGCTGTCCACGACAGCCGCGGACAGCGACATGGTGGCGCCACCATACGGGGGGGCCTGGATGCGCATGGAGTATGGTGCTTCCATGTCCCTGCCCGCGGGGACACCGTTGACCAGAAACTCGACGTACGACACCGAGATGTCGTCCGTCGCGGTCGCATGGAAATCGAAGGAGGTGCCAGCGGTCACCGTCGCGGGGGCCGCCACACGGATGGAGGGGAATCCATCGCGCACCGCGACATCGATGGTCGCATTGAACGCGTCATTGACAGCGCGAATCCGGGCCACGCCCGGGCGCAGGCCCGTCACCCTTCCATCTTGTCCCACCGTGGCGACATCCGAAGCCTCGGAGGTCCACACGGTTCCCAGGCTGCCCGTGGTGAGGTCCACGCGACGTTCACCCGTGGGCGCCGCGGGGTCCGACAGGATGCCCTCCAGGCGCAGCGCCAACGTCCCGCCCACGCGATCCACCGTGGGTTGCAGAGGCAGCAATTGGACCCCGACGAGGTCCGCGTCCGAGTCCACCACGACGACCGCGGTCTCGCTCATCCCCGCGAAGGTCGCGGTCAGCGTGGCCGTCCCATCATTCCTGGCCTGGACGACGCCTTCCGGCGAGACGACGAAGACGGAGGGATCGGAGGACGCGTAGACGACGCCCTGGAGCGCACCGCTGAGGTTCACATCCCCCGCCAGCGAGAAATGCCCCGTGACCTGCACCGGAACGGAAGAGCCGTACCCTCCGGAGAGCAGCAAGGGATTCGGGCTCAACGAGATTTTCACGAGCGGATCGAACGCGCGCCCGCTGGTGAACTCGACGGCGGAGGTAGTGACGACCCGTCCGTACGGGTCGTGGACGGCGACATCGACCACCACCACGCCATCCGCGGGAACCCGAGTTCCATTGAGCATGGGGACGACGAAGTCGATCTGCCCCGAGTTCTGCTCGCGCGGGCGCGACATCAGCCGCCGAACGCTGGCGAAGGCCACGGACTCCGCGTCACTGAGGCTTCCATGCACCCGTCGTAGGGCTTCCACCGAGGCGCCGACGAGCGTCAGCTCCGCGGACGCCACGGGCCCCTGCGCCTGCACGCTGACGACGAGGTGCGACAGGTCCTGGCTCGCGTTGACGCGCACCGCGCCTGCAGGAAGGACGGGAGGCGCCTGGGTCAAATCGAACTGGGCGATCAGCGGCGTCCCGGTGCCGTCTTCCGCGGGGGACGCCTTGATCCCCACCACGGCGTCCGAGGGCAGCTCCCGGCGCAGAGGCACCCTGACGTGGAACGGCACCGCGCCAGCCAGATCCCGGTTCACCACCAGGTCCCGGACGTCCACCACCGTGCCGGACGATGCCGAAGTCGCCTTCACGTCGACGCGAATCTGGCGGGCATCGCCTTCCACGGACAGGCCCAGGTCGAGCGTCGTCGTCCCCGGTCGAAGAGGCGTCAGCGGAAACACAGTGGCCACGCGCGACTGCGCATGGGCGCTGCCCGCGACAACGAGTCCGGCCACCAGCGCGACCAGCGCCAGGCCCCGCTTCAGGTCATCCAGGAGCACAGCTCCCCCTCGAGTCCGACGAAAACCACCCGCGGCGTGCCGCTGCCGCAATCCACGCCCACCACCTCGAATACGTCAGTGCTGCGCCACCGTATCGACGTCCACTGACGCCCCGCTCGGGGCGCCAGCTGACGGGAGTTCGATCGAGGCCTCTTTGCGCAACCGCGCCAACACCTGCTCGAAAGCGCGTCGCTGAAGCATGGGTGCCATCTGCCCCAGGACGGCTTCCCGGACCTCCTCGAAAGGAGGCACCCTGGGCGCCAGCCGCTCCAGCAGCACGAGGACGACAGCCCCCGTCGGCTGTTCAATGACGGGAGTCGCTTCTCCAGGCCGGGTCAGCGCGAGCGCCGCTTCTTCCAGGGCCGCGCTGCCAAACTCTCCGCGAGCCAGCAACCCGAGCTCTCCGCCCCGGCTGCGCTCCGGCCCATCCCCGGACTCCGCCACCTTCGCCACGGGTTCTCCGTTGACGACCCGGCGGCGCAAGGTCTCCGCACGTTGGTGCGCCTGACTCCACGAGGTGCGCGGGCTGCCTGGAGGCACCTCGACCAGAATCCGAGCGATCCGCAGCCGCTCGGGTTGAGCGAAGCGCTCCACGTTGGCCTGGTAATGGGCGCGAGCCTCGTCGTCCGTCGGAGCGCCCGCCGACTTCTCCTCCCGCGCCAACAGCGCCTGGATGGTCAGCCGCTCCTCCAGATCCCGAACTTGGCGACGGATTTCCGGATCTTGCGTGAATCCAAGACGCTCCGCCTCCATGGCGAGGAGTCGCTTGTCGACCATGGAGCGAATGAACTCCTCCCGCCCCGTCCCCTGCTGGAAGCGCGCCCTCAACGTGGGCGGCAGGCGCTGGCTTTCACGGAGGACCTCTTCCGCCGTTATGGCTCCACCCTTGTAGCGCGCCGCGACGTTCGCTGAGAGGCCGGCCGGGGCTGGAGCGGATCGCTCACATGCTGAAATACCGAGCAGGCTGCCGAGACAGATCCACTTCCACAGCACCTTCTGGCGTTTCATTGTGCTTTCGTACCCGCTATTCCGTGCGACTATAGAATTACTCTATATGTCAGAGAAATCGCAAGGCAGTTGTCCGGCAGCGAATAGATGACGTTCAATTGTGCCCGTCACGGATATGAGTCCGCAGGTGCGGACTTCAAGGTGGAGTGCTCGATGGTCAGGCAGTTGCGGTGGGTGGGAACGGCCTCACTGGCCGTTGGTTTGACGCTGGGTATGGGCGGATGCGATCGCACAAAGTCAGGAAGTCCTGAAAAAGACGAGCATCCAGTCGTCGCGCTCGTGGGAGAGGGGCGAATCACGCGTCAGCAGTTCGAAGCCAAACTCGCCGAACAGCCCTCTTTTGTCCGCGCTCGTTACTCAACACCGGAAAAGAAGAAAGAGTTTCTGGACAATCTTGTTCGTTTCGAATTGCTGGTCCAGGAAGCGAAGCGTCAGGGATTGGATTCCGATCCTGAGGTCCGTGCCATGCTCGAAAAGGTCATGGTCCAGCGGCTCGTGAAGGCACACACGGAATCCGCGGCAGGCGCGACGGTGAGCGAGGATGAGGCCCGCGCCTATTACGATGCGAATGTTCCTGAGTTCGTGAAGCCTCCCCGGGTGCGTGTCAGTCAACTGCTGCTGAAGGCCGCCCGGGGAAGTCCGGAGCGGGCCAAGGCGCTGACCCAGGCCGTTCGCCTGTCCACGGAGATTCAGCGTGGAGAGAGCGTGCCACGGGCTTTTGACACAGCCGTCCGCACCCACTCTCAGGACACCGCGACACAGCCCCAAGGGGGCGATCTGGGATTCCGGACGCGCGAGGAGCTGATTGCCGCTGGCGGTGAGGCCCTCGCGGACTCGGCGTTTGCCTTGAAGGCCATTGGCCAGCTCTCGGCACCCATCGAAACGGAGGCGGGCATCCACCTCCTCATGCTGCAAGGGCGGCAGGTGGGATTGGACCAGCGGTTCGATCAGGTCAAGGCGCGCATTATCCAGCGGATGGAGTCCGAGCGCCGCGCGAAGGCGCTGGATTCGTTGGTTCAATCACTGCGAGACAAGACCCAGGTCGCGGTGAAGGACGACGTTCTGGCCCAGATCAACCCGGAGACAGTGGCGGCTCCGCCCTCCCCCACCCCGGCCGAGCCTCTGATTCCTTGACGCCAAGCTGACCAGACCACCGGTGTGAGTCGTTGAAAAACCAGCCTTCAATGTAGATACGAAAGCTGAAGCTGGGTGAACCGGTGTCCTGACAGGAGCGGATTGGGCGGGTCGGCCAACTCCTGGGAGCGGAAGACCATGCTCAGGCCGAACTGGAACCCGCCCGCCCGGAAGGCCGCGCCGAACTCGCTGTCCCCGACGATGGGCGCCTTCCGGACGCTGATGCTCGGACGGAAGAGCGTGCCATCCAGGAACAGGTTCCTCGCCACCACCCTCACCTGCCCCCGGGCGTACAGGTAGGCCTCCCAGGCGCGTTCATCTCGAATGGCCATCAGCTCCGAGGAGGCCTCCCCCGGAGCCCGCTGAGCCTCCAGTTCCTTGACCACGGACGGCATGATGGGCGCCAGGCCATACGGC
Organism: Myxococcus xanthus; assembly: GCF_013116825.1. Lineage (GTDB taxonomy): Bacteria > Myxococcota > Myxococcia > Myxococcales > Myxococcaceae > Myxococcus > Myxococcus xanthus_B. The sequence continues at coordinate 94,065 of NZ_JABFNS010000005.1, forward strand.
CGAGCCAGATAGCCCACACGGACCGTCCCTCCCAGGCTCGCGTTCACGAAGACCGTACCCAGCATCGCCCCGGCGGACCATGTCACGTCCACCACGGGGCTCCAGAGCAGCGGCTGCTCGCGAAGCGCGGAGAAGTGGAACGCGGGCTCGGTGGGTAACTGCTTCTCCCAACCCACCGGAATCCTTGCCACCGTACGCCCGAAGATGTCGTTCAGCGTCCGGTGGACCCAGCGCTGCGTCTGCGCCGCCCCGGACGCCGGCCCCGTGACGCCCACCGTGGCCTGGAGCGTCAGCCTCGACGAGTCCGCGGGCGCCCTCCCCGCATAGATGTGCTGGAAGAAGATGCCGCCGTGCAGCCAGCCTCCGTAGGGCCGGTCGTTCGGGTCCGGGAATACCTCCTGCTCCGGCAGCGGGACGATGCGGCTGGGCGTGTACATATTCTGCGCCAGCGAGCCGCCACAGAGGTACCGGTGCTGCACGCCGTCCGGAAGTCGCAGCGTCCGTGCGATGGAGCGGCACCCGTCGTACTCCCCGAAGTGCTCGATGCGGACGCCGTTCGTGTAGAGCCGGTCGCTCTTGGCGAGCACGTCATTCTCGAAGTGGAGGCTCGTGACGAACGGCAGCTTCTCCTCCACCTTCGCGGCGGAAGAAGCCTCCGCCTGGGCCAGACAGGATGCGGTCAGCAACGCGAGTGCCTTCAGCATCCCTCCAGTCTACAGCTCGCGCCCGTCAGCCCCCGAATGGCCACTGGTCATCAGGAAACACTCTACCCACCACGTCGGCCACCCCGAAGCTCGCGGCATCTTCAAACGCCTCCGTGCCGCCCAGCCCATTCATGCTCAACGCCGTGGGGCACAGCGCATACGTCTGCGCATGGGACGCCCCCATCAACAGCTTCAGCAGGTTCACCCGCTGCTTGGGCGCGCCGTAGGTCATGATTTCGAACCGCTCCGCCGCCGGCACCTTCGCCAGCGACAGCGCGTGGCGGCAGGCCTCCTCGAAACCCCCGACCTGATCCACCAGCCCCACGGCCTTCCCGCGCACGCCCGAATACACGCGGCCCTCCGCCAACTGGTGGATCTCCTCCTTCGTCCGCCCCCGCCCCTTCGCGACGATGTCGAGGAAGGCCTGGTACATCTCCTCCACCTCGGCCTCCAGCGTGGCCTGCTCCTGCGGCGTGAAGCCACGCGAGAACGAGAGCATGGCCGCGTTCTGCCCCCGGACCAGCACCGTCTTGTGCACCCCGAGCTTCTCCATCAGCCCGGACATGTCGAACTTGCCCGCGAAGACACCAATCGAGCCCACCATGGCGTGCGGCGCGGACCAGATCTCCTTCGCACCCACCGCCACCATGTACCCCGCGCTGGCGCACACCCGGTCCATGTACGCGATGACGGGTTTCTTCCGCGCCACGCGTTGCACGGCCTCCAGCATCTGCTCCGACGCCAGCGGCGTCCCGCCCGGGCTGCTGATGTAGACGACCACCGCCTTCGACCGTCTGTCCCGCCCCGCCGCGCGCAGCGCCTTCACCACCGTCTCCGCGGTCGCCATCCTCCCGCTGGCCCCCTTGCCCGGGATGATGATTCCAGACACGGGCACCACCGCGACGCGCGGGTTCCGCCGCAGTCGCTTCCAACGGACCGGCGGGAACGGAACCGTGGAGAGATAGGTCTCCATCGGCTCCAGCTCCGTCTCCTCCTCCCCGTCCCCCGGCTTCGCCAGCCCGAGGTGCGCGGGCAGGTTCGCCTCGCTCACCAGCGCGTCCACCAGCCCCGCGTCCAGCGCCCGGCGGGCACTGAAGGGCCCCTGGTCGATCAGCCCCCGGACCTCCTCCGGCGTCTTGCGCCGCCCCCGAGCCACCACGTCCACCAGGTCCGCGTAGCGCTCATCCAGGAACGACTCCACCGTCCGCGTCTGGATGTCCGACACGACGGGTTTGGTGAAGAGCTCCGGCGCCGTCTTGTAGTCCCCACGCCGGATGAACTGCGGCCGGATGCCCGCGCGCGACAGGCCTGTGCCCAGGGCGGTGGCCTCGGCGGCGTAGCCCACCAGCTCCACGCGGCCCATGGGGGGCAGGAGCACCTCGTCCGCCGAGCACAGGAGGGCATATCCCTCGTTGTCCACGTGGACCGCCCAGCCCACCACCCGCTTCCCCTGGGCTCGGAAGGCCCTCAACACCGCCACCAGCGCATCCCGCTTCGCCGCGGGCACGGTCAGGTCCTCCACCTCCAGGAGGATGCCCTTCACCCGGCCGTCCTTCGCCAGGAGCTCCAACGATTCGCGGAGGCGCTCCACGGACGTGACATCCGACGGCTCGGGGCGGCTTCCCCCCAGTTGCAACCGGCGGCGGCGCTGCTCGCGGTACGGCGGATTCCCCGTCAGCCGGAAGCGGACGTAGGCGGGCCGATGGCCGGCGGCCATCATCCGGAAGGGCGCGCCCAGCAGGGAGACCAGAAGGAGGTACAGGTTGGCGAGGACGATGAAGGGCAGGCGCAGCATGGCGTCCGGAATGGAAATGTGGGTCCCCGGCCCGTAATGGACGCTCACTCCGCGTGCAAGCCCTGTTCAGTCCATCCGTTGGGTCGTGATAGCCTCCCCCGCCATATGCGATACCTCGTTCCCCGGATGTTCCTCGTCCTCGCGCTCAGCTCGGGTGGTGCCGCGCTGGCCCAGCCTCGCAAGCAGGTCCAGGATTTCCAGGCCCCCCGCGAGATGACCGCCGAGGAGCGTGAGGCCGCCAAGCAGCGCGCCATGGGCAACAACCTCAACTCCTACGGCAAGGACGTCCAGCTCAAGCAGAAGCCGATTCCGTGGATGGCCATCGGCCTCGCGGGGCTCGTGTTCATGGTCGCCGTGCCATTCGGCATCCGCGCCTACCGGAACACGTCCAAGGACATTGACGGGCAGAACACCTTCGGCGCCAACCGCGGCGACGACGAAGTGGCCTGAGCCGGTTCCGGCTCGGACTTCACGCGGGCCGGACCTCCACCGAACCTCCCGCATCCACCGTGACGCGCACGGGCAGGAAGCGCTCCACGACCCGGGCGTGGGTGGTGAGGTGGTCGGTGATTCGCGCCGCCGTGAAGCGCGTGGTGCCCGGTGCCGCCGGCCCCAGGCGCCCGGCGGCCAGCAGCGCGGCGGGCAGGAGAATCTGATCGGCGAGGTGCTCGTCGAGCGCCCCACCCGTCTCCATGAACCGCGCCAGGGCCTCGCCTCCCTCGCGGCCCACCTCCTCGGCGGGACGGCCCCGCTCTCCCAGCGCGGTGAAGCCCGCGATGGTGTGCTCGAACTGGGCCAGGACGAAAGTGACGGTCCCCACCGAGCGCGTCACCGCCAGCGGGCGGTTGTCCGCCTCCGCCAGGATGCCGCGCTCACGCAGCGCCCCCACGGCGGCCCGCGACTGACGCTCGGCGATGGTGAACGGCAGCCCGCCGGTGAAGGACGACACGCGGACCTCGCGCAACATGCCTCGCGCGGGCAGCTCCACCAGCCGGGGCGGCTCCTGCGGCGGCCCCACCTCCGCGACAATCTCCCCCGCGCCCTCCGGGTAGAAGCCGGCGTGCACCAGGGACAGCAACACCGGCAGGCCATACGCATGTGCCACCGGCTGCCAGACGGTGGCCACGTAGTGGAAGCTGGGGCTGTGCGGCAGGTGCGTGCCGCCTCGCAGGGTCAGCCGTCCTCCGCCGGCCAGGGCCAGCGGATAGACGAGGCACTGGAAGAGCAACGGTGTGCTGCCCGCGGTACCCACCTCCAGCAGGTAGTCGCCGGCGCGCACCGGGGCCGGGGTGAAGGAGAGCTCGGAGGCGCCGACAGTGGCGCCCTCGGACGAAGCGGCACCGCCGCACAGGGCCTCGGCGCCGCGCACGCAGGCCAGGTGTTGGGGGCGCAGACCGGGCGGATCACGTCGCTCGCGCAGGCGCGTGATGTGGAACGGGCGGCCGGTGATGAGCGACAGCGACAGCGCGGAGCGGAGAATCTGGCCGCCCCCTTCGCCTTCACTCCCATCCAGCCGCACCAGCCCGGTGTCGGGCCCCTGGGTGCCGGTCATGTCCCTCCCGTTTCAGGTGCCACCGCGTGAATGAAGCCCCAGGGTAACAGGAACGCAAGGCTGGCACCGCCACGAGAACACCCTTCCCTTCGCCGCTGCACAGAAGCAGCCCTGATGGCGGCGAACGGAGGGTTCCGCGTGGGGGCCCTCACGCTACTCATCCAACGAGGGCAGCACGCCCACCTTGATGAAGCTGGGGTTCGCCGTGGAGTGGTAGACGCGGTGGAAGGCGCGCGTGAAGTGCTCCTCCTTCGCCTCGAAGATGTTGGGCACGTAGGTCTGCGGGTTGCGGTCGATGAACGGGAACCAGCTCGACTGGACCTGGATCATCACGCGGTGCCCACGCTGGAAGGTGTGGAACACGTCGTTGATGACGAAGCGCACCTTCGTCACCTCGTTGGGCTTGAAGGGCTTGGGCTCGCTGTAGCTGTCGCGGAACCGGCCTCGGAAGGGCTCGCCGCGCACCAGCGTCTGCTGATGGCCCCGGTTCTTCCTCCCCTGCTCTTCATCGCCCTTGCGCCACCCGCGCACCTTGCCCGGGTTGACGTCCACCAGCTTGACCACCCAGTCCGCGTCGGTGCCCGTCGTGGAAACCCACAACTCCGCCTCCAGCGGTCCCGCCAACGTGAGGTCGCGCTCCAGCGGCTCCGTTTCGAACACCAGCACGTCCGGCCGGCGCGCGGCGAAGCGCTGGTCCTCCGTCATGTAGTCCTTGCTCCAGCCCGTCATCATCTCCTGCGTGTACGGCACGGGCTTGGCTGGGTCGCTCACGTACTCGGCGAAGGACGCGCCCGTCGTCTTCGGCGCCGTCGTGGCCAGGCCACCCTTGGGCTGGAAGTACAGCCGCGTCTCGCGCAGCCCCTTGGGCGGCCACGCGTCGAAGCGGCGCCAGCGGTTGGCGCCCGTCTCGAACACCATGGCCTCCGGCACGTCCGGCTTCGCGCCGCCCTTGAGGTGGTGCTTGAAGAAGTCCAGCGCCAGCGTCTGGTAGGCCTCGCTGGTGGCGAAGCCGAAGTCCGCGTCGCCCAGGGACTCGCCACCGCCGCGCTGCCAGCCGCCGTGCGGCCACGGGCCCATGATGAGGCTGTTGGAGATGCCGGGGTTCTGCTTCTCGATGGCGGCGTAGGTCCGCAGGGGGCCGTAGAGGTCCTCGGTGTCGTACCAGCCGCCCACCGTGAGCACCGCCGCCTTGATGTTCTTCAGGTGCGGGAGCAGGTTCCGCGCCTGCCAGAAGCTGTCGTAGTTGGGGTGCGCGGTGACGTCCTTCCAGAAGGCGACGTCCCCCTTGAGGTGCTTCGCGTCCGCGTTGCCCAGGGGGCCCAGGTCCAGGAAGAACTGGTAGCCGTCCGGCGTGCCGTGCTCGAAGCGCTGCCACTCCTCGTTGTCCGTGGGATGGGGCCGGGGCTTGCCGAACGTGGAGAGGAAGTTGAACGCCAGCGCCAGGTTGAAGGCACCGTGGCGGTGCATGTCATCCCAGAACCAGTCGGCGATGGGGGCCTGCGGCGACACCGCCTTGAGCGCCGGGTGCGAATCAATGGCGCCCGCCGACGCGTAGAAGCCGGGGTACGAAATCCCCCACTGGCCCACGCGGCCGTTGTTGTTCGCCACGCGCTTCACCAGCCACTCGATGGTGTCGTACGTGTCGGTGCTCTCGTCGAAGTCCTTGGGCCCGGCCTTCTTCGGCTTGTGGGGGCGGACGTTGACGAACTCGCCTTCGGACATGTTGCGGCCGCGCACGTCCTGGAAGGCGAAGATGAAGCCGTCCTTCTCGAACGCCTCGGTGGGGGCCAGCGCGGGGGGATACCGGTCCACGCCATAGGGCGCGACGCTGTACGGCGTGCGCACCAGGATGATGGGATACCGCTTCCCCGGTGCCGCGTCCGCGGGGACGTAGACGGAGGTGAACAGGCGCGTCCCGTCCCGCATGGGGATGCGGTACTCGAACTTGGTGTACTGCGAGCGGACGCGTTCGGTTCGCTCGGGAGAGATGCTGTAGGGGCGCTTCGGGGCCGGCGGGGTGGACTGCGCCTGCGCCGGGCCTGCGACGGTGGCCAACAGGACAGCCGCGAGGCATCGGGTCACGGGATGCATGCACGCTCCTGGAACGATGACGCTGGAAGGCCGGCCCGCAACACCGCGAGCGGCCCGCTTGTTCCCGGAATCAGCTCCGCTCTTCCCCGCCGTCGTCCAGCCCGTACTTGCGCAGCTTGTCATGCAGGGTGGCCCGGCCAATGCCCAGCCGCCGCGCCGCTTCACTGCGGTTTCGGCCCGCCATGCGCAGCGCGTCCAGGACCAGGCCGCGCTCGTACGCCTCCACGCGCTCCTTGAGCCCCGCGCCGGGAGCCTCGTCCTGCGGCCCTGGACGGACCGGGTCCGATGGCGCCCCCGGGAATCCACTATCCGCGCCTGCCGGTTCGGCGGAGGGCAACTGGCCCAGGTCCAGCCGCCCCTCGCTGGACAGCGCGACCAGGCTCTCCAGCGTGTTCTCCAGCTCGCGCACGTTACCCGGCCACGGCAAGGCGCGGAGCTGCTCGAAGAAGCCGTCGGGGATTTTCAGCGGGCCGGTGTGGAACCGGTCGATGAAGCGGTCCAGGAACACCCGCGCCAGCACGGGGATGTCCTCGGGGCGCTCGCGCAGCGGCGGCACCCGGAGCTGGACGACGTTGAGCCGGTAGTAGAGGTCCTCGCGGAACGCGCCCTCCAGGGCCAGGCGGCGTAGGTCCCTGTGGGTGGCGGCGATGATGCGCACGTCCACCGTCACCGGCCGGTCCTCCCCCACCGGGCGCACCTCGCCCTCCTGAATCACGCGAAGGAGCCGGGCCTGGAGCGTGGGCGCCAGTTCGCCCACCTCGTCCAGCAGTAGCGTGCCGCCATCCGCCTCACGGAAGAGTCCGGGCCGCGCGCGGTGGGCCCCAGTGAAGGCGCCCCGAGCGTGGCCGAACAGCTCGGCCTCCGCCAGCTCCTCGGTGAGTGCCGCGCAGTTGAAGCGCAGGAAGGGCCGGTTCGCGCGCGGCGAGGCTCGGACGAGCGCGTCCGCCACCCGCTCCTTCCCCGTGCCGCTCTCCCCGGTGATGAGCACCGTCACGTCCCGGGAGCCCGCCAGTTGCACGAGCTGCGCGAGCCGGACCATGGGCTCCGAGACGAACACCAGCGAGCGGGACAGGTTCAGCTCACCCGAAAGCCGCGCGTTCTCCTCGCGGAGCCGCACCGACTCCAGCGCGCGAGAGACGACCGCCAGCAGCTCATCCACCTCGAAGGGCTTGCGGAAGTAGTCGTAGGCTCCCGCCTTCATGGCCTCCACCGCGAAGCGCTCGGAACCATGCGCGGTGATGACGATGACGCGAGGCGATCGGGGGACCGTGCTCAGCCGGCGAACCAGCGCCATGCCGTCCATCCGAGGCATGCGCAGGTCGGAGATGACCAGCTCGTAGGGCCGCGCCGACAGCTTCTCCAGCGCATCCTCGCCATCCACGGCTTCATCCACCTCGACGCCGGAGAGGCTCTTGAGCATCTCCCTCAGCGTGAAGCGAACGCCCGCGTCGTCATCCACCACCAGGACGCGCGTGGTGCCGCCCTCCCTGGCCTCATCCCACATTCGCGACTCCGTGCTGTGGCCGCAGGATCTCCGCTGGCAGCTCTCGCGGAAGCGTCAACGCCGCCTCGCATCCGCCTCCTACCGCATTCGCCAGCGTGACGTCTCCGCCGTGCTGTCTCGCCAGCGCGCGCGCCACCGTCAGGCCCAACCCGGAGCCCCTGGCCTTGGTCGTCACGCCCGCGTCGAACACTCGGGCCTCGAGCTCGGAGGCCAGTCCAGGCCCTGAGTCGCGTACGGAGACGCGGGCCTCGCCCACGGACAGCGCGCGGACCTCCACGGTGACACGTCCGCCCGCGGGGCAGGCCTCGATGGCGTTGTGCAGCAGGTTCATCAACACCTGCTTCACCTTGCGCGAGTCACACACCGCCTCCACGCCCTCCGAGCCCTTGCGCTCCAGCCGCACGCGGTGGCTCGCCGCCAGCCCTTCGTGCAGCACCAGGGCTTCGTCGCACAACGCGCCCAGGTCCACGGGGCTCACCGTCAAGGGCACCAGCGGCCGGGTGAAGTTGAGGAACTCCTCCAGGATGCCCTGCATCCGCACCACCTCGCCCGACAGCACCTGCAGGCGTTCGGCGGGCTGGGCGCGACCTGCTTCACGCGCCATGAGCTGGGTGAGGCCCTTCACCGTGGCCAGCGGGTTCTTCAGCTCGTGGGCAATCTCTCCGGACATGGCCTCCAGGGCTCCCGCATACGAGCGATGCGTGGCCAGCAGCTCGTCCCGGCTGGCGAGCGCTTCGCTCAGCATGTTGTCGAAGGTCGCCCGGATGGCGCCGCCCGCGGCGCTGCACACGCAGAGCATGATGGCGGTGACGAGCGCGCCCGCGACGAGCAGGACGGGCGACGGCGCGCCGAGGAACCACAGGGGCAGCCCCTGAACCAGCCCGGAAATCTGGACGAAGGAGACGGCCGTCAACGTGGACAGCTGCGCCATCAACAGCCGCGAGCGATCCCGGGGCGCCGCCGCGAGGCTCGACAAGAAGCCCAGGGGCAGCGCGGCGGGCAGCACGGGGCTGGCGATGCCGCCTGTCCCCACGATGATGCTCGTCAGGATGATCTGCCCCATCCACAGATTGAGCGGCACGCTGCGCGCGTCCACGCCGTCGCGCTGAAAGCGGCGGAACTCATGGAAGAAGTAGGTGAAGGCGGCCACCCCCACCACGCACATGAACACGCATCGCCAGGGCGCGCCGTCGATGACGGCGACACACACGGCGGACAGCAGCAGCAACAGCGATAGGAACAGGCGGACACGAACGAGCCGGCCGAACAGGCGCCCGAAGTGCTTGAGCTGGATGTCCTCGAAGTAGCGCTGGGTCCGCGAGTCCATGGGGCCTCTCCCGCTCACGCCTCCCCGCTCATCGTATGTCAGCCGCGCCCCCCTCGATGACCGTCAACTGGGGCGCCGCCTTTCGCTCCGGGGCGCGGGCCCCGGACACGCTCTTCCCTCCCGTCGCCGTGCGCTCGGTGGAGGACGTGCGGGGTTGGCTGGCCTGGGACGCGGCGCGGCGCGGCGCGGGCCGCAGTGGCAAGCCGAAGTACAGGTACATGTCGAGCAACATGGGTTGACTTCCCCTTGGCGGATGCGTGGACGGTGAAACGCATCCGGCCTGGAGCAATGGTGATGCCACCGGCTGTCCGGCCATTCACCGGGGCGCGCCACTTCGCGAGAAAGCGGCGAAACGCACCGTGCCATGGGCTCCAGGCGCCCTTTCGTGAAAAAGGATGAAGTTGCGTGAGGCAACCGCGGAGGTGTCGTGCGCGTGAAACCACCGCCGGGGTTCCGGCAGGGTGCCGGATTTCCGGCAGGTCCGCCGCACGGTCCTCCGGCACACGGGCGGCGCCGGATATCGGCATGGGACTTGCCGGGGCTCGTCCCCGTTCATGCGTTCAGCGATTCGTGCCGGGCCAGCATCTCGACGAACTGTTCGATCCGCCGAGCCCGCGTCTCCGCCTTCTTCGCGGTGTGGACGCGCCACAGGATGGCGTACCGGTTCGCCGCGTTGAGCGTGGCGAAGAACGCGGCCGCCTTCGCATTCGCGGCCAGGGCGCGGGCCAAGTCCTCGGGCATGGTGGCCTTGCTCTGGGACACGTAGGCGGCGTCCCAGCGGCCATCCTTCTTGGCGAGCTCCACGACCGCCATGCCCGACGGCTTCATCCGGCCCGCGGCGATGAGCGCTTCCACCTTCTCGCAGTTGATCTTCGACCAGACGCTCTTCGCGCCCCGGGGCGTGAACTTCTGGAGCCACGCGGTGTCGTCGAAGGCGTTCTTCTGACCGTCAATCCATCCCCACGCGAGCGCGACGTCGAGCGCCTCGGCGTAGGTGACGGACTCGATGCCCGAGCCCTTCTTCGCCAGCTTCAACCAGAGGCCGCGCGACGAGGCATGGTTCGCTTCGAGCCAGGACGCCCATTTGGCGGGCGACGCGAAGGCAATCGTGGGGAGCTCAGCGGCGGGGGCCTTCTTCGCGGCGGCCTTCTTCGTCGGACTCATGGCGGCGTCAGCGGATAGCACGGGCCGCCAGCGCCCCGCCAACGACCTACGGAGGATTCTCCGCCGCCGTCTTCGTGTCGCCTCCACCGCCCAGCAGCTTCTCCTTCAATGCGCTCAGGCCCTTGCTACCGGCGGCCCGCACGCCCTCGAAGGAATCCCCCGCCTCGCGGGCGAAGTCGTCCACGGAGCGCTGCGCGAGGCCTTGGCGGACCCGGTCGATCCACAGGACGGGCGCCAGGACCTGCCCTGCCTGCTCCGGTCCCAGGAGCGTGACGAGGATTTTCTCCGGGCCCCCGGCCCTCGCCACGAGCGCCTGGCCCAGGATGGCGGCGGCCCGCGCCTGGAGGAAGATGGGCAGCCGTTCGCCGTGCTTGCGCATCGCGTCCGCGCTGGCCTGGAGGTCACGCCGCTCGGTCTCGCCCAGGTATGGACTCTTCGCCAGGGTGTCGAGGTAGCGCGCGGATTCGTCGTAGCGCTCCCGGCGGAAGTGGATGAAGGCCCAGCCCCACCACGTCAGCTCATTCTCGATGCCAAGCTTCTCCAGGGAGCCCAGGCCCCGCTCGAGGTCGTCCTCCGCCGCACGCTCGCGCTTGAGCCCCATGCGGTTCCAGGCCCGCAGGAAGTAGCCCGTGGCGAGCAGCGTCTCGCGGACCTGTGCCGGCGTGGCTTCCCGCATCGCGGGAAAGTCGCTGGCGGGCATCGCCTCGGCTTCGGACAGGAACGCATTCAGCTCCTCCTCGGCCGCGTAGTGATAGCCCGCGCCGCAGAAGGCCATCCCCCGGCTGCCGCGAACCGACACGCGCAGCCCTGGCGGCCACGCGGGCTGAGGCGTGGCGCGCGACAGCTCGTAGAGCACCAGGTCGGTCGCGGGGACACGGTTGCCCGAGTCCGCCGCGTCCAGCACGAACCACAGCGCGGAGAGGAACGCGTGCTCCTGGCCCGCGTCGTAGCCCGGCAGCGGAGGCAGCTGGTCCGGCTGAAAGCGGTTCCACAGGAGGGGGAACTCGTCTTCGTCGCGCTGCTCCAGCGTCTTCTTGGCCTTGTAGAGCGCGACGCCCAGGTCCAGGTACGCCTTCGCCACGCGGAGCGCTTCTTCCTCGGAGGCGGGCTTCGCCGGCAGATCCCGCGTGTCCTCCAGCGTCCGCCAGAGCGCGGCGATCTCAGCGGGAGCGTTCGGCTGACCTTCCGCGCGCATCGTCAGCTTGAGCGCCCGGTACGGGACCAGCGAGTAGGCGTCGCGAATGCGCGCTTCGATCTCCTCCCGCTCCCGTGCGGCTCGCTCCGCGTCGGACTTGCGGCAGCCGCCCAGGGCCGTCAGCAGCATCACGGCGATGACGCGTCCCAAGCGGCGTGGCGCCGAGCGTGGTGTGGAGACCTGGTTCACCGCGTCCTTCGCGTCCTTGTTCATCGGGAAAGGAAGGTAGCACGGCGACCTTGACGTACCCATGGCCCCGTGGAAGCCGACACAGTCAGACGGTGGCGCGCGACGAGCCCGTGGATTACAGCGCCGCCAGCATGACTCATCAGGCTGCGGCTTCCGGGCTCTCCATCTTCCAACATCGAGACTTCCGCTTCTATCTGCTGGCGCGCCTGTGTGCGGTGCTGGCCGTCCAGATTGAGTCAGTGGCCATTGGCTGGCAGGTCTACGAGCTCACGGGCAGCGCGCTCGCGCTCGGATACACGGGGCTGGCGCAGTTCCTGCCGTTCCTGTCGCTGTGTCTGGTGGGCGGCCAGGTGGCGGACCGCGTGGACCGGCGGACCATCCTGGCGGTGTGTCAGACGGTGATGCTGGTCTGCAGCCTGCTGCTGCTCGCCTTTACCTTGGGCCATCTCCGCGACGTGCGATTCGTCTATGGCGTCCTGGTGCTCTTCGGCGCGGCGCGCGCGTTCCATGCCCCGGCGGGCTCCGCGCTCACCCCGCATCTGGTGCCGCCCGAGCACCTGACCCGCGCCGTGGCCATCAACTCCACCACGTGGCAGGTGGCCACCATTGGCGGCCCGGCCGTGGGCGGCATCCTTTATGGCTGGGTCGGCGCCGCGGGGGCCTACGCGGCCTCCGCGACGTTGTGCGCGCTCTCCGTCATCTGGATTCTCACCCTCAAGGTGCGGACCGGACGCGCGTCCGCCGAGCCCCTCTCCCTGTCGACCCTGGTCGCGGGACTCGGCTTCGTTCGACGGCAGCGCCTGCTGCTGGGCAGCATCACCCTGGACCTGTTCGCCGTGCTCTTCGGTGGCGCGGTGGCGCTCCTGCCCATCTACGCGCGGGACATCCTGCACACGGGGCCATGGGGACTGGGGCTGCTGCGCTGTGCGCCCGCCTTCGGCGCCGCGGTGGTGGCCGTCTTCCTGGCCATGCGGCCCATGGGTGGCAACACCGGCCGGAAGATGTTCATCGCGGTCGCCATCTTCGGCGCGGCCACGCTCGTCTTCGGGATGAGCCGCTCGTTGCCCCTGTCGCTGGCGGCGCTGGCGATAGCAGGCGCCGCGGACATGATCAGCGTCGTGGTCCGCCACACGCTGGAGTTGATGGCCACCCCAGACGACATGCGCGGCCGCGTGGGCGCGGTGAACATGATGGCCATTGGCGCCTCCAACGAACTGGGCGAGTTCCGCGCGGGCGGGTTCGCCGAGTACATGGGCGCCGTACCCGCGGTGGTCGCGGGCGCGGTGGGCACGCTGGCGGTGGTCGCGCTCTGGGCGTGGGCCTTTCCGGAGCTGCGCCGGGTGGACCGCCTGGAGTCCTTCGCGAGGACGAAGGAGCCTCCAGCGGCGCCCGCGAGTTGATGTCCCGCGATGCTCAAGCCTGCGCGCCGTCGTAGCTGACGCGCAGGCCGCGATGGGTCACGGTGATGCGGGGGCGGCCCAGCCAGCCACAATGGCGGCACACGGCGCTGGGACCGGAGGCGGTGACGCGCACGGGCAGGTCCGCCGCGCAGACGGGGCACCCCTCGGGAAGCGTGTAGTCACGCGAGGTTGCGTTCACTTCGGTCATGTATTTCAGGTAACGCAGTCACGCGTCGCCGCAAGCAGCCGGCCAGACACGCTGGCGTGCAGCCGGCCCTGGGCACGCCAGACTGGCCGCTGGCGCCCACTCGTTGCCCCGTGAGGGCTTCCGCCGCCGCGAGGCCGATTCCGTGGGCCCCCGTGACCAGCGGGCACCCACATGAATTCAGCTTCATGTTCATATCGGACTGGTGGAGCATGGCGCTGGCGCCGGCAGTGTCTTCACCTGCCCGCCCCCGCGTACTCCGCGGTAGAGGTCCGCCGCTGCCCGGAGTAAGGGGGGCAAACATGCCCCTTCGCTTCGTGAAACGACTTGCCCGGGACTGGTTCCTGCTGGGGATGTTCGGCGCCGTCATCCTGGCCGCGCTCTTCCCGGAGTTCGGTGCGTCGGGCGGAGCGATGCACGCGGACATCGTCGCCGACGTGGGCATCTTCCTGGTGTTCCTGCTCCACGGCCTGGGCCTGCCCGCGGCCCAGCTCCGCGCTGGCGTGGTGACGTGGCGGGTCCACGTGGTGGTCCAGGCCTTCACGTTCGTTGTGTTTCCACTGCTGTGGTGGCTGGGCGACGTGCTGGTGGGCCGCTGGATGCCAGCGGACCTGTCGCTGGGGCTGCTCTATCTCTGCGCGGTGCCGTCGACCATCTCCTCCTCGGTCGCGATGACAGGCGTCGCCCGAGGCAACGTGCCCGCCGCCATCTTCAACGCCAGCCTGTCCAGCCTGTTGGGCATCGTGTTGACGCCGCTCATCATCGGCCTGTTCGCCAGCGCCACCGGGCACTCCCTGTCCATGGGCCAGGCCATCCTCAAGCTGTCGACCCTCCTGCTGCTCCCCCTGGCACTGGGGCAATTGCTGCGCCCGCTGGTGGGCGGCTGGTTCGCCCGCTACCGGCCCTACACGAATGCCTTCGACCGGGTGGTGATCCTGGTCCTCGTCTATTCGTCGTTCTGTGACTCGATCGCCTCGGGACTCTTCTCCGACTACGGCGCGGCGGTGCTGGGCGTGGCCTTCGCGGGCGCGATGCTCATCCTGGCCATCGTGCTGATGCTGACCACGCGGACGGCTCGGGCGCTGGGCTTCTCCAAGGAGGACGAAATCACGGTGGTCTTCTGTGGGTCCAAGAAGACACTGGCCTCCGGGGTGCCCATGGCGCGGCTGCTCTTCGGCGCCAATCCCGCACTGGGGCTCATCGTCCTACCGTTGATGTTCTATCACCAGGCCCAACTCCTCGTGTGCTCGCTCCTGGCGGAACGCTACGCGAAGCGCCCGGCGGGGCAACCTGCTGCGTAGGCCTCGGTGCGCATCCCCCGCGGACCGGCACTGTGATAGGTGCGCAAACCACGTATGTCAGAGCCGCACAGAACGTCAGGGGCCTGGCTTGACCCAGCCGGTACAGCCCGGGCTGGAATGCACGCCATGGCCGAACGACTCGTCTTCCCGCCCATCGTGGAAGGGCTCTTCGTCCGGGGGCTCTCCGGGCGGGTGACGCCCCTGCTCAAAGAGCAGTTGCGAAGCGAGGGACTGGACCTGGACCGGCCACTCCTCCCCGCCTACTCCCTGGAGTCGTGGATTCGCTGCGTCACGCTGACAGCGAAGGCGCTGCACCCCCAGGAGCCCGACGAGGTGGCGTGGCGGATGCTCGGAGAGCGGATGATTGACGGTTACCGCGACACGCTGATGGGCCGCGCCCTACTCGGGGTGATGAGGCTGCTGGGGCCCTGGCGGATGCTGTCGAAGGCACAGCACGGATTCCGGACGAGCAACAACTACACCGAGGTCCGCATCACGGAGACGGGACCGACGGAGGCCGAGGTCTGGCTCAACGAGCCCGGAATGCTGCGCTACTTCAAGCAGGGCGTCATGCTCGCCATGTCCCGGGCCGCCGGTGGCGTGGCCGCGTCGGTGGATGTCCGCACCTTCGACGACCACTGCGTCACCTACCGCGTCTCCTGGAAGGACTCGAGCCGCTGAGGCGGCTTGCCCTGGGAGCCGCCCCTCTGCGACGGTAGTCCCGCGATGGCGCCCTGGCGCCGTTGGTGAGGGGGGGACGATATGCCGTCGAGCGAGCGCGCCAATCTTCCGCGCTGGAAGGGGCAGCAAGGCTTCTTCGAAATCTGGTTCCTGTGCGTGCTCGACCCTGGGGGCGAGCGCGCCTGGTGGTTCCGCTACACGATCTTCACCCCCGCGCCGGGAGCCCCCGGTGAGCCACGCGCCCTGCTGTGGGCGGCGGCCTTCGATTGCGCCGCCGCCACGCCCGCGCTGGGACTGAAGGCCATCCATCCCCTCTCCCACTTCTCCACCGAGGCCCCGGGCCGCTTCGGCATCCGGATTGGGGACGCGGAGCTCGCGCCGGGCCGGTGCCATGGCCGTGTCGCCTCGGGAGGCCATTCCATCGAATGGGATTTGCGCTACTCGCCGGAGACCGCGGAGGCGGTGCGGCGTGCGCCTCGGGGCGCCGACCTGCTTCCACTCACGACGCACGTGGCCCATGCCCATGACGACATCGCCTTCACCGGCGCCGTCACGGTGGACGGGCACCGGTATGTCGTCCAGGGCGCGCCGGGGCTCCAGAAGCACCTGTGGGGACACCGCCGGCTGGAGGAGCTGACGTGGCTCTACGTGCCACGCTTCCAGGAGGACCCGGAGGCCCGCCTGGAGGTGCTGTCCGTGCGCTCCCGCCAGCATTCGCTCAGTCCCCGGCTGTCGCCCCTCTACCTGCGCACCGCGCGGCGGGAACACCGGTTCCACGAGGCCCCGGACATGCTGTTCACGCGCCTTCAGTCGCCTCGGCCGGGCGAGCTGTGCTTCCAGGCCCGCTCGGCCACCATGGCCGTGAAGGGCCGCGCGTGGTGCGATCCCAAGACACTGGTGGGCTACGTCTACCGGGACCCGACGGGCTGGGACGTCCACGTGGCGCAGAGCGACGTGGCCACCTGTGCGCTGGAGCGCTTCACCCGCCCCCACCCCTTCGCGGCGTGGAGACCGGACGGACGGCTCACGTCCACCGTGGGCGCCCTGGAGTTCCACGCGCCTGAGCCCCTGGAGGGCGTGCGCTACATCGGATGGGATGAGACATCGGTCTCGGATGCACCGGGCGAGGCACCGCCCGCGGTGGCCGAAGGCACGTAGCGGCGCGAGTGCACAGGGCGCCGTATCCGCTCAGGCCATGGCCTCCAGCGCGGCGCGTATCACCGGATACGTATCCTGCGACGCAGTGCTTCCCATGAAGGTGTCCAGGTGTCCGTACCCCGCCAGAGCCTTACGCTGGTAATACGACGCGCCGTTCTCTTCGCGCAGCCACTCGTAGGTGAGCTCCGTGGACGCGGGCATGTACGTGCCATTCTGCTCTCCGGACACGAATGTGATGGGACGCTTCAGGTGCTCCGCGCGCAGGTACGACGGCGGCCGCTCACGGCCGTAACGCCGGAGGTTCTCCTCCCGGCCATGGTCGAAGCCCACCGCGTAGCCCGAGCGGGCCATCTGCGCCAGGTGACGGAACGTCAGCATGTTGCAGGGGCCGAACTGCTCGTCGAGCCGGTCATGCGTCTCCCGATTGATGCGCGCGTGCCGGAAGAGCTGCCCGTACATGAACGTCAGACGGCGGCAGACGGTGCTGTCACATTCATGGCGGCACAGGTCCACGAAGGCGCCGAAGGCGGCCTGGAACAAGGGGCTGCTCGGGTCCTCGTCCGGCGTCAGGTAGTCGCGGGTGATGTCCAGCACGTCCGGCAACCGCAGCATCGCCTTGAGCTGCGTCGAAGGCGGGACGATGTGGTGCAGCGCCACCTGCGAGGCGACCACGCTCTGGACGTCCGGCAGCAGCCCCGCGGCCATCGCCATGAAGAACGTCGCCGAGCCCGCGCAGTGCACCACCGCTTGCACGGAGTCCGCGCCGGTGCGCTCGCGGACCCACCGGACGGCGGCGGGCATGTCGTGGCGGGCGGCGTCATCCAGCGTGAACTGCCGCAGCGGCAGCTCCACGCTGGCGCGCCAGTCCAGAAGCCAGGTGTCATAGCCGTGGCGCACCAGGTGCTGCACGAAGTTCTCACGCACCGTGGGCAGCATGAACATGCCGCTCCACACCCCCGCGCCATGGACGAGGAGGACAGGCCCCTTCGCGCCGCCCTGGTAACGCGTGAGCTGCAACGGGACGCCGTCGCCCGCGGGAAAGTCGTGCCTTTCGGCGGCAGGAAGCGTGTTCATGAAGCGCTCCTCGAATGGGATGAGAATCCGTGCACCACGGCCTCGGCGATGCGCTCGGCCACCGCGCTGATGGTCATCACGGGGTGGAAGCCGATGGCTGTCGGGATGACGGAGCCGTCCGCCACGTGCAGCCCGGGATAGTGGAAGACCTCTCCCTCGGTGGACACCACGCCGCGTTCGGGAGCTTCCGCCAGATGGGCACCGCCCAGCGAATGCACCGTGAAAGGCCGCTTGAAGAGCTGCCAGGTGATCAGCGGCGCGAAGGTGGCACCGTACTGGGCCGCCAGGTCCCGCATCGCGTCCGTCATTCGCCGCACCAACTCCGCGTTCTCCCCGGCGAAGTCCCACGACACGTCGAGCTGCCCGTCATCGAGGTGCATCCGGCCGTTGGCGTTGTCCTGGCCGATGCCAAACAGGTTGGACGTGCGAGCCGCATCCACGTCGGCGCGCAGGGGCCGGCTCATCAGCCCCTTCTTGAGCGCCGCGTGAACGGCTGGGCCCAGGCAGGTCCACAGCGGTGCCCCCAGGCCCTGGAGCCGTCCGAGGTTCGGCTGTCCCAGGCCCGCGAGGACCTCCGTGGCGGGCTGGTTGAACGTGGCCGTCACCAGCGTGAAGCGCGGCTGCCGGTCGGTGAAGCGCATCACGGTGGATACGTCGGGGCCCACCCAGGGCTGGATGTCCTCGCGCGCGCCCTGCATCGACGCCAGGAAGTCCCCGTTGCCCGAATAACCATGGCCCAGCCGCCGGCTCACCCGAGGCAGCGTCCGCGCGACGTCCCGGCTGCGCAGCAAAATCTCCACCGTGCCCAGCGTCCCCGCGGCCAGCACCACCCGCGAGCCCTCCACGGTGTGCCGCTCTCCCGACACCAGGTCCTGGCAGTGGACGCGGTAACCCTCCCGCACCGGCTCCACGTGGGAGACGAGCGTACGGGCCAGGACCAGCGCCCCCAGCGCCTCCGCTCGCGCCAGGTACGTCAGGTCCATGGTGTTCTTCGCGCCGTGCTGACAGCCGAACTCGCACTCGGCGCAGAGCTGGCACACGCGCCGGCCCGGTCCCGGCGGCTCCGAGAAGGCCACGGCCACGGGCGGGTCGAACGTCTCGCGCCCCATGCCCCGGGCCGCGCGTTGGAAGAGGTCGCGCTTGCGCAGCGGAATCGAGGGGGGCACCGGATTCAACCGAAGCTCCCGCGCCACCTTGTCGAAGTATGGCTCCAGCGAGTCCCGGCGGTACGTCCGGGGCCAGCGCGGGTCCTCGAACACCTCGGCGTCCGGCCGCACGTGGACGTTGGCGTAGATGAGCGAGCCGCCGCCGACGCCGCTGGCCGTCACCGTGCCGATGCCGGACAGGAAGCGCACGTCATAGAGGCCCTGTGCCTTGCGCCGCGTGGGATGGCGCCAGAGCACCTCGTCCGCTCGCGTCACGTCCCGGGGAAAGTCACCGGGCCGGTAGCGCTTGCCGCGCTCCAGGACCAGCACGGACTTGCCCGCCTGCGCCAGGCGCAGCGCGCTGATGCAGCCCCCAAAGCCGGAGCCCACGACGACCACGTCGTACCGCGATGCCTTCGCCACGATGCGCCTCTCCTACTCCAGCTTGGTTCGCGCGAAGACGTCCCAGAGGTTGCCCATGAACATGCTCCCAAAACGCTTCAGGGCCTGGGCCTTCGCCAGCGGTGATGTCGTTCCCAGCACGGCAAAGGTCGTGAGCTGCTGCAGGAAGTCCGGCATGCCCAGACGGATGATGCCGCTGGCCACCGCGGGCGCATGCCGGTCGCTGCCCCGGCGGATGACGGTGTAGAGCGTGGACGTGTCCGACCACATGTCGAAGCCGTCGTCGTCCCGGACATGTTTGTAGCCATCCAGCAGGTACTGCTGGCCGTCCATGCCGGTGAAGGGCAACAGGTAGAGCATCCGCCGCTCGTAGTAGCTGTCCGTGTCCACGAAGAGGTTGAAGACGCCGTGGTCCACCTTCGCTCCGTCAGGAGGCGTGAGGCCGTGGACGTGGACGGTGCCTTGCGCGATGCCGGAATGGGCCTTCTCCGCGAGGAAGCGGTCCAGGTTGGGCAAGGTGATGGTGAGGATGAACTCGGCCACCCTGCCCTCTGACTTGCCCTCCTCCTCGGCGCCCGCGTAATCCGTGTCCGGCAGGTGGCCGTGGTTGATGAAGCCGCGCATCCGCTCGGTGAAGCGCAGCCCCACCACGGGCGTTGGCGACAACACCGTGCCTCCCTCTGGAATCACCACGCTCCGCATCGGATCCTCTCTTGGCACCACCCGCGTGGGCGCCACACTCGTGCTCATCCGCATCGACGCGCGGAACGGTTCCGCCGCCGCCCGGCCCGAAGCCGTTCCGGCCCGCTCTGGGGCGGTCCAGGCGGGGTTCCCCAGCACCTGGCGGATGGCGGCCTCGACGTTGCGCTCCGCCACCGCGGCGATGGTGGATGACGGGTTCACCCCGGTGCTCGCGGGCAGCGCGGCGCCATCCAGCACGTACAGCCCAGGGTGGCCGTGCACCTCACCGTCCGGGTTCAGCACCCCGTAGGCCGGCTCCTCCGCCATGGTGCAGCCGCCCAGGTTGTGGACGGACACGGGGATGTGAAGCCGATCCCACAGGGGGTTGAAGACGGCGCGCGCCCCGAGCGCCCGAGCGATGTCCTGGCAGATCTGCTCCTGCGTCCGGTACAGCGGCAGGTTGGAAGGCACGTCCCAGCGCACCTCCATGTCCTGAGTCAAAGGCCGCAGCGCGAGCCGCCCGTTGGCGCGATCCCTCCCCATGGCCAGGAACACGGCCTGGAAGCGCCCGCGCTCCTTTCCCATGACGGTTTCAGGCTTGGAGCGCCGGCGCAGGGCGCGGACCAGCTGCTTCTGGAGCAGGTCCGCCGGGACACGGAAGTCCCGGCTCATGTCCAGCACCTGAAGCAGCCCCGCCGCCTGCCCTGGGTGCCCGCCCTCCTGGAACAGGAACCACGTCTTGTCCGGCCCCTGCCCCTGGTCCACCACCAGACTGGTGGTGATGGTGGGGCCCTCGGACGGGTCCCACACCTCGCGCGTCTCGAAGGCGAAGGCCAGGAAGTCGCCGTTGGCCGAATAGCGGAACCCCAGCCGGTCACTGATGCGCGGGAGCGTGCCCCACTGGTCACGGCAGCGCAGCAGCAGCTCCGTGGTGTTCACCGTGCCGGCGCACAGGAACACCCGGCGGGCCTCCACGGTGCGCTCGGCGCCGCCCGCGGCATGGTCGGTATAGGTGACGCGATATCCGGCGGGAGACAGCGGCTCGATGCGCGTGGCCTCCGCCTGGGTGGTCATCTCCGCGCCCTGCTGTTCCGCGACGGCCAGGTAGTTCAGGTCCAGCGTGTTCTTCGCGCGGACGTTGCATCCGATGTCGCATTCGCCGCAGTAGTTGCATCCCTCCTGGGCGACGCCGAACTTGTTGGGCATCGGCTCGCCCGCGGGGGCGAAACGCACGGCGAGGTCCGGGTAGAAGAACTGCTGTTCGCGGCCCAGCTTGCGCGCGACCTCCCGCATCCGCTTCGCCTTGGTGGGCAGGCCTCGCGCGGACGCGGTGATGGGCTGGAGGTCCAGCATGTACGCGACCAGGTCGTAGTACGGATCCAACGCGGCGCGGCTGTAGCCCTCCGGCCAGTCAGTGTCGAAGGTCTCCGCCGGCGGGCGCAGATGGACATTGGCGTAGATGAGCGAGCCGCCGCCGTAGCCCGCGGCCTGGACAATGCTCATCCCTGGCAGCAGCTTCACGTCGAAGAGGCCCTGGCCGTATCGCCACAGCCAGCCGTTGAGCGGGTTGCTCCAGTCGCGGGGGAAGCTCCCCTTCGGGTAGCGCAGGCCGCGCTCCAGGACACGCACGGTCAGGCCCGCCTGTGCCAGCCGGCAAGCCGCCACCGCTCCCCCAAAGCCGGTGCCAATGACCAGCGCGTCGTACGTCGGCGCCATGTTCCCCCTCGTCGAGACCTGTCCCCGCGGCAGGTTTCAACTGACACTTTATTAACGCACGAGGGTCTGATCCTTCGACCTCCACCTATCCAGGGAACCCAACCCCTTGGAATCGTTGTTACCCATCGGGGCTGGGCGTGGGAACCGAAGCTCAGTAGGCGGGGTGCTGCTTGCACTCCCCCTTCGGACGGAACGGCAAGGCCCACAGCTCGCGTCCAGTCTTCCCGTCATCCGCCGAGAAGAACACGTCCCAGCCTGAGCGCACGAAGTCGCGTGGGGACGAGGAAGCGCTCCCGTGCGCCAGACCTCGCAGCGCCTTCGTGCCCGAACGGGTGCCATCACTCACCCAGGGCTCGTGCCCATGCACCCCGTCGCTCGCGGAGAAGAACAACGTGCCTTCAATGGAGGCCAGCGCTTCAGGATCCGATGAGCCACCACCGGGCGCCAGATCCTTGAAGAGCCTGGTCCCCGAGCCGGTGCCGTTGATCACCCAGAGTTCACGTCCCTCTCCGGAGCCATCATTCGCGGCGAAGAAGACTCGCGACTTCAGGACCGCCAGAGAGCTCGGTGAGGAGCTCATGGGCCCTGGCCAGATGTCCTTCACCAGCTTCGTGCTTGAGGTCGAGCCGTTGCTGATCCAAAGCTCCTCACCCTCTGGCTCACCTGCCCCGGCGCTGAAGACGACACGCTTACCCAGCGCGACCAGGTCGTGCGGATAATCGCCGAAGAAGTGCCGCAACTGTTGCGTGTTCGAGGCGGCCCCATCCGTCTTCCACAAGCTGGCTTCGCCCTCGTCGTTATCCACGAGGAAATAGAGGCGCGACTTCACAGCCAGCAGGTCGAAGATGACGTTATCTCCTACCCGACTGAGGACGGGGACGGCACCTGGTACTCCGGTGCTACGCCAGAGATGAATCAACTCGCGCGTGGCGCTGTCCTGACCTGCGACGAAATAGAAGGCCTCGCTCCCCACGCGAGCAAAGCTCCGCGGGGTAGAGCTATCGGGGCCGGGCTCGATGTCCTCGACGAGGTACGTCCCCGCGTCCGTTCCATCACTGCGCCACAGCTCGCGTCCGTGCACGCCGTCGTTCGCGCCGAAGTACAGGACACCCCCGAACTCAACCATCAGCACGGGCACGAACCTCCTGATGAAAGGGTCCGGCCGGAGAATCCCATCCTCCGGCCCCGGGTAGATGTCCTTCACCAGGTACGTGCCGCTCGACGTCCCGTCGGTCACCCACAACTCGTAGCCGTGGACGCCGTCATCCGCGGCGAAGAACACCCGGTTCCCCACCCGGGTGAGATTCGAGATCTCCGCCCCCGCCAGCCCTGGGTAGATGTCCTTCACCAGCGACGTACCGCTTCCCTCCGTTCCGCTGCTTCGCCACAACTCGCGTCCATGCACCCCGTCGTCCGCCGTGAAGAAGAGGACCCGGTCGCCGTGGAGCAGATCGGCTGGATTGGACCCCTCGGGGCCAGGGTGGATGTCCGCCAATCGAACGGCCTCCTTCCCACATAGCTCCCACTTCTGACTCAGGGCGGACTCCTGACTCGCGAAGTCGACATCATCGACTTCGGCGCCACAACCCGCGGCGCCCAGGAGAACGAGTAGTGGAAGATGGGGCTTCATGACGGCCTCCGTTGAGGGCGCGTCCATCCGCGCCGAATCCGGAGAGTGAGAGGCATGCGTACCCGCATCTACCTGCGCAGGGGTGGCACTCCGCGGGCGGAAAACGACAGTCGTGCACGCGGCGAGGGCGGAGACAGCGGCGCTCAATCCAGGCACGGCGACTGCACTGGCGAGCGTCCGCGCCTGGCGCCCAAGCCCTGCTCCAGGCGCACGCAACCCGCGGCATGTGCAACGCCCTTGCACCGGCAGCCATGACGACACGTCGGGCACGCACGCGCCGGACACAACGTCACACGAGGTCACAACTCAAAGATGAATCCAACCCAGCAGAAGCTGAACGCTCGGCGTCGTCACGTTCGCGGATTTACGCTGATTGAAATCATGGTCGTCATCACCATCCTCGGGCTCATCGCCGCGGCGGTGGGCCTCTCCGTGATGTCGAACCTGGAGGAGGCCAAGCAGAAGACCGCCGCCCTGGACATCAAGACATTGGAGACGGGGCTCAAGCTCCACTACATGAAGTTCGGCAGCTTCCCGGAGACCCAGGCCGGCCTGGAAGAGCTCCTCCAGGCGCGCTCGCTGGAGCGACTGCCCACGGACCCGTGGAACCGTGACTACGTGTACATGAATGAAGGCGGCCGCCCTGTCATCCTGTCGTACGGCGCGGACGGTGTCCCAGGGGGGGATGGCAGCGACGCGGACATCACCTCCCAGATGGAGTCACCGTCCGCGAGCGCGGCCCGCCGCCCCAAGGGGCTCCGTTAGTCCGAGCCCTCGCGCACGTCAGCGGCCCGCCGCCACGCGCGCGAAGTGGTGCGCGAGGCGGTGCAGCACCTCCGTGTTGTCGGCCTCCGCCGCCTTGAGCTTGGGCAGCTGCGCCTTCAGCTCCTGGAGGTTCTTCCCGCGCTGTTGGAGGCTGTCCGCCTCGAGGTCGATCCATCGCCCCAACTCGCTGGCGGTCAGCTCCAGGTGGAACTGGAAGCCGTAGGACGTGCCCAGCCGGAAGGCCTGCTGGGTATACCGGTCCGTGGACGCCAGCAGCGTGGCGTCCGGGACGGGCGCATATGAGTCACCGTGCCAGTGCGCCACGACCGTGCGCGGACGGGCCCCGGACACCACGGGGTCCTTCTGCGCCTCCGGCGTCCATCGCACCGGGCCCACGCCCACCTCGAAGCCATTCTTCCCGGGGAACACGTCCGCGCCCGCCGCCGCCGCGAGCATCTGGGCGCCCAGGCAGATGCCCAGGCACGGGCGCTCGTAGGCGAGCCGCTCCATGAGGATGCCCAGCTCCTGCCGCAGGAAGGGATGCTGCTCGGATTCGTAGACGGCCATGCGGCCGCCCATGATGACCAGCAGCTCCGCGTCCACGTCCTCCCGGCGCACGGCGCGGAAGCGGTTCACCAGCGTGAAGCCCGCCGCCTGCAACACCGGCCCCAGCAGGCCGGGCCCTTCGTGCTCCTCGTGCTGGAACACCACCGCGCGCATCGACGTCACCTCCCAAGCCGCGGGCGCCCTGCCCGCCGGCTCAATCGTATGCGCACGACGTGCAGATGTTGAGGCAGGTCCCCACCTGCTCTCTGTGCTCCTTCACACACTCCTGGTTGGAGGCGCAGTTCTCGTCGCTGGTACAGCCGGGCACACACGAGCTGAAGGTTGCGTCCGCGCAGTACTGTCCCGGCTGGCAGGGGTCATCGCCCATGAACTCTCCGCACTCGGTGTACCCCTGCTGGAGGGGCGCCATGACGCAGGCGCTGGTTCCCAGGGCAAGCACGGTGAGGACGGCGGGCCAGAGACGGGTACGCATCGAATTACCTTTCGGGAGCAAGCGGAGGATGCCCGCTTGCTCTCGACGGCCGTCCGAGCGCCGTATTCACGGCCCGTACATCGTTCTACTCCGCGGCCGGCACCGGGCAGCGGTTGCGGAAGCTGTCGCTGAGGGCCACGGCCACCAGCAGTTCGGGGAGCCGGTGTCCGCCCGCCGAGAAGCGCGTGTCCACATAGCGCACGGTGGCCTCGTCCTCGTCTGTCAGCGCCCGGCCCAAGCCATAGGCCAGCGCCTGCCGCGTCATGCACGTCGCGAAGGCCGGGTCGCCCTTGAGGATGGTCGCCAGCTCACGCGGTCCCTGGAACGACACGCCCTTGAAGTTGCCCGTGGCGTCCACCGGCGAGCCGTTGTCCGTCTCCCGCCAGGCCCCGGCCGCGTCGTAGTTCTCCAGGCCGAAGCCGATGGGGTCCAGCGTGTCGTGGCAGCCCGCGCAGGCGGGGTTCGCGCGGTGCAGTTCGGTGATCTGCCGCAGCGTGGAGCCCGGCGGAACCTGCGTGGGCAGCGCCTCCACGCCGGGAGGCGGCGGAGGGGGCTCCTGGCACAGCAGCTTGCCCAGCACCCACTTGCCGCGAAGCACCGGTGACGTGCGCGTGGCCAGCGACGCCTGCGCCAGCACACCTGCCTGGCCCAGCACACCGCCGCGCCGTCCGTCGCCCGTGCTCACGCGCGTGACGGAGGCGGAGCCCGGGCGAGGCAGGCCGTAGTAGTCCGCGAGCCGGTCGTTGACGTACGTGAAGTCCGCGTCCAGCAGCTCCAGCGCGCTGCGGTCCTCGTTGAGGAAGGCGCGGAAGAAGCTCTCCCCTTCCTCTCGAATGGCGCGCTTGAGCTCGGAGTCCATGCCGGGGAACAGCGTCGGGTCCGCGGTGATGCCGTCCACCTTCCGCAGGCCCAGCCACTGGCCGGCGAAGTTCTGCACCAGCGCCTCGGACCGTGGGTCCTTCAGCATCCGGCGCACCTGCGCCTCCAGCACCTCCGGTTCGGCCAACCGGCCCGC
Organism: Myxococcus xanthus; assembly: GCF_013116825.1. GTDB lineage: Bacteria > Myxococcota > Myxococcia > Myxococcales > Myxococcaceae > Myxococcus > Myxococcus xanthus_B. Next base: position 119,798 of record NZ_JABFNS010000005.1, read on the forward strand.
GTCCGCCAGAGACGTCAGCTCCGCGTCCGGCTGGCTGCTCCAGAGGAAGTACGACAGGCGCGATGCCAGCTCGCGCGCGGACAGCTCGCGCTTGCCCGTCCCAGGCGCCTGCGTCTCCACGACCTGGAAGAGGAAGTGCGGCGACAGCAGCACCGAACGGAGCGCGAACTTCGCCGCCAGTTCGAAGCCGTCCCCCGACTCCCGCACGAGCGTGTAGACGCTCATCATCTCCGCGACCTCGTCCGGCTTCGCGGGACGCCGCCAGGCGCGGTTCGCCAGCGACTCCACCATCTGCCGGGCACAGGCTTCTTCCCCGGTGGTGGCCGGGTCGCACACGCGCAGGTGGCGCTGGGTGGCCACCGACGTGGGCGCGGGCGACCGGACCTCCATCCAATCCAACAGGAGGTTGCGGTCCGTGGACGTGTCCGGGTCGTAGATGTCGTTGGTGAAGCGCACGGTGAAGCGCTTCGGTCCTGGCGAGTCCACCCGCACCGGCTGCGTGTACACCGTGGGCGTGATGGCCGGCACGTCGAGCGACGCCACCACGACGCCATCCAGCAGCCACTGCATCCGCACCGGGTCCGGCGGCGCCTGCGTGCCCCACGCGCGCACGGAGAGCTGGTACTCGCCGGTCTGGGCGAAGGTGAAGGTGGCGGAGAGGTCGCCGTTGGACCACAGGTTCCACACGGTGCCGTTCTGCTCGCTGGCGCCGGTGGTGGCGCTGGCGGATTCGGCCTCGAGGCGAACGGTGCCACCTCCGGCGCTGGCGGCGCCGTCCCGGGCCCAGGCCTGGTCGATGAGGCGGCCCGCGGTGGCCTCATAGGCCTCCACCAGCGCGGGGGACACGCCCAGCAGGCGGGCCTCGTTGTCGAAGCCGTGGCCCGTGGGGTCCGCCGGGAAGGCCGTCGCGGGCCGGCCCGTCTCGCCGAGCAGATCGCGCACGGTGTTGTCGTACTCCGCGCGGTTCAACCGGCGCAGCGAATGCGCGCCATCCGAGCAGCTCTGCGCGGCGACGACGGGCTTGGGGTCCTGGGTGCGCGCGACGGGCAGCTCGTCCGAGCACGCGGTGAGCAGCAGGGGGATTCCGAAGAGCAGTGAGCGGGTCTTCATGTGCGGTCTCCCCTCACGCCAGCCCGGCCAGCGGTCCCTGCGCCAGCGGTCCGAAGGTGCCTCGTGGAATCTCGAAGGCCTGGAGGATGGAGAGCAGCACGTCTCCACACCGCTTGCCTTGTGCCCGCATGTGCCGGCCCGGCCGGATGGCGCCGCCCGCGCGCCCCGCGAGCAGCACCGGCATGTCGTAGTGGTTGTGCCAATCGCTGTGCGAGATGTCGCTCGAGTAGAACACCGCCACGTTGTCGAGCAGCGTGCCCTCCCCCTCCGGCACCGCCTTCAGCCGTTGCACCAGGTGCGCGAAGCGGGCCACCTGCCACCGGTCGATCTCCACCTTGGCCGCCAGCTTCACCGGATCGTTGCCATGGTGGGAGGCATCGCCGTGGTGGGAGAAGGCCCGGCCGTTGACGGTGAACATCATCGGGCTGACGCACATGCCGAGCATCAGCGTGGCGACGCGGGTGGCGTCGCACTCGAAGGACTTCACGATGAGGTCGCACATCAGGTTGGCGTAGGCCGTGCCATCCATGGGGATGCCCACGGGACGGGCGCCCGTGGCGCACGCGGCGGCCGGAGCACCCTGCTCGGCTTTCTGGATGGCGACCTCGATTTCGCGGATGCCCGTGAGGTACTCGTCCAGCCGGAGCTTGTCCGCCTGGCCCACCTTCGCCTGGAGCGCCTTCGCCTGGCCCGTCATCCGGTCAAGCACGCTGCGCCGGTACATCCAGCGGCGCCGCTCCGCGTCCGTGGGGCCTTCGGCTGGAAGCGAACCGAAGAGCCGGTCGAAGATGACGCGTGGGTTGTAGACGTTGGGCAGCCGCCGGCCGCGGGAGAACGTCACCATGCAGTGGTCCTCGCCGCTGCAATGGTCCTGCGTGTCGTCGTAGGACGACGTCTTCGGGTCGATGAAGCCATCCCCGTTCGCGTCGCGGTAGCCGGGGTTGTAGTAGCCGTTGTTCTCCACGCTCAGCGTGAGCGCCGGCACGCGCACCTGGGCCGACGTGGCGCGCGCGATCACCTGATCGATGGAGTCCGTGCTGCCCGCGACGATGCGCTCGGACGCGGTGAGCATCATCCAGAAGCCGCCTTCGTGCGTGCGCTCGTAGTAGTCCCACGCGCCCAGCCGCATGCCGCTCAGCACCAGGACGTCGTCCTTCACCGGGGCCAGCGGGGACAGCGTGGGCGTCAACGCGTAGTTCGCGCCTTCGGTCGTCGGAAACCACTGGTCCGGGACGACGCCCGCGGAGTGGAACATGCCCACGAAGCGCAGCGGCGGCTTCGCACCGGACGCTTGCGCGCGTGCCGCTGAGGGAGCCATGGCCTCCAGCCAGGGCAATGCGAGCGTCGCTCCCGCGGCACCCCGCAGCAGGCTGCGTCGCGACAGCTCCCAGGTTCTCGATTTCGACACGGGGGGTCCTTGTTGTCTGAGCCGCCGCATTGCCCAGCAACGAGGGTGCCACCCCCGGAAAGAACCAGGAATTCCGGAGAGTTGCAGCCCTCGCGGATTCCCACGGGCGTGGCAGGGGGCTCGACCCCACACGCGGGTGTGGGGTGTCGTCCCCGTTTCTCAGGCCGTGGGCTTGCGGATGCGCAGCAGCCCTTCCTGGGCCACCGAGGCCACCAGCCGGCCGTCACGCGTGTAGACGCTGCCGCGGGACAGGCCGCGCGCGTTGCCCGCCCACGGGCTGTCCATGGAGTACAGCAGCCAGTCGCTCACCTTCAGGTCGCCGTGGAACCACAGGGCATGGTCCAGGCTGGCGCCCAGGATGCGGGGCTGGAAGAAGCTGGCCGCGTGGGGCAGGAGCGCGGTGCTGATGAGGTTGAAGTCGGACGCGTAGGCCAGCACGTACCGGTGCACCTGCGGATCCTCCGGCAGGTCGCCGTTGGCGCGGAACCACACGTGCTTGATGGGCGCCTTCGCCTCTGGGGTGAACGGATCCTCCGGCGCCACGGGCCGGATCTCAATCGGCTTCTCCCCCAGGAACTTCTCCCGCAGGGCTTCCGGGATGCGGGCGGACAGGCGGCTCAGCAGCTCCTGCTCCGAGGCCAGCGCCTCCGGGCCCGGCACCTCCGGCATGGGCACCTGGTGGGCAAAGCCCTCTTCGTCCCCGTGGAAGGAGGCCATCATCGTCAGGATGGGCTCGCCCTTCTGGACGGCCACGACGCGCCGCGTGGTGATGCTGCCGCCGTCCCGCACCCGGTCCACCGTGTAGACGACTGGAAGCGTCGCGTCGCCCGGGCGCAGGAAGTAGCCGTGCAGGGAGTGGACATGCCGGCCGGCGGGCACCGTCTGGCTGCCCGCGGACAGCGCCTGCCCCAGCACCTGGCCGCCGAAGAGCTGGCGGAACCCCAGGTCTTGACTCCGGCCACGAAACAGATTTTCCTCGATTTTCTCCAGTTTAAGGAGCGACAGCAGCTCATCCAGGACTCGGCTCATGGCCCCTGTCGTAATCGACCCGGGCACCGGTGTCTCGGGAAGCGGCGCCCTGTCCAGGGGCCCACCCGACCGCGAAGCCATGTCGGTTCACGAAGAGAATAGACGGCTCATGCGCAGCGCCGCAGTGCATCAATGACATACGGCGTCATGGGTAGCCTCCACTTTTAGCAACCTTTGAGGGCGGAGACGCTTGAAGCGCCCCGCACTCTTGCGCGACGCTAATGCTCAACGCTGGACACTCCATCCGGGGGGCGAATGCAGTCGAGTGTATTCACGGCGGTACTCATGCCGCTGGCGCTGGCCGTCATCATGCTTGGGCTTGGCCTGACGCTGACGCTGGCGGACTTCAAGCGGGTCATTGTCTATCCGCGCGCCATCCTGGTGGGCCTCGGCTGCCAGATGTTGGTGTTGCCGGTGGCGTGCCTGCTCATCGCCCACGCCTTCCGTCTGCCGCCGGAATTGGCGGTGGGGCTGATGCTGCTGGCGGCTTCCCCCGGCGGGGCGACGGCGAACCTCTTCAGCCACCTGGCCCGCGGTGACGTGGCGCTCAACATCACGCTGACGGCGGTGAACAGCGCGCTGTCGCTCGTCACGCTGCCGCTCATCATCAACCTGTCGCTGGCGCACTTCATGGACGAGGGCCGCGCGGTCCCCATGCAGTTCGCGAAGATCGTGCAGGTGGTGCTCATCGTGCTGGGGCCAGTGAGCCTGGGCATGTTCATCCGCTCGCGCAGCGCGGCCGTGGCGCAGCGCATGGACAAGCCCATCCGCATCCTGTCCACCCTCTTCCTCGTCGCGGTGATTGCGGCGTCCGTGTACACGGAGCGCGCGAATGCGCTCAGCTTCTTCCGCCAGGTGGGCCCTGCTGCGCTGGCCTTCAACCTGGTGAGCCTCGCGGTGGGCTACTTCGTGCCCATCCTGCTGCGCCTGCCCCAGCGGCAAGCGGTGGCCATTGGCATGGAGATTGGCATTCACAACGGAATGCTCGCGATTGCCATCGCGCTCAGCCCGACGCTGCTTGCGAACTCGACCATGGCCATTCCCCCGGCCATCTACAGCCTCATCATGTACTTCACCGCGGCGGCCTTCGGCTTCTATGTCAGCCGGCGCTACGCGGATGCGCAGGACCCCGCTGTACACCGCACCCCCACGTCACTCCCCGAGAAGGTGTCTCGATGACGCTGCGTCGACCGCTGTCCGTGCTTTCCCTGTCACTTTGCCTGGGATTCTCCGCGCCAGCCGCCGCCGAAGAGCCAGAAGCCGCTGCCCTGCCGTCGACTCCGCAGACAGCCCCCAAGCCCACGGACGCACCCACGGCCCCCACGCTCCCTCCGCTGGGGCCCGACACCCGTCTGTATTTCGCGAACATCAACTTCCTGCGTTGGAACCCGCTGGGCATGGAGACCCAGAACCGGCTCGTCCTCCAGAAGAGGATGTTCGACGGCGAGTCCATGTTGACGCGCGACAACTTCGTCAACGGCGCGTTCGCCATCAAAGCCAACCCGGCCTCGGTGAAGATTGGCCCCGTCTTCGAGATTCAGCCGCTGGCCATCTTCAACCTGCGGGCGACCTATGAGTACGTCCGGTACTTCGGCACCTTCGGGTTCCTCCAGTCGTACAACAACCCGATGCTGGACTTCTCCGACGACGCGCGCGACCTGACGGAGGACGCCGCGTACAGCACCTCCGGTCACCACTACATGGTGGAGCCCACGCTCCAGGCGCGCTTCGGCTCGTTCGTGGTGCGGAGCAAGGCGTCCATCGAGTACTGGAACGTGGCGCTGCGCGAGGGCAACGGTGCGTCCTTCTACGACGCGTTGCTGGACACGCTCATCCCCGGCCGGGGCTGGGTGTTCACCAATGACACCGACCTGATGATGCTGACGACGCCGCAGCTCACGCTGGGGGCCCGCTTCAGCGGTGTGTGGCCGCGCTACCAGGATGGCTCGGGTGGAGCGCAGAACGTGGACAACGGCCACACGCGCATCGGCCCCATGCTGGCGTACGCCCTGAACACGCGCGAGGGCTCGTCGTTCAACCGGCCGACGATCCTGCTGAACTTCGCGTGGTACCTGAACCACCCGAACCGTGGCGGCGCCCTGCCCTACATGATGGGCGCCTTCGCCTTCACGTCCGACTTCCTGGGCGGCTAGGTGGAAGACTCCCGCCGGGCGTCCTTTCCTGGGGACGCCCGGCGTCGAAGCAAGGAGGGGCCCGCGAAGGCGCCCGTCCGAATCAGTGCTCGTCGTGGGGCCCGTGGGCGTGGCCGTGCTCCAGTTCCTCGGCCGTCGCGGCGCGGACGTCCCGCACGGTGACCTCGAAGTGCAGCGTCTTGCCGGCCAGCGGGTGGTTGAAGTCCACCAGCACGGAGTCCGCCTTCACTTCCTTGATGACGAAGTCCACCTCGTCCCCGTCCGGGTCGGTGGCGCTGAGCACGCCGCCCGCCACCAGCTCCAGGCCCTCCGGGAACTCCGTCTTCGGGACCTCCTCGATGCCTTCCGGGTCGTAGTCGCCGTAGCCCTCGTCGGGCCCCACCGTCACCTGGAGGGTGTCACCACGCGACTTGCCCTCGAGCGCCTTCTCCAGGCCCGGGACGATTTCCTCGTGCCCCTGCAGATAGACGAGCGGCTCCCCCGGCTCGCTCTCGTCCACGGCCTTGCCGTCGCCGAGGTGGAGGCGGAAATCGATGGAGACGACGCTGTCCTTGGTAATTTTCATGGGGCCCTCATAGCGCACGGCCGTGGCGTGTGCCTCAATCATGTGCCTGTCTGATCATGAGGCGAGCGTCCCGCCCGGAGCGACTGTCCGATTCCAGTGGAGCGGAAGCCCAGAAGCGTCAGGTTCCCGAGCGCGAGCGCCCCATTCCCAGGTCCAGCGAGGCCGCCCGGGTGCTCCGGGCCAGGCGCGTCTCCAGGCGAAGGAGCCGGCGGTGATGGTCCACAGGCAGCTCCGCCGCCGAGGCCAGCTTCGCGTGGTGCAGCGCCCGCGCGAGGTCCTTGAGGCCATGCTCGTACAGCTTGGTGAGCTGGAGGTGCAGCGTCGCGGCCTGGAAGCCCTGGGCGGTCTGCAGTGCCTGGTGCAGGTGCGCCGCCGCGGCCGAGGCGTCACCCGCCTTGCGTGACAACCGGGAGGCCAGGGCCAGGGCTTCGATGCCCACGACGCCGGTGTCCCCCGCCGCCGCGGCCCGGGCGAAGGCCTGGGCGCGCTCATAGTCGCGGGCCCGGAGCGCCACGCCCGCGAAGCCGAGCAGGTCGCGAGGGTCCGCGTCCCGGGGCACGGAGGCGCCTGCGCCCCCTGCACGGAAGCGGCGGACCAGCTCACCGAGCAGGGCCGCCAGGAGGAGGAGGTCGTTGACGTTGTGCTCCAGCACGGGCGTCAGCGCCGAGCCGTCTCCGCCGCGCAGGTAGCGGAAGTACAGGTCGGGAATCAGCGAGCCGTCCACGTCGTCGACGCGCCGGAAGCCGAGGACCTGGTCTTCCAGGTGGACCAGTCGCGTGCCGGCGCCCCGGTGCTTGAAGACGCGGCGGGCGCAGTGGAGCAGGTCCAGGTGGGGCAGCTCCACGGGTGCGGGGACGCGGTTGAGGACGAAGCGCGTCCGCAGGAGCGGCCAGTCGAAGCTCTTGCCGTTGAAGGTGACGAGGCAGGAGGACGTGGCCATGCGCTCGGCGAGCGCGCGCAACATGGGGGCCTCTTCTCCCAGGCGCCGCAGGAAGAGCTGGTGCACCTTGAGCGAGCGGCCCTCGAACCACGCCAGCCCCACGAGGAATGGCACGGTGCCCGTTCCTCCCGCGAGCCCGGTGGTCTCCGTGTCCAGGAAGAGCATCCGCTGGAAGTCCACGCCGGCCAGGTCCGCGTGCAGCGCGAGGCTGGCGACCAGGGGGCCTTCCACGTCCAGGGCCGCGGCGAGGGGCGCCGAGCCGTGGTGGTGTTCCGGGGAGAGGATGCGCTCGGAGACGTGGACCGTGCCGTGGGCCGTGGCACGCGACTCCACGGGCAGCGGGCCAGGGGGCGCTGGCGGTGGCGTGCCCCGGCGCGCGGCGGCCAGGCCCTGACGCTCCGACCAGTCCGACAGCATCCGGCGCAGGCTGTCGATGCGGGGATCCCGGGGGGCGGGTGGAGGCGAGGCCACGACGGGGCGTGCTGCCGGGGCCTCCACCGCGCCCGCCTCGCGGGCGACCTGCGATTCCGCGCCGGCGGGCGTGGACGGCGCCTCCATGCGCCGGGCTTGAACCAGCTTCGCCAGCTGCGCGGCGAGCGCGTCGGGCACGCCCGCTTCGGCCCCAGACGCGGGCATGGAATCCGCGCGCGCGGAGGGCTCGGCCTGTGGCTCCGCCACGGGGGGCTTCGGGGGTGACTTGCCCCCGGGGCCCACGCTCGTCAGGCGCGCCAGCTTGCGCTTGAGGTCCACGGCCGCGCCTCCCGGTTACTGCATTCCCGCGATGCCCAGCGCCGAGAGCACTTCGAGCGCCAGTCGCTTGCGCGGATGCGGGTCCACGGGCGCCTGCCCCGGCATCGCCCCCGCGGCAGGGCCGATACACGCCGGACAGCCATCCTCGCACGTGCATGACTCCAGCAGTCGGCGCGCGCGGTTCAGCAGCTCGTCCCGCTGATCGTACAGCCGCGCCGCCAGCCCCACGCCGCCGGGCACGTTGTCGTACAAGAACAGCGTCGGGTCGAAGCCCACGCCACCATCCTTGCGGGGCGGTCCCTCCGCGTCATCCCGGCTCCCCAGTGTCTTGCCGATATCCCGCGGGTCGATCATCAACCCCACGCACGCCACCGTGCGCAGCGCCGTGGTCAGGCCGCGCAGCGCGTCGATGACCGCCGGTCGCGGCGCTTTCATGGCGCGCACCACCGTCTCCGGCACCGTCAGCCAGAGCGCCGTGGTGTGCATCTGCATCTCCGGCAGCGCCACGTCGCCGTAACCGACGTTCTCGTGCGTGTGGTACTTGATCTTCTTGTACCCCACGACCTTCTCGATGACGCTCACCTCGCCCATGCCCGCCAGGAGGTCCGGGCCCATGGGCGCGGCCTGGTCCTCCTGGATGACGTGCACGCGCACGTAGGTCATCGCGTCGGTGAAGTAGTCCGGCGCCACCTTCCGCACGAAGGCCTTGTGGTTCTCGTAGTCGAAGCGCTCGACCTGATACTGCTCGGCCTCGTGCTGGTAGATGGCCTGCTCGTGCAGCATCGTGTGCGCCGAACGGAAGTCCATCTCCGCCAGCGTCCGGTCCGTCCCCTTCTCGATGATGACCACGTTGTCCCAGCCCACGCTGCGCAGCGACACGTGGTTGGCCGGATACGCATCCGTGGACCAGTGGAACACGCGACGGCCCGCCTCGCCCACGGTGGGGTGCACCACCTCATGCTGTGCGAGGAACCCGAGCGCCTCCGTGGTGGACTCCGGCGGTACGTCCCCGAAGGGCTCTCCCTCCTCGAACGGCAATTCGAAGGACGCGCACTTGAGGTGCTGGACCAGAATCTCCACGTTGTCCGGGTCGATGCGCGCGTGCTCTACCGGGGAGCCCACGAGGAAGCGCGGGTCGCCGGCGAGGTACTGGTCCAGCGGCGCGCTCGACGTCACCAGCAGCGCCAGGCTCCCCTCACCGCGCCGCCCTGCCCGGCCGAACCGCTGCATCAGCGCCGCCACCGAACCCGGGTAGCCCGCGCACACCACCGCGTCCAGCGAGCCGATGTCGATGCCCAGCTCCAGCGCGTTGGTGGCCACCACGCAGCGGACTTCACCCGCACGCAGCGCCGCCTCCGTGGCGCGCCGCGTGCCCGGCAGATACCCACCGCGGTAGCCCTGGATGAGGGACGGGTCCAACTTCTCCTCGACGAAGCGGTCGCGGAGGTACTTGAGCATCACCTCGATGTTGTTGCGCGACTGCCCGAAGAGCAGCGTCGACACGCCCGCGCGCACCAGGTCGGCCGTCAGCCGCACCGCCGTCTTGAGATAGCTGGCCCGGATGCCCAGCTCCGCGTTCACCACGGGCGGGTTGAACACCATGACGCGGCGCTCGCCGGAGGGCGCCCCGCTCTCCGACACCAGCGTCACGTCCCGCCCGAGCATCCGCCGCGCGTGGGCCTCCGGATTGCCAATGGTGGCCGACGCCGCGACGAACACCGGGTCCGCGCCGTGGAAGCGCGCCACGCGCTGGAGCCTGCGCAGCACGTTGGCCAGGTGCGAGCCGAAGACGCCCCGGTACGTGTGGAGCTCGTCGATGACGACGTAGCGCAGGTTGGAGAACAGGCGCGCCCAGCTCGCGTGGTGCGGGAGGATGCCCGTGTGCAGCATGTCCGGGTTGGTGAGCAGCACGCCGCTGCGCTCCCGCGCGGCCCGGCGCGCATCGGCTGGCGTGTCACCATCGAAGGTGATGGCGCCGTGGGACAGGCCCGCCTCGCGCATCAGCGCGCGCAGGGACTCTTCCTGATCTCTGGACAGGGCCTTGGTGGGAAACAGGTACAGCGCCCGAGCCTGGGGCTCCCGCGCGAAGCGGTCCAGCAGTGGCAGGTTGTAACAAAGGCTCTTGCCGGAGGCGGTGGGCGTGGCGATGACCAGGCTCTGGCCCGCCCGCGCCAGCCGGTACGCCTCCGCCTGGTGCGAGAAGAGCTGCTGGATGCCCCGCTTCTCGAGCGCGTCGCGAACCTGGGGCGCCACCTCTGCCGGAATGGGCGCGAAGACGCCTGCCCGCGCGGGGGTGGCCTCATCCAGGACGAAGCAGGAGCGGAGCTGCCGGTCCGACCGCCACCCCTCCAGCACGGAGTCCAGCCCGCGAGGCGCGTTCCACGGCGTGCGACGGGCCTCTCCGAAAGCGCCCGGTTCCTTCTCTGGCTTCATGGGCCGGGCACTGTACAGACGTATACCGAGGCAAACAACGCGGGAGCGCGCCTCATTGGTTTGAGCTCCAGCCAATGCGCACAGAGGCGGACGCGCGGGCACTCCACTAGTGTGCCGCGCCGTGGCCCTCGCCATCTTCCTGTTCACCTACGTCTTCATCGCCGGTGCGCGCCTTCCGTACCTGAAGCTGGACCGCCCCGGGGGCGCGCTGCTGGGCGCCGTGCTGATGGTCGTCTTCGGCGTCGTCACGCCCGCCGAGGTCTACAACCACAGCGCCGACGCGAACCGTCACGCCATCGACGCGGACACCATCGTCCTCCTGCTGGGGATGATGCTGCTGGCGGCGTACATGTCCCAGGCGTCCTTCTTCCGCACCGCCGGCGCGTGGGCCGTGCGCAGGGCGCACACGCCCCGGCGGTTGCTGCTCGCCGTGACGTTCATTTCGGCCGTGCTGTCCGCGTTCCTGGTGAATGACACCGTGTGCTTGATGCTCACGCCCCTGGTGCTGGCTACCGTGGAGGACGCGCGCCTGCCGCCGGCGCCGTACCTGCTCGCGGTGTGCATGGGCAGCAACAGCGGCTCGGTGGCCACCTTCACCGGCAACCCGCAGAACATGCTCATCCAGGGCGCCTCCGGGCTGTCCTACGCCAGCTTCGCGGCGTACATGGCCCTGCCTGCCCTGCTCTCCACGGCGGTGGTCGCCGCCGGACTCCTGTACCTGTTCCGGCATGACCTGCCCGTGAAGCAATTCGAGCCCAACCCTCCGCCTCCGCCCGTGGACCGGGGCATGATGGTGCTCACCTTGACGGTGCTGTTCGGGGTCGTCGTGGCCTTCTTCGCCGGGCTGCCCATGAGCTGGAGCTCCCTGGCCGGCGCGGCCCTGGTGATGGCCCTGGCCCGCCGCGAGCCACGCGAGGCGCTGGAGCGCGTGGACTGGGTGCTGCTGCTCTTCTTCGCGAGCCTGTTCGTGGTCGTCTACGGCGTGAACAAGCACGGCTACGCGGAGGACATCCGCGTCCTGTTCGAGCCCCTCATGGCGGGCCCGCCCCTGCGGGAGACGCTGGGCTTCGCGGGGCTGACGCTGGTGGCGTCCAACCTGTTCAGCAACGTGCCCTTCGTCATGCTGGCGCGGACGTGGGTGCCCACGCTGCACGACGTGGAGCTGGGCTGGCACGTGCTCGCGCTGGGCTCCACGCTGGCGGGCAACCTCACGCTGGTGGGGAGCGTGGCCAACCTCATCGTGTTCGAGGCCGCGCGCGGGAAGGTCAACATGAGCTTCCTCCGCTTCCTCCGCGTGGGCCTCCCGGTGACGCTCGTCAGCTTCGTCGTGGGGCTGACCGTGCTCCTGGTGGAGCACGCGCTGTTCTGACGCAGGCTGTGTGGCTCAGGGGTCGGGGTCCGGCAGCTCGCCGGGCGCCAGCTCGTCTTCCGGAGGCTTCGTCGCCTCGGGGGCCGGAGCCGGGGCGCCCGCCTTGCCGGGCACCACGTCCGAAGCCGCCGCGGAAGCCCGGGGCGGCGGCGCGCCGCCGCGGTCGGTGGGCGTCAGGTCCTTCACGAACATTCGCGCCACCTCATCCAGCATGGACGTCATCGCCGCGCGGAAGAGTGAAGGGTCCTTGCCCACCTTGAACGGGTCCAGGTGCTCCTTGCCCTCGGCCACCTGGTCCATGGCGAACGGGCGGCGCCACACCTCCGTGCGCCCGTCCAGGGTGAACATGCGGCCATAGCCTCGCAGGTACGCGCCCGCGCGGCCGTCTTCGCTGCGCATGCCGTAGTCCTGGATGACGAACTCGACGATGGTGTCCGCGCCCAGCGACGCCACCAGGTCGTAGTCCGGCGCGTTGGCCGGCACCTCCTCCACCAGGAAGCTCTCCAGCACCGAGGCCACCCGCGCGGGGTCCACCACGTGCGTCCACGGGAACTCACGCGGCAGTTGCGACAGCGTGGTGACCCGGAGGCGCTCGGAGATCTCGAAGCGCGTGACGGCTTGAAGCAGCTTCACCGTCAGCCGCCGGTCCGCCTCTACCGGCTCCAGCTTCTTGAGCTTGTTCCGGTACGCCGAGTCTTCGCGGAACACGTGGCTCTTGGGGCCGGCCCCGTCTTCGATGCGGGAGATGAAGGCCGGACGCTGGACTCGGTCCAGGTCCGCACCAGCCAGGCGCTGCGACGCACAGCCTGAAGCCAGCAGCAGTGCGAGAAACGGCAGTATCCGTTGCGTCATGAAGGGACGGTTCTACCCCATTCCCGTTCCTCACGCTCCTCCCCGGCCCCCCGGGTGTTGGCGGGTCTCCGGTCGTGCCTGACTGGCTGCTATGCTTCACGGCTGTGAAACAGCCGCCTGTCACACCCTCTGTCTCGCTCCCCGGCCGCAAGCGCCGGCTCGGGGAGATTCTCATGGACGCCGGGCTCCTCTCGGAAACCCAGCTCCGCTCCGCCCTCGCGGAACAACGCAAATGGGGCGGCAAGCTGGGCCTCACCCTGGTTCAGATGGGGTACGTGGACGAAAGCTCCATGGTCCACGCCCTGTCGCGGCAGCTCGCCATTCCCACGGTGGATCTGGAGCAGCACATTGCGTCAGCGGCGGCGCTGCAGGCGCTCCGGGCGGACATCGCCGAGCGCTACACCGTCTTCCCCATCGCCGCGGATCCAGCCACGAAGACGCTCACCGTCGCCTCCGCGGACCCCACCAACGTGGAGGCGTTCCAGGAGCTGGCCTTCCACTGTGGCCAGCGCCTCCAGGTGGTCGTCTCGAGCGCCTCGTCCATCGAGCGCGCCATCCGCCGCCACTATCATGGGGAGGTCACCTCCACGACGGCGACCCCGCTGTCCTTCGGCATGGACGAGCCCACCTTCGAGCTGGCGCCCCCGGCCGAAAGCGCTCCCGTGTCGATGGCCGTGCGCGCGGCCTCGGCGCCCCTGGCGCAGCCCGGACGTGAGACGGAGCTCACCCAGCGCGTGGAGGAGCTGACGCAGCAGGTGGCGGGGCTGGAGCGGATGGTGGCCCAGCAGGCCCGCTCGCTGCGGGCCATGCTGGAGCTCCTGGAGACGCGCGGCCTGGTGACGCGAGACGACTACCTCGCGAAGGTGCGCTGACGTCAGACGAGGATGAGGTCTTCCTCGACGCCGGCTTCGATCAGCACGCGCTGCGTGCGCCGGAGCCGTTCGTCGCTCAGGTCGGAGATCAGGGCCAGGATCTGCGGGTGGCTGGAGATGAGCGCGTCGAAGTCGGCGCGCGGCAACCGCAGCAGCGTGGTGTGCCGGGTGGCGGTGACGGTCGCGGTGGCAGGCGTCTTCTGGAGCAGGGAAATCTCTCCAAATACGTCCCCTTCCCGGAGCTGCGTCAGCAGGTGGCCGTCCTTGCGCACCTCCACCTCGCCGGAGAGGACCACGTAGAGGCCGTCCGTCGCGTCGCCGTCACGGATGATGACGGTGTCACGCTCCACGTCCCGGGAGCGGAAGCGCTCCACGAGCGCGCGCCGGTCCTTCCGCCCGAAGAGGCGGAACAGCTCCGACGTGTTCATCACGTTCGTCAGCATGCGCTGCCGGCAGAACTTCTTCAGGGCCTGAGCCACCTGCGGGTGGCTTCCCGAGAGCTCGGCGAGCACGCTGGCGGAGATCTCCAGGAGCTGGGTGTCGTCGGACGCGGACTCCACCGAGGCCGTGCGCGCCGCGCCGGACAGCAGGGCCATCTCTCCGAAGAAGGTGCCTCCTTCGAGCGTCGCGATGTCCTGGCGCTGGCCCCCCTCCGTCCGGAAGACGCGCACCGCGCCCTCGCAGATGACGTAGAAAGCGTCGCCGTGGCTGCCCTGGTCGATGATTCGCTCGCCCGGGCCGAAGCGGCGCAGCGGGCAACGCTCGAACAGCTCGATGAAGGCGTCGCGAGGCAGGTCCGAGAAGAGCGGAATCGTGGGCAGCGCGTCCAGGGAGCCCGCTTCGGGAGGGACTTCCTCCGTCAGGCTGTAGATCTCATCCTCGAGGCCATCGCTGATGGACGTGGCCCCCAGGCCTTGTCGATCCAAGCCCGCCTGCGCGGCCAGCTCCACCGCGTGCAACAGGGAGTCGGCTTCCAGCTCCAACTCGGTGAAGGAGGACGGACGCGTCGCCGTCCGGAAGGAGGCGCCCAGCGCGGGGGACAGGTCGTGGCCCGGGAGCGCGGTGGCGCCCGCGGGGGCCGGTGGCTCGGCGCGGCGCGACCGCAGTCCTGGGGGGGCGGAGGAGGCCGCGGCTTCAGCAGCGGCGGGCGCTGCCTGCGTGGTGATGGGCGACGACAGGGCTTGCCAGCGACCACTGTTCGAGACGGACCGTGGCGGTGAGGACGGTGCGGGTTCGGGCGCGCGAGCAGCGCCCACCGCGGGCAGCCGCTGCGACGCGCGTGGCGCCAATCCTGGCGGCAACGCGCTCGTCGCCGGACGCGCGCCTCCGGGTTGAACAGCGGGAATCCGGGTCGCGAGCGGCGGCGCTTCTGGCTCACGGATGGGCATCGCGGGCGGAATTGAGGCCGCCACGAGGGGTTCCAGGTCCAGCGTCAACTCCACGCCAGCGGTCCCCTCCTCCGACGCCAGTCCTACCTCGACCGAGTGGACGACTTCTTCGGTGCCACGCGTGGGCGCGTCGGTGAACAACAACAACTCTGGAGGCAGCTCCGCGGACAGGTCCACCGCGGGACCGCCAGCCGCCAACGGGGCTGGCGAAGCACCATCCTCCCCCTCCCCCCCATCAATGGCGGCGACGGCCGCGCGCACTGTCTCGGGCAGGCGCGACGTCCCAGCAGGCTCGGTGGGCGTCTTCACCGTCACGGACGACGCGCTGCTCATCGGGCCCCGGGCCCGTGCGCCCAGGGGCGTTCCCCGGCGCGCGTACAGGTCCGCGAGCATCTGCTGCACGCCCCGGTGCGCGGGGTCCAGTTCGAGGATGAGCTTGCTCGCGGCGATGGCGCGCGGAAGGAACCCCTCTCGCGCGAAGCCTTCCGCGGCGGATTGATACGCCGAGATGGCCCGGTCCCGCTGCCCCGCCTTCACCCAGGCATCCCCGGAGCGCAGGCGTGACTGATGGTCCTTGGGCTCGGCCCGGCAGTAGTCCTCGTAGAGCTCCGCCGCCTTGGAAAAGCGTCCCTTGGTGAAAGCCTCGGACGCCTTGTCCTTGAGCTTGCGCAACTCCATCAGCGAGCGCCCTCCGACGCGGTGCTCGCGGACGCCGGTGCGGCGCCCGCGGCCTCACGCACCGTCCGGAAGTAGTCCGCCTTGAGGGCCTCCAACTGGTCCGCATGCGCGGCGCTGCCCAGCTTCCGGAGCGACGAAGCCGCCGCGGCGCGAATCTCGGGCAGGTCGTGGAACAGGTCCTTGGCCACCGCGTCCGCCGCCTGCGCGTCGCCGATGTTCCCCAGCGCCAGCAGCACGTCGCGGCGGGCCACGCTGTTGGGCTCGTCCAGCGCCTTCACCAGCGTGGGCACGGCGTCCTTCGCCTGAATCCGTCCCAGCAGGGCCGCCGCGAGCGCCGCTTCCGGTCCACCTTCGCGCACCACGGCCTGGAGCTGCGCGGAAGCGGAGCCCGGCACAGCGTCGGCGCGCGTGAGCGCATCCAACACCAGCAGCTTCTCGCTCCCCATCTTCGGCAGCACCTCGATGAGCGCGGCCTGCCCCGCCTCGCCGGCCTCCGCCAGCGCCTGGGCCAGGGCCTTCTGCAGGTCACGGTCCGGCTCGACGAGCCCAGCCTTGGCCAGGTTGACGCCCTCGGGGCCCAGCCGCGCCAGTCCCACCAGGGCCGCCACGCGCAGCGCGGCGCTGGAGTCCTGGGTGTAGCCGGTGAGCAGTTCCAGGGCTCCGGGCGCCTTCAGCGCCCCCAGCGCGCGCAGCAGCGTCGCCAGCGGAACCAGCCGCTCCGGAGCCACGTCGTCGTACAGCTCGGTGGGCACGCGGTGCCGCACCACGTCCCGCCCGGACTCACGCACCCGGGCGGCATTGAGTTCCTTCACCCGCCCCAGCAGGTCCGCGTGCCGCGCCGGCCGATCATCCTTCAGGCCAGGCGTCGACGGGGTGGGCGGCATGGTCGAAGGGTCGAACCCCACGCCGAACTTCTCCGGGAGCGCTTGGGTCACCCAGTCGGCGCGCAGCGCTTCCAGTCCCTTGACCTCCTGCTCGTAGAGCTTCTGCAACGCGGGCACCACGGAGGCATCCCCCACCTCCGCCACGGCCTCCACCGCGAGCAGGCGCAGCGTGGCGTCGGGATGGCTCAGCCACGGCACCACCTTGCCGAGCAGCGGCAGCGCCGCGGGGCCCAGCCCCTCGACGGCCTGGAGGCCACTGGCGGCCGTGGCCGGACGTGCCAGCCGCTCGCCAATGGCGTCCACCGGACAGCCGCCGCGTGTGCGCATGCTCCGGCCCGCGACGAGCGCCTCCGCCGGTGCGCCCTCCATGACGATGGCGCACAGCGCAGCATCCGTCTGCGGCGTCCGGGGGAAAGACACGATGGCGTCGATGGCCAGCGGGCTGACGGCGCTCTTCTCCACCGCCACCAACTGGAGGCGCTGCGTGGCCACCGGATCCTGAAGCTTCATCAGCGCGTGGATGGCGGACTCGCGCAGTTCGGGGAAGTTCTCCTCCAGCAGCAGCGCGATGGGGCTCACGGCGCGCTTGTCGCCGGCGTCCCCCAGCCCGCGCACGGCGGCGGCGGCGAGGATGACCTGGCTGTCGCGAACCAAGGGCAGCAGCCGGTTGACGGCGTCGGGACGGCCGCTCTTGCCCAACTCCTCGGCGGCGCCCACGCGCTCGGGCAGCGCGCCTTCGGTCAACGCGAGCTGGTTGCGGTCCCACTGGGAGCGAGCCTCGGCGGCGACCACCTCCGCCATGGCCCCCGGAACGTTGGCGTTCTTCAGCGCCTGGACGATGACCTGACGCGTGGCCCGGCCCCGCCGTCCGTACTGGAGCGTGAGGTACGCCTTGGCCTTTTCGTTGTTCACCCTGGACAGCGCCATGGCGGCGCGGCCCTGGACCTCTTCGTCCTGGTCCTCGAGCAATTCGCCCAGGAGGTCCACGACGCGGGCGTCCTGGCTCTCTCCCAGCGCCACGGCGGCCTCTGCCCGGACGATGGCGGCAAAGTCCTTCGCCGCGCGGGTGAAGAGGACGAGGTCATCCGGGTTGCCTTGCCCGGCCAGCTTCTTCACCGCGAGAGCGCGGACCTCCGGACGAGGACTCTGGAGGTCCGCGAGAAGCTGGTCCCTGCTGCCGTTGCAGCCGAGGAGCAGGGCTAGTGCGAGAATGAGGGGGCGCGCGCCGGTTCGCATCGGTCTCCGGTGAGGGAAACGGTGTAGGAGTCGGCGCCGGTTATATCAATCCCCCTCGATTCCCGCCCAATCCACCGCGTCATGTATCAACGCGGACGGCGAGGCCCCCGGGGAGGCGGCCGGCCCGCGCCGCCGCGGGGACGCTCATTGCTCCAACTCGGGGCGCTCGCCCGCTCCTTCTTCTTGCCCCAGTCCTGGAATCCGCCGGACTTCTCGGCGGGAGGACCCTTGCGAGCCCCGGCCCGGACGACGCGTTCACGGGGATTCCCGCTTTCGTCGGTGGGCGTCCAGGTGCTGCGTGCGGGGCGTCCGCCCTCGGAGCCCTCACGGCGAGGGCCACCCCGGCCACGCGGAGCGTCTGCCCCTTCGGCGCGAGGCTTCCACTCACGGCGCTCCGGGCGGCCCGCACCCGCGCCACCGGAACGAGGCGAGTACGGACGGCCTTCACCCCGCGGGGCACGGCCGGCACCGCCGCCAGCCCCCCACGACTTGCGCTCCGGGCGGCCTTCGCCACCCGCGCGCGGTGCGCGAGTCCGCGGTGCGGCGTCTCCGCCCGCGCTCCACTCACGGCGCTCCGGACGACCCGCGCCACGGCTCTTGGGGGCTCCGCCCTCGTCACCGCCGAAGGAGCGGCCACGCGGCGCGCCAGTCTTGTCACCACCGAAGGAGCGGCCACGCGGCGCACCTTCAGCGCCACCGAACGATCGGCGAGCAGGCCTGCCCGCGTCACCGCCGAAGGAGCGGCCACGCGGCGCACCTTCAGCGCCACCGAACGATCGGCGAGCAGGCCTGCCCGCGTCACCGCCGAAGGAGCGGCCACGCGGCGCACCAGTCTTGTCACCGCCGAAGGAACGGCCACGCGGAGCGCCCTCATCACCACCGAAGGAACGACGCGCGGGCCTGCCCTCATCACCACCGAAGGAACGGCGCGCGGGCTTGCCCTCATCACCACCGAAGGAGCGGCCACGCGGCGCACCAGTCTTGTCACCGCCGAAGGAACGGCCACGCGGCGCGCCCTCATCACCACCGAAGGAACGGCGCGCGGGCCTGCCCTCGTCACCGCCGAAGGAGCGGCGCGCGGGCTTGCCCTCGTCGCCACCGAAGGAACGGCGCGCGGGCTTGCCCTCGTCGCCACCGAAGGAACGGCGCGCGGGCCTGCCCTCGTCACTGCCGAAGGAACGACGCGCGGGCCTGCCCTCATCACCACCGAAGGAACGGCGCGCGGGCTTGCCCTCGTCGCCACCGAAGGAACGACGCGCGGGCCTGCCCTCATCACCGCCGAAGGAGCGGCGCGCGGGCTTGCCCTCGTCACCGCCGAAGGAGCGGCGCGCGGGCCTGCCCTCATCACCACCGAAGGACCGGCGCGCGGGCCTGCCCTCGTCACCACCGAAGGAGCGGCCCTCGGCACGACCACGCGGCGCGCCAGCCTTGTCACCGCCGAAGGAACGGCCACGCGGCGCGCCCTCATCGCCACCGAACGAACGGCGCGCGGGCTTGCCCTCGGCCGACCCCGCCTTGGGCCGACCGAAACGCGCCAGGCTCGAACCACCCGCGGACGCGGCCTTGGCCGCACGGGCCGGCGCCTTGCGCGCGGGCTTGGCGGCCACGGGCGCATCATCATCCATGGACAGCTCCGCCTCATCGTCCGAGTCGAAGCCCGGAGCCGCCCGGCCATGCCGGCGCGGAGGCAGCCTCAGCTCTCCCGTTGGCGGCGCGGCCTTACCATCCGACACCGCGTTCAGCAGCTCCACCTCGCTCGTCTTGAGCGGGCGCAGCTCACCGGGGCGCAGTCCTTCCACGCCCACGCCGGCGTAGGACGGACGGAACAGACGCACCACCGGGTGCCCCACCGCCGCGCACAGCCGCTTGATGAGGTGCGGGCGTCCTTCCGCCACGACAATCTTCAGCCAGGTGTTCCGCTCCGCGGCCTCGAACACGCTCACCGACACCGGCGTGGCCATGCCGTCCTCGAGCCGCACGCCGCCGCGCAGCTTGTCCAGCGTGGCCATGTCCGGAGCGCCCTTCACCTTCGCCAGGTAGGTGCGCGGAACCTGGAAGCTGGGGTGCGTCAGCTTGTGCGCCAGCGCCCCATCATCCGTGAACAGCAGCGCGCCTTCGGCGTCGTAGTCCAGACGGCCCACCGGGAACAGGCGCGTGCCCGTCTCTTCCACGTAGTTGGCCACCGTGGGCCGGCCCTGCGGATCCGACAGCGTCGTCACGACGCCTACGGGCTTGTAGAGCAGGAAGTAGGAGGATTCACTCGGAGGCGTGACGAGCGTCCCGTCCACCGTCACCAGGTCGGTGCCGGGCTCCACCCGGCTGCCCAGCTCCGTCACCGTCTTGTTGTTCACCGCGACGCGGCCCGCGGTAATCAGCTCTTCTGCATGCCGGCGCGAAGCAACTCCCGCGCGGGCCAGGTACTTCTGTAGTCGTTCGGCCGCCATACCATCCTTCTTCCATGCTGCCCGTCACTCGGGCTTGGGCCCCGTCGTATCACCCGTCTCGGGTTTCGGGGGCGTCGTGTCCAGGACGCTGGAGCTGACCTTGTGTGTCCGGTCCGCGGCCGCCATGGCCTCTTCCAGGTCCTCCAGCGCGGCTTCACTGGCCGCCGCGCTCTTCTCCATCCGCTTCGTAAATGCCGGGTCCGACAGCGCTTCCACCGTCCCCGCAGCCGGGGGCGCCGGCTTCTCTTCCTTCTCGACGATCTCCCGGTGCTCCTGCGTCAGCTCGTGGAACTCACGCAGCGTGGGCAGGGCAGACAGGTCCTTCAGCGCGAAGAACTCCAGGAACTCGCGCGACGTTCCATAGAGGATGGGCCGCCCCACTTCCTCACGCTTGCCCAGGATCTTCACCAGCTTGCGGTCCATCAACGCCTTGATGACCGCGCCGCAGTCCACGCCGCGGATGTCCTCGATTTCTGGCCGGGTCACCGGCTGCCGGTACGCGATGATGGCCAGCGTCTCCACCGCCGCCCGGGTCAGCCGCTGTGGCTTCACCCGCAGGTAACGCCGGACATATTCACCCGAATGCGGGTCCGTCCGGAACTGCCACCCGCCGGCCACTTCATACAGCACGATGCCGCTGATGCCGTCGCGGTGGATGCCGGAGAGCTGGTTGAGGGCCTCGGCGATGAGCTCCCGCTCGATGCCGGTGGCCATGTACAGCTCGTCCACCGACAGCGGACGCTCCGCCACGAAGAGCACGCTCTCGATGACGGTGCGGATGCGGTCCGTGGACAGCTTGCGGCTCTTGGAGAGGAGCTTTTCAAAGGACGTCTCCAGGTCCGGAGGCGCCTCGTCCGAGTCCTCCTCGATGGAGGCCGCTTCCAGCTCGTCCAGCTCATCCGCCGGGCCGGGGCCCGTGACAGCAGCGATTTCCTCTTCGGAGAACGGGCCGGGGCCACCGGGCGTGCCCGGTTCGGGAGTCTCGTCCTGCGGTCCGTTGCTACCGGTAGTCACTGTCGTCGACCTCCGTGGGCGCCAGCTTCTCCAGCGCGTCCCCGTTGGGCAGCAGCAGGATGGGCCCCAGCGGCTCGTCCTGCACCACCCGGATGAGCCGCCGCTTCACCATCTCCAGGATGGCCAGGAAGGTGATGACCACCTCCTGTCGCGACGGGGTTTCCTCTTCCGTGAACAAGCTCTCGAACAGAACCTGTCCATGCGGGCGCAGGCGCTCTACTACGCGGAGGATGGCCTCGGACAGCGTCACGCGCTCCCGGACCACCTCGTGCTGCAGTTTGGGCTGCAACCGCTCCAGCACCCGGTCGAGCGCCTCCACCAGCTTGAGGACGCTGAACTCCTGGAGGCCCACCTCCTCCTCGGGGATGGGCACCGCCTCCACCGGGACGTTGCGGGCGAAGACGTCGCGGCCGAGCAGGTCCTGCGTGGCGAGCTGTTCAGCGGCGTCCTTGTACTTCTGGTACTCCAGCAGGCGCCGCACCAGTTCCGCGCGCGGGTCCTCGGCCTCCTCGGCGACCGCGAGCACCTCCGCCCCCTCCTGCGCCGAGACGGCGTCCTGCCGGGGCAACAGCATGCGGCTCTTGAGGTGCGCCAGCGTGGAGGCCATCACCAGGAACTCCCCGGCGATGTCGAGGTTGATCTCCCGCATCCGCTCCAGATGCTCGAGGTACTTCTCCGTAATCAGCGCCAGCGGAATGTCGAAGATGTCGACCCGATGCTCCTTGATGAGATGGAGCAGCAGGTCCAGCGGACCTTCGAAATTGGGCAACGCGATGCGGAAGTTGTCGCCAGGACTCCGCGGCAACTCCCCTTCACGAGGGGCCTCATCGGCCGGCGAGCGACGGTCCTCACTCACCGGATGTCCTGGGTGGCGTCAACGGTGTGGGTGGGGGCGCGTCATCGCGTAAGGGCCCGACTTTCTTAGGCAGCGGGCACGAGCCTGGAGGACACACACCCATACCAGTGCCCCCCAGGAGGGTCAAACAATCGGCAGTGAAAGCCCGTTCAGGCACACGGACTCATGGGACTCCCACGGCCTTGCGGACCTGGTCCATGAGGCGGCTCGCCTCGGCCCGGGCCCGGTTGGCGCCGTCCTGGAGGATGCGCTCCACCTCGCCCGGGTCGGCCGCCAGCTCGGCGTACCGCTGCCGGGCCGGGCCAAAGGCCGCATGGTAGGCCTCCAGGAGCTTCTTCTTGTAGTCGCCGTAGCCCTTCC
>NZ_JABFNS010000060.1 GCF_013116825.1 Myxococcus xanthus
GCCCCCCGTGGAGCGCCCCACCGTCGCGGAGCTGTCGCGCCAGGCACGGGCGGCATTCGACGCGGGGGAGGCGGCCCGGGCGGCTGGGCTGATCCGCGCGGCCTTGGCCTCGGGGGCGACTGGGCAGGAGCGCTGGACGCTTTTGAACCAGCTGTGTGAGTTTGAGTTCGCGCTGGGTAGGCGTGCCGAAGGACTCGAGGCTTGCAACCTCGTGATACAAGAGGCGCCTGCCTCGGAGGCCGCCAGATCGGCGCGCCGGCGGGTGGCTCGCGAGTCACCGGCGAACGAGATGCCCGCTAAAACCGCGAAATAGCGAGACGAATTTTCTCATCAAATGGGAGGGAGACGTAGGCGCAGGTCTGTCCATTTGACCGATGCGCTTCTGACACCAGTCCCCGGATAATGGCTTCATGGGACAGGAAGCACAGGAGCCGCGGGCGCGGGGGGCGTCTCGCCGACAGTCGGGTCAAGCCGCGGTGGAAGCGGCGATGATCATGCCGCTCGCCGTCTTCATGACGCTGGGGATCATCCAGCTCACGATGATGCAGCACGCGAAGCTGATGACGGAGTACGCCGCCTACCAGGCCGCGCGTGCCGGCATCGTGTGGAACGGCAACAACGAGCGCATGCATGACGCGGCCATCGTGGCGTTGCTTCCCACCATGGGGCGTACCGACGACATCGTCGAGCTGGGGAAGACGTTCGTCCTCCACCAGCTCTACGACTCCGGCATGCGCATGCTGAACTTCGGCGGCGGCCGCGTGCCCCGGACGGTGAACGGCTCCAACCTGTTCGGCATCATCCGCGTGGACACCATCAGTCCGGCGTACTTCACGCCCATCGATTCGATGTGGAAGCTCCGCACCGGCTACAACTGGCAGGAGCTGGACTTCGACGGTGCGGACTCCTTCCCGGAGGTGCCCTCGCTGGAGAACCACATCCGAAAGTTCTTCAACCTGCCGGAGCCCGACGACGCGGAGTTGGTGTTCCGCAAGTCCACGCGACTGACCATTCGCCTGCGCTACTGGTACCAATTGCGCGTACCGTTCGCGAACTCCATCATCTTCTACTCGTGGTTCGCCTCGAACGCGGGCATGGCGCTGCGAGGCGCCATTGACCGCGGCACCGTGGACCCGCGCGCGAACATGATGAACCGGCGTGGCAACCTCAACCCGTTGCTCGCCGGCGCCCGCGGTATCGAGCACGAGATGGGGTACGACTCCGTCTACCCGCTCGAGATGACCGTGCTCTGGATGCTGGCCAACGGCAGCATCCCGCTCGTTTCCGACCTGGCTGGCAAGCGGTACTTCATGCCGCTGACGGCCACGTACAGCATGCGCATGCAGTCCAACTTCCACCGCAAGTGGATCATGCACCTGAACCCCGACTGGGGTCTGTAAGAGGAAGAGGACTCCCGACCCATGTTCACCCGGACCCTCCGACAGAGTTTCCGCCGCCAGGAAGGCCAGGCCTTGGTGCTGGCCGCCCTGATGGTGTTGATCATGTCCATCGCCGTGTTGACCACGGTCAACATCGGCCACACGGTGCATGAACGGATCCGCCTGCAGAACACGGCGGACTCCGCGTCGTACTCCATGGCCGCCATGGAGGCGCGCGCGTTCAACTTCTACGCGTACGCCAACCGCACGCAGGTGTCGCACTACGTGTCGGCGATGATGTGGCAGTCGCTGCTGTCACTCATCTATTCCGCCGAGGCGTTCCTCACGGACATCTACGGCTTCATGCGCACGTTGAATCCATGCGCGGGCAAGACGAGCAACCTCTTCTGGAAGATCGCTTGTCCCATCCTTGAAAACGTCATTCCGTATGTGAGCGCGGTCATCAAGGCCATTGGCCGGATCATGACCGCGTACCGGAACTACTTCCTCAGACCCATCCAACAGGTCATCACTCGGCTGAATCCGGACCGGATCGTAGGTGAGTGGATCATCCCCGCGCACCGGGTGATGAACGGCGTGATGTACTTCGCGTCGCAGGCGGTGATGATGTCCGCGTCCACGCACGTGACGCAGACCACGCAGACGGTCATCGACGACAACGACAGCAACATCTCCTCGCTGGCCAGCCAGTTGGCGACGGGGCTCTACAGCCAGTGTCTCTTCAGTCAGGCGCACAGCCCGCACGCGGGCGGCAAGCCGCTGGCGCCGAACACGTGGAAGAACCCCTTCGGCGCGCTGGACGTGACGAAGAAGGCCGCCAATGACCCCATCGCCCGCGCCAAGCGCGCCATGGGTGGCATCACGAACGCCACGCGCTACGCCTGTGACGCCAACGGCGGCGCGTGCCCCCAGGGCTTCATCACCAGCCGCCGCATGGGTGACCTGCTGCCGCTGCCGGACATGCTCAGCTTCATGCGGGACTTCTTCAACGGCGGCGTGGACATCCCGGGCATCTTCGAGTTCGGCAAGATCGGCCAGACGCGCATGCTCTCCACGGGCTTCCCCAACGCCAACGCGCTCCGCGCCGGCCGCGGTCCCGGCCAGGAGGGCCGTAACTACATCCGCGACTGGAACGACAACCTCAACCCCTGGGGCATGACGGCCCAGGGGGACAACATCGGTTCGGATGACCCGTACTGGCTCAAGTTCGGCCCGCCGGAGATCGACGTGGGCGTGGGCAAGGCGGACAACCCGGTGTCGTGCACCAAGAACGACGACTACTGGAAGTGCTTCGGCGACAACCGCAAGGGCAAGGGGAACAACAACACCACCAAGCTGCCCTACAAGCACATGACGAAGACGAGCATCTGGGCGCTCAACGACACCGACAGCGGCCGTCGCCGGGGCGGGCTGCACTGGCGGGTCAACTACCCGAGCAACCCGGAGAACTGGTCCGGCCACATGCGGCCCGGAGGGCCCGAGCGCGACGTGGGGCTGCACCGCTCGAAGATCTGCGTGCTGGAGCTGGCGTGGAAGTGCTGGGCCCGTACGGACGTCTTCGCGGCCAACGTGCGGCCGGTGCAGGACGGCCACCACCGCTGGGGCGGCTTGACGCCGTTCATGCACTTCGAGCCCGGCCAGCTCGGCTCGGTGTGCAACCCCACCGCCAACGCGTCCATGAGCGACGCGTCCAAGCGCCAGGCGGACTTCAACCAGCCCACCGCCTGGGTGGCGCTGAACAAGGATCCAGAGCAGGTCGTGAACCGGGACAACAAGGACGGCACCGGCACCAACGCGCCCGCCCTGTTGAACCAGGATGGCAAGGTGAAGTTCGCCTTCACTCCGGACACGGACGGCCTGGAGCTGCTGAACAACCGGAAGAAGTTCCTGGGCCTGGTCGAAGGCCTCAACGTCATCTCCCGCGGCCAGGCCTACTACCACCGTCCCGGCAACTGGGCGGAGCAGCCCAACTTCTTCAACCCCTACTGGCGCCCGCGTCTGGCGTCCGTGTTCCAGGGCCGCCACTCGCTGCCGAAGATTGGTGAGATGATGGACGCGCTGCCCGGACCGCTTCAGGGCATTGCCCCGAAGATCATTACGCACTGAGGACTGCCATGCGTGCCCGTCTCCAAATGCGCTCGCGCTCAAGAGGTGCCGCCACGGTCGAGTTCGCGCTCTCCGTGCCGCTCCTCGTGATGATCCTGATGTTCAGCATGTACCTCACGGAGTTGGTGAGGGCGAAGCTCAAGCTCCAGGAGGCGGCGCGCTACGCCGTCTGGGAGATGACGAGCTACGCGCTCTCCGACTTCGCGAACGGGAAGCACGATGACGCCTTCGAGGACGCCCGCCAGGAGGCGCACAAGGAGTTCGTCGAGCGCTTCAAGGACATGGACTCGGTGGAGCCCAACGGACCCGGCGGCAATTTCATTGCCCGCTACACGGACGTGACGGCGACCATCTCCAACAAGGAGATCGCGCTCCTCGAGAGCGGGATGCTCAGCCCCCCGAGTACCGGCGAAGGAGGCGGCCTGGCGGGCGCCATCCTCAGCCCGCTGAACAACGGCATGGGATGGGTCTTGAACCAGTGGGGCTTCAACAACAAAGGCTGGGTCGAATCCGAAGTCGAGATGAACTACGAGAACGTCATCCTGCCGACGCGGTACCTCGACAAGAGCGGTGGCAACGGCGGCTTCTTCAAAGAGAACATGATGGGCGGGCGCGACCTGGGCAGCCTGCGGCTCAAGTCGAAGTACTCCATGTACGCCAACGGCTGGCACATGCCGGACGGCGGTGACGCCATCATCCGTGGCCGCCGCGCCGGTCAGCACACGGGGGGTTCCCTCAGCCAGCCCCACGGCCTCTACCGCCAGGTGGACCGGATGGTGTTCCTGGGCTTCTCCTCCACGTTGGACAGCCTGGGCATCGGTGCCATCCTCGATGTCGTCGCCTCGGTGCTCCCCAACTTCCTGGGGACCTTCGTGGTGTCCCGGAACTACGGCGTGGGCGCCTCGCAGAAGGGCGACTGCACCGGCCTTGCCCAGTATGATGCGAAGGCCAGCAGCGGCCTCCACGTCATGCACAAGCGCCGCTTCGAGCTGACCGACCACGAACGGCCCAACTGCTTTGACACCGCGCCGTTCCGCGATGAGATGACGTACGCGAACAGCAACTACATCAAGGTCTTCAACGCGCGCGGCGAGTTCTACATGGGGTGCAAGCGGGCCATGGCGGACGACCCGACTGACCCGGATGCCCGGCCGGAGTCCACGC
Source organism: Myxococcus xanthus (assembly GCF_013116825.1). Classification (GTDB taxonomy): domain Bacteria; phylum Myxococcota; class Myxococcia; order Myxococcales; family Myxococcaceae; genus Myxococcus; species Myxococcus xanthus_B. Next base: position 4,671 of record NZ_JABFNS010000060.1, read on the forward strand.
AGAATGACGAGCAAGACCTCAAGATTCCTTGCGAGTAGGGGAGGGGCCGTCCGGACGGCGCTCCTGTTCGCGTTGCTGGCCTCCGCGCCAGCAGCCGCGGAACAGGAACTCCCCATCTATCCGGGCACCATCCACACGCGCATCGGCAACGACCTGGTCATTGGCGGGGAGTACTACCGCCTCGCGTACTTCACGACGCCGGACCCCATGGAGAAGGTGGCCGCCTACTTCGCCCGGAAGTGGCAGGAGGAGGGCTACCCCACCGTGGTGGAAGGGGACATGCAGGACGAGGGCGTGGTGTCGGCGCTCTATACCCGCGAGGGGCTCCAGCGCGGCGTCGTGCTGCGCAAGCACCTGGGCAAGACGGTGGGCTTCACCGCGCTGCGGGACTTGTGGGTGCGTCCGCCCAAGAAGCCTGCGCCCGGGCTGGTGGCGCTGGAAGGCGCGCTCTACAGCCAGGACCTGGCCACGCGAGATGACCCGGGTGGCTCGCAGAGCCGCACCACGCTGGTGACGGGGGAGCTGACGAAGGTGCAGCAGCAGGTGAACGCGGAGTTGGAGCGCCGCGGCTACGCGCCCGTGCGGCAGTCCGCGCTCAAGATGGGCGGCGGCACGCAGTTGACCATGGAGCACGCCCGAAAAGGTGAGCAGGTGGTGACGACGCTGTCGCCGGCGGAGGAGGGTGTCACCGCCGTGGTCCAGATGTGGATTGGCTCGGACCGGCCGGACGCGGTGCCCAACGACGATGCCGTGCGCCAGAGCCGCGAGGCCTACGAGCGGGACCAGGCCCAGAAGAAGGAGGGCGCGAAGTGAGGGCCCTGCTCGTGGTGGCCGCGGTGGTGCTGGCGTTCCCGGTCCGCGTGGAGGCGAACCCCGCGCGAGAGCTGGTGCAGCACATGTCCCGCGGCGCGCGTCCAGCCCGGCTGGGCGACTGGGTGACCTACCGCTTCAATGGCGGAGGACTGCGCGTCTACTACTGGCGCCTGGCGGTGGTGGGTGAGGAGAAGGACAAGGAGGGCCGGGACGCGGTGTGGGTGGAGATGGAGGCGGGGACCCATCCGGCCATGAAGTCGCCGCTCGCTCAGATGCGCATGCTGGTGGCCCGGGAGGGCGACGAGATTCGCTATGACGCCATCTCCCGCCTCTACATCGGCACGGGCTTCGGCCAACCCCAGGAGTATTCGGACGAGGCGCTCCAGCACGTGCTCAAGCAGCAGGAGGCGGACGCGAAGAAGGCTCAGTCCGCACCGCCGGAGAAGCAAGCGCCGCTGCCCAAGGGCGTAAAGCCCACGACGCGCTCGGGCAAGGAGTCCCGGTTGATGACGCTGGCTGGCACCGTGGCGGCCGTCCCCGTCGAAGTCGTCCTGAAGAACACCGTCATCAAGCGGATGTGGCTCAGCCGTGAGATTCCGCTGCTGAACCTGGCCAAGATTGAGATTCCCGGCATCGGTCACGCCATGGAAGTGGCGGAGTACGGAATCGACGCCAAACCCCGCATGCGCATCCCCGCTCCAGACGCACCGAAGATCAAGCTGGAGTACGCGGATGCTATACTCGATGACCTGCCCGGCGACGCGGACGACGGGCACGGACACGACACCCCTGAGGACACGCCGTGAACCACCCGAAGACGCTGCGTTCCCGCGCCCGTAACCGTCGCGGGCAGGCCATGCTGGAGTACTCGCTGTTGAACTGGATTCTCGTCGTCGCGCTCATCATCGGCGCGTCGGTGAAGGTCCGTTGGTCGGAGGACCGGCAGTCCAACGTCATCGACCTGTTCATGGAGGCGTACCAGATTTATTACGACTCCTTCTACTTCGTGCTGAACCTGCCGTTCCCGTGACGGCAAGCAGCGAGGTGGGGCAGCCGTCCCCGCTGGGGCTGCGGCTGGTGCACGCCGTCTTGTTCGTCGCCTTCGCCGTGGGCGTGGGCGTGGCGTCCGCGCCCGAGTGGACGCACCTGACGCAGGCCTTGAGTCAGCCCTTCCACGCGGGCGCGGCACCGCGCTGGCTGGTGCTGGCCGGTTCGTTGCTGGCTGCGGTGGGCACGGCACGCCTGGGCTGGGAACTGGTGCGCGGCCGGTCCGCGCCGTTGTGGGCCTCCGGCGTCATCCTCCTCGGCGTCATGGCCACGCTCGCCGGCGGTCGTCCGCAAGGGCTGGAGCAGTCCCGCTCCGACGTGGCGGCCAACCTGGAGCTGCTCCGCGTGGCCCGGCGCGTCCACCTGCTGATGGTGCACGAGCTCCAGTCGCATGGAGAGACGCCTCGGACGCAGGACGCGTGGCGCGCCGCGCTCCAGAGGTCCGGCGCCAGCGAGGTGCGGGTGTACACGCGCGCCTTCCTCCCCGTTCATCCCCAGGTCGCCTGGCTGCCCTCCGAGAGCGCCGTGCCGGACCCGCTCGTGCCGGGGCAGCTCGCGGTGCACGTGACGCCGGATGGCGTGGGCTTCTCGGTGCGGCTGGTGGGGCTCCACCAGGGCCAGCCGGCGCTCCTCAAGGATGACCTGGGGGCAACGCTGGTGTTGCGAGGCCTCTACAACCCGGACCTTCCGCCGCCCGCGCAACCCGCGATTCCGCCTACTCCCTGACACCTGGGGCGCTCAGCAAGGTTGCGGGTGCCTTGAGACTCGGCCAGTCTCGCCGGACCTCATGACACGGCGGTCCCGGCCGGTGGGTCGTCCTGGATTGACGGAAGGAGCGCGCAATGGCGCAGGCGGCATGGAAGTGGATGGTCGTCGCGGCGGCGGTCGGGGCAGGGGTACTGGCATGCGAAGGCGGCGGTGGAAGCAATCCGCCGCCCTCCAATGGGGTCGACGCGGGCGTGAATGTCTTCCGCCCCGGCCTGGGCGAGGATGACGGCGCGCCGCAGGGCACACCCTTTTCCCTCCCCGAGGGCGTCAGCTTCGCCGGCACCCTTCGCGGCGCCGCCGAGGTCTCCGGTGAGTGTGAGAACGCCGGCGTGGAAGCCCAGGGCTCGGGCGCTTTGGTCCGCGTCTGCGTGCCCCTCCGCAATGACACCGGAGCGCCTGTCGAGGTGGAGTTCCCCCCGGGGCTCGTCGTCGTGTCCACCTCCGAGGGACGCGGCCAGAACGGGCTGCTCATCGAGCGCACCATCCTCGTCGTTCCGCCCACCCCCCGGGGGCCCGGCGGGCGGGACGATGCCGGCACCCCGGACGGCGGGGCGGAGGAGAACGCCTATATCGTCCCCCTCTACATGTACTGCCTGAACGAGGAGCGGGACCCCTCCAACGAGTTCATGACCTACGCGGTCGGCCCCGTCACCTCGGATGACGCGCTGCAGGAACTGCTGCGGCTCCTCGAGGGGAAGGTCATCGACAGCTCCGAGGACGTGGGCGTGGTGCAGAACGCCCTCTACAGCATCACCGAGGGCCGCGGCCTGACGACGCCGGACCGCAACGCCATCGGCAACCTTTGACGCGGTACGATGTCAGGTCCCGGATTGCGCGCGATACAGAGCTGTCGCGAGAGGTGGTTTTGACACCCGGTGTATCGCACGGATAACATCGCGCGCCATCCGCTGATTGCACTGCACTGTATTCCAACACCTGCTCTGGACTCCACTTCGGACTCCATCATCGCCGCCGAACGGCTCCCCCCCGTTCTGGAGGTTTCTGAACCATGCTGAAGGGCAAGACTCCGCTCGTCGTCGCGCTTGTGCTGGGCCTGCTGGCCGGCGTCATCGCGTATTCCGCCATCAAGAAGAAGGAGGCGGATGTCCGCCGCGGATGGAACCTGGTGCCCGTCGTCGTGGCGGCGCAGGACGTCCCTGAAGGCACGGTCATCACCTTCGAGATGATCTCCCAGCGCTCCGTGCCGGAGCAGTTCGTGACGTCCTCCGTGGTGCGTCCGGACTCCGCGACCTACATCGTGAACCAGAAGGTGCTGGTCGCGCTGCAGGCGGGTGATCCGCTGCTGTGGAGCCAGTTCGAGACGACCAAGGCCGCCGAGCGGCTGTCGTCGAAGGTGCAGAAGAAGGCGCGCGCCCTCACCATCGAGGCGAAGCACACCACGTCGGTGGGCGGCTGGATTCGCCCCAATGACCACGTGGACGTGATTGGCACCTTCCGCGACCCGCAGACGGACGAGAACGTCGCCGTGACGCTGCTCCAGAACGTCATCGTGGTGGCCACGGGCAAGATCACCGGTACCACCAACGTGAACCTCATCCCGGAGAACCAGCGCGAGTACAACAACATCTCGCTGATGGTGCTGCCGGAAGAGGCCGAAATCCTGGTGCTCGCGGTGGAGCTCGGCCAGCTGACGCTCAGCCTCCGCAACGAGGACGACGTGGACCTCATCGAGGAGCGCGGCCGCGCGACCATCAGCACGCTGCTGTCGGGTGAGCGCACCCGCGTGCTGGAGCAGAAGCGCCGCGAAATCATCCAGATCATCAAGGGCGGTGCCGAGCGGGCCGCGGGCGCTGGCGCGCCGTGATGGCGTGCGTCGTCCACCCTCGCTCTTAGGGAAGCGCGCACATGCTTGCTGGAATCGTCCTCCTCCTCGTCACCGGCTCGGTCTTCTTCTTCAGCCTGGTGATCTTCAGCGTCCTGTCGAAGGCGTATGAGCAGTACCAGGAGCGCTACGTCGCCAAGTCGATGAACGACTTGAGCGACATGTTCCTCTTCATCGATCCACGCCAGATGTTGATCCTCAACATCGCGTGCATGTGCTTGTTGGGGATCCTGTCGTACATCATCTTCAACCCCATCATGGCGGTGGTGGCCACGGTGTTCGGCTTCTTCCTGCCGATGCTGATGGTCAAGCACTACCGGAAGCGGCGCATCAAGAAGTTCAACGTGCAGTTGGTGGACGCGCTGCAGGCCATGGCCAACGCCTTCAAGGCCGGTCTCACGTTCCCCCAGGCCATCGAGCACGTGGCGCGCGAGGCGATGCCGCCGCTGTCGCAGGAGTTCGGGCTCTTCGTGAAGGAAGTGAAGCTGGGTGTGCCGCTGGAGGAGGCGCTCATCAACATGGGGCGCCGCGTGGGCAGTGACGACCTGGAGCTGGTCGTCGTGTCCACGAACATCGCCCGTCAGCTCGGCGGCAACATGGCCGAGATGTTCGAGACGATCTCCACGGTGATCCGCGAGCGCTTCCGTCTGGAAGGCAAGATCGACGCGCTCACCTCGCAGGGCAAGCTGCAGGGGTGGATCGTCGCGGCGATGCCCGGTGTGCTCGGCATGGTGCTCAACTACATGCGGCCCGACCTGATGGAGCCGATGATGGACCACATCTTCGGTTGGATCCTCGTGATCATCATCGCCATCATGGAAGTGATGGGCATCCTCATCATCCGGCGCATCGTCAACATCGATATCTGAGAGGTGCACCGTGGACGATGTCCTGACGCCAATCTTGATCGGCAGCTCGGCGCTCCTCTTCGCGGGCGCCGTGGGCTTCCTGGGCCTGGGGCTGTACCAGACGATGCTGGAGCGCTTCCTGTCGGAGGTCCGTGACGAGTCCACGGGCGGCATGAAGGGTTTCGGCTCGGTGGCCATCCGCCGCCTGGGCGCGATGAATCGCCGCTTCATGTGGCCCGGCTACGAGGCCAAGGCGCGCCGCAACCTCATCAAGGCGGGCGAGCCGCAGGCGTACAAGCCCGAGGACATCATGGCGCTGCAGGAAGTCAGCGCGGTGGTGGGCCTCATCATGGGCCTCATCCTGCTCAACGGCTTCGGCGTGAGCCTGGTGTGGGCGCCGCTGTTCCTGCTCTTCGGCATGTACTACCCGCTGATGTGGCTGAACGACCAGGTGAAGAAGCGCCACCTGCTCATCAGCCGCGCGCTGCCCTACAGCCTGGACCTGCTGACGCTGTCGGTGGAGGCCGGCCTGGACTTCACCGCGGCCCTGGCCAAGGTGGTGGAGAAGGGCAAGCCGGGGCCGCTGCGCGAGGAGCTGCAGCTGGTGCTCAAGCAGCTGAAGATGGGCAAGACGCGTGAAGAGGGCCTCAAGAGCATGATTGTCCGGGTGGACCTGCCGCCGCTGACCACCTTCGTCACCGCGCTCATCCAGGCGGACAAGATGGGGACCAGCTTGGGCAAGGTGCTGCGCATCCAGTCCACGCAGATGCGCATCGACCGCACCCAGCGCGCGGAGAAGCTGGCTGGCGAGGCGCCGGTGAAGATGCTCTTCCCGCTCATCGCGTGCATCTTCCCCACGGTGTTCATGGTGCTGTTCGGGCCCATCGTGTTCCAGTTCATGTTCGGAAACGTCGCGGGGTAGCGCCCCGTGCCAATCCTCCTGACGATCACGCAGGGGCTCCAGCAGGGACGGGAGCTCACCTTCGAGGCGGCCGAGGTCAACATCGGCCGCACCTCGGAGAACGACCTGGTGCTGCACGACCACGGCGTGTCGCGCAGGCACGCGCGCATCGTGCTCCGCGGCGACAAGTACTTCGTCGCGGACATGGGCAGCTCGAATGGCACCGTGCTCAACGGCGGGTTGCTGTCGGGCGAGCAGCAGCTTCGGGATGGGGACAAGATTGGCGTGGGCCCCGTCGAGTTCACCTTCGTCTGGGTGCCGCCGGAGGGGGACGAGGACGCCACGCGGCCCATCCGACGGGGCGACCCGGTCCCTGCGCTGGACCCGGACGCCACCCGTCCCATCCGTCTCAACGACCCCATTCCCGCCGAGAGCGGCATCGTGCTGCCGGAGGGCCATCCCACCGCGCAGCAGCCCGCGGTGGTTCCGGTGCGTCCGGGCACCGCCGCCGTGGCGAAGGCCGAGCCCGCCGCGGGGCAGACGGCGGCGGAGCGCGCACGCCGTCGCCGGGAGCTCGCGGGCAGTCAGGCGGGCAGGTTGCTCCTGTGGTGGGGGCAGCTGTCGAAGCCGGCGCGTCTGGGCGTGGGCGCGGTCGGAGGCGGCCTGGCGCTGGCGCTGGTGGGCGTGCTGGCCGTCTTCTTCATGCCCAAGGGCGAAGGCCGGGCGTCCGGCGTGGAACCGGAGGACCTGGGCTTCGAGGTGATTGCAGACTCGTTCGGGGTGGGCGAGGGCGTGACGTGGGAGAACCCGGAGCACAAGTCGTTCGCCTTCCAGTTCGCCACCCCGACGCGGGCGGTGGCCGTGGTCCACTACATGGCCAGTGGCATCTCCAAGGAGGAGGTGGCGCTGGTCGTCAACGGCGTGGACGTGGGCTGGGTGCCGCCGGACGTGAACGCGGTGACGGAGCGGGGGCTGGAGCAGATTCTCCCGCCCTCCGCGCTGAAGCGGGGCGAGCTCAACTCCATCGTCTTCGACAACGTCCGCAACCCACCGGGACGGGACACCTGGCGTGTGTGGAACCTGCGCCTGGAAATCATCCCGGTGCCGGAGTTGCCGCAAGACGAGCTCCTGGCCAAGGCGCGTCAGTACGTCACCGCGGGCGCCCGGTTCTATGAGTCGCGCGACGTCGGCGCGGAGAACCTCTTCAAAGCGTGGCAGCAGTACCGCTTCGCCTGGGTGACGCTGGAGGCGCTGGACACCAAGCCTGACATCTATCAGGACGTGCGTTTCCAGCTCGGCGAGGTGGCAACCGAGCTGGACCACAAGTGCAGCCAGCTGCTGCTCGATTTCCAGCGCAGCGTACAGTACCGGAATGCGCGGACGGCTCGGGCCGCGTTGCAGGAAATGGGTCGACGCTTCCCTACGGCCGAGCATCGCTGCCACAATCTAGGTTTGCAGTTGGCTTATGAGCACGAGCTGTAGGCGCGTGCTCACTTCGACAGGAAGTCGGTGATTCGCATGTCCAACGGTTCCCCTCCGGCACGCCGCCGGCCCCCTTCCGGGGCGCCCTCGGGTGGGACCGGGTCCCGTCCCGCAGTGCGCAGGACGTCCGCCCGGCCCGCGCCTGCCCCCATCTCCGCCGCCGCCCGGCTCATTTGCATCGCTGGCCCCAAGGACGGTGAGGAGTTTGCCCTGTCCGAGGAGGAGTACGTCATCGGTCGAGCGACCGATAACGCCATCTGCATCCCGGACACCTCCGTGTCCCGCAAGCACGTCATGGTGCGGAAGTCGGGAGCGGGCTGGGCGGTGAGCGACCTGGGCTCCGGCAACGGAACGCTCATCAACGGCGACGTCATCAACGAGGAGACGCCGCTGGCCAATGGTGACGTCATCACGTTGGGCGACACCGAGCTGCGCTTCGAGGACGTGGCCAACTCCACGATGATGGTCGGCGCGCCGGCCCCCGGTCCGCGTCCGCGTCCAGCGGCCTCGGGTAGCCGCGGCGCGGTGCCGCCCCGTCCGGGGCCTCGCGTCGAAGGTGGTCGCGTGCGCAGCGCGCGCGCGACGGCGGCCACGGCGCCGACCCCCGAGGAGCTGAAGAAGAAGAAGCTCATCAAGCTAGGGGTGGCGGGCGCGGTGGTGGTGTTGTTCGCGGGCCTGGGCGTGGTGCGGATGAACGTCCAGAAGCAGCAGGCGGTCGCCGCGGAAGAAGCCCGTCAGGGCAAGAACCACCGGGAGCGGCTGGGCAGCCTGTTCCAGGACGCCAAGAACCTGGTGCGCGAGGGCAAGTGGGTCGAAGCGAAGGCGAAGCTGGAGGAGCTCCAGTCCGAGGCTCCGGAGTACCCGGGCGTGGCGGACTACCTCGGGCACGCCGCGCGCGAGATTCCCGTCCAGGAGAAGCTGACGGCGGCCAAGGAGGCCCTGGCGAAGAAGGAGCTGGGCAAGGCCGGTACGCTGCTGGCCAGCGCGGGTGAGAGCCAGTTCCTCTACGAGCAGGTGAACTCGACGAAGCGCGCGCTGTCGGAGGCCGCGGACACGCGCACGCGCGAGGCGCGCAAGCTGCTGGATGAGAATCAGCTCGACATGGCCAAGGCCATCACCGAGGACATCCTGGTGGCCTTCCCGGAGCACCGCGACGCCAAGCTCATCAACGAGCAGGCGGCGCAGGCCATCATCGTCCGTGACACGCCCAGGCCCGTGGTCCAGGGGCCGGCCCCCAAGCCGTGGGAGCCCGCGGTTGACCGCTTCCGCGACGGCGACATGTCCGGCGCGGTGGCCATCCTCAACGCGTGCATGGCGCGCACGCCGCAGTGCAAGAAGGTGCTCGGGCAGGTGACGGAGTTCGGCAACCTCTACAAGCGGCTGGAGGACCTGGACGCCCGGGGCCTGTCGAAGCTGATGTCGCTGGACAAGGACATCACCGGCGGCCGTCCCAGCAAGATGGCGCGCAACGCGGGGACGCGGGCGGCCACCATCTTCTACAAGGGCGCCACCGCGGCGAAGGCTGCGGGGCAGTGGAGCCGCGCCATGGACTACTCGCGCAAGGCGCTGCAGGCGGACCCCGGGCACGCGGGCGCCACCAACATCATCAGTGAGCTGAAGGCGAAGGCGAAGGACGTCTACCTCCAGGCCTACTCCCTGAAGGACGGGAGCCCCGAGGAGGCCCTGCCCAAGTTCAAGGACGTGGTGGCGATGACGCCGCCGGATGACGAGTACCACGAGAAGGCGAAGACCTGGGTCGAGAAGCTGTCCCGATGACCCGGCGCAAGGTGGGAGGCGGCACGCTGCCGCCAGTGGGCCAGCAGGGTGACCTGTTCGGCAGTGGCGCCTCCACGCCTCGTGCGGCTGGTGCGGCGCGCAAGGCCGCGGCGCCGCCGAAGCCTCCGCCGCCTCCGGTGGACGAGGACGGCACCTCGCTGCTGGGGCCGATGGAGGGCGCGCCGCCTCCTCCACCCAAGCCCGAGCGCGTGGTGCTGTCGGTGGGCGAGCTGACCCGCCAGCTCAAGCAGACGCTGGAGTCGCGCTTCGCCCGCGTCATCGTGCGCGGCGAGGTGACGGGCTTCCGCGGGCCCAACGCGCGCGGCCACTGGTACTTCTCGCTGAAGGACGCGGGCGCGGCCATCGACGCGAAGGTGTGGGCCTCCATGGCGGCCCGCCTGCGCTTCGCGCTGCGCGACGGCATGGAGGTGATTGCCGAAGGCAGCGTGGACCTGTACGAGCCGCAGGGCCGCTACAGCCTCATCGTCCAACGGCTGGAGCCGGTGGGCGAGGGCGCGCTGGCGCTGGCCTTCGAGCAACTCAAGGAGCGGCTGGCCCAGGAGGGACTCATTGGTCCCGGGCGTGTGCGGCCTCCCAGGCCGTTGCCCTACCTGCCTCGGCGGATTGGCGTGGTGACGAGCCGGACCGGCGCGGCGCTCCAGGACTTCCTCCGCGTGCTGCATTCGCGCAACCCGCGGCAGAGCGTCCTGGTGGCGGATGCGCGCGTGCAGGGCGAAGGCTCCGCCGTGGAGGTGGCTCGCGCCATCGAGCGGCTGGCTCGCACGGACGTGGACGTCATCGTGGTGACGCGCGGTGGTGGCTCGGTGGAGGACCTCTGGACCTTCAACGAGGAGCGGGTGGCGCGCGCCATCTTCGCCTCGCCGGTGCCGGTGGTGTCCGCCATTGGCCACGAAATCGACTTCACCATCTCCGACTTCGTGGCGGACCTGCGCGCGCCCACGCCCAGCGCCGCGGCGGAGCGCCTGGCGCCGGTGCTGGCCGACCTGGAGCTGACGCTGGCCACGCAGGCGGGCCGTCTGCGGCGTGCCATGGAGCGCCGGGTGTTGGAGCTGCGCGAGGAGCAAGGGCAGCTCGCGTCGCGGCTGGAGGATCCTCGGCGGGCCATCAATCACCAGCGGCTGCACCTGTCCGAGCAGGTGGAGTCGATGATGCGTGTGCTGCGGCCAGCCGTGCGGGGGCACCGCGAGGAGCTTCGGTCGCTGACCGAAAGGCTGCAGCGGGCGCGTCCCCAGGCACGGCTGGGTGAGCAGCGGGCGCACCTGTTGAAGTTGGCCATGCGGTTGTCGGAGGCGGTGCGCGCAGGTGTGGCGACGCGGCACGGTGGGCTGGCGACGGCACGGCTGGTGCTCGAAAGGGCGTCACCGGCGGCCCAGGTGTCCCGCGAGCGCGCCCGGCTGGCCGCGCACCGGGCGCGGCTGCTGGCGCTCCAGCAGGGGGCCCTGGCGGATGCGCAGAAGCGTTTCCAGCGTCTGGAGGGACGACTGGACGCCATGAGTCCGTTGAAGGTGATGTCCCGCGGCTATTCGGTGGTGTTCCGCCAGCGCGATGGCGCGGTGGTTCGCACGGGCGCGGATGTCCAGGTGGGAGAGCGCCTGGGGCTGAAGCTCGCGTCGAACGGGGCGAAGTCGCTCGGTGGATGTGAAGAAATCGAAGCCACCGTCACGGCGGTGAAAGGGCCGGTGGACTGCTGACGGGCCACCCTCTAGAGTCCGGCGCCCCATGCGGGGAGGTGGATGGAAGTGGCGAAGTCGGACAAGGCGCCCAAGGCGGACAAGGTAGCGGAGGCCGAGGTCCCCGAGCAGTACGGGGATGTGGTCTCCCGGCTCGAGGAGACGGTGGGCCGGCTGGAGAGCGGCAATCTCTCCCTGGAGGACTCGCTCAAGGCCTTCGAGGAGGGCATCCGGCTGGTGCGCCGGGGTGAGAAGCTGCTCACCGAGGCGGAGCAGCGCATCGAACAGCTCCTGCTGGACGAGGAAGGGAACGACGTGGTAGCGCCCCTGTCGGTCGCCGCGCGTCCGGCGGCGCCCGCGCCCGCGGCCCCTCGGGCCCCGGCTCCTCGCCCGCCCCCGGAGGATGACGTCCCGTTCTAGGTGCTCGGGCGCGTTCATTCCGGCATGTCGAAGCTGAAAATCACCATTGTCGATGATGACCGCGACACGCGGGAGCTGCTGGCGGCGGCCCTGGAGTACGAGGGCTTCGCTGTCACCATGGCGGCCAACGGCCTGCGGCTCATCGCGTCGCTCCAACTTCACCGGCCGCATGCCATCCTCCTGGACGTGAACATGTCCTGGATTGACGGCTTCGAGCTGTGCCGGGCGGTGAAGAAGAACGAGCAGTTCCGGGACATCCCCGTCATCTTCATCAGTGGCCGCGGGGAGCCCGAGGACAAGCGGCACGGCATGGCGGTGGGCGCCGCGGACTACTTCGTCAAGCCGCTGGACATGGACAAGCTCGTCAGCCGCATCCGCGAGCTTGTGCCCGCGCAGATTCCATAAGAGGAGCACGGACGCTCGTGGCAACGTTTCAACTGAACTCCTTCCTGGCCGCGCAGCAGGCGCGCGTCGAGGCCCTGCTGAACGAGCGCGTGGCGCGGCTCGGGCCTTCCGGGACGCCGCCGCAGCTCGCGGAGGCCATGCGCTACTCCCTGCTGGCCGGAGGCAAGCGCTTGCGCCCGGTGCTCTGCCTGGCCTTCGCGGACCTCGTGGCGCGCGGAAGCGCCGTGTCGGCGGTGGCGGGCGACGCGGCGTGCGCGCTGGAATATGTGCACACGTACTCGCTGGTGCATGACGACCTGCCGGCGATGGACAACGACGACTACCGCCGGGGCCGGCTCACCAACCACAAGGTGTACGGCGAGGCCATGGCCATCCTCGCGGGTGACGCGCTGTTGACGGAGGCCTTCACGCTGGTGGCCAGTGGGCCGGAGAGCATGCGCGCCGCGCTGTGCCGGGAGCTGGCGGTGGCCTCGGGCGCGGCGGGCATGGTGGGTGGGCAGGTGCTGGACACCGCCGAGGACCGGCCGTCCGCGCTGGACTACCTCATCCGGATGCACCGCATGAAGACGGGCGCCCTCATCCGGGCCGCGTGCCGCATGGGCGTGCTGGCCAGCGGTGGAGACGCGGACGCATTGGCGCGCGCGGACACCTACGGTGACGCGGTGGGGCTGGCCTTCCAGATCGCCGATGACGTGCTGGACGTGACGGCCACGGCGGCGGAGTTGGGCAAGCCCGCGGGCGCGGACGCCGCGGCCGGGCGCTTCACCTTCCCGGCGGTGGTGGGCCTGGAGGCGTCGCGGAAGCTGGCGGACCAGAAGGTGGCCGAGGCCATCGCGGCCGTACGTCCCCTGGAGGGCGAGGACGGGCCCCTGGCGGCGTTGGCGCGCTACACGGTGGAGCGGAAGTCCTAATGTCGGAGTTGCTGTCACGCATCGGCTCACCTTCGGACGTCCGCGCACTTCCCGAGGAGGCACTGCCGCTCCTGTGCCAGGAACTGCGCGAGGACATCATCTCCATCTGCGGTCGCGTGGGGGGCCACCTGGGGGCCTCCCTGGGCGCGGTGGAGCTCATCGTCGCGCTGCACCGCGTGTTCCATTCGCCGCAAGACGCGCTGCTGTTCGACGTGGGGCACCAGACGTACGCGCACAAGCTTCTCACCGGGCGGCGTGACCGCATGCACACGCTGCGGCACGCGGGCGGCATCGCTCCGTTCCTGGACCCGCGGGAGAGCCCTCACGACGCGCTGCTGGCGGGGCATTCATGCACGGCGGTGTCCGCGGCGCTCGGCGTGCTGGAGGGCCGGCGGCAGCAGGGGCACCGGGGCCACGTGGTGGCGGTGTTGGGCGACGGCGGCCTCACGGGGGGCCTTACGTTTGAAGGGCTCAACAACGCGGGGGGGAGCTCCCTGCCGTTGGTCGTCGTCCTCAACGACAACCAGATGTCCATCAGCGCCAACGTGGGGGCCATCCCCGCGCTGCTGCGCACGCGCGAGGCGCGCGACTTCTTCCAAGGACTGGGCTTCACCTACCTGGGCCCGGTGGATGGGCACGACCTGCCTGCGCTGATGCGCGCGCTGCGCGAGGCCCGCGCCTCGTCGCGGCCGGTGGTGGTGCACGCGCTGACGCTGAAGGGGAAGGGCTTTCCGCCAGCGGAGGCCGACGCGCAGACGCGTGGACACGCCATGGGCCCGTATGAGTGGCGGGATGGCAAGCTGGTGCGCTCGCGCGGTGGCCAGTTGACCTTCAGCGAAGCCTTCGCGGCGGTGCTGGAGGACGCGATGGCCCGGGATCCCCGGGTGGTTGCGGTGACCCCCGCGATGTTGGAGGGCTCGGCGCTCAACGCGCTCAAGGCGCGCTTCCCGGACCGGGTGCACGACGTGGGCATCGCGGAACAACACGCCGTCACCTTCAGCGCGGGGCTGGCCTTGGCCGGCGCGCGGCCGGTGTGCTGCATCTATTCGACCTTCCTCCAGCGCGCCTACGACCAGATCATCCACGACGTGTGCCTCCCGGGCCTGCCCGTCGTCTTCGCCGTGGACCGCGCGGGGCTGGTGGGCGCGGATGGGGCGACGCACCAGGGCACCTACGACGTGGCGTCCCTGCGTCCGCTGCCGGACCTGCACCTGTGGTCGCCCATGGTGGGGGAGGACCTGGCGCCCATGCTGGACACCGCCCTGGCGGCGCCGCACGCCTCCGTCATCCGCTTCCCACGCGGCACGCTGCCGCCCCTGCCTGAAGGACTGGGCGCGGGCGAGGCACCGCTGCGGGGGGCTCGCTGGCTGCTTCGCGCGGAGCAACCCCGGCTGACGCTGGTGACGTTGGGACCTCTGGGCATCGCCGCGCTGGAGGCCGCGCGAGGCGAGCCCGGCTGGAGCGTGCTGGATGCGCGCTGCGCTTCACCTCTGGATGAGGCCGCGTTGCTGGAGGCTGGCCGGTCCGGTCATGTCGTGGTGGCCGAGGAGGGCACCACGCGCGGCGGGCTGGGCAGCGCGGTGCTGGAGCTCTTCGCGGCGCACGGGTTGCTAGCCCGCGTCCGGTTGATGGGCATGCCCGATGCGTTCGTTCCCCATGGGGACGCGCGGGTTCAGCGCGCGGAGCAGGGGCTGGACGCCGCGGGCCTGCGGCGCGCGGGCCTGGAGCTGCTGGCGGGGGGCGGACGGTGAAGCCTCGCAAGGAGCGGCTGGACGTGCTGGTGGTAGAGCGCGGACTGGCCGAATCGCGCACCAAGGCCCAGGCGCTCATCCTGGCCGGCCAGGTGGTGGTGGGCGACCAGCGCGTGGACAAGCCCGGCACGCTGATTCCGCAGGAGGCGGAGCTGCGCCTCAAGGGCGAGGTGCTCCCCTACGTGTCGCGCGGCGGCCTGAAGCTGAAGGGCGCCATCGACCGCTTCGGGCTCGACGTTCGAGGCAAGGTGGCCGCGGACATCGGCGCGAGCACCGGCGGCTTCACGGATTGCCTGCTCCAGCACGGCGCCACGCGCGTCCACGCGATTGACGTGGGCTACGGGCAGCTCCACGAGAAGCTGCGCACGGACCCGCGGGTGCGCTCGCGCGAGCGCGTCAACGCGCGCTACCTCACGGAAGAGGACCTGCCGGAGAAGGTCGGCGTGGTCGTCATCGACGTGAGCTTCATCTCCCTCACGCAGGTGCTGCCGTCGGTGCTGACGTACCTGGAGCCGGGCGGGCTGTTGGTCGCGCTGGTCAAGCCCCAGTTCGAGGTGGGGCCGGACCGGGTAGGGAAGGGCGGCGTGGTGCGGGATGTCGCTGCCCGGCAGGACGCCATCGACACGGTGACGGCGTTCGTCCGCGAGCAGGGCCTGGAGGTCCTCGGGTTGATGGACTCCACGGTGCCCGGGCCCGCTGGCAACGTGGAGGCACTCCTCGTCGCCAGCAGGCCCTGAGTCCGGGCGCTACGGCCGGTAGCGGCGGTAGTCGGACAGAGGGAGCGTCTGCACCACGTCGAAGCCCGTGCGGATCCACAGCCGTCCTTCCGGGTCGATCGCACCGCCCAGGCTGCCGACCACCTGGTGGCGGAACAGCTCGCGGGCCTCGCCGCCGGACGTCTGGTCCACGGCGACGATTTCGTTGGGCAGCGTCGGCGCGCCATCCAGCCCGCGGGCCGGCGCGTTGAGCAGGAAGAGCTCCGGCGAGTTTGGCCGACGTAGCACCTGGAGCACGTTCAGCGCGCCATTCGCGTCGATGGAGCGGTTGTCCCGGTTGCGAATCTGCCCCGACGCGTCGAGGAACCACACGCGCTGCTGGCCCACCGCGACGAGGCGCGAGGCGCCCGGGTGATAGACGATGTGCGCCAGCGGCACCGGGAGCGCGGGGCTGGTCCACTGGAGCCGAGCGCCCTCGCACTCGTCCTGGTTCGCGGCACACGCGATGACCTGCGACTGCTCCGAGCCGAGCTGGAGGCCCAGGAAGAGGGTGTTGCCTGTGTCGTTGAAGGAGCCCAGGGGGAGGCGCTCGTTGCGCGCGAAGGTTCGCAGCTTGTACGCGGCCCGGGCCGTTCCGCCCGCGCCCTGCTCACCCGTCTCGCCTGCGTACAGCTCGGTGACGGTGACGTCCGTGCGCGAAGCATCCGGGCCCGTGCCCAGGGAGGCGATGAGAATCAGCCCGTCCTCGCGGACCAGGGGCGGAGCGATGACGCTCTCCAGCGTCGTGGGCGCGTAGAGCCACTTGACCTCGGCCACGCTCTCCGACGTGCCGTTGGGGTTGTGGGAGAGCCGGCGCACCTCGTCGATGCGGTTGACGATGATGGCGTCACCGCCCGGCAGCACGGTGAGCTGCGTGGGGCCGATGTCCGTCGTCGTGCGCGCGGTGATGCGCAGCTCGGCGTCCACGGCGAAGGCACCCACGTTCGGGGTCCACACCCAGCGCTTGCCGCTGATGGGGTTGCGCTCGGTGATGACCGTCTCGGGGGTGCAGGCGATGGGCATCCCGACAGTGCCCGTCACCTTGCCGCTGAGGTTCACGCGGTACAGCGTGGAAATCTCCGTCGGCGGGACGCCGCAGCCCAAGAAGGTGGGGTTGGCGCTGGTGCCGTCGATGACGAAGTGGTCGGTGACGACCTGGCCGGCGTTCTGCGGCTCCACGATGCGGCGCTGCACCGGGAAGTAGGAGACAGGGGCGGGCTGTGAGCGATTCGTACGCCCGTCAGAGCACGTGGCCACCGCGTTCAACGACAGGTTCGCGGCCAGGCCCGCCGTGGCGTAGGGAATGTCGTTGCGCTCCAGCGTCAGCGTCATGGTGCCGCCGCTGTGCGGGAAGGTCCGGAGCAGGGTCTCCCGGTCATTGACGTTGAGCGTCGAGCCGCCCTCGCAGCCGGACACCGTGACGATGACCTGGAGCTTGTCGTCGGAGATGATGCTCGCGGGCACCGTCAGGGCGACCTGGGGAGGATCTGGCGTGGGAGGGGGCGGTTCGCTGCCGCCACAGGCGGCGGCCAGGCTGCCGGCGACGATGAGGGCGGAGCGCCGCGCGCGCCGCGTCAGGGAGGGGTGGGCCATGGCGCCCAACTCTAGCCGGTACGCGGCGTCTCAGGCATCCAGGCCCGCCTGTCGGGGACGCCCGAACCGATTCTCGCTCCCACCTGGGTACGGAACGTCCCCCAACGTCCGCGGGCTGTGGTAGTTCCGCCAGCGCCGTTGGGACCCTGTGCGGTGGGCGGCGTCACAGCGCCAGGGATGCGCCAGGAAGTTGCATGTGCAGCCCCACTGGCGCCTGATGGGCGGTAGGCAGGGCGGGCGGCCGTGCGCGGTCCGCGGGTGATAGGGAAGTGACGTCCATCGTGTACGCTCGACTCCCGGAGGGCTTGGGGGCGGCGGGGACCGACGTGGCCACATCCTCCCACCCATGCCCGCCGTTCTGGCTCCAGGGCGTGTTCAGCGGCATGATCGGGATCCGAACCATGAACTCTTTCGCACGCAGCGGGTTTTTGCAGCCTCTCTACCCGGCGCAATGTCGCCGCGGCTGGGGTTCACCGTGAGAGTCGAGATGCAGGCTGATCAGCGGGGACGCGTGCTGGTGGTGGCCGCCAAGGAGGCGGGCGATGCGCTCATGGAGCGGCTCACGTCGAGCGGCTACCAGTGTGCGTCGGCGGAGAAGGAGAGCGGTCTGGCCCAGGTCGCGGACACGTTGCAGCCAGAGGTCGTCCTGCTGGCGGTGACGGCGAAGCGGGCCGCGGAGATGCTGGAGTCGCTGCGCAAGGTGGACCGGCTCCAGCGCCTGCCGGTGCTGGTGGACCTGGGCCGCGCGCGCTCGGCGGAAGCTTTCAAGCGGCTGGCGGTGGACGATTGGATCCGCAGCGCCGACGAGGTGGTGCCCCGTCTGGAGGCCGCCCTGCGCGCGGGCCGGTTGCGTGACCGGGAAGAGCGGATCCGCCTGCGCATGGGGATGCTGCTGGAAATCACCCAGGCGGCCACCAGTTCGCTCGAGTTGGAGGAGATACTCCGCATCGCCGTGGACAAGGTCGGCCGTGTCACCGGGACGGACCGTTGCTCCGTGGTGCTGGTGGAGGGCAGCCATGCCCGCACCGCGAAGGTGGTGGCCACGCAGGAGGACCCGAGCCTCGTCCAGTTGGACATCGAGGTGATGCGCTACCCGGAGCTGCGCCGCGCGCTGGAGACGCGGGAATCGGTGGTCATCGAGGAGGCGCAGCGCGACCCGTTGATGGCGGAGGTCCGCACCAACATCCTGCCGCTGGGCGTGAAGTCCATCCTGGTGCAGCCCCTCATCTGTCAGGGCGACCTGCTGGGGGCGCTGTTCCTACGGGTATCGCGCGCTGACGCGTCGTTCGGCCGGGACGAGCAGGAGTTCGCCCAGGCGGTGGCCGGCGTGCTGGCCAACTCCATCCGCAACGCGCGCCTGCACACCGCGGTGAAGAAGAAGCGCGAGGACCTGGAGGAAGCCTACGTCCAGCGCTACCAGGAGCTGAACGAGGCCAACCGCCGGCTGAAGGAGCTCAACCGGCTCAAGGACGAAATCATCGCGGTGTGCAGCCACGACCTGCGCGCGCCGCTCCAGGTGCTCCTGGGGCACGGCCGGCTGTTGCAGGAGGGGCCGCTGGAGCCGCAGCAGCGCCAGTCCTCCGAGGCGATGATTCGCCAGGGAAAGAAGATCCTCGGCCTGGTGGAGTCGCTGCTGGAGAAGGGCAAGGGCGAGGCGGCGCGGCTGTCCATCGAGCCTCGCGTCCTGGACGTGGCGCAGCTGTGCCGCGACGCAGTCAACGAGCTGGAGATCCTCGCCGCGGACCGGGGCGTGTCCCTGCGCGCCGACTGCCCGGACAGCCTGATGCTCATCGGTGACGAGGTGAAGCTGCACGAGGTGCTGCAGAACCTCATCACCAACGCCATCCACCACGCGCGCCAGGACGGCGAGGTGGTGGTGAGCACCCAGCGCCTGGGCCGTCCGGACGGGGACGCGGCCAAGGTGTGCGTGCAGGACGACGGCGTGGGCATCCCGCCGGACGAACTGCACCTCGTCTTCGACCGCTACCGCCACGGCGGCAAGGGCGGGACCGGCCTGGGGCTGGCCATCTGCAAGGAGTTCGTGGAGCTGCACGGCGGTGAAATCTGGGCGGAGAGCCCGCCGGACACCGGCTGCATCTTCGTCTTCACGCTGCCGCTGGCGCAGGAAGCGCCGCGCAACCCGCGCCCGCCGCCCGCCGCCGCGCCCACACCGCAGGAGCAGCCGCGCGTGCTGGTGGTGGAGGACGAGCCGGAGATCGCCGCGGTGCTGTCGGAGGTGCTGCGCTCCAAGTACCGCGTGGAGGTGGCGCGCGACGGCGCGGAGGGCCTGGCCCGGGCGAAGGCCCAGCGGCCGGACCTGGTGGTCATGGACGTGTTCCTGCCCAAGCTGGACGGCCTGGACGCGGCCATGGCGCTCAAGTCCTCGACGGACACCGCGCGCATCCCCGTCATCCTGCTGTCCGCCCACCAGGGCGTGGCGGAGAAGGTCCGCTCGCTGAACCTGGGCGCGGTGGACTACATGAGCAAGCCGTTCAACGCGGTGGAGCTCCTCAACCGCACCGAGCGCGCCCTCAAGCTGCGCCAGGGGGAGCGCGAGCAGCAGGAGAAGGAGAAGTCCAGCGCCTTGCAGCGGCGCACCGGCAGCGACCCCGCTACGGGCCTGCACGACCGGCGCGGGCTGCTGCTGCGGTTGGAGCAGGAGGTGGCGCGCAGCCGGCGTTACCACCGCGCGCTCAGCCTCGCCGTGCTCCGGCCTGACCGGCCGGTGGAGCCGGTGCCGTCCAACATCGCCGATGTCATGCGCAAGCGGGTGCGCCACCCGGATGCCATCTCCCACCTGGGCGGAGGTGTGTTCGCCGTCGTCCTGCCGGAGTGCCAGGCGGAGGCGGCGCGCGCCGTCATCAGCCGCATGTTGCCGGATGTGGAGAAGGCGACGGACACGGAGTACCGGTCGGCGGTGGCGGATGTGAGCCAGGACAGCGACTCGGTTGAAAAGCTGCTGGAGAAGCTGGGCGCGCCGGCCCCCGAAGAGAGCTGAGGCGACTGCGCGCGGGACGGGCTCACGCTAGACTCATGCTCGCGTGCGCCCCTCTCGCCTCCTCGTGTCCGCCCTGCTGGCCGTCCTCGTGGCGCCGGGTGTGTCCGCGGCCGCCCCGTCACGGCGGCCGCGCGTGGACCCGGAGGCCATGCGAGAGGCCATCGACGCGGGCTCCACGGACGAAGGCCGCTACGCCTCCTCCGCCAGCTACACGAACTACATCCAGTCCCGGCTGAAGCACCACGCCGGGGACCACCGGGGCGCGGTGGACGCGCTGCGGCTGGCCCTGGCCACGGATGATGGAAACCCGCTGCTGCTCACCCGGCTGGGGGAGGAGTACGCCCGTCTGGGCGACTTGACGCGCGCGGAGCGCGAGCTGCGCCGGGCCGTGCTGCGCGCCCCCGCCTACTACCCCGCGCACGTGCTCCTGGGCCGCGTTCTCACGGAGTCGAAGCGGTTCGCCCGGGCCCGCCTGCACCTGCGGCGCGCGGTGACCCTCAAGCCTCGCGAGCCGGAGGCGTATCTCGTCCTGACCCAGCTCCACCTGGAGATGGGGGCCCCGGACGAAGCGGTGAAGGTGGTGGACGCGCTGGCGCAGGCGCTGCCGGGGGAGGCCTTGGGGTACCAGCGCCTGGGGTTGGCGCTGGCGGAGCGGGGCGACACGGCGCGCGCCGAGCGCCTGTTGGTCGAGGCCGCCGCCCGGGCCCCGGGTGACGTGGAGGTGCTGACGGCGCTGGCGCGGCTGTACGAAGACACCGGCCGGCCCGTGCAGGCGGAGGAGTCCCTGGCTCGGGCGCTGGAGCGGGACCCGGACAGCCGGGAGGTGCTGCTGGGCGCAGGACGCGCGGCGCTGAAGGCGGGCTCCGCCGTCCGGGCGCGGGCGTACTTCGACCGGCTGTTGTCCCTCTCCTCCGAGCCGGAGATGCCGGTACGGGTGGCCTTCAGCTACCTCGCCGCGCGCGAGCCCAGGGCGGCCGCGGAGGTGCTGGAGGCGGCGCGCCGGGGGGACCATGCGGACCCACGGCTGGCCTACTACGCGGGGCTCGTCCATGAGCGGATGCGCCGCTTCGCCGACGCGGCGGACGCCTTCGCTGGGGTGCCCGCTGAGGCGGATGTCTACGCCGACGCGCGCCTGCGCCGAGCCCGCTGCCTGTCGCTCCTGGGCGAGCACTCCCGGGCTCTCACGCTCTTCCGGGCCGCGATGCAGGAGGCGCCAGAGGACGTGGACGTCCGGATGCAGTTCGCTCGGGCCCTGGAGCGCGGCGGCACGCCGAACCGCGCGGAGCTGCTCCTTCGCGAGGGCCTGTCCGCCGGTCCCTCCGCGGCGCTGTATGACGCCCTGGCCGCCACTCTCCACCGGCAGGGCCGGGGGCGCGAAGCGCTGACACTGCTTCGCGAGGCGGTGGCCCGTTTCCCCCGGGACGAAGACCTGCTGTACGTGCTGGGCGCGGCCCATGAGCGGCAGGGCGACGTGACGGGCGCGCTGGCCCGCATGCGGGCGGTGCTGGCTGTGTCACCGGACCACGCCGCCGCGCTGAACTTCCTGGGCTACCTGCTGGCGCAGGCGGGGCAGAACCTGGACGAGGCCGAGCGACGTGTGCGGCGGGCCCTGGAGCTGCGGCCGGACACCGGGGCCTACCTGGACTCACTGGGCTGGGTGTACTTCCGCAGAGGGGACTACGCCCGGGCCGTGGACGCGCTGGAGCGGGCCTCCACGCTGGCTCCGGACGAGCCCGTCATCCTCGAACACCTGGGAGACGCCTATCAGCGGGTGGCGAGGACGGACGACGCCGCGGCGGTCTGGCGGCGCGCCCTGGAAGTGCTGACGCTGGACCCGGAGTCCGCCGAGCCCCCCGGCCAGCGCGCCGCGTTGGAGCGCAAGCTCAATGCGCTACCCACGCGTGCGCCGGACCGCTAAGTTGGTGGGCCTATGGCGCGTAGCGACGAGGGCTTCTTTCCCGGCCGGGACGGGACACGACTGTACTGGAAGTCCATCCTTCCAGACGCCGAGCCCCGCGCGCATGTCGCGGTGGTGCACGGGTATGGGGACCACTTCGGGCGCTATGGCTTCGTGACGGACGCACTGCTCGCGGACGGCTTCGCGGTCCACGGCTTCGACTACCGGGGCCATGGCAAGGCCGACGGGCGCCGGGCCTATTGCGAGAAGTGGCCAGACTACCTGGAGGATCTGGAGGTCTTCTGGGCGCGGGTGCGCGCGGTGTCGGAGGGCAAGAAGGCCTTCGTGCTGGCGCACAGCCACGGCGGCCTGATGGCGGCGACGTGGGCTTCCAGCCGGCAGGTGGAGGGGTTGACGGGGCTGGTGTTGTCGGCGCCGTACCTCAAGCTGGCCATCACCCCTCCGGCATCGAAGTTGATGGCCGCGCGCGCGGTGGGCAAGCTGGTGCCATGGCTGAGCATCTCCTCCGGGCTGAAGGTGGAGGACCTCACCCATGACACCGACGTGCAGCGGACCACCCGGGAGGACCCGCTCCACCAGGCCATCGCCACGCCCCGGTGGTTCGTCGAGTCCACCCGGGCGCAGGGCGAGGCCGTGCTGCTGGCGCCGAAGATTCAAGTGCCGCTGTTCGTCCTGTGTGGCGCGGAGGATGGGGTGGCCGCCCCGGCGGCGGCGCGGGAGTACTTCGAGCGGGCGGGGTCGCCGGACAAGAAGTTCAAGGAGTACCCCGGAATGCGGCATGAGCCGCTCAACGAGGTGGGCCGTGCGGAGGTATTCCGGGATATCTCCGGCTGGATCTCCGCGCATCTCTGACATAATCAGGTCGCCCGGCTCCTAGGGAGGAGCTGGCGCTGGGTGAGGTCACCGCATGGCAACGGGTGAAACGGGCATCATCGGCAAGGGCATCGTCATCAAGGGCAACCTCACGGGAGGTGGGGACCTGGTGATCGAGGGACGCGTGGAGGGGCAGATTGCCCTGAAGAACCACCTCACCATCGAGGGCACCGGCAAGGTGCAGGCGGACATCCGCGCCGAGGAGTTGACCATCAACGGCGAGGCCAGCGGCAACATCGACGCCTCGTCGCGCGTGGCCATCAACGCCTCGGCCAAGGTGGCCGGCGACATCAAGGCACCTCGCGTCGTCATCGAGGACGGGGCTGTGTTCAACGGCTCCATCGAGATGGACGTACGGCTTCCTGACGACATTTGAGCTTCACGCCGCGCACGGCACGGCACACACCTTTCGAGAGGCGGACAACACTCATGGCGAATACGGTCATTGGCTCGAGCATCGTCATCGACGGGGAGATCTCCGGCGACGAGGACCTGGTCATCCAGGGCACCGTGAAGGGGAAGATTTCCCTCAAGGAAAGCCTCTACGTGGAGGGCAGCGGCGTCGTCGAGGCCGACATCGAGACGCAGAACGTGGAGATCGCCGGCCGCGTCACGGGCAACATCGTCGCCAGCGACAAGGTGGAGCTGAAGACGGACTGCCGCGTGGTGGGAGACATCAAGGCGCCTCGAATCCTCATCGCCGACGGTGCCTCCTTCAAGGGCAACGTCGACATGGACATGAAGGAGCGCTGATTCGTGGCCACCGCGAAGGAGCTCTCAGCGAGCAGCAACGTCGACAACACCGTGGTGGGGCCTTCCATCCTCATCAGCGGCCGGTTGACGGGCGACGAGGACCTCACGGTCCGAGGGCGCGTCGAGGGTGAGCTGACACTCAGCCGCACTCTCATCGTGGAGCCCTCGGGCGTGGTGAAGGCCAACGTGGCGGTGAAGAACGCCATCGTCAGCGGCGTGGTGGTGGGCAACATCAACGCCACCGAGAGCGTGGAGCTCACCCGCGAAGGCCGCATGGTGGGCGACATCCGCGCCCCGCGCGTCATCATCGTCGACGGGGCCAGCTTCCGTGGCCGCGTGGACATGGGTGACGTGGAGCCGGGACGTCTGCCGGCCGAGCGCCCCGCGGTGGTCCGCCCCACGGCGGTGACCCGTCCCACGGCGACGCCCGCGCGTCCGGCGCTTCCGTCCGCCCGGCCCATGCCTCCTCCGCCGCCGTCGCGGCCCACGCCTCCGCCGCCGCCGTCGCGGCCCACGCCTCCTCCACCGCCCGCGCGCCCCTCGGCGCCTCCCGCGGTGTCGCGCCCCTCGGCGCCCATCACCCGTCCGGGGTTGGGTGGCCTGGGAAGCAAGCCGCTGCCGCCGCCTCCGCCGACCCGCGTGGAGCGGGCGGAGCCGCAGGCTGAGCAGGCGGGCTCTGCCGAGCCGCCAACGCCAGTCCTGGTGGGTGCTGGCGCGAAGAAGAAGGTCGTGGTGAAGAAGAAGACCCGCTAGCGCGCACGGCCCGCGCCGCCAGTCGTTGGCGGTGCGGGCGCGTGGGCTTTTCAGGGGTGCCACCATGGACGCCGAGCACAGGGTTGATGGACAGGATGGGACGGCGGGTGCTGGGCCCGAAGGTGGCTCGCAGGCGTCGTCCGGGCAGGATGGCGGCCAGGGCGGTGCCGTGAGCGCCGAGCCGCACGCTTTGGGGGGCACCTCGGAGCCGCAGGGCGAGCACAAGCGCGAGGACGCGTCACCGCAGTCCGGTGGTGAGCACCGCGAAGAGGGCACGCCACCCGCTGAGGGTTCGGAGCCGCGAGCCGACGGCAAGCCTTCCGAGCAGGGCGCTGCGCAGCGCGCCGAGGACACGCCTTCGGAACAGGGCGGGCCCCAGGACGCCGGCTCCGCGCAGGGGCAGGGCGGTGAGCCTCCCGTCGCCCGTGGCGACACCCAGGGCGAGGGCGCACGGCCGCACAATGCGGCCGGGGAAGCGCCGGGCTCCGCGGACGCCTCCGGGAGCGAAGGTTCGAAGGACCAGGCAGGTTCGCAGGAAGGTGGACTGCAGGCCGAGGGCACCACGTCCGACGGTCAGGCGGAGCCACCTGCCAAGGATGCGTCTCATGCGCAGGGCGAGCACCAGGCCGTGAGTGAGTCCCACGGGCAGAACGGAAGCGAATCAGGAGGCGGGTCCGTCGCCAGCGCGGAGGCGCGCGCCGAGCAGGCCCCCTCCGACGGCGAGGCCCGTGTCACGTCCGCGCTGGACGAGCGCCCCCAAGGCGCGTTCTGGACGGGGGAGACCGACGGGGACAAAGCCAGCGACTCTGATGATGAGTCGCGGGAGGACGTCCTCCCCGAACCCGAGCAGCGGCTTTCGGGCCGGGTGACGACGGTGCTCCTGCCGCTGGAGAAGCTGCAGGACGAAAGCGCGTTCAAGCTTCGCCCGGAAGACGACGTGTCGGGGCTGGCCACGGACATCGCGCGGCTGGGGCAGTTGTTCCCGGTGGACGTCCGCCCGGCGGGGGAGGACCGCTACCAGCTGGTCTGCGGCTTCCGGCGGGTCGCGGCGCTGCGCTTCCTCAAGCGAGACGCCGTGCAGGCGCGGATCCACCTGCGGCTCTCGGACGAGGACGCGCTGGTGATGTCGCTGGCGGAGGCGATTCACGCCACGCCAGTGGGCCCGGAAGTCCTGGAGGCGAAGCGCGACGAGCTCGAGGCGCAGGGGCGCTTGAGCGCGGCCGTGCGCGACATGCTGGAGAAGGCGCTCGCCACCGAGGACACGCTGGCGCCGGAGGGCGTCGAAGAGGAGATTGACGCCGATGAGCTGGCGCAGGAAGTGGCGCAGCGGCTCGGGGCCATCAATCAGGACCTCTCACTGCTGGCGGACGTGTTCGCCGCGCTGGATGAGTCGCGCAAGGCGGAGCTCCTGATGCAGCTCCGCTACTCGTCCGAGCTGGTCACCTATCTGGAGGGACTGTAAGCCATGGCGGAACCGCTCGTGCGTGACCGTGCCCGGCTGCTGGAGCTGCTCACCGAGCGCTCCTTCGAGCAGCGCCGCGTGGTGCTCTCGTCCGGCAAGGAGTCGGACTTCTACATCGACTGCAAGCGCACGGCGCTGCTGGCCGAGGGCCACTTCCTCATTGGCCGGCTGTTCCTGGAGGCCATCCGGCGCGAGGCCCCCGAGGCCGTGGGCGTGGGCGGGCTGACGCTGGGGGCAGACCCGCTGGCATCCGCGGTGAGCCTCACTGGCTACCTGTCCGGCACGCCGCTGGCGGCCTTCATCGTGCGCAAGGAGCCCAAGGGGCACGGCACGGGGCAGTGGATTGAAGGCCTGAGCGGGCTGGGGCAGGGCGCGGCGGTGGCCATCGTGGAGGACGTCGTCACGACGGGAGCCTCCACGCTGAAGGCCATCGAGCGAGCCCAACTGGAGGGCCTGAAGGTGCTCGGCGCCTTCGCGCTGGTGGACCGGTTGGAGGGGGGGCGTGAAGCCGTGGAGTCCTCGGGGCACCGGCTCCACACGCTCTTCACCCGCAAGGACTTCATTCCGTGAGGCGTCCGTTCATCACCGCGGCGCTGCTGGGGCTGCTCGCGGGCTGCGTCACCACGCCGCCCACCGCCATCAGTGATCCACCGCCGTCGCTGCCGGATGAACACGCGGAGCATTCCTACCGGAAGATTCTCGCCCGCTATACGGGACAGAAGGAAATCTACGACGGCTTCGACACGCGCGTGTTCGCGGGCGTGACGCTGCAGACGCTGTCCTTCCGCGAGGCGCGCGTGCATCGTCAGGCCGCCTTCCAGCAACTGCCCACGGTGAAGGTGGAGCAGATGCTCGCCGAGGAGCAGGCGAAGGCCGCGCAGGCCCACGAGTTCTTCCTGGGCGTGCACTTCAACGACTTCGTCTACGCGGACTTCGACTCCAAGCACTCCATCTGGCGCCTGGCGCTGGTGACGCCCGCCGGCGAGGTGACGCCCTCGCGCATCCGCCGGCTGGGCCGGGTGAACATGCAGACGCGGGCGTACTACCCGTACACGTCGATTTTCTGGGTGGGGTGGGAGATTCAATTCCCCACGCAGATGTCCGACGGGAGCCCCGTCATTCCGCCCGGCACGGAGACGGTGACGTTCCGCATGGCCTCGTCGTTGGGCAAGGCGGACATGCAGGTGCGCGCGCAGTAGCGCGGCTCACGTCTGGCTGGTGCGCCTCAGCCACTTCTCGGCGGGTGGCATCGTCGGGCCCGCCAGCAGCCGGTCCACCAGGGCCGTGGGCGACGCGCTCACGGCGAAGGGCGCGGCCTGCTCCATGGGAACGAAGCCTTCCTCCGCGTGGTGCCGCGCCATGGCCAGCAATGGTTGGAAGAAGCCGCGTGTGTCCAGCAGGCCCATGGGCTTGCGGTGCAGGCCGAGCTGGGCCCAGGTCACGATTTCGAAGAGCTCGTCGAGCGTTCCAAAGCCACCGGGCAGGGCGACGAAGGCATCCGCGCGCTCCGCCATCAGCGCCTTGCGCTCGTGCATGGAGCCGACGGAGTGCAGCTCCGTGAGGCCCCGGTGGGCCAGCTCCTTGGCGCCAAGGAAGCCGGGCAGTACGCCTACGACGTTGCCACCCGCGGCCAGCGCGCCGTCCGCCACCGCGCCCATGAGCCCCACGCTGGCGCCGCCGTAGACGAGCGTCAGTCCTCGCCGCGCCAACTCGGCGCCCATGCGTGTGGCGGCGTCCATGTACTCCGGACGCGCGCCGGGCCGGGAGCCGCAGAACACACAGACACTTCGCACTTCCATGTCAAAAGCCTCCACGCCGCTCGGGGTGGGCTGCGTAGAGCGCCACCACCACGGAGAGAAAAAGAAGGATGGGCAGGGCGCGCGCATAGACCTGCCGGCCCATGCGCAGGGCCAGGCCGCAAGGCAGGCCGAAGAGGAAGCCGCCCAGATGCCCCGCCCAGCTCACGAAGGGGAGCAGGCTGAGGACAGCCACCTGCGCCAGCCAGATGAACAGGTCCCGGCGGCCCTCGCGTGTGGCGACGGGGAGCATCGCCCCCGCCCAGCCGAGAATCATCCCGGACGCGCCCACCGTGGGCACGTCGAAGTCGAAGATGAGTGAGAAGGTGGACGCACCCAGCGCCGTCACCAGGGACAGGCCGAAGAAGCGCAGGCTGCCGATGCCTCGCTCCAGCGTGAAGCCGAGCGTCACCACCACCGACATGTTGAAGAGGAGGTGGAGGGGACTGCCGTGTTCCAGCACCGCGCCCAGCAGCCGCCAGTACTCGCCCGCCTGCACGAAGGGGCCGTACAGGCCCAGGGGCGGAATCTGCATCCGCCCGTGCTCGCTCCGGACCACCTGGGAGATGGGAAGGACCTGCTCCGCCAGGAAGAGCGACACCGCGCAGGCGATGAGCGCGTAGCACACCCAGGGGCGCGGCTGCGGTGGACCTGCCGCCGGTGGGCCAGGGGGCTGCGCGCCGGTGCCTTCACCGCCCGAGGTGGAGGAGGGGGCATCGAGAATGCGTCTTGGACGGGAAGACATTCGGGCTCACGGCTCCCTGGACACGACGGTGTCTCGCAGCCAGCGGTGGTCGTCCGGGTGCGGGTAGTCCAGCGTGTAGTGGAGGCCGCGGCTCTCCTTGCGGCGGCTGGCACAGTCGACGATGAGGTAGGCGACGTCGGCGATGTTCCGCAACTCGATGACGTCGCGAGTCACCTTGAAGCGCCAGTAGTAGTCGCGAATCTCCTCGCGCAGCAGCTCCAGCCGGCGCCGCGCGCGCATCAGCCGCTTGTCCGTGCGGACAATGCCGACGTAGTTCCACATGAGCCTGCGAATCTCGTCCCAGTTGTGGGTGACGACGACGCTCTCGTCCGACTCCACCGCGCTGCCCGAATCCCAGGGCGGTGGGTCCTCGGAGGGAGTGGGCTGGGAGCGCACTTCTTCGGCGGCCACCTGCACGGCGCGGTGGCCGAAGACGAGCCCTTCCAGCAGCGAGTTGGACGCGAGCCGGTTGGCGCCGTGCAGGCCCGTGCAGGTGACTTCTCCAATGGCGTACAGGCTGGGCACGTTGGTGCGTCCCTCCAGGTCCGTCACCACGCCGCCGCACATGTAGTGGGCCGCCGGGACGACAGGGATGGGCTGCACCGCCATGTCGATGTTGAACGCCTTGCAGGTGGCGTAGATGTTGGGGAAGCGCTCGGCGAGGAAGGCGCGTCCCAGGTGCGTCATGTCCAGGTAGACGCAGTCGTCGCCCGTGCGCTTCATCTCCGCGTCGATGGCACGCGCCACCACGTCGCGCGGCGCGAGCGCGCCCATGGGGTGGTAGCGCTCCATGAAGGACGCGCCGCTCTTGAGCTTCAGCTTGCCGCCCTCGCCGCGCAGCGCCTCGCTGATGAGGAAGCTCTTGGCCTCCGGGTGGTACAGGCACGTGGGGTGGAACTGGTAGAACTCCATGTTCGCCACCTTCGCGCCCGCCCGGTACGCCATGGCCACGCCGTCACCCGTCGCCACGTCCGGGTTGGAGGTGTACAGGTACACCTTGCCAGCGCCGCCGGTGGCCAGCACCGTCACCTTGGCCAGGAAGCGCTCGATGACGCCGTCCTCCAGCAGGGCGTAGACCCCCAGACACCGGCTGACCCCAGGGGAGGGGACGCGCCGGTCCTGGATGAGGTCGATGGCGGCCGTATGTGGGAAGAAGGTGATGTTGGGGGCTTCGTCACACGCGGCGAGCAGCGCGCGCTGCACCTCGCGGCCGGTGATGTCGCCCGAATGGATGATGCGGCGCGCGGAGTGGCCACCCTCGCGGGTGAGGTCGAATTCGCCGGTGATGCGGCGGTTGAACTCCGCGCCCAGGTCCGCCAGCTCCTGCACGCGGTCGGGGCCTTCCTTCACCGTGACTTCCACCGCGTCGCGGTGGCACAGCCCCGCCCCCGCCACCAGCGTGTCCTCGATGTGGGCCTCGAAGGTGTCAGGCGGCGCGAGCACGCTGGCGATGCCTCCCTGGGCATAGGCCGTGTTGCTTTCGAAACGGTCGCGCTTGGTGAGGATGGCCACCGTGCCATGGCGGGCCGCCTGGAGGGCGAACGAAAGACCCGCCACGCCGCCTCCCAGGACGAGGAAATCGAACCGATGGGGCATGGTGAGCAGCCTTAGCGACTGTAAGTGCTGGAAACAAGGCGTTTTCTTGAGGACTTTCCCGCGGATGTCTAAGGTTCGTGGGCCGATATGCGTGCCTATTCCGCGTTCCTTTCCGTCGCCGTGCTGGCCCTGCCCTTGTCGGCGGGGGCGGATGCCATCTACCGGTACGTCGAGAAGGACGGCACCATCATCTATACGAACGTGCAGCCCACGGGCAGCAAGCGGGCCAAGGTGCTGAAGGGCACGTTCACCAAGGCCCCCGCGAAGAACACGCCGGTGGTGGGCCGCAAGCGGACCCCGCCGGAGTTGGATCCGCACATCACCGCCGCGGCGCTGCGCTACCGCATCCCGCCGGCGCTCGTGCGCGCCATCATGCACACCGAGAGCAACTTCAACCCCAACGCGCTCAGCCACAAGGGCGCCAGCGGGTTGATGCAGCTCATGCCGGCCACGGCGACGGACATGTACGTGAAGGACATCTTCAACGAGCGTGACAACATCGAGGGGGGCGTGCGGTACCTGCGCGTGCTCGCCAACATGTTCGACGGCGACATGGTGAAGATGGTTGCCGCGTACAACGCCGGCCCCGAAGCGGTGAAGCGCTACGGTGGCAAGGTGCCCCCCTACGAAGAGACGCAGGGGTACGTGCGCAAGGTGCTCAAGCTCTACTACCACTACAAGGAGCGCGAGGCGGCCGTCTCGAGCGGCCCCAGCGAGCCCACATCCCAGAATGACGACGCGCGCGAAGGGGCGGGGGGAGACGAGCCCCGCTGATGATGAGTTCCTCCAGCAGCTCTCCCGCGGTGGCGAGCTGTTGGCCGCAGGCAGGGTCCATGAGGCTCAGCCGTTCCTGGAGCGTGCCCACCAGCTCCAGCCCCGCATGGAGAAGGCGCAGAACCTGCTGGGCCTCTGCTACTTCAAGCTCGGCCTGTACGACAGGGCGGCCGAGCTGTACGAGATGCTGGTGCGCGACAACCCGGTGGACCCGACACTGCGGGTCAACCTGGGCCTGGTGTACCTGAAGACGTCCGCGCTCCAGCGCGCGGCGCGCGAGTTCGAGACGGCCACCGACCTGGCCCCCGAGCACCAGAAGGCCCAGAACTACCTGGGCCTCACCCTGGCGCAGATGGGCGAGTACGGCCGCGCCCGCGAGCACTTCCTGCTCGCCGGCAGTGACGTCATGGCGGAGAAGATGTCTCGCGCCATCGCGGGGGAGAGCTACGCGAAGCCGGCCGCCGCCACGCCGTCGCCCCGAAGCGCTCCAGTGGAGCCCCGTGTCGCCGAGCCGCCGCCGACCGTCGTCGCCGAACCGGAGGACGAAGAGGAGATTCGCTTCGCCGAAGACGAGGGCCCCAGTGCCCTGACCGGCGCCTCGGCGTCCGAGGCGCCAGAAGCCGCGGCGGACAGCGACGTGGCGCGGCAGGCGCCTGCCGAGCCGGCCTTCGATGGAACCTCCGAGACGGTGGCCGGGAGCGTGCCGCTGGCGCCCGTGCCCCTGACGCGGCTGCATCTGCGCAAGGTGCCCGCGACGTCGCTGGCGCCCACGTCTCCGGCGCCGGAGTCCTCACCCGTTCGAGACGGAGGGCGGTCGTCGCTGGCCGAACTCGCCGGCTCGGTCGTCCTTCCCGGCGCGGAGGCGTCGCGGCCCTTCGGTGCGGGGCCGGGCTGCTACACCGTGGCGGTGGAGGGGGAGCTCCTGACGCGCCTGGATGGCCTGGTGGCGCTGGCGGGGCAGCTCTCCTTCCAGCCGGAGATGAAGCGGTTCCGGGGCCGGGCCACGGACAAGTCGTTCGGGGAAGGGGCGGCGCGGATGGTGCGCGCCCGGGGGCAGGGCGTGCTCTATCTGGAGCCGGCCGCGACCCGTACTTTCCTGGCGGTGGACCTGGGCGAGGACTCCGCGTACTTCCGCGACGAGTGCGTGTTCGCCTTCGAGGAGCCGGTCATGTTCGAGAACGGGCGGGTTCCGTCGGACATCGCGCCGGATCTGGACCTGGTGCATTTGCGAGGGAAGGGCCAGGTGCTCTTGAGCCTCCCGGGGCCGCTGCGCGCGGTGGCGGTGCGCCAGGAGCAGCCGGTGACGGTGCCGCTGACGCACCTGGTGGGCTGGCAGGGGAACCTCACGCCGCGCGTGGTGCCCGTGCTCAAGTCCCCTTCTGGGGAGCCGCTGCGGGCGGCGGTGGAGCTGGGCGGTGAAGGTTTTGCCCTCATTGCCCTCGGTGTCCGCTAGAAGGGCCCCTGCCATGGCCACGGACCGAGCGGCGCGGAAACAGCGGAAGCGAGAGGAGCGCGCCCGGAAGCGCGCGGCGCGCAAGCCCAGCGTGTTGGTGCAGGAGTTCTGGAACCTGCCCAACATGCTCACGTTGGGGCGCATCCTCATCATTCCGCTCTTTGTGTGGCTGACCTACGACGCGGACCCCCTCAACTCGCTGCTGGCGGGGCTCGTCTTCGCGGTGGCCGCCATCACCGACGTGGTGGATGGCTACCTCGCGCGGAAGTGGAACCTCATCACCGTGGTCGGCAAGTTCATGGACCCGCTGGCCGACAAGCTCATCGCCATGGCGGCCCTGGTGATGATGGTGCGGCTGGGGCGCATCGCCGCGTGGGTCGTCATCGTCCTGTTGGCGCGGGAGCTCATCGTCAGCGGACTGCGCACCATCGCCGCCAGCGAGGGCATGGTCATCGCCGCGGGCCAGGAGGGGAAGTGGAAGACGTCCCTCCAACTGGTGGGTATCATCTCGCTCTGCGTCCACTACGTGCATCCACTGGAGTTCGGCACCTTCTCCGTGCCGGTGGACTACAACCTGGTGGGCCAGGTGCTCGTCTACCTGTCCGGTGCCTTCTCGGTGTGGAGCGCGGTGGTCTACTTCCGGGCGTTCCTGGCCATGTTGGCGAAGCGTGGGGGGGAGCCTGACCCCGCGAAAAGTGTTTGACGGGTCCGGAAGGGCTCTGTATACCCCACCTCACTTCCGGCCGGCGGTCACACGGCGGTGACGGAAGCGCGGAACCTGATGCGGGAATAGCTCAGCGGTAGAGCATCGCCTTGCCAAGGCGAGGGTCGAGGGTTCAAATCCCTTTTCCCGCTCCAAAATCGGGCCCTCTGGAAACCCAGAGGGCCTTTTAGTTTGCAGGGTCTGACGCGGGAATAGCTCAGCGGTAGAGCATCGCCTTGCCAAGGCGAGGGTCGAGGGTTCAAATCCCTTTTCCCGCTCCAAATTGAGGCCCTCTGGGAAGCCAGGGGGCCTTTTGTTTTTCCGGTGTCCTGGTCGCCCAGGTGCTGGAGCCAGGGCCGGACATTCGCTCGGTTGATGGCTTGCTCTTCAGATGGGCAGCCGTCCGAGGGCGTCAGCAGAGTGGGGCCGGGGCGCCAGGCGTCCTCGCAACAGCAAGAGGCCCTGCTATAGAAGGCCCCCTCATGATTCGGCTCGTCCGTGAACTGTATCAGTACCGAGGCTTGCTCATCAGCCTCGTCCAGCGGGAACTGAAGGCGCGTTACCGCGGCTCGTTCCTCGGCTTCCTGTGGACGTTCCTGAATCCGACGCTCCACATGCTGGTGTACGTGCTGCTGTTCACCGTGGTGATGCGGCAGAACATCCCCAACTTCCCGTTCTTCATGTTCGTGGGCCTGCTGCCGTGGATCTGGTTCTCCACGTCGGTCGGCGGCGGGGCCAGCGCGATCAGCGACCGACGGGACTTGCTGACCAAGGTCCGCTTCCCGGCCCAGGTGCTGCCCACGTCGGTGGTGGTGACGAACCTCTGCAACTTCGTTTTGTCGCTCCCGCTGATGCTGGTGCTGGGCATGGCCTATGGGCAGTGGCCGACCTGGCACGTGGTGTTGTTCCCGGTGGTGGTGCTCATCCAACTCACCTTCACGCTGGCGCTGACCTACATCCTGGCGGCCATCAACGTGACGTTCCGGGACCTGCAGCACATCGTCAGCAACCTGCTGACGCTGTGGTTCTTCGCCACGCCGGTGCTGTATCCGCTCTCCACCATCCAGGATGAGGGCGCCCGCTCGTTGATGCTGGCGCTCAACCCCATGGTCAGCTTGATGACGTCGTACCAGGCCATCTTCTACGAGCACCGACTGCCGGACGCAGAGCCCTTGATGGCGCTGGCGGCTGTCTCCGTGGTGCTGCTGTGGGCTGCCTCGTCCATCTTCGAATCCCGCCGCGAAGAGTTCGCGGAGTCCATCTGAGCGTCGGCATGCCTGAATCCATGGACGCCATCATCCTGAAGGACGTCGTGAAGAGCTTCCGGAAGCGGACCATCCGGGGCGAGTACACGACCTTCAAATCCGAGCTGCTTCGCTGGCTGCGCGGCAAGCGCCAGTCGCGCGATGCGAGCCTCATCACCGCGCTGCGCGGCATCAACCTCACCATTCCCAAGGGGAAGACGGTGGGCATCATCGGGCGGAATGGCTCGGGGAAGAGCACGCTGCTCAAGCTCATCACCGGCATCTACACGCCCACCTCCGGCGACCTGCAGATCAACGGTCGCATCTCCGCCTTGCTGGACCTGGGCGCTGGTTTCCATCCGGACTTCTCCGGACGGGAGAACATCCTCATCAACGGCATCATCCTGGGCATGACGCGCGCCGAGGTCCGGGCCCGGATGGATGAAATCATCGCCTTCAGTGAGCTGGGCGAGTTCATCGACGAGCCGGTGCGCACCTACTCCAGCGGTATGTACATGCGCCTGGCGTTCGCGGTGGCCACGCACGTGGACCCGGACATCCTCATCATCGACGAAATCCTCGCCGTCGGGGACGAGCACTTCAGCAAGAAGAGCCTCGCCAAGATGATGGACTTCAAGCGTCAGGGGAAGACCATCGTCCTGGTGACGCACGAGCTGGGCACCGTGGAGCGCTGGTGCGACCTGGCTGCGTGGATTGATGGTGGCTACGTCCGCCGCGTAGGCAAGCCCTCGGAAGTCACCGCCGAGTACCGTGAGGCCATCTCCCTGGCGGAGGCGCAGTCCGCCGCCTTCACGCCTCCGGCGCTCACGGAAGGGGGCGGTGCGCTGCCGCAAGTCCCCTCCGAAGCGCTGCCCGCCGAAGGGCCCGTCCGCATCCAGCGGGTGCAACTGCTGGATGCTCGGGGCGAGTCCCTGGAGGTCCTGTCGCCGGAGGAGGGCCTGGAGGTCCGTGCGGAGTTCTCCGTGGAGGGGCCATGTGAGGACGTGGACTTCCACGTGCGACTGCAGGCCGCGGACGGGCGCACCCTGTATGAGACGAGCACCCGCCGAGAGGCGGTGGTGCTCTCTCGGATGCCGAACCCGGGCGTGCTTCGTTTCGTGGTCGAGCGCCTGGGGGCGCTGGGGGGCGACTACTCCCTGGTGGTGTCGGCCCGGGCCTCGAAGGGTGAGTCGTCCGGGCGCTGTGCGTTCCGGGTGGTGTCGGCGACCGAGGAGGAGGGGGTGTTTCGTCCTCCTCACCGGTGGTTGGTGGAGCCGGGGGCCAACTCCCAGGCGGGCGTCTCATTCGAGCCGGGCACGTCTCCACGTGTGGAGGTGGGATGAAGGTTCAGGAGCGTGCCGGTACCCAGGGGGAAGGGTGAGTCATGTGGCAGAAGTGGGCTGATGTGACGCAGGGGCACGTGGCGGCGCCGGGGCCGGGAGATTTCGCGCAGATGGTGGCTGTCCTCCGGAAGGTGCTGGAGGAGCGTCAACCGTGCGCGCCCGAACAGTGCGATGAGCGCAGCGCCCTGGAAGGTGCGCTGCGCCTGGCGACGGAGCACCTCCATCGCGCGCTCCCCGACGGCGGCCAGGGCCTGTCCTCGCTCCAGGAAGCCGCGAGGCTGGCGGACCCGGCTGCGTTCTCCATCCCTGCGTCGCATCGGGCGCGTGGGGGCACGCTGGTGACGTCCGCCAAGCGGGCCTTCGTCAACGGGTTGGAGCCCTTCCACATCGAGATGCTGCGGCCCCAGGGGAACTTCAACCGCGCGCTCGTGCGGGTGCTGGAGTACCTGACGGTGCATCGGGCATTGGGCCTGCGAGATGACGTGTCCTCCTGGGCCGTCGCTCAGCTGGAGCCGCTGGCGGTGCCCACCCGATGGGTGGTGGGGTCGCATCGCGGCCGCGTGGCGGGAGCGCTGGTGGGCTTCGCCAAGCGGGGCTACCTCTACACGTTGGGGCCCGTGCTGGAGGCCGTGCTTCAGGGGCAGGCCCGGTGGAATCTGGCCATGGTGGAGGCCATCCGCGCGGCGGCGGGTGCCCAGGCTCCAGCAGAAGCCGAGGCCCGCCGCCATGTCGCGGACGTCGAAGCGCTGCGCGAACCGCTGGCGGGCCGGACCCTGCCCGGCGCCCTCCGCGTCACCCAGCCGCTGTGGGGCGAGGTGCTGCGGCGCCAGTCCCGTTTCAATGCCGAGTCGGTGCTCGCGCTCGCCAACCTCCTGGGCACGCGGACGGCGCCGCCACAGCCGCCGTCGCTGGCGGACTACCCTGCCTGGTGCGCGGCGCGGGAGCCGGCGCGTGTCACCGCGTCACAGGAAGCCGTCGCGCGGCTGTCGCGGCGACCGCTCATCTCGCTGGTCACGCCGGTCCACGACGCCTCGGAAGCCTTCCTTCGTGAGTGCCTCGCCTCGGTCACCTCTCAGGTGTACGCCGACTGGGAATGGATCCTGGTGGATGATGCCAGCACCGCGCCGCACCTGACGCGCATCCTCCGGGAAGCGGCGGAGCGGGAGGCTCGCATCCGGGTCCTCACCGCGTTGTCCGAAGGGGACACGGCCCGGGCCACCAACGAGGGGCTCGCGGCGTGCCGTGGGGACTTCGTGGGGTTCCTGGGCGCTGAGGACACGCTCTCTCCGCATGCCCTGGCCGAGGTGGCGCTGGCGTTCCTGGCGCAGCCCGAGCTCGCGCTCCTCTACACCGACGAGGACGGTTTGGACGCGCAGGGCCACCGCTCCGAGCCGTTCTTCAAGCCGGACTGGTCGCCCGACCTGCTGCGCTCCGTGGACTACGTCCGTCACTTCCTGGTGGTCCGTCGGGAGACGCTGGCGCAGGTGGGCGGTCTGCGAGAGGGCTTCGATGGCGCTCAGGGCCATGACCTGATGCTGCGGCTGAGCGAGGCCACCTCGTCCATTGGCCACGTCACGGAGCCGCTGTACCACGCACGTGAGGGGTCGGCGGCTTCGGTCAGCCGGGGCGCCGGGCTGGACACGGCGACGAAGGCGGGCGTGCGGGCGCTGTCGGAGCACCTGGCTCGCCGAGGGGAGTCCGCGGAGGTGACGAGCCCGGCGCCCATGCAGTACCGGGTCCGCTATCCCGTGCGGGGCACGCCGAAGGTCTCCATCATCGTCCCGTTCAAGGATCGCCCGGACCTGCTGCGCACGCTGGTGGACAGCCTCCTGGCGCAGACCCGCTACCCCCATTTCGAGGTGTTGCTCGTCTCCAACAACAGCACCCGGCCGGAGACATTCGCGCTGCTGGAGCAATGGGTGGACCCGCGGCTGGTGAAGCTGACGTGGGACCACCCCTTCAACTACCCGGCCATCAACAACTGGGCCGCGAAGCAGGCCTCCGGGGAGCTGCTGCTCTTCCTCAACAACGACATGGAGGTGGTGGACCCCTCCTGGCTGGATGAGCTGGTCTCCCAGGCCCAGCGGCCCGAGGTGGGCGCGGTGGGGTGCAAGCTGCTCTTCCCCGAGGGCACCGTGCAGCATGCGGGCGTCGTGGTGGGGATGACGGGCTTCGCGGGGCATCCTTTCTGGCGGCTGCCGGAGGGGCCCATCTCCACTCCGTTCGGGCACACCGAGTGGACGCGGAACTGGCTGTCCGTCACCAGCGCATGCGTCATCCTCCGCCGCGAGGTCTTCCAGTCGCTGGGCGGCTTCGACGAGCGTTTCCAGGTGTGTGGCAGTGACGTGGAGCTGGGCCTGAGGCTGAATGCCAAGGGCCTCCGCGTGGTGTGCACGGCGCAGACGCGGCTCATCCATCATGAGTCAGCCAGCCGGCGTGCGGACGCCATTCCCGAAGCGGACTACTGGCTGTCCTATGCTGCCTACCGGCCGTGGCTGGGGCCGAAGGGCGACCCCTATTACAACCCGCACCTCACGCTGATGGCCACGGACTGCGGCCTCCGCCGACATCCGGAGGATGGCGAGCAACTGGCGGTCCGGACGCTGGGGCGCGACGTTCCGAGCGCGCGGGATGTCCGGGGCGAGCAGCGTGCGCGGGCGCAGCGGCACCTCATCGAACACCTGGAGGCGTGGGACTTCACGCCCGAACAGGCCCAGACCTCGCGCGAGTCGGCGCCGGCGGCGCTGGCGGCGCTGCGCGCGAAGGGGCGGGTGGAGACGGCGACCTGGTTCGTTCCCGCCTTCGGCCATGTCTACGCGGGCATCCACACCATCTTCCGCTTCGCGGACCTGATGCAGCGCCGCCACGGCGTGCGCAGCGACTTCGTCATCTATGATCAGCCGAGCGTGAGGCCCGGTGACATCGAGGCCCGCGTGGCGGCCATCTGCCCGGGCGCGGTCGGGGCGGTGCGTGTGCTGCGCCGGCCAGAGGACGTGGCGCTCCTGCCCGCATGCGATCTGGCGCTGGCCACCGCGTGGACCTCCGCATACCGCGTCCTGCACCACCCGCGGGCTGGCGTTCGCGGCTACTTCGTTCAGGACTACGAACCGCTGTTCCATGCGGCGGGCACCCCCTCCGCGCTGGCCGAGCAGACGTATGGCCTGGGCTTCTACGGCATCTTCAACACCCCCGGGCTCTACGAACACGTCGCGGGCCTGCATGGGATGGAGGGCGCCTGGTTCGAGCCCGCAGTGGATGGGACCTTGTTTCATCCGCGTCGGCCACCGCGCCAGGGCCCTGTGCGTGTGTTCTTCTACGGACGCCCGGGCAATGAGCGCAACGGCTTCGAGCTGGGGCTGGCCGCGTTGGCGCAGCTCAAGCGGGAGCTGGGCCCCGCCGTCGAGGTGCTCGCGGCGGGCGCGGAGTGGGACCCCGAGGCCTACGGCGTCAGGGGGCTCATCACCAACCTCGGAATGTTGCCGGCGGAACGGACGGGGGCGCTCTACCGCGAGTGCGATGTCGGGTTGTGTTTCATGTTCACCCGGCATCCGTCGTATCTGCCGCTGGAGATGATGGCTTGCGGTGTCACGGTCGTCACGAACGACAATCCCACCAATCGGTGGTTGCTGGCGCACGGTGAGAACTGCCTGCTTGCCGAGCCGACCCCGAGTGGCGTACTGGCCCGGCTTCGCGACGCCGTCTCCAACGGCGCGCTCCGGGCCCGGCTCGGTGCGAATGCCGCGGAGCGGGTCCGCCGGACGTCGTGGGAGGCCGAGGTAGACCGGGTCATGAAGGGCTTGCTGAACACAGGTGTGCACCCAGCGGCGACGCTGGATGACCGGGCTTCATCCTTGGAACACGCCAGCTGAGCACAGGCGCGCTGGCGGTCGAACATTGGCCCAGGGGGGCCGCGGCAGAAGGAATCTCCACCATGCGGGATGACACCCATCTTCACATCGCGTCGCCGGAGCCGAGCGCCCCGCGGCAGTCGCAGCCGGAAGAAGCTGCAAGCAGCCAGTATTGGAAGGCCACGAGCGGCTACACCTATCGGGAGATGATCCGCACGCGTCAGGACGCGGGCAACCCCGGCTATGGCCAACAGGAGGCGCTGCTCACGAAGCTGATGCAGACCGAGCAACGCGCCCTGGGGCGGCCGCTGGACGTCCTGGAGTTTGGCTGCGGCTTCGGGCGGCATGCCTCCTACCTGGCGCCCCTCGAAGGCGTTCGCTACCACGGCTACGACTTCTCCGAGGCGATGATGGAGCCCCTGCGGCAAGCGCCGCCGGTGGGGCTGCTGCCCATGGAAGAGCGGCTCTTCTGTGGGCCAGATGCCCTGGCGGCGGTGGGGGACAGGACGTTCGACGTGGTGTTCACCGTGTCCGTCCTCATCCACAACCCGCCGGAGCGCCTGCCTGGCCTGATGGAGTCGTTGGGCAAGCTCGTGCGTCCCGGCGGATTGCTGTGCCTGGTCGAAAACCAGCTCGTTCCCTTCGGCATCTGGGAGAACGCCTGGCACCAGGGATGCTGGCTGCACCCGTACGCGGAGCTGACGCCCGCTGGCTGGGACATACATCATGGCGGTGGCCTCCTGGCCACGCATGACGTCTACGTCTTCAAGCGCAACGCGTCCCAAGGCCGTCGCTTCTTCCAGCTCCAGTCCGTGGAGCAGCCCCGGGACGAGCGCCGGGAGGTGACGCTGGAGTCGCTGAACGTCGAGTCCCTGCCCCGACTGCGGGCGTGGACGGAGCACGCGGGCGAGGTGCTCCGGGCGGGGAACGGCTCGGCGGGGATGCAGGTTTCCGAGCTGACGGAGCGCCTGGCGGTCGAACTGAAGCGGTCGGAGCGGCGGCAGCGCTTGTTGTCGATTTCGGATGAGCTGGTCCGCCTTCGCGCAGAGCCGGTCGTGACTGCTCGGGCGCCGGTCGACACGCTTGCGCCGCGTTATGGGCATGACAACGTGGCGGAGGCCGTCGTTGTCGATGCGCCGCTGGATACGACGTGGGCTCACGTCGACCCGCGGCTCTCCCGGGTGGTGCATCTCTTCCACCAGGAGTGGTACGGCATCCGTGCTGCGTCTGGCTACGCGCCGGGACACAAGATTGGCATCACGGCGAATCGCGCGCTGACCGCGGCGGATCACCAGCGCATCGCCGAAACGTGTGAGCGGCTGGGCGCACGGTCCATCATCTTCCAGGGGTTTTCGCCCAATGCCCTGGAAGTCATGCACATGCTTCGCCGCGTGTTCGGCAGCACGCTCAAGCTGTGCTGCGTGTGGCACGGCTCCACGGCCCAGTTCCACTTCGACTTCGAATTGGAGACCTTCAGCCGCTTGCTGGCGCTCCGGGAGCAGGGGCTTCTTGATGCCGTGGCTTGCGTCAAGCCAGAGATGCACTTGATGTCGCCGCTGCTCTTCCAGAAGGTCCTGCTCAACCTTCCTCCTCGGGTGGCACCGGCGGACCAGCGTCACCGCGCTCCGCCGACGCGGGCCGCCTTCGTTCCGACGCCCAACAACTGGTGGAAGAACTTCTATTCCAACGTCTTCGTCGCCGCGTCACTGCCGGGGATGGAGCGCGTCTTCGTCACCAGTCCTTTCTCGGCCCGCCCGGAGCTGCCCCTCAAGGCTTCCGTCATCAACGTCGGGCCGTTGAACCGTTCGGAGCTGTTCAACCTCATCCGGGAGACGGACGTCGTCCTCAACGTGACGCTCGCCGAGTGCCAGCCGATGACCGCCCTGGAGGGACTGACTCACGGTGTGGCGTGCCTGACAGGACCGTTGACCCTGGGGGCTCTGGATGAACACCCCTATCAGCGGTT
The DNA here is from genome assembly GCF_013116825.1 of Myxococcus xanthus. Taxonomy (GTDB): domain Bacteria; phylum Myxococcota; class Myxococcia; order Myxococcales; family Myxococcaceae; genus Myxococcus; species Myxococcus xanthus_B. The sequence goes on from NZ_JABFNS010000060.1 coordinate 45,900, forward strand.
GGTTCAGGTCGCGGGCACCGGCTCGCTCGGACAGATTCGCTCGGCGTTGGAGCGGGTCGTCGGCCTCCGGGAGCGTTCGCCGGAGGAGTACGCGCAGATGCTGGAGGACTACACCCAGACGCTCTGCGCCCAAGCGATCAACCACTATCTTGAGTTCGCACAGCCATGAGCATGACCCGCGTCTGCCTCGTTACCGATGAGCTCTACCCCTTCACCCCAGGGGGCATTGGCCGCGTCGCGCACAACCTCATCATGGACTCGCAGCGCCACGGCGCGAACGTGGAGTTCCATGTCCTGTTCCCGCCCACTGTTTCCGTGCAGACGGCCCAGGTGGAGCTCTTCTTCGGGGGACGGGTGAAGGCGCATCTGTGCGACTTCCGCGAGCCACAACAGACCACCGCGGATGCGCATGGCTTCTATCCGCCCACGGAAGCCTTTCGGGATTCGCGTTGGCACGGTGAGTCGTTGGAGGTGATGCGCTACCTGAAGGCGCGCGAAGCGGAGGGCTTGCGCTTCGACGTCATCGAGTTCGCGGATTTCCGCGGCTGGGCCTTCGCCGCGCTGCAGGAGAAGCACCTGGGGCTGGCTTTCGCGCAGACCACCCTCTCGGTGCGGCTGCACTCGAGCTACGGCACCCTCATGCACCACGAGCCCAACACGCTCGAGGTCGAGAACCTGGGGCGGTACGAAATCGAGCGGAAGTCCTTGCTCGATGCGGACCTCGTGGTGGGACATCTGCCCTGCATCGCCGAGTTCAACCGGCGCTTCTACGGCTTCGATGACGCGTGGATGCGCAAGGTGCGGGTGGAGTTTCCCCCGGTGGTCATGGAGTCTCCGGCGGAGCCGTCCCGGCCGTTCGACGTTCCCGCGGCCCAGCGCAACCTGGTGTTTGTCACCAAGATCCAGCCCTTCAAGCAGCCGGATGTCTTCGTCCGGGGCGCCGTGCTGTTGATGCGCACGTGGCCGGAGTATCAGGGCAAGGCCATCCTGGCGTGCCATGCCTTCGACCCGGAATTCCTCGCAGAGGTCAAGGCGCTCATCCCGTCGGACCTGACGGACCGCTTCGTCTTCATCAAGCCAGGTCCTGACCGCGAAGCCCACATGCGCGCGGGGGTGGTGGTCATCACCTCCAGCTACGAGTCGCTGAACCTCACGGCCTACGAGGCTTCCGTCGCGGGCACCCGGCTGGTGCTCAACTCGGCCTGCCTGGCCTTCGGTGACGACAGCCCCTTCGTCGACGGGGTCCACTGCCACAAGTATGACGGCAGCGTGGACGCGCTGGTGGTGGCCATGCGCAAGGCGTTGGAAGGACCGGAGCTGGCCCCCGTCCGCTGGACGGTGGACCGTCCCTATTGGGAGCGCCACGCGCGGGAGGCGCCGCCCACGCGAAGCCCTCAGTCGCCGCTGGTCAGCGTGGTCATCATCAATCAGGACCAGGGCATCTTCCTGCCCATCGCGCTGCAAGGCATCGCCGCCAGCACGTACCCGGAAGTGGAAGTCGTCATCGTGGATGATGGGTCCACGAGCGCCTTCGACATGCAGGTCCTGCAGCGTCTGGAGCGGTCCGCGACTGAAGGGGAGGGGCTTCGTGTCGTCCGCTCTCCGATCCGCCGCGGGTTCGCGGGGGCTCGTAACCTGGGTGTCCGAGCCGCACGCGGGGCCTACGTCGTGTTCCTGGAGTCGGACGACAGCCTTTCCCCGGACTTCATCCAACACGCTGTCTCCGCGCTGGAAGCGCGACAGGAGTTCTCTGGGGTGGTCCCCACCGGGGGCCGCTTCCATTCCAGCGAAGAGTTGGCCAACCGCCAGTTCAAGGGGTTCATGACGTACCTGGGGGATTGTCCGACGTACGCGCTGGTCGCGAACCAGGTCTCCGCGCCGACGGCGCTGCTGCGCCGAACCGTCCTGGAGCAGCACGCCTACAATGAAGCCCTGTCTGGCTATGCGGACTGGGATTTCTTCCTGCGGCTCGCGCAGGGGGGACACCGCTTCCTGGTGACGAACCAGGTCCACTTCTTCTCGCGGCGGGGGCATGCCATCACCCCGTCCGCGTCCCAGCAGCGCCAGCACTTCCGCTGGCTGGTGCGGCTCTTCGAAGGCGTGCCCGCGCCGCTGCACCCGTCGACGCGGCTCTTCGCCCTGCTCGCGCACTCCCGCGACGCCATGGTCGACCCATATGGCGCGCTCGACACGCAGGAGCGTCGGCAAGCCTCCGCGGCGTCCGCGTCCATGGAGTCCGCCCAAGCGCTGGCCGAGGCCGCGCGCCCGCTGCGCTACGACGTGGTCGATTTGATGAACGCGGCCTTGAAGCGCCTGCCCCTCGTGCACCCCTTGCTCAAGCAGGCCGTCGCGGGCAAGTCCGCTCCCACCGGCGGGGAGACGGGGGGCGCGAGTCCCGGGGAGGTGCCTCCGCTTCGTTACGTGCTCGTGGACCGCGCGAACACGCTCTTCAAGCGGATGCCTGTCGTTCACCGCGCGATTCGGAGCACGGTCAGCCGGCTGACCTGAGCGTCGACGCGTCCTGCGAAGCGGAAGGTGCGCGCCGCGGCGCTTCGGCCGCCGGCGCCGCATTCAGTCGCATCCCCGCGAGCCATGCGGGAACGAACATCAGGGCCACGAGGAACACGGGGTACTGATAGCGCACGTCGGGTGACGGGATGAGCGCGGCGAGCGCCGCCGTATGCAAGACGACGGGGAGCGCCACGGCGGCGAGCCGCCAGGTCCGGTGGCGGATGCATGCCACCGCGCAGGCGAGCAGCAACAGGTAGAGCGGCAGCGCCGGTGGTGTAGCCCCCTGAAGAGTCGGACAGGCTCGTTCGGCTAATAAGCGAGTCTGACAATGGAGAAGAAGAGCCAAGAGGGAGCCCCTGAGGGGGCGGAGAAGGGCAAGCGCCGTCGGCGGTATTCGGCGGGGGAGAAGCTGCGCCTGGTGACTGAGTGCGAGGCGCCGGGCAGTAGCGTGTCCCTGGTGGCGCGGAAGTACGGCATCAGCCCCAGCCAACTGTTCCGCTGGAGGCACCTGAAGGAGGCGGGCGGCGAGTCCGGTCTGCGGGCGGGGGAGGCCGTGGTGCCCGAGTCTGAGGTGCAGGCGCTCAAGGCCCAGGTGCGAGAGCTCCAGCGGCTCTTGGGCAAGAAGACGCAGGAGGCGGAAGTCCTCCGGGACGCGGTGGAGTTGGCCCGCGAAAAAAACTATTGTCGCCCGCGGCCTTGTCGAAGCTGAGAGGCATCCTGTGAGCGCGGTGGCCCGGGCCCTCGGCGTGTCCCGCTCCACCCTGAATCGTCGCCTGAGGGCTCGGGAGCCCCGCCGCCCAGACGCTCATGCCGACGCCGAGGTGCTGGAGGGACTCAAGGCCGTCGCCCAGGAGCGCGCCACGTACGGCTACCGCAGGGCGTGCGCTGTCCTCAACCGACAGCGCCGGGCAGCGGGGAAATCGCCCGTCAACCACAAGCGGGCGTACCGGCTCATGCGCGACGCCCAACTCCTCCTCCAGCGGCACGCAGGGAAGCCTACCCGTACCCATGAGGGCACCATCATCACGTTGAAGTCCAACCTGCGCTGGTGCAGCGACGGCTTCGAAATCCGCTGCTGGAGCGGCGAGCGCGTCCAGGTGGCCTTCAGCCTCGACTGCTGCGACCGGGAGCTCATCGCGTACCGGGCGTCCGCGGAGCACCCCACCGGCCTCACCATTCAGGATTTGATGGCCGAAACGGTGGAGGCCCGCTTCGGCCCGGGCACCTCGAGGGTGCCCCACCCGGTGGAGTGGCTGTCCGACAACGGGCCCGTCTACACGAGCAAGGACACGCGCGATTTCGGCCGGAATCTGGGCTTGGTGGTATGCACCACGCCCGCCTACTCCCCGGAGAGCAACGGCATGGCCGAGGCTTTCGTGAAGACGTTCAAGCGCGACTACGTGTACGTCAACGACTTGCCCTCCGCTTCCCACGTCCTCTCCTAGTTGCCCGTCTGGTGCGACGACTACAGCCGCTGCCACCCTCATCGCGGACTGAAGATGATGTCACCCCGTGAGTTCCGTAGTGCTAACTCCCAACCCTGAGCTGTCCGATTTGACGGGGGCAACTACAGCGTCGCGACCCCTGTGGTGTCGCTCACCCCTCGAGAGCCCGCTTCACTTCCGCCGGCAGATGAGGGGCAGTTGGGCGGGTAG
>NZ_JABFNS010000061.1 GCF_013116825.1 Myxococcus xanthus
CGCCTGCCCCTTCCCCGCCCCCGCCTGCCATTCCACGTAGAGCGGCACCGAGACCTCGGGGCCATACTCCGTTCGCAGCTCGCGGCCGGCCCCCACGCCCAGCACCGTCTCAACCTCGGGAGAGACAGACACCACCATGCCCTGGCCCCACCCTGGCCGCTGCTCCAGCCGCAGCGCTCGGCGGGGTGAGCGCCCCGCATCAAGCAGTGCCGTCGCCACCACGTCTCCCTCCGCATGAGGAACTGTTGCCTGGACCCATGCGCCAAGAAGACAGGTTGCGACGAGCAGGACGGGCACCAGGAGGCTCCAAGGAAGGACAGACGCCATGCCCCCCATTGCATACGCCATGCTCAGAGGTCGTCCTCTCGTGCACGCCCCTGGGCCGTCCAGAATGGGAGACCCTTCGAGTGAAGCAGGGGCTGCGCCGCGCCAGACGCGGATGCGCCGTGCCGCGTTTCATTCACAGCAAAGCGCGCCTGCGACGAGTCGCCTTCCTACACGCCTTGATGTCTCACCCGGCCTGGCTGGTGGCGGCGAGCCCCTGGGCCACGGGCCCCCTTCACGCCTGCCCGATACCTGACATGGCATGCGCGATGTCCGTCGCGCCTGGCCGTGACGCGAGCCGCGCATCATCCCATCGTCACCTCGCGGGACGCGCGTCAGGCGCACGACACTCACTCGGTACCCGACGCCCGTCCCACACGACCGCTCGCCTGCTTTCATGCATGCGACGCCAACCTCGCCCGTGAAGGCTCCGCGCCGACATGTGGAGCGAAAGGGCACGCTGCCCCACAACCCACACGAGCATTGCTGCTGCCGGGCGCCGGGGAAATGACCGTTCAGGCGTTCACTACCCTTCGTGCAGCCGGTGTGCGCCTACCCCCGTGGGCGAGGGCCCTTATAATCAAGATGCCTTTTCACCCCGTGGAGGGGGTGCGCCTTCGGGTGTTCCACCCCTGACACGAGCGTAACGCGCGGTCCCACTCCGCGGCGGGGTCCCGAAGGGGCAGCAGGGCTGTCGTGCCTGGGACCTCGTCGGGGTGGGTGTGGAATGGCAGTCATGCCCTCCAGGTTGACCATTTTGGCCCCCCTGTCGGCGCGGCTTTCCGCGTCCCCGGGTGGCTCCGAGGGAGAGACATGAAGGACGCTGAGAAGGGTTCGTGGGTCTCCAGAATCGCCGCGCTGCAGGACGTGAAGACCTACGCGGAGCTCAACTGGGAAGGCTCGTTCGAGGAGTACCTCGAAATCGTCCGGCAGAACCCCAAGGTCACCCGCACCGCCTTCCAGAGGATCTACGACATGATCCTCAGCCACGGAAAGACGGAGTACATCGACAACAAGAAGAAGCTCATCCGCTACCACTTCTTCAGCGACGAGAAGTTCGGCGGCCGTGACGCCATCTTCGGGCTCGATGTCCCGCTCATGAAGCTGGTCAACGTCTTCAAGTCCGCCGCCCAGGGCTACGGCACCGAGAAGCGCGTCATCCTCCTCCACGGCCCCGTGGGCTCGTCCAAGTCCACCATCGCGCGCCTGCTGAAGAAGGGCACCGAGGACTATTCCAAGACGCCGGAGGGCGCCGCGTACACCTTCTCCTGGCTCACCGACAAGAAGGGCTCCGACGGCGCCCCGGTGAAGGAGAAGATGAAGTGCCCGATGAACGAGGAGCCGCTCAACCTCATCCCCCGGGAGTGGCGTTCCAAGATCTACGCCGAGCTGTCTCCGCCCGAGTCCGGCTACGCCATTCCGGATGGCTCCGAGCTGTGCCCCGCCTGCCGCTTCGTCTTCAAGGACCTGATGACGCAGTACCAGGGCGACTTCGCCAAGGTCATGAGCCACATCCGCGTCAACCGGCTCGTCTTCAGCGAGAAGGACCGCGTGGGCATCGGCACCTTCCAGCCCAAGGACGAGAAGAACCAGGACTCCACCGAGCTCACCGGTGACATCAACTACCGGAAGATCGCCGAATACGGCTCCGACTCCGACCCGCGCGCCTTCAACTTCGACGGCGAGTTCAACATCGCCAACCGCGGCATCATCGAGTTCGTCGAGGTGCTGAAGCTGGACGTCGCGTTCCTCTACGACCTGCTCGGCGCGTCGCAGGAGCACAAGATCAAGCCGAAGAAGTTCCCGCAGACGGACATCGACGAGGTCATCCTCGGCCACACCAACGAGCCCGAGTACAAGAAGCTCGAGAACAACGAGTTCATGGAGGCCCTGAGAGATCGCACGGTGAAGATTGACGTCCCGTACATCACCAAGCTGTCCGAAGAGGTGAAGATCTACGAGAAGGACTTCAACTCCCGCGCCATCAAGGGCAAGCACATCGCTCCGCACACGCTGGAGATGGCCGCCATGTGGGCCGTGCTCACGCGCCTGGAAGAGCCCAAGAAGCACAACCTGTCGCTGCTCCAGAAGCTCAAGCTCTACAACGGCAAGACGCTCCCGAACTTCACCGAGGACAACATCAAGGAGCTGCGCAAGGAGAGCAACCGCGAGGGCCTGGAGGGCATCTCTCCGCGCTACATCCAGGACAAGATCTCCAACGCCCTGGTGAGCGACAAGGGCGAGGGCTGCATCAACCCCTTCATGGTCCTCAACGAGCTGGAGGCCGGCCTCAAGACGCACTCCCTCATCAACAGCGAGGACACGCGCAAGGGGATGAAGGAGCTGCTCACGTCCGTGAAGCAGGAGTACGAGGACATCGTCAAGAACGAGGTCCAGCGCGCCATCTCCGCGGACGAGGACGCCATCGCCAAGCTGTGCGGCAACTACATCGACAACATCAAGGCCTACACCCAGAAGGAGAAGGTCAAGAACAAGTACACCGGCCTCTACGAGGAGCCCGATGAGCGGCTGATGCGGTCCATCGAGGAGAAGATCGACATCCCCGATACCCGCAAGGACGACTTCCGCCGCGAAATCATGAACTACATCGGCGCGCTCGCGGTGGAGGGGAAGACCTTCAACTACCGGACCAACGAGCGGCTCCACAAGTCGCTGGAGCTGAAGCTGTTCGAGGACCAGAAGGACAGCATCAAGCTCAAGAACCTGGTGTCCTCCGTCGTCGACAAGGAGACGCAGGAGAAGATCGACCTGGTGAAGGACCGGATGATGAAGAACTACGGCTACTGCGAGATCTGCTCCACGGACGTGCTGAACTTCGTGGCCAGCATCTTCGCCCGCGGCGACGCGAAGGAGTAACACCAGAGAGGGGCGAGCCGTCGTGACCTTGAAGATCCACCAGGACCACTCCCGCTTCAAACAGATCGTCCGGGGGAAGATCAAAGCCAACCTGCGCAAGTACGTGCAGAAGGGCGAGATGATTGGGAAGAAGGGGAAGGACGCCATCTCCATCCCCATCCCCTTCATCGACATCCCCCGCTTCAAGTACGGCCACAAGGAACAGGGTGGCGTCGGGCAGGGTGACGGCGAGGTCGGCCAGCAGCTCGGGCCCGGGGCGGTGGAGCCCGGGGAAGGCAAGCAGGCCGGCCAGGGCGAAGGCGACCACGCCATGGAGGTGGACGTCACGCTCGACGAGCTCGCCCAGATTCTGGGTGAGGAGCTGCAGCTGCCCAACATCGAGCGGCGGCAGAACGAGCGCATCATCACCCAGAAGATCCGCTACACCGGCGTCAACACCACCGGCCCGGAGTCACTGCGGCACTTCAAGCGGACCTTCAAGCAGGCCCTGCGGCGGCAGATCGCCGCTGGCACGTATGACCCGGCGCGGCCCGTCATCATCCCCACGCGCGAGGACCGCCGCTACCGCAGCTACAAGCTCCAGGACCTGCCCGAAACGAACGCGGTCATCATCTACATGATGGACGTGTCCGGCTCCATGGGCGACGAGCAGAAGGAAATTGTCCGCATCGAGAGCTTCTGGCTCGATACGTGGCTTCGCCACCAATACAAGGGGCTGGAGGCGCGCTACATCATCCACGACGCGGTGGCGCGCGAGGTGGACCGCGACACGTTCTTCCACACCCGCGAGTCCGGCGGGACGATGATCTCCAGCGCCTACAAGCTCTGCCGGGACATCATCCTGGCGGACTACCCGAAGAGCGCGTGGAACATCTACCCGTTCCACTTCAGCGACGGGGACAACTGGAGCGCGGACGACACGCGGCAGTGCATTGAAATGCTGCGCAACGACGTGCTCCCCAACGTCAACCAGTTCGCCTACGGCCAGGTGGAGTCCCCCTACGGCAGTGGCCAGTTCATCAAGGATTTGCGCGAGGCGGTGGGGGACACGCCCAACGTCGCACTGAGCGAAATCGCGGACAAGGACGCCATCTACGCGTCCATCAAGGACTTCCTCGGCAAGGGCCGCTGACTTCAGCGGTCCTTTCCCACCGGAGCGACTGCCCGATGCCCAAGAGCCTCCCCCCTCGCCTCGCCTCGCTCCGGGACGAAATCCATGGTTACGCCAAGGAGTTCGGCCTGGACTTCTTCGACACCCACTTCGAGATGGTGTCCTACGACGAGATGAACATGGTGGCCGCCTACGGCGGCTTTCCCACCCGCTATCCCCACTGGCGCTGGGGCATGGAGTACGAGCAGCTCGCCAAGGGCTACGAGTACGGGCTGAGCAAAATCTACGAGCTCGTCATCAACAACGACCCTTGCTACGCCTACTTGATGGAGAGCAACCCGGAGGTGGACCAGAAGCTCGTCATGGCCCACGTCTACGGCCATTGCGACTTCTTCAAGAACAACTTCTCCTTCCGGCACACCAACCGCCGGATGATTGATGAGATGGCCAACCACGCCACGCGAGTGAGGCGCTGGGTGGACAAGATTGGCGTGGAGAAGGTCGAGGACTTCATCGACCGGACGCTGAGCCTGGAGAACCTCATCGACCAGCACGCGCCGCACATCCGGCGCAACCCGGACCCGAAGAAGGCCGAGGACGAGCTCAAGGCCAACGAGCGCGTGGAGGGCTTCAAGGTGGGCCGCGAGTACATGCGCGGCTACATCAACCCGTCCGAGTTCCTCGACTCCCAGCGCAAGAAGGTGGAGGACGAGAAGCAGCGCGCCAAGAAGTTCCCCGAGCGCCCCCAGCGCGACGTGCTGCTCTTCCTGCTGGAAGAGGCGCCGCTGGAGCCGTGGGAGGCGGACATCCTCGCGATTCTGCGCGACGAGGCCTACTACTTCGCGCCCCAGGGCCAGACGAAGATCATGAACGAGGGGTGGGCCAGCTACTGGCACTCCACCATCATGACGCGCCGGGCCCTCAAGGACGACGAAATCATCGACTACGCGGACCACCACTCCGGCACCATGGGGACCCGCCCTGGCGCCATCAACCCGTACAAGCTCGGCATCGAGCTGTGGCGCGACATCGAGGAGCGGTGGAACAAGGGCCGCTTCGGCAAGGAGTGGGACGAGTGCGATGATTTGCGCGCGCGCCGCTCCTGGGACAAGAAGCTGGGCGCCGGCCGCGAGAAGATCTTCGAGGTCCGCAAGCACTACAACGACATCACCTTCATCGACACGTTCCTGACGCCCGAGTTCGCGATGGAGCAGAAGCTCTTCGTGTACGGCTTCAACGACAAGCGCAACTCGTGGGAGATCCTCGACCGCGAGTTCAAGAAGGTGAAGAACAAGCTCCTCCAGGGACTCACCAACTTCGGCCAGCCCATCATCGAGGTGGTGGACGGCAACTTCGAGAACCGCAGCGAGCTGCTGCTGGCGCACCGCCACGACGGACAGGACCTCAAGGGCGACTACGCCCGCGAGACGCTGCGCAACCTCCAGTCCCTGTGGCGCCGGCCCGTCAACATCCTCACCCGGTACGACAACAAGGGCGCCCTTCTGCGCTTCGACGGGCAGAGCCACTCCGAGCGGAAGGTGGAGCTCTGAGCAGCCGTACCCGGCCTCGGGCGGTGCGTCAGAGGTTCACCGGCGGCATCGCCTGTTCGAGGTAGCGGGGCCCCGCGGACACGGGCCTCGGCGATGCGCCGGAGGCCGGGCCAGGCGCTCCTCAGGGGGTTTCAAGCAGCCAGGCAGCCGAGCCCGGAAATTTCCCGGCCCTCCGCTGGGCGAGCGCCAGGGCGTCCACTACACTCGGCCGCCGCCCCATGAGAATCGCTCCCCTGCTCTGCCTGGCCGCCGCGCTGCTGGCTTCGACGTCCGAAGCCGCGGTCCGTCACGTCATCAAGAACCGCCGTATCGAGCCGAACCAGACGCTCGCGAAGGCGCTGCACGACGCGCAGCTCCCGGACGCGCAGGTGGCCGCCGTCATCTCCGCGCTGGAGGGCGTATTCGACTTCCGCAAGTCGCGCGTGGGCGACCAGCTGCGGCTCGTCATCCGCGACGGGGAGCTGGACTTCTTCGACTACCGCCAGAGCATGGTGGACGAGTGGCAGGTCCGCCGCGACGGCGAGAAGTACGTGGGCAGCAAGCGCGCCATCGAGGTGGAGAAGCAGGTCGCCGTGGTGGCGCTGGAAATCCAGTCGTCGTTGTACGAGGCGGCGGTGGCCGCCGGCGAGGACCCGGCCATCGGCATGGTGCTGGCGGACGTGTTCGCCTGGGACATCGACTTCTACCGTGACGTGCGCAAGGGCGACACGGCGCGCGCGCTGGTGGAGAAGTTCGTCTCCAAGGGCCGCCTGCTGCGCTACGGCGACGTGCTGGCGGCGACGTACGCGGGCGGGCTCGTGGGCAACAAGAAGGTGTACCGCTACGTGCTCCCGGACGGGCAGCCCAACTACTTCAACGAGGAGGGCGCCAGCGCGAAGAAGACCTTCCTCAAGACGCCCCTGAAGTACGCCAACGTCACCAGCCGCTTCGGCTCGCGCTTCCACCCGGTGCTCAAGTACCTCAAGGCCCACAATGGCGTGGACTACGGCACCCCCATCGGCACCCCGGTGTGGGCGGTGGCGGACGGCACGGTGACGCAGGCGGGCTACGCGGGCGCCGCCGGCAACATGGTGGTCATCCGCCACGCCAACGGCTTCGAGACGCAGTACATGCACCTGTCGCGCTTCGGCGAAGGCGTCCGCGCGGGCGCCCGCGTGCGGCAGAAGCAGGTCATCGCCTACTCCGGCAACACCGGCCGCTCCACCGGGCCGCACCTGCACTTCGGGCTCAAGCGCAACGGCCAGTACACCAACCCGCTCAACCAGCAGTTCCCCCGCGCGGACCCGCTGCCCAAGGCGCTGCTGCCGGACTTCCTCGCCAAGGCGCAGGAGCTGACGGGGCAGATGGAGGCCGTGTCCATGGCCGCCGTCGCCGGGCAGGCCGCGGCCATGCCGTGACGCGGTGACGCCGAGCGCGTCCCCTCCGAGGGACGCGCGCCACAGGTCTACACCCAGGTGATGACGTAGTCAGCGCCCGTCACGCCGCGAGGCGTGCCCACCACCTGGCTCTTGCAGCCGACGACGCTCAGCGCCTCCTTCAAGACGCCCTCGTGGTACTGCACCGGCTGCATGTCCCCATGGAAGGCCAGGCGCACCTGCTTGTCTCCCAGCACGGCGAATTCGCGCCGGCCGTAGCTCACCAGCGTCGAGTACGCGGTGGGCGCGTGGGAGAGGAGCCGCTTGGGGTCGCCCTTGCCGATGAGGCGGTTGAGCGTCTGCCCCACCGTGGACTGGAAGAAGTGCGTGACGGCCGCGGCCCCGCAGGCCCGCACCGCGTCCTCCATGGAGCCGTAGACGGGCGTGAGCGCTTCCGACGTCGCGTACAAGAGGCGCAGGGCATCCACGGCCGGGTAGGAGAAGAAGTCCACCGGGGAACGCTTGAAGAAGGGCTCACGCAGGCGCGTGGCCGCCTCCACGCCCAGCTTCTTCTCCGCCAGGTTGAACACCGCGTTGAAGACGAGCCCGCGCACCGTGTCGTCGGGGCGGATGACGGCCAACCGTTGTTCGAGGTCGTTCTGCGGAAAGCCCATGGCGGATTGCTCTCTACATCAATCCGTCTCCGGGTTGGCGCGCCATCCACCGGCAGGCAGTCCGCCGCCCTTCCAGGTGAGCTGTCCCATAGGGCCGGGACGCGCTTTACCGGTGCGGTGCGAGACACGGCTGCGCTAGCCTGACACACCTTCGCGAACCCGGGAAACCCCGGCGCCCGCGAAACCATGAACCCGCAGCAACTCCGTCCAGAGATACCCAGCGCCATGGCCCCTCCTGCCTCCGCCTCCCAGCAGCCCCGCCCCGCCCAGCCGGTCACGACCGACGACGGCGGGCTCGGGCACGACGCGGCCAGCTTGCGCCGTTCCTTCCTCGACCACGTCCGCTATTCGCGAGGAAAGAACTACGAGTCGTCCACCCCCCACGACCGCTTCATGGCGCTGTCGCTCGCGGTGCGTGACAGGCTGGCGGACCGGTGGGTGAAGACATCGCGCACGTACTACGAAAAGGACGTCAAGCGCGCCTATTACCTGTCCGCCGAGTACCTGCTGGGTCGGGCCCTGGGCAACAACCTGCTGAACCTGGGGATGTACGAAGCGGCCGCCGAGTCCATGCAGGAGGTGGGGGTGGACCTCACCAACCTGCTGGAGATGGAGCCGGACGCGGGCCTGGGCAACGGCGGCCTGGGGCGCCTGGCCGCGTGTTTCATGGAGTCGCTGGCCACACTGGCCTACCCCGGCATGGGGTACGGCATCCGCTACGAGTTCGGCATCTTCACGCAGGACATCGTCGACGGGTACCAGGTGGAGCGCGCCGACGAGTGGCTCAAGTTCGGCAACCCGTGGGAAATCGTCCGGCCGGAGAAGGCGGTGCCGGTGCGCTTCTTCGGGCGCGTGGAGCACCACCAGGGCCCGGATGGCCGTCCCGTGGCGCGCTGGGTGGGCGGCAAGACGGTGGTGGGCGTGCCGTATGACACGCCCATCGCCGGGTACCACAACAACACCGTCAACACGCTGCGGCTGTGGCAGGCGCGCGCCTCCGAGGAGTTCGACCTGCTGCTGTTCAACGCGGGCGACTACGAGCGCTCGGTGGTGGAGAAGAACGACTCGGAGGTCATCTCCAAGGTCCTCTACCCCAACGACGCGTTCCAGGCCGGCAAGGAGCTGCGGCTCAAGCAGCAGTACTTCTTCGTCGCGTGCTCCATCGCGGACATCGTCCGGCGCTATCTGAAGAACCACACGGACTTCAAGGACTTCTCCCGCAAGGCAGCCATCCAGCTCAACGACACGCACCCGGCCATTGGCGTGGCGGAGCTGATGCGCGTGCTGGTGGACGAGAAGCGCCTGCTCTGGGACGAGGCCTGGACGATTACCCAGGAGACGTTCGGCTACACCAACCACACGCTGCTGGCCGAGGCGATGGAGAAGTGGCCGGTGACGCTCTTCGAGCGGCTGCTGCCCCGCCACCTGGAGATCATCTACGAAATCAACTCGCGCTTCCTGCGGCAGGTGCAGATTCGCTACCCGTACGACCAGGAGAAGATGCAGCGGATGAGCCTGGTGGAGGAAGGGGCCGAGAAGAAGATTCGCATGGCCCACCTCGCCGTCGTCGGCAGCCACAGCGTCAACGGCGTGGCCGCGCTGCACACCGACCTGCTGCGCCGGGACGTGCTGACGGACTTCGCGTCCATGAACCCGGAGCGGTTCAACAACAAGACGAACGGCGTGACGCCGCGCCGCTGGCTGGCATGGTGCAACCCCCGCCTGTCCAAGCTGATTACGTCCCGCATCGGCGAGGGCTGGGTCACGGACCTGGACGAGCTGACGAAGCTGGAGGCGCACGCGGAGGACCCGGAGTTCCGCAAGGCCTTCCGCGAGGTGAAGCGCGCCAACAAGGAAGACCTGGCCCGGCACATCCGTGACTTGCGCTGGGTGCAGCTCAATCCGGACGCCATCTTCGACGTGCAGATCAAGCGCCTGCACGAGTACAAGCGCCAGCTCCTCAACGCGCTACACATCGTGGCGCTGTGGATGAAGGCGCGCAGGGACCCGTCCACCATCATCCACCCGCGGGCGTTCATCTTCGGCGCCAAGGCGGCGCCGGGCTACCACCTGGCGAAGCTGACCATCCGGCTCATCAACGGCATCGCCGAGGTGGTGAACAGCGACGCGGGCACCACGGGCCTGCAGGTCGTGTTCGCCCCCAACTACCGGGTGAGCCTGGCCGAGCGCATCATCCCCGCCGCGGACGTGTCCGAGCAGATCTCCACCGCGGGCATGGAGGCGTCCGGCACCGGCAACATGAAGCTGATGCTCAACGGCGCGCTGACGCTGGGCACGCTGGACGGCGCCAACGTGGAGATTCGCGACGCGGTGGGCGATGAGAACTTCTTCCTCTTCGGCCTCACCGCGGACGAGGTGATTGCCCGCAAGCGCGAGGGCTACCGCCCGCGCGACGAGTACAACCAGCACCAGGAGCTGCGCGAGGCGCTGGACCTGATTTCCACCGGCTTCTTCTCCCCGGAGGACAAGCACCTCTTCAAGCCGCTGGTGGACAGCCTCCTGGAGGAGGACCGCTACCTCATGCTGGCGGACTTCCCGTCGTACATGGCGAAGCAAGAGGACGTCGCGCACGCCTACAAGGACGCGGACGGCTGGGCGCGCAAGTGCATCATCAACGTGGCGCGTGGCGGCATCTTCTCCTCCGACCGCACCATCAAGCAGTACGCCGAGGAGATCTGGCGCATCCAGCAGACGCCGGTGGACCCGTGAGCACAGGGCCCGCCTCCCCTCCCCTCCCGGCCGGTGACGACGCCGACCGGAGGGCGCTGGAGGACGTGGTGCGGGCCTTCACCGACGCCTTCAACCGCGACGACCTCGATGCGGTGATGGCGTACTTCACGCCGGACGCGCTGTACGAGACATACGACGGGAAGCTGTGCCGGGGCCTCGCGCCAGCTCATGTACCGGCTGATGTACGGCCAGCACTTCGGCTGGTACGGGCTGGACGTCCTGCACTGGGAAGCAGGCCGCCTGCGCGAGAAGCGGACGTATGCCCAGGCCGGGCTGCCCCTGGTACGACGCGGGAGGCCTTGAGGTCAGGCAAGGCCGGGCTCAGCGGCTCCAGCACGCGCACTGCATTGTAGGGAACACATCCACGGTGGTCCGCTGCGCTTCAGCGGACGTCCGAGGCCTCCGACTCCGCTCGCAGGACTGGGGGACGATTGGCATTGGAGCTGTCACGTCCGACGACCTGGCGGCATGAGCCTGCAAGCCAAACGCGTGCTGGGAACGAGTGCCGTCATCCTGGGCCTGCTCGTGGGCTGGCGACTCCTCCCCGCTGGACACACGTCTGGCGCACCTCCCTCCCCTGGCACCACGAGTCCTCGCGGCCGCGCCCTTCCTACGCCCGTGGGCGCCTCGGCGAGCCGTGCGCCGCCCACACCAGGCGCCATCAACGCAGCAGCACCGGCGGCAGAGTCCCTGGCCTCGGAGTTGGAGGTGCTGCGCCTCTCCCTGCTCGAGCGCTTCGGCTCGCGCCTGCACGAACCGTCCGTCCAGCTGCGGATGCTGGAGCAGCTCATGCGGTATTTCCAGACGCGCTCACCCGAGCGGTGGCGAGAAGAACTCCAGACATTCCTCCGCAGCGCCTTTCCCGGCCAGTACGACGCGCTGACCACCCTGCTGCGCGACCGTCTGGACTACGAGAAGTGGGTGAAGGACAACGACGCCTACCTGCGAGGGTTGGACAAGAAGCAGCGCCGTGCCGCCGTCTGGGATGCGCGCAACCGCCTCTTCGGGAAGGAGACGGCGCAACGCCTCTGGGATTCGGAGCTGAAGCACCAGGCACTGGTGGACGCGCTCCAGGTGATTGATGCGAGGCAGGACCTGCCCCTCTCGGAGAAGCTGTCTGCCTACAAGGCGCGGCTGGGAGAGGTCTACGGAGACGGGGCACCCGCGCAGCTCGCCCGGCATCCACAGGAGACGATGAACCGCTTCCTGGCGCTGCCCTCCGTCCAACGTGAACTGACGGACATGACACCGGCCGAACGCGCGCGCAGCCTGTGGGCCGTGCGCCAGGAGATGGGGCTGAATGACGAAGCGCTGCGGCGATGGGACTCTCTGGACCAGACACGGGATGCCCGCTGGGAAGCGGGCCTCCGGTACATGGCGGAGCGTGCGACCCTGGCACGGGCGCTCTCCGGCGATGCGCTGGAGGCCCGGCTCCAGGAGGTGCGCGCCCGCTACTTCGGCGCTGAGGCGGACGTCATCGCCCAGGAAGAGGCCAGTGGCCTCTTCCGCTTCACGCGCCCCCGGCAGTGGGGGCGCAACTGAAACGCGGATGGGACGTCACGCCGCCTGATTGAGCCACTCCTCATAGGCGCGGAAGTCGTAGTCGCGCCCCAGGAAGGCATTCACCAGTCGGGCCGCGTCGTCCGAACCGCCCGGCTCCAGCACCGCGCGCCGGTAGGCCTGGGCGGGCTCCGGGGACAGCATCCCCTTCTGCTGGAACACCGTGAACAGGTCCTTCGCGATGACGAGCGACCACATGTACGTGTAGTAGTTGGACGAGTACCCGTCGAGGTGGCCGAAGGAGAGGTGGAAGTAGGTGCCCTCCACGTACGGGAAGGGTGTGAACTTCCCCTGGAGTTCGCGCACGAGCGACACCGCGTCAACGCCCTCCGGCTTGCGCCGGTACAGCTCCAGGCTGAGCGCCGCGTAGAACATCTGCTGGCGCACCCAGAGCCCCTTGCCGAACTCCTCCGCGCGGCGCATGCGCTCCACCACATCCGCGGGGATGGGCTCATTCGTCTGGTAGTGCTTCGCGAACGTCTGGAGGCTGGCGGTGTCACGCGCCCATTCCTCCAGCATCTGCGACGGCGCCTCCACGAAGTCCCACTCCGTGCGTACGCCGGACACGCCCGCCCAGCGCGTGTGGCCTCCGAAGATGTGGTGCAGCAGGTGGCCGAACTCGTGGAAGAAGGTCTCCACGTCGCTGTGCTGGAGCAGCGCGGGCTCCGCGCCGGGACGGGGGAAGTTGCAGACCAGCACCCCTTCCGGCAGCCGCCGGCCCGACTTCCCGCTGGTCAGCGTGAACTGGGCCGCGTGCTTGTACTTGTCGTCGCGCGGGTGCATGTCCAGGTAGAAGCGCCCGCGCAGCGTGGCGCCCTCGAACACGTCGTAGGCCTCTACGTCCGGGTGCCACACCGGCGCGTCCGCGACGCGGCGGTAGGTGACGCCGAACAGGCGCGCCGTCAGGTCGAGCACACCCTGCTTCACGCGCGTGTACTCGTAGTAGGGCCGCACCACCTGCGAGTCGAAGGCGTACTGCTCCGCCTTCACGCGGTCCTCCAGGTACGCCTGGTCCCACGGGTTGACGCGCTCGGCGCCAGGGACGTCACGGCGCTTGCGCTCCAGCAGCGTGGCGTAGTCGCGCTCCATGCGCGCACCGGACGCGGCGGCGATCTTCTCGATGAAATCCGAGGCCGCCCCCTCGTCCCGAATCATCTTGTCCTCGGTCGCGTAGGCCGCCCAGTTCCGGTAGCCCAGCAGCGTGGCCAGCTCGTTCCGGCGGGACACCATGCGCTGCAGGACGTCCGCGTTGGCGGGGTGGCCGCGCTGGCGGAAGACGCGCCACATCTGCTCGCGGGCCTGGGCATCCCGCGAGTACGTCATGAAGGGGACGATGTCCGGGTAGTCCGTGGTGATGCGCACCTTGCCGTCCGGCCCGGGCGGGTGGGCGCGCACGTAGTCGTCGGGCAGGCCCTCCAGCGCCGACGGCGCCAGCGCTTCCGTGCGCGTGTCCTGGCGGATGTTGCGGCTGAACTCCTGGCCAATGCGGACCAACTCCTCCTGGAGCGCCTTCACCCGGGCGCGGGTGGCGTCATCCCGGTCCACGCCCGCGCGGCGGAACTCCCGCCGCACCTTCTCCATCCACTTCCGCGTGGCGGCGTCCTCGCCGGACAAGTCCAGCGCGGCCAGCACGTCATAGACGCCCCGGTCCATGCGGATGTCGTTGCTGAGCGTCTCCAGGGCCTGCTCGGCGGCCTCGGCGGCCTCGCGCATGGCGGCGTCCGGGTGCGCATGGCGGGCGACGCTGGCGCGGGCTCCCGCATCGTCGAGCGCGGCCGTGGCCTCGTCGTAGAGCTCCAGCACCTCGCGCGTGACGTAGGGGGGGCGGAGGGCCTTGAGTTGGGCGATTCCCGCTCGGGCGGCGGCCATGGCCTCCTCACCGGCGCGCGTGAATTCGGCCGGTGGGCAGGTGACGAGGCGGGCGGCGTCGGGGACTTGGCTCTCTGACACAATCTGCTCCTGGACGTGATGACGGCGAATATACGGCCGCAAAGGTAATGCGCCGGACGCCGGGGAGCAGCAGGGATTGGCGGCGCCAATGCGAGAGGCCGCCCGGCGCATGCACGCCCGGCGGCCTCCATGAGAAACGCGGTGCTTCCAGCCCGGCTACGGCTGCTCCGTCGGGCTCAGGGAGCTCTGTGGCTGACGGACGGCCCGGGTGACGAAGTCCGCGCTGTTGTTGTCCGAGTCCCGGCCGTTGCCGAAGGACGCGTCTGCGCCGCCCGCCGCCATGGTGGCGGAGGTCGACGTGCTCAGGGCCTTGCGCTCCAGGCTGCCGCCCACCGCGGGGTGAGAGGGCGCGGCGGTGCCTTCGGGCGAGTTCCCCGTGCCCCACGCCACCTTGTCCACCGCCACGTCGTTGGCGGCAGCCGTCAGGCCGGGACCGATACGAACATGGCCACCCGCCGTCGTGGACGACGAGACGTCGAACGAATAGCCCAGATCCAGCACCACTGAGCCGCTGTAATTGGCGCCCCCCAGCAGGAAGTACCCGTGGGCGCGGATGACGGTCCCGGCGGGGATGGTGACGGTGCCGGAGTACGAAGACCCTGTCGCAGACTTGTACTGCACCAGCCAGCCGCCGATGTTCACGTCGACGTTCGTCGGGTTGTAAAGTTCGATGAACTCATCGGTCGCCGCGGAACCGCTTCCGTTGCCGCCGCACACCTCGCTGATGACGACGTGATTGGCCACGGCCGGCGGCGGAACCGCCGTCACCGTGCCGTAGTTGCCCGTACTGCCCTGAGCGACGACGCCGTCCTGGTCGCAGTACACCCACGCCTGGGCCGCCGCGGGCCCCTGGGAGAAACGGTAGCGGAAGCCGTAGATGTAGTTGCCCGGCGCCGCGATGTTCAACGGAGCCACCAGCTCATCGTTGTTGCCCGGCGTGGCGAAGCCCGCGTTCGGCTCCGCCGTCACCCACGTCCACGAGGCGGGTGACGAAGCATCGGTTCCGTAGCCCAGCTCCGCCACGAGGTGCGGGAAGCCGTCGTTGCCGTTCTGGTTCCGAGTGCTGACCTGGGGCTCAGAGAACTGGCTGTAGACGGACTCCGCGCGGCCCGCCCGGATGGGAGTGGCGAAGGACTTCGGGGACTGGATGGCGCAGTAATCCACCGGGCCGGTGATCTCCACACCGCAGGACGCGTTGGCGCCGCCCGGCGTGCCCCGTCCTCCGCCAGGAAGCACCGCCTCCGAGTCACACCAGTACCAGGCGTGCTGACTGGCCCGCGTGCCCACCACCACGGACGACAGGTTCATCGAGCGCCCCGTCGTCTGAGGGAAGGAGGCCGAGTACGCCACGTCATCCACCACGGTGGCGCCCATCTCGACGAAGAGGTGCCCCGAGTGGCCAAGCTCGAAGAGCGTGCTCCCGTAGCCGTACTGCGCCACCACGCCGCCGTTGGTGGCGGCATCCGCGTTGTTCGCGAGGACGAAGGTGCCCCGCCCCGGGACGATGAGGGGCCGGTCGCCCGGCGTCAGCACACTGAAGTCCGTCTCGCTGCCCGCGCCATTGTCGAAGCGGATGCGCAGGTTCGCGATATCCCGCGGTCCGTCAACGGTGCTGGTCAGCTCGATGTATTCGGTGGTGTTCGCGTCCGGGCGGTGCATCACCTCGCTGATGACCAACTCACCCGCCACGGGCGCGGGCGCCGTGTCACACGCCCCCGCGACACAGACTCCGTCCTGCCCCGGGCAGACCTCCGGGGTGGCCGTGTACTGGCACTCCGCCAGCCCCGCCGTCACCACGCACGCTTCCTCGTAGGTCACGCGCTGCACACCGTCCTCGTCACACTCCGGCGCGCGCGGCGCGCAGACGATATCGCCGCAGGGGCCCGGCACCGCGATGGAGACGAACGCCACGGTGCTGCCGTTGTTCGCGCCATCGAAGACGCGGAGCGCGAAGTACCAGGTGGCCGCCTGGGATGGCGGCAGCGCGTGAGTCACTTCCTCCGCCTGTCCCGGCGCCCGTGGCGCCGCCGTGGGCACCTCGCTGGCCAGCGCGAAGCTCTGAGCGTCAATCGGCCCCGCGCTGTAGCGCAGCTCGTAGCGTGCGGCGTTGCCCACGACGCCGTTGTCTCCCGTGGCAAGCCACGTCAGGCGAACCGTCGTGTTGTCCACCAGGCTGGCGCTCAAAACGGGTTCGGCGGGCGCGACGTCGTCGGTGATGGTGACCATCGTGTCGACGGACGGCAGCGATGGGCTCTCCGTGGTCGCGGAGAGGACGAAGCTGCCCGCCTGGTCCACCGTGAGGTCGCTAAAGACGGCCACGCCCGCCTCCGGCGCCACCGTCAAGGTGCCGCCCAGCGTCACACCGACCGCCCCCACCAATTGGAGCGTCACGGACGGCGCCGTGACGTTGGAGACGTTGCCGAACGCATCCTGCAAGGCCACCCGCGTCTCGGACAGCGGCTCCAGGACGGTGCCCGGCTCCGGAGGCGCGACGAACGCGAGCTGCACGGGCGCCCCCGCTTCCACGGTGAAGTCGGACGTACCGGACACCCCGGCATCGCCGTCCGTGAACGTCACCGACTGCGCGCCCGCCGTCTCGAAGGTGATGGTGAAGCTGTGCGCTCCCTGGTCCGCCCCGGTGAACACGTGCGCCGACAGGGGCGCAGCCTCCGGGTCCGTGGACGCGGGCGCCACCGTCCCCTGGTACGCCGTCAGCACGTTGCCGAAGCGGTCACGCGCGGAGACGGTGAAGGACTGAGGCTCACCCGCGACAATGGACTCCGTCGGCCCCACCACGGACAACGCCGCGAGGAGCCCGGGCTGCACCGTCACAGAGGCATTCCCGGTCAACGTCGCCGTCGTGGTGTCCGTGACGACGAGCTGCCCCGTGCCCACTGCCGCGAACTCCACATTGAAGAGGCGCTCACCGGCGTCCGACTCGGTGAAGGTGTAGTCCGAAGGCACGGTGGCCTGGGCGTCCCCAGGAATCTCGAAGTGGACGGTGCCCCGGTAGCCCGAGGCGAGGTTGCCGTGGACATCCCGCACCGACACGGTGGCCACCACGGGCTCACCCGCGCGGGTCGCCGCTGAGTCCAGTTGCACCGTCAACTGCACAGCGGGGCCAGACAGGACCTGGGTGTTCACCGTCGCCGCCAACTCCGTGTTGCCCACCTCCCGCACCGTCACCGAGCGCGCGCCGGAGGTCACCAGCGTCACCGAGAACGCGCGCTGCCCCGCGGCCTGCCCGGGAACGAAGGTGTAGTTCGCGGGCAGCGTCGCCTCCGGGTCATTCGATTCGAAGTGCACCGTGCCCGTGTAGCCCGTGACGATGTTGCCGAAGCCGTCGCGCGCGGTGATGGTGAGGCTCTGCGCCTCGCCGGCCGCCACCTCCGTGGGGAGCGCGCTCAGCACCAACTCGGCGGCCGCACCGGTGCTCACCTCCACCTCGAGCGTGTCGGTCAGCTCCGACCGCGCCGTGTCCTCCACGGTGACGCGCTGGGTCCCCGACGTCAGCAGCCTCACGCCGCTGAAGGTCCGCCGGCCCGCATCCGCCACGGTGAACGTGTAGTTGCCAGGCAGCTCCGCGTTGGCGTCAGTGGACGAGAAGCGCACCGCGCCGGTGTAACCCGTGGCCACGTTGTCGAAGGCGTCATGGGCCGTCACCACGACGCTGCCCACAGCGCCCGCGGCCACGGGTGAAACGAGGCCCGCGAGCGCCAGACGGACGGCGTCGCCCGGCGCGATGGTGAACGTGTCGCTGGGCTCCGAGCCCAACCCCGTGGCAGCCGCGATGAAGCGGTGCGTTCCCGCCTGCTCCACCACCACGCCAGAGAAGGTCGCCACGCCCGCGACCGCCGCTACCTGCAACGGCGTGAAGCCGGGCTCATCCTCCAGAGTCAGCGTCACCGGCGAAGTGGCCGTGGTGACGACCTGTCCATCGTCATCCAGCAACGAGACGCGGATCTCCGGCTGCGTATCGCCCGCGTCACCATCCACGGGCTGCTGGGAGAAGACGAGCCGCGTGACGCCCTGCACCTGCGTCTGCACCATCAAGCTGGAGGAGCGGACCGCGTTCCCCTGGTTGTCCGCCACGCGCAGCGCCACGTAGTAGTTCGTGCCGGGCTGAAGACCCGTGAGGACAGCGGACTCCTGCGTACCAGCCTCCGCGGGCTCACCCAGGCCGCCCACCGGCGTCGCCTGGTTGAAGTCCGTATCCGTCTCAATCGGGTTCAGCGAGTAACGCAGGGCATGCGACGCGGCCCGCCCCTGGTCGCCGTCATCCCCCACGGCCATCCAGGACACCGTGACGCTGTCGGGCGTGGCCGCGGTCGCCGCGAGGACAGGGACGGCGGGGAACACATCATCGATGATGTCGATGTCCAAGCTCGTGGCGGGCGTCAGTCCGTCCGCGGTGGCATGAAGCTGGAAGCGGCCCTCCGTGTCCACGTGCACGCTGGAGAACGACGCCAGCCCCTCCAGGGGCGCCACCTCGGTGACACCACGCAGGGGCACGCCCCCCGCCGGCACCAGGGACAGCGTCACCGACGGTGCGCCCACGGGCGTCTGGTTGCCATGCGCATCCTGGAGCACCACCTCCACGGCGGTCAGCGCGGCGCGAACGGACGCATGCGAGGGCACGCGCGCGAAAGCCAAGGCCGAGGTCCGGTCCGCCGAGACGCGCACGTCCTGGCGCCCCGCAAGTCCCGCCTGCGCGGCGTCCTGCACATCGACACGCTGGGTGCCCGCCCGCCGCAGGGTGATGCCCGTGAAACGGAAGCGGCCCGCGTCCGCCTCCGTGAAGGTGTGCCCGCCCGGCAGCGTGGCCGTGGCGTCCGAGGACTGCACGCTCAGCGTACCGCGATAGCCACTGGCGACGTTGCCGAACGCGTCACGCACCGTCACCTCCGCGTCATGCGTGGAGCCCGCGATGGCGGTCTGCGGCAGCCCCGTCACCTCGACGGTGGCGGCGGCGGCCGGCGTCACGTCGAACGAAGGGCTGACCGCGCCCTCGACGCCGGTGGCCTCGGCCTTGAGCTGATAGCCCAGGCCCGCGCGCGTCAGCACCACTTCCTGGAAGCGGGCGACGCCGTCCACGGCCTGAGCCTGGAGCGTGCCGCCCAAGGAAGCCCCACCCGGGCCAGCAGCCAGCGAGAGCGTCACCTCCCCCGTGACGGACGGAACCGGGCGGCCGTCAGCGTCCCGGAACTCGACCTCCAGCCCGCCAATGGGCGCACCCGCTCGGGCCGACAGCGAGGCCGCCGCGAAGACCAGCCTCGAGGCCCGCAGCACGGTGAAGCCGACGACGGGACGCGAGCCCAGCACCACCGCGCCTCCCTCGGCATCCACCGAGGCCGTCACCCGCTTCGAGCCGCCTCGCGTGGACACCACGGACGCGGTGGCCACGCCCTGGGCATTCGTCCGGTCCGCGGGCTGCGTCACGGTGTTCCCGTCGCCGGAGACCTCCACCCGCACCGCGCGGCCCTCCATGGGAGAGCCGTCCTTCCGCCGGACCGTCACGGTGATGGTGACCCGGTCCACGCCGTCCGCCAGCACCTGCTCCACCCGGTCCACCTGCACCGTGGAGAGCGTCGCGTCGGGCAGAGACTTCGCTGAAGGCGGGAGCGGCGACGTGCCGCTGTCACCACACCCCACCAGCACTACGCCGAGGCACAGCACGCCCAACCCCAGCAACCGGGTGAGCGCGAGAGGACAACGGGACATGAGCGGCTCCGGGAACGAACGGACCCCGCACGGAAGAGAGCACTCGCGAGGTCCCAGTGCCTTCTACCAGACAAGTCCCTTCACCACGTAGACCTCCACCAGAGCTTTGCATCCCGGGTGGAACCCACGGGGCTATCGTGACCCATGCCCCGTTGAGTGCGTCCCCGTCACATGCCGAGCGCGGCCATGAGCGCGCCGCCGCCCAGCAGGGACTGGCCACCGTCGCAGACCATGATGGAGCCGGTGATGTAGGACGAGCCCTCCGACGCCAGGAAGAGCGCGAGCTGGGCAATGTCCTGCTTCTTCCCGAAACGCTGGAGCGGCAGGGCCAGGGCGAGCTTGTCGCGACCCTCGTCGCTGGGGGCGAGCCGGCGCATGCCTTCCGTGTCGTCGATGGGGCCGGGGGTAATCGCGTTGACGCGCACGCCGGAGCCACCCCATTCAATGGCCAGCACGCGGGTGAGCATGTCCACGCCGGCCTTGGCGGCACAGACGTGGGCCTGCATGGCCATGGGGAGATAGGCCTGGGGCGCGGAGATGTTGATGAGGGACGCGCCCGGCTTGCGCAGGTGCTCGAAGGCGGCGCGGCTGATGTTGAAGGTGCCCAGCACGTCGATGTCCATGACGGCCTTGAAGCCGTTGGAGGACATGCCCAGCGCGGGCGCGGGGAAGTTGCCGGCGGCGCCGCACACGACGACGTCCAGCTCACCGTAGGCCTCGCGCACCGTCTGGAGGGCCTTCTCCACCGCGGCATAATCCCGGACGTCGGCGGCCACGCCCATGGCGGTGCCGTGCGCCTGGAGCCCCTTCACCGCGGCCTCGAGCTTCTCCACGTTGCGGCCGTTGATGGCCACCTTGGCGCCCGCCTTCACGAAGGCCTCGGCGATGCCGAGGTTGATGCCACTGCTGCCGCCAGAAATGAACGCCACCTTGCCCGCGAGCAGCCCGTCCCGGAACACGCCATCAGCCATTTGGACCCGTCTCCTGTGGAAGCAACCGGGCAGGGACTTGAACAAACCTGCCGCACTGCGTCCATGACGTTCGCCAGACGGACAGCGGAACCCGGGGCCGTGTGTTAGAGGTCGCGCCATGACCCGCCGCCGCCCCGAAATCCTCGCCCCCGCTGGGGACCTCGACTCGATGAAGGCCGCGCTCGCCAGTGGCGCGGACGCCATCTATTTCGGATTGGACGAAGGGTTCAACGCACGCGCCCGCGCGGAGAACTTCTCGCTCGCCACCCTGCCGGGGACGCTGGCGCTCGTGCACCGCGCCGGCGCCCGCGCCTATCTGACGCTGAACACGCTGGTCTTCGAGCCCGAGCTCCCGGTGGTGGAGAACATCCTGCGCCGCATCGCCGAAGCCGGCGTGGACGCGCTCATCGTCCAGGACCCCGCGATTGCGCTGGTGGCCCGCGCGGTGTGTCCGCAGATGGAGGTCCATGCCTCCACGCAGATGACCATTTCGAGCGCGGAGGGCGCGCGCTTCGCCAAGGGCCTGGGCGCCACGCGCGTGGTGGTGCCGCGCGAGCTGTCCGTGGCGGAGATTCGCCGGCTGGCGTCGGAGACGGACGTGGAGCTGGAGGTCTTCATCCACGGCGCGCTCTGCATGTCGTGGAGCGGTCAGTGCCTCACGAGCGAGGCGTGGGGTGGACGCTCCGCCAACCGCGGGCAGTGCGCGCAGTCGTGCCGGCTTCCGTACGACCTGGTGGTGGATGGCCAGACGCGGGAGCTAGGCGACGTGCAGTACCTGCTCAGCCCCAAGGACCTCGCGGGCGTGATGGCGGTGCCGCAGCTGGTGGAGATTGGCGTCCATTCGCTGAAGATTGAAGGCCGGCAGAAGGGGCCGCAGTACGTCGCCACGGCGGTGCAGGGCTACCGGCGCTGGGTGGATGGCGTGTCCGCGGGGACGCCGGACACAGGGGCGCTGCGCAAGGACCTGGCGGACATGACGCTGTCGTACAGCCGGGGCTTCTCGCACGGCTTCTTCGCGGGCTCGGACCACCAGACGCTGGTGGAGGGACGCTTCCCGAAGCACCGGGGCGCGTACCTGGGCCGCGTGGAGTCCGTGCACGGTCGTGACGTGCGCGTGGTGGACGACACGGAGGGCCGTCCCTGGACGGGCGGGCTGGGCCAGGACGACGAGAAGGCGCGCCCCGACGCGCCCGTGGGCAAGGTGTCCTCTCCGCTGGAGACGGAGACACCGGTGGCGGCCGAGGTGTCGCCCCGCCCCGGCATGGGCGTGGTGTTCGACGACGGGCACCCCGAGGACAAGCACGAGCCCGGCGGTCCGCTGTTCCGAGTGGAGCGCAAGGGCCGTGGATGGGTGCTCGGCTTCGGCAATCCCGGTCCGAACATGGGCCGGGTGAAGCCGGGCCAGCGCGTCTGGATGACGAGCGACCCGGCCCTGGCGAAGCGCACGGAGGAGTTGCTGGGGCGCGGCGAGCCCGAAGGCCGCGTGCCCCTGGAGCTGACCGTGACAGGCGCCGCCGGTTCGCCGCTGACGGTGCTGGGCCGGGCGCGCGGTGGACACGTCTATTCGGTGTCCAGCGAGGTGGCGCTGGCCGAGGCGCGCGGTGGGGGCATCGACGAAGCGCTGCTGCGGGACAAGCTGGCGGCGCTGGGCGGAACGCCTTTCACGCTGACGGGGCTGGATACGTCCGGGCTGGCGGCGGGGCTCCATTTGCCGGTGTCGGAGATGAAGGCGCTGCGTCGCCGGCTGGTGGCGGAGCTGTCGGAAGCCGTGGCGCGCGGTCCGGTGCGGACCGTGAACGAAGGCTCCACGCTGGAGTCCCTGCGCGCGTCGCTGCGTGAGCGCGTGCGGCCGGCGCCCCGGGCGGCGGAGGACGTGCGCCTGCTGCCGCTGTGCCGCACGGATGAGCAGCTCGAAGCGGTGATTGCCGCGGGGTTGCCCGAGGTCGAGCTGGATTGGATGGAGCTGGTGGGCCTGCAGCGCGCGGTGGAGCGTGCGCGCGCGGCGGGGCTGCGCGTGACGATTGCCACGGTGCGCGTGCAGAAGCCGGGCGAGGAAGGCTACGACGCGCGCATCGCGAAGCTGAAGCCGGACGCGGTGCTGGTGCGGCACTGGGGCGCGATGATGCACTTCCTGGAGCGTCCGCCCGCGCCCGGGGAGACGCGCCCCGCCCTGCACGCGGACTTCTCGCTCAACGTCACCAACTCCGTGACGGCGCTGCACCTGCTGGGGCTCGGGCTGGACACGCTGACGTTCGCGCATGACCTGGACGCGGTGCAGTTGGGGGCCATGCTGGAGCACCTGCCGGCGGAGCGCTTCACGGTGACGGTGCATCACCACATCTCCACGTTCCACACCGAGCACTGCGTGTATTCCCACACGCTGTCCCACGGGCGGGACTACCGGAGCTGTGGACGGCCGTGTGAGAAGCACCGCGTGTCCCTGAGGGACCACAAGGGGCTGGAGCACCCGGTGGTGGTGGACGTGGGGTGCCGGAACACGGTGTTCAACGCGCAGGCGCAGAGCGCGGCCTCCCTCGTGCCGTCGCTGCTCGCGCGGGGCGTGCGGCGCTTCCGGGTGGAGTTCGTGCGCGAGTCCCGCGAGGAGGCGTCGCGCGTGCTCTCCGCGTACCAGGAGCTGCTGGCCGGTCGCATCTCCCCTGCGGAGGCCGTGCGCCGCGCGGCGGTGCATGAGCAGTTCGGTGTGACGAAGGGCACGATGAAGGTGCTCAACCCCACCTTCAACGTGCAGCGCTGACGCTGTAGCCCACCGCGTTCAGCGGGAGCCCGTGGGCACGGCGCGGCGTGAGAAGCGCAGGACGGCGCGGAACACGTCTTCCGTGTCGTCCGCGTCCATCCCCTGCTGCTCGGCCCACTGGCGCCGGGACTCCAACAGGCTCGCCTCGCGCTCCGCGTCTGGCAGCGGGAGTCCGTGCTCGGCCTTCAGGTGTGCTGCTTGCTGGATGAGCTGGGCGCGACGTTCCAGGAGCTGAACCAACTCGCGGTCCAGCGCATCCACGCGCTCGCGGACTTCCGTCAGCCCGGGCGGCGCGGCGACAGGCTCCGGCGCGCCCGAGTGCCCTGATTCACACCCCAGGTGTAGCTGCGTCAGGGCATCCAGCAGCCGCACGCGTGCGTCCCGCGCATAGGGGTTCTCTGACTGCACGACGCCGAAGAGGTGGGGCACCTCCAGCCGTGCGTACTCCTCCAGGCGGGCCACGGGCTGGAAGCTGGGCGGCGCGAAGGGCAGCCCCTTTCCGGCCTCCGCCTTGAGCAGTCCGTGGGCCAGGAAGAAGGTGAGCACGTGCGTGCGCGCCATCAGCGCGTCGTGCGCATCCGGCGACAACTCCGTCACTTCACAGCCGATGCGTTCGAACAGCCCCCGGGCCTTGCGCACGGCCTCTGGGTGCAGCTCGTTCGGGCACACCACCGTGCGGCGCGGCAGGTCGCCCCTCGCCAGACTGGCCGGGCCGAACAGCGGATGCGTGCCCACCCAGGGGATGTCCCGCCCCAACACGGAGGCCAACACCTGCACGGGGCGCACCTTGACGCTGCCGACGTCGAGCACCGTCTGCTCGGGCGACAGACGCGGGCGAAGCGCCTCCAGCACCGAGCGCATTCCAGACACGGGCATGGCGAGCACCACCAGCCCCGCGCCCTCGACAGCCTCCGCGAGCGTCGGTGCCCTCAGTGCGTCGGGCACGTCATCCTGGCGCGGCTCGAACACCCGATGCGGGATGCCCGCTTCCAGCAGGAGGCCCGACAGGGCACGGCCAAAGCGGCCGTACCCCAGCAGCGCGATGCGTTCCGTCATGACGCCGGACTCCAAATCCCAGTTGCGCCTGGAATTCTCGCATCGCCAGCGCAAGCGGAGGAAGCCCCTCGGCCCGGGGGCTCAGCGCCCCTGGAAGTGAGGGGGGCGGCGCTCCACGAATGCGGAGAAGGCTTCGGCCAGGTCATGGGACTGAAGGAACGCGGAGTTCCACACCGCCACATAACGCAGGCCATCCACGATGGATTTGTCCGCGCAGTACTCCAAGACCTGCTTGGCGCCCTGGACGACGAGCGGGGCGTTCTCGGCGATGCGCCTCGCGGTCGCTCGGGCCTCCGCCAGCAGGGCCTCCGGCGTGGGGAACACCTCGTTCACCAGCCCCATGCGCAGGGCGCGCGCGGCGTCCACGTCACCTCCGGTGTAGGCCAGCTCGCGCGTGTGGCCCTCGCCGATGATGCGAGGCAGGCGCTGGAGCGCGCCCAGGTCGGCGACGATGCCCACCTTCACCTCGCGCAGGGAGAACTTCGCGTCCTCGGAGCAGTACCGGAAGTCACACGCGGCGATGAGGTCCATGCCTCCACCGATGCACCAGCCGTGCACGGCGGCGATGACGGGCTTGCGACAGCGGGCCATGCCCTCGGTGGCCTGCTGCATGTCGCCAATCAGCGACAGCAGCTTCAAGCGCTCCAGGGCCAGGTTGCTTTCGCCAGTGAGCAGCGGCCCCAGGGACTCCATCATCCCCACCAGGTCCAGGCCGAAGGTGAAGTGCTTGCCCTCTCCGCGAACCAGCACGACGCGGACGGAGTCATCCGCGTCCAGCGCGCGGATGGCCTCGGGCATCTCCCGCCAGAAGTCAGGCCCCATGGCGTTGCCCTTGCCAGGGCCGGTGAGCACCAGCTCGGCGACGCCTTCATTCTTCTCGATGCGCAGCGACTTGTAGGTCCCGTCCATTCAGGCCTCCGATTCAAGACGTCAGCCGAACTCCACCACCCGCATGCCGAACAGGCGGTCCACCGCGAGCAGCAGGTCGTCATTCACCTGCACCTTGATGGACGTGTTGCCGATGAGCGCTTCCCCCTCGCCCTTGAAGAGCACGCTCACCGCCACGGGCGTGGCGCCAGCGTACTTCTTCGCCAACTCGTGCAGCTTCGCCACCCGCTCCTCCGTGAGCAGGTCCGCCGGCACGCGCAGCTCCAGCCGCTTGGTGCGCTTCTCACGCACCGCCTTGAGGCTCTGGATGTCGTCGACGATGAGCTCCGGCGTCGGCGTGTCCTCGTCACGCTGGCTGATCTGCACCGTGCCCGACACCAGGATGGGGTCGTCCGACTTGAGCAGGTGCTCCCAGTTCTCGAAGCCCGGCTTGGGGCCCTGCTTCGCCCACTTGCCGTCCCGGCCCATCACGTTGCGCGTGCCGTCCTTGCCCGGGAAGCACACCAACTCGATGGAGCCGGACAAGTCCTCAATCGTCACCCACGCCATGCGCTTGCCCGTCTTCGTGGGCCGCTCGCGCAGCACCGTGACGATGCCCGCCACCGTGAGCTTGTCGTCCTTGCGCGCGCGCTGCACCGCCGTAATCGGCCGCGCGTAGCGCTTCAGCTCCTTGTCGTACTGGTGCAGCGGATGGCCGGACACGTAGAAGCCAATGGCCTCCTTCTCCAGCGACAGCCGCTCCTTCTCCGACCAGTCCTCCACCTCGACGTAGTCGTCCTTCAGCCCGCCGCCACCACCGTCCGAGGACGGCCCCGCCAGCATGCCGAACAGCGAGCTCTGGCCGGCCGCCTTGTCCTTCTGGCTGGCCGAGCCGCGGTTCATCGCCTTCTCGATGGTGTCGAAAATCTGCCGGCGCGAGCGCTTCTCGAAGTCGAAGGCCCCCGCCTTCACCAGCGCTTCCATCACCTTCCGGTTCACCTTCCGGCTGTCCACGCGCTCGCAGAAGTCGAACAGGCTCTTGAAGGAGCCATCCTTGCGCGCCTCCAGGATGGACTCGATGGCGCCCTCGCCCACGCCCTTGATGGCGCCCAGGCCGAAGCGAATCTTCCCGCTCACCGCGCCGAACTCCATGTCGGACTGATTCACATCCGGCGGCAGCACCTCGAGGCCCGACTCGCGCGCCTCGCCGATGTGCTTCACCACCTTGTCCGTGTTGTCCTTCTCGCTGGAGAGAAGGGCCGCCATGAACTCGCAGGGGTAGTGCGCCTTCAGCCAGGCCGTGTGGATGGTGACCAGGCCGTAGGCCGCCGAGTGGCTCTTGTTGAAGCCGTACTCAGCGAACTTCTCCATCAGGTCGAAGATTTCACCGGCGACCTTGAGGTCGACGTTGTTTTTCGCGCAGCCCTCGAGGAAGCCGGCCCGTTCGGCCTGCATGACCTCGGCCTTCTTCTTGCCCATGGCGCGGCGAAGCAGGTCCGCGCGGCCCAGGGTGTAGCCACCCAGGACCTGCGAAATCTGCATCACCTGCTCCTGGTACACGATGACGCCGTAGGTGTCCTTGAGCACCGGCTCCAGCGCGGGGTGCGGGTACGACACCTTCTCCCGGCCGTGCTTGCGGTTGATGAAGACGTCCACCATGCCGGAGTCCAGCGGACCCGGGCGGTAGAGCGCGCCGGCGGCGATGACGTCTTCGAAGCAGTTCGGCTTGAGCTTCACGACCATTTCCGTGAAGCCGCTGGACTCCATCTGGAAGATGCCGGCCGTGTCGCCCTTGGCCATCAACTCCCAGGTCTTCTCGTCGTTGAGCGGAATCTCGTGCCGCGGGATGTCCTTGCCGTGGTTGCGCTTCACCAGGTCCAGCGCGTGCTGAATCACCGTGAGCGTCTTCAGACCGAGGAAGTCGAACTTCACCAGGCCGGCCGCTTCCACCTCGTCCTTGGCGAACTGGGTGATGAGCGTCTTTTCACCCGGCGGCTGGTAGACGGGCACGAACTCCCACAGCGGCTTGTCGGCAATCACCACGCCTGCGGCGTGCATGCCGGGCTGGCGGTGCAGGCCCTCCAGCGCGAGCGCGATTTCGAGCACGTCCCTGGTGGTGACGGGCTTGCCCTCCACCTCGCCGATGTTGGAGGGCGTCTCCATCATCTCCTTGAGGCGAGGCTCCATCTCGATGGCCTCCCTCAAGGTGATGTTGAGCACCTCCGGAACCAGCTTCGCGATGCGGTCACCTTCGCTGAACGGCAGCGCGAACACGCGGCACACGTCGCGCAGCACGCTCTTGGCCTTGAGCGAACCGAAGGTGATGATCTGCCCCACGTTCATCTCGCCGTACTTCCGGCCGACGTACTGGATGACCTCGTCCCGGCGGTCCTGGCAGAAGTCGATATCGAAGTCGGGCATCGACACGCGTTCCGGGTTCAGGAAGCGCTCGAACAGGAGGTTGTACGGGATGGGGTCCACGTCGGTGATGCGCAGCGCGTAGGCCACCAGGCTGCCGGCGCCGGAGCCACGGCCCGGGCCCACCGGGATGTTCATCTTCTTCGCCCAGTTGATGAAGTCCTGGACGATGAGGAAGTAGCCGCAGAACCCCATCTTCTGGATGACGCCAATCTCCAGCGCCAGCCGCGCCTGGTACTGCTCGCGGTCGATGGGGTACGTGACGGTGGCCGCCAGTTCGTTGAAGCGCTCGCGCAGCCCCTCATACGCCAGCTCCGCCATGTAGCTGTCCGGCGTGTGGCTGTCGGGCACCTTGAAGGTGGGCAGCATCGGCTTGCCCAGCTTGAGCTCCAGGTTGCACTGCTCGGCGATGCGCTGGGTGTTGTGGACCGCCTCGGGGATGTCCTTGAAGAACTCCAGCATCTCCGTGGGGCTGGTGACGTAGAGCTTGTCCGTGGAGTGCTTCATGCGCTTGCCGTCCGCCAGCGTCTTGCCGCTGGCGATGCACATGAGCAGTTCGTGGGCGCGCGCGTCCTCGCGCTTGATGTAGTGCGCGTCCGCGGTGGCGCACAGCGGGATGTCCAGGTCACGCGAGAGCTGCTTGAGGTTCTCGTTCGCCTTGTCCTGCTCCGGCATCCCGTTGGACTGCACCTCCAGGAAGAAGTGCCCCGGGTCGAAGATGTCCTTGTACTCCTGCGCGGCGCGGCGGGCGTGGTCCATGTCGCCGCGGAAGCACGCGCTGGTGACTTCCCCCCCCAGGCACGCGGTGAGCGCGAACAGGCCCTTGCTGTGCTCGGCGAGCACCTTCTTGTCGATGCGCGGGTGGTAGTAGAACCCGTGCATGTACGCGGTGGAGGAGAGGTAGCGCAGGTTGGCGTAACCCTCCGCGTTCTTCGCCACCAGGATGAGGTGGTGGGAGACCTTCTCGGAGCGGTCCTCACGCCCCTTGGGCCCGGCGACGTAGGCCTCCATGCCCAGAATCGGCTTGATGCCGGCGTCCTTCGCCTTCTTGTAGAAGTCGATGGCGCCGAACATGTTGCCGTGGTCCGTCACGGCGACGCTGCTCATCCCCTTCTCCTTCACCGTCTTGATGAGGTCCTTCATCCGGATCGCCCCATCGAGGAGCGAGTAGAGGGTGTGCAGGTGGAGGTGGGTAAAGGACATAAGCGCGTTCCGCTCCTGGAGGCCGGGGTGCCGCCGAACACTAGGGCCGTGCTCCCCTGCTCGCCAGTCCAGTGTTGCCCCTGGCGGAGACGCGCGGGAGAGGCCGGAAAATCGGCCTCTTGCGGCGTTCCGCCATGAGCGGAAACCCTGGACGGAATGCTAACGCCCGCCCTTCCCACCGCCCGTCTCCGTGGAAGTCACGATGCGTCCAACCCTCAGGCGCCAGGACGTGGCCCCTGGGCCGGTGAGCGCTCGGGCGGCTTCATACTTCTTCACGCCTCGTACAAGTCCCAGCAACGGCGGGCCGGCACATTGCCCACCGTCGCCGCGAGGGGTGGCGACTTCACGTGGAGCCGTCCGCGCTCCACCCAGGAGAAGGCCATGATGAAGAGGTTCGCAATCGTCGGTTCCGCGATGCTCGCCGTCGCGCTGCTCAGCGGCTTCGCGCTGCGGGGAGGCCCCCGCTGGGGCAAGGACCCGGAGCGCGTGAAGCAGTTGGTGACGTGGAAGCTCGACGACAAGCTGGACTCGCTGGACGCCACGGAGTCCCAGCGCCAGTCCATCCACGCCGTGAAGGACCGACTGTTCTCAGACGGAGTGCAGCTGATGCAGGAGCACCGCGCGGTGCGCGAGGAGGCCTTCCAACAGCTCGCGTCGGACACGCCGGACCGGCAGAAGCTCCACGCCCTGGTGGACGCCCGCATCGAGGCCATGCGCGCCTTCGCTCACCAGGCGACAGACGCCGCCCTGGAGGTCCACGGCACGCTGACGCCGCAGCAGCGCAAGGCGCTGGCCGAACAGTTCCGCGAGCACGTAGGCCCGTAGTCCGCGCGCGCCACCGTGGCGTCAGGACAGGTGGGGTGTGTGCTTGCGGGAAAGGGTGGGCGGGGCGGCGGCGCACGGCTAGTTTAGGTGCGTGAATTACACCGACTACGCAAAGCGGATCCGCGCCCACGCCCAGGTCGCGGACGTCTCCGAATACGGCCGCGTGACGGAGGGGGACCAGGACTACCCCCTCTTCCGGCTCGTCGTCCCGGGAGAGCGTTGGCTGGTCATCACCTCCGGCTTCCACGGGGAGGAGCCCGCCGGTCCCC
Organism: Myxococcus xanthus; assembly: GCF_013116825.1. Taxonomy (GTDB): domain Bacteria; phylum Myxococcota; class Myxococcia; order Myxococcales; family Myxococcaceae; genus Myxococcus; species Myxococcus xanthus_B. The sequence continues at coordinate 30,238 of NZ_JABFNS010000061.1, forward strand.
TCACCCTGGCCGAGCACTTCCCGGCGGTGGCGGCGTACGCGGTGGAGCGCGGCGTGGGGCTGCGCGTCTATCCCTGCATCAATCCGTCCGGCTTCGAGGCGGGGACCCGGTACAACCGCAGCGGCGAGAAGCCCAACAACGACTTCCTCCGCTACGAAATCGCCCCCGGGGAGTGGGTGGGCGAATTGAACGTCGCGCGCCCCTTCCTCCGCTGGGCGCTGTATGACGGAGGCCCCAAGGAGACGCGTGCGATACGCAGCGAGCTGGCGCGCTATGCCGCTCCGGCCGCCGCGCTCGACATCCACCAGGACGACTACCTGGGCGGGGCGTCGACATATGCGTACACCTTCGGAGACAAGGCGGCCTACCGCCCGCTGGTGGAGGCCAGCGCGAAGCACGTCGCGGTGGTGCGCAGCCAGAAGGTGGACGACCACAGCTTCGCCGACGCGGACGGCCTCATCGAGTACCACGATGGCAGCGTCACCGACTGGTACTCGCGCCAGGGCGTGCCCTACACGGCCGCGCTGGAGACGACGACGCCGACGCCGCGTGACGTCTGCGACGCGGTGAATCTCATCTGGATTCGCGGCTTCATCGACCTGGTGGCGCGCGGCGGCTGAGGGCGGAGCACCAGACGAAGCGGCGGGCTACGGCGACCGCGCGTTGCCCACGCGCCGCGTCCACAGCGTGAGGAGGTTGCGGACCACCGCGCCCTCGGGGACCTCAGCGCCGGCCGGCACGTCCACCTGGAGGCCCCGCGCGGCCAGCGGGGGAAAGAGGCTGTCCTCTCCAGGGGGCTCCAGCGGGACGGAGTCATCCGCGGGGCGGAAGCCGAAGGCCAGCGCGCGCTGCTGCACCGGCCGGCTGTGCAGGTAGCGCAGCCACTCCAGCGCGGCCTCGCGCTGGCGGGGCAGCACCCAGTCCCCGTCCAGCACCGCCGCCGGATGGTCGCTCCAGGACGTGAGCGTCGGGTACAGGACCTTCAGCGCCCCCCATTTCCCCGGCGGTTGGGAGAGCTGGGCGATGGCCAGGTTCTCGTACACCACGGCGATGTCGTAGCGGGACGGGCCGAAGCGGACCATGTCCGCCATCAGCGCGCCCGTGGACTGCTCGAAGCGGCCCGTGCCCCGCTCCAACTGGCTCAGCCACGTCTGGAACCGCGGCTCCAGCAGGTCGGCCACCGTCAATCCGCTCTGCTTGCCGTAGAACTCCAGCGACGCCAGCAGCAGCGCCTGGAGCCCGGAGTTGGAGCGCGTGGGGTCCGTGTGGCCCAGCTTCACGAAGCCCCACTCCGGCTGGCCACCCACCGCCGGCCAGCCCTGGTCACTGGACACCGCGTCGTGGATGACCTTCCAGGACACCGCGCCCCCGCCGCTGGCGCGCAGGAGCACCTCCGCCCGGTCCTCCCACGCCACGAAGACGAGCGGCGTCTTCACCAACGGCCGAGGCGCCGCTTCGCCCTCCGAGGCGAACAGCGGCTCACGCGTGGTGTCCGTGGCCCAGTCCGACTCCAGCATCCGCAGCACCGCGCTGTCGGCGGGGCTCCACACGGTGGGCCGCTCACGGCCTTCGAGGATGGCCCGCGCGGCCTCCAGCGAGCCCTGGCCCACCAGGTTCACCCGGATGAGCGGATGCGCCTTCTGGAAGTCCGCCGCGGCCTCCTCCACCCACGCCTTCTTCTCCGTGCTGTAGAGGAACGTGATTTCCGTCCGCACCGCGCGGGTGGATACGGGCGCCTGGGCCGCGGGACGCACCTCTTCCGCTCGCTCCGCCGCGCGCCGCGAAGACAGGTAGAGGGCCCCACCCAACGCAGTGAGCACCCCGACGATGATGAGGACCGCGGGCTTCATGGACCGGCTCGCACTTCTGGGAACGGGTGCTCTGCTCCTGAGCATCCTTGTAGGCAACCTCCGCGACGCCGTACAGGGGCGGCACGTCCGCCTCGGCCCCCAGCCCTGGAACCCGAAGTGTCCACTTCCGCACGTTTGTTTGAACACAAATGACATGCCAGAATGGGCGGATGACGCCAAACATTCGGCAGCTCGTGCTTGCGGGCCTGGGCACGGCGCTGAGCGCGTGCGCGACCAGGCCCGCTCCTCCGGTGGAGCATTATTCGCTCGGCATGTCTCGAGCGGAGTACCGGGACTACAAGAAGGCGAAAGCGGACCCCTGTGCGTCCTCGGAACCGCGGTGGCTGGCGGACGAGCTGACGACGGTGAATGGCACCATGGCCCGCTTCCTCCGGGAGACGGAGAACCTCGCCAAGCTGGACGCGCCGGACCACGCTCGCCAACTGGCGATGATGCGGGAGGCCACCGGCTCACTTCCGCCCATCATGGAGGTGCACCGCTACACGCTCAACCGGCTGAAGGAGTGCGGCTTCCGCAACACCGGGGCCTTCCCGGAGATTGCCCGTCGTGGCCAGGAGCTGCTGACGGAGGTGGATGCCCGGCTGGAAGAAGGGCCCAAGGTGCTGGCCGCCGTGGCGCTGAAGGATGCCCGCCGGCAGTGGCGCGAGGAGATGCCCGAGCGGGAGGAGGCCGCCCGCCGCACCTGGTGCCCGCCCAACCCCCAGGTGGGGCAGACGGACCTGTTCTACGCGCGGCAGGAGGTGGACGGCCGCAAGCTGTGGCGCTTCTGCGACGGACATCTGGTGGAGCAGCGCGCCGAAGGGGAGCCCGTGCTCGTGCAGCCCGACAACCTGACGTGGCGCATGCGCCGGCGCATCAAGCCCCAGTCCTACCTGGACGCCGCGCGCGACTATCCGACGGCGGAGATGGACCGTCAGCCCGACAGCGTTCCGTCCTCGGGCCAGGGCGCCGCCAAGAAGTCGTCCGCGCCCAGCGACGGCGGCCCGGGCTAGGCCACCGCCCCTCGCGGAGCGCGTGGGGCACTCCCACGCGCTCCTGAGAGCCAGCGACGCTGGCGCCTCACGCCTCCAGGCGGGCCAACCGGCTGGCCAGGTGCGCGTCCTTCGAGGCATCGACGGACTGGGCCCAGGTGGCCAGCGAGCCGCCGCTGGAGGACAGCTGCTCCTCCACGTGCGGCCGCAGGCGCGTCCACCGCTTGCTCCACCCCTCCTCGGAAGGCGCGCCCGCCAGACCGGGACGCTCCGCCAGCAGCATGCCCATGCGCAGCGCCAGCTCGGGCTGCCCCAGCGCCGACGCCTGCCGGGCCACGGTCGTCGCCGCGGGGACGGCGTCCGGCACGGCGAGCCATACCTCGGCCGCGCGGGTGAAGGCGGCCACGTCCAACTCGCCCAGCAGCGCGAGCGCGTGCCGCAGCGGGAGCCGGCCGTCCTTCTTCGGAGCGACGACGCGCTCCATCAACGCGGTGAAGGTGCCCGCCAGCTCCGAGTGGGCCGCGGGGTCCACGCCGCCCAGGGCCCGCAGCGCGCGCTTCGCACGCCGGGCCCGCGACGTCACCTCCCAGCTCCGCCACCCCAGCCGGGCCCGGAGCGCGGCCAGCGCCTCGGCGGCGGCCTTCAGCGACTCGGACGTGGGCGTGACCGCGGGCACGCGGCGGGGGAGCTCCGCCTTCTTCGGCGCGGGCGGTGGCGCGGACGCGGGCGCGGCCTCCGCGGCGCCGCCCTCCGTCACCTCGAGGTAACCCTCGCGCAGCTTCTCAGCGACCTTCTTCTCGTATTCCTTCCGGGCGCCGGCTTCGTCCGCGAAAGCCTTCTCCCGCCGCTGACCGGCGGTGCCGATGCGACCGAAGGTGACGATGAAGGTGTTGCCCTTGAGCTCCGGCTCCCAGAACTTGGAGCTGGAGCCTTCCACGAACTCGAACCTTCGCATGCCTCAGAGCATACGCGACGCCGTGTCCTGATGCTCCGCCTTCATCTCGCGGAGCCCTTCTTCACGGGAGCGGCGGCCCTCGTACCCCAGCTCCCGGCGGGCCTTGTCGTCCCGCACCGTCACCTCCCGCCCCATGAGCAGCACCTCGGTGCGGGTGAGCGGAGGCCTGCCGCCCAGGCCGAAGGTGCCCCACAGCAAGTCCCCCACCGTGGCCACCGTCGCGGCCACGCCGTACGGCAGGGTGCGCTCGCCCGCGTCCACGCCCTGCGTCGCGAGCATGGCGGTGATGAAGCCCCGGAACTCCACGGGCTCCCCGTCGGTGAGGAAATAGGCCTCGCCGCCGCGGCCCTTCTCCGCCGCCAGCAGCATGCCCTCCACGCAGTTGGCCACGTGGCAGGTGGACGTCAGGTAACGGCCGCCGCCGAACCACCGGAAGCGCCCGGTCCGCACCGCCTCCTGGAACTGCGGCAGCAGCGACGTGTCACCGGCGCCCCAGATGAAGCGGGGGCGCACCGCCACGGTGACGAAGTCCGGCGCATTCACGCTGAGCACCCGGCGCTCCGCCTCGCCCTTGGTGGAGGGGTAGTCGCCAATGGGGCGCTCGGGCAGGGGCATCGTCTCATCCACCCGCTCCAGGGGCGAGCCATCCGCGAGCACCGCCTCCGTGCTGACGTGGACCAGCCGCTTGACGCCCGCGGCGCGCGCCGCCTCCAGCACCCGCTCCGTGCCGCGCACGTTCGTCTCGTAGAACTCGCTGCGCGCGCCCCAGCCCTTCACCACCGCGGCGCAATGGAAGACGGTGTCACAGCCCTCCATGCCGGCCTTCAGCTTCTCCACGTCCGACAGGTCGCCCTCGAAGGGCTCCCCGCCGGCCTCCGCCACCAAGGCCACTGCCGCGGCGGAGCGCGCCAGGGCCCGAGCGGGCGTCCCGCGCACCTTCAGCGCGGTGAGGAGGTGCCTGCCCACGAAGCCTGAACCACCGGTGACGAATGCCCGCATTGCCTGCACGCTCCTGTGAAGGACTGCTCGCGCTCCTAGCACTCCCGCGCCGGGCCCGATAGAGCGCCCGGCCCGGGTCAGAACATGTCGCGCAGAGACGGCGGCGGCCCGGCGAAGAGACTGCCCGCCGCGCGCACCGAGGCATCATCACCCTCCAGCGCGCCCATGGCCCGCAGCGACTCCGCGGACAGGTGGCCGGTGTAGAGCGGCGCCAGGTGCCGCACGTGCAGCCGCAGGCCGCCGTCGCCGCCACGGCGCACGCGCGCCTGCCCCTCCGCGACCTCCAGCACGAAGCGGCCCTGGTTCTCCGGGAAGAGGTCGTCCTCGACGTCCAGATGGAGGGTACCGGAGAGTCCCTCCGGCCAGCCGCGCGCCTCCAGCGCGGAGGCCACGTCCAGCACCCGCACCATCCAGTGCATGTACAGCTTCACCGAGTACGTCTGCTCGCGAAGCAGCAGGAGCAACGGGTCGTCCACGCCGCCGTACCAGCAGACATCCGTGGCCAGGGAACGGTGGTCCCCCAGGAAGCTCAGGATCCTCCGCGCCGCCGCGGGCGTATGGGCCACGACGTCGGTGAGGAACAGCTCCTGCTTGAAGTCCTTGAGCGGCCGGCGGATGACGTAGAGGTAGCCCTCCACACCGGCGCTGCCCTCCACCAGGTAGCCGTGTGCCACCTCGCCACGCATGTTGCGGACGCGGCCCCATGAGAAGTCTCCGCGGTCCAGCCAGCCCGGCCGGTGACGCGCGTGGCGCTGGTAGCTCAGGACGATGGCCTGCATGTCCTTCTCCTCGATGGCCCGGAGCGACAACGTCCGCTCACTGACGTCCAGCGATGGGACCTGGATGCGGATCTCCTGCCGCGTGCCCGCGTGTTCGTAACCCACGCGCCGGTAGAGTGGCTGCGTCGCCGGATAGAGCACCGACAGCGGGGCGCCCGTCGCGCGGGCCTCGCGCAGTAGGTGCTGCATCAGTCGCGTGGCGATGCCGCGTCCCCGGTGGACGGGAGACACGCCCACCCCTCCCACGCCGATGACGGGCACACTGCGCCCGCCGTACCACTGCCCCATGCGGATGAGCACGAGCGTGGCCGCCACCTCGCCGCCCTCGCGCAACAACCGCAGGTCCGGCCGCGACGTCCGCTGCACCCAGGCGGCGCCGTCCGCGGGGGACACGGCATACGACTGCATCATGATGTCCGCGACGGCGGCCATCTCACGCTCATCTCGTGGCGGTCCGAAGTCGCCAGGCTGCGTCTCCACGCGCATCTCCGTTTCCCGATGACGCACGCTGGCGCCTCGGCCGCCCGCATTCTCACGACGGCCCGGCCTGCCTGTCGAGCGACAAGCCACGGCCCGGCAGGCCCGTGCGCCCACGTCCGGACAGCAGGCGCGCCGTGAGGATGCGCCTCCCGCGCCCGGCGAACCGTCCCACCGCCTCCACCCGACGCGCGTGGCGGCTTCGCCACCCCAAGGCGGCGCGGCTGGTATCCTCGCCGCCATGAAGCGCCCTACCGAGCCCGACGCCCCCGTGATGCCGTCGCTGCTCGTCTTCGCCGTCGCGGTGCTCCTCTTCGGCTCTCCCCTGCGCCGGCTGTGGCTGGCGGAGGGCGCGCCGGGGTACCTGCCCTTCGCGGTGTGGCTGGGCATCATCCTCCTGGGCGGCTGGGCGGCGCACCGGAGTCGTGGCCCATGACGCTCGAGCTCGGCTCGCTCGTCGCCGCGTCCGTCGCCTACCTGCTGGTGCTCTTCCTGGTGGCCTACGCGGCGGAGCGAGGCGCCATCCCCGCGCGAATCACCCAGCATCCGCTCGTCTACGCGCTGGCCCTGGGCGTGTACGCCACGTCGTGGTCCTACTTCGGCAGCGTGGGCTACGCGGCCCGCCACGGCTTCCGCTACCTGGGCATCTACCTGGGCGTCACCCTTGCGTGCCTGCTGATTCCCGTGCTGTGGCGCCCGCTGCTGCGCCTGTCCCGCGAGTTGCAGCTCACGTCGCTAGCGGACGTGCTGGCCTTCCGCTACCCGGGGCAATCCACCGGCACCGCGGTGACGCTGTTCCTGCTGGCGGGCAGCCTGCCCTATCTGGCGCTCCAGGTGCGGGCCGTCGTGGAGTCCGCGCGCGTGCTCAGCCCCTCCGCGTCTCCCACGCTGGTGGGCCTGGGCTTCTGCGCGGTCCTCACCGTCTTCTCCGTCCTCTTCGGCGCACGACACCTCACCCCGCGCGAGCGGCACGAAGGCCTGATGCTGGCCATCGCCTTCGAGTCCGCAGTGAAGCTCGTCGCACTGGTGGCCGTGGGCGTCTGGGCGGTCTCCAACGTGTTCGGCGGCGTGGACGGGCTGCTGGCATGGGTCGACGCGCATCCAGAGGCCATCGACGCACTTCAGCGCCCGGCGCGAGATGCCTCCTGGTCACCGCTGCTGGTGCTCTCTTGCGCGGCCGCGTTCCTCACGCCTCGCAGCTACCACGTGGCCTTCACCGAGGCCCCGGAGCGTGAGGGGCTGGCCACCGCCACCTGGGCCTTCCCGCTGCTGTTGCTGGTGATGAACCTGGTCGTCCCCGTGGTGCTCTGGAGCGGCGAGGCGCTGGGACTGCCCTGGCCCGCGGACTTCCACGTGCTGGCGGTGCCCGCGTCCCGCGGCGCCACGTGGCTGGCGCTGGGCGCCTTCCTGGGCGGTGTCTCCGCGGCCAGCGCCATGGTCATCGTCACCACGCTGGCCCTGGCGCCCATGTGCCTCACGCACCTGGTGCTGCCCCTGGGCTACGCACGCGGGCAGCCGCATCTCTACGGCTGGCTGCTGTGGGCGCGCCGGCTGTTCATCGGCATCATCATCCTGGCCGGCTACGGCTTCCACTGGCTGCTGAACATCCGCGGCACGGGACTGGTGGACCTGGGGCTGGTGTCCTTCGTCGCGGTGGCGCAGTTCATCCCCGGCGTGCTGGGGCTGCTGTTCTGGAAGCGGGGCACGCGCGCCGGGCTGCTGACGGGCCTGGCGGTGGGCGCCAGCCTGTGGTTCCTGACGCTGGTGGTGCCCCTGTGGGCGTCGCCGGACGTCGTCGCGTGGACGCACCGCATGGCGGCGCTGCTCGGGTTCTCCGGCAGTGAGCCCTGGGGCTTCGCCACCTTCGCATCGCTCAGCCTCAACGGGCTGGCCTTCATCGGCGTGTCGCTGGCGACGCGCCAGTCCGCCGAGGAAGCAGAGGCCGCGCGGGCCTGCACACGCGAAGAGGCCGCGCCCGCCGCGGGTGGCGTGGTCGCGGGCTCGCCCGACGAGTTCCGCCGCAAGCTGGCCCCGCTGCTGGGTGAGGAGGCCGCGACGGCGGAGGTGGACCGGGCGCTGAAGTCCCTGTCGCTGCCGCAGGATGAACGCCGGCCCTCCGAGCTGCGCCGCCTGCGCGACGGCGTGGAGCGAAACCTGTCGGGCCTGCTGGGCCCCGTGCTCGCGCGGATGACGGTGGAGGAGGCGCTGCGGCTGGAGCCCGGCGCGCGCACGGCCCTGGCCGAACAACTCCGCTTCGTCGAGGAGCGCCTCCGCGACGCGCGAGGGCTGCAAGGCCCGGTGCCCGCGCTGGAGGCCGTGCGCCGCTACCTGCGCCGCATCCTGGAGGACCTCCCGGTGGGCGTCTGCGCCGTGGGGCCGGACGGTGAGGTCGTCATCTGGAACGGGGCGCTCGAGCAGCTCTCCGGCGTGCCGGTGGACACCGTGCGTGGCCATCCCCTGGAGGCCCTGCCCGCGCCCTGGGGCCCGCTGCTGTCCGGCTTCGCCAGCGGTGTGGACGGGGACACGGAGACGCGCGTCACCGTGGCGGGCGCCGAGCGCATCCTCCGGCTGCACCGCTCCCGGCTCTCCCCCGCGGAGCAGGGCACGGGCACGTCCGAGGGGATGGCCCTCCTGGTGGAGGACTTCACGGCGCGAAAGGCCGTGGACGCGCGCATGGCGCATCAGGACCGGCTGGCCTCGCTGGGGCGCGTGGCCGCGGGCGTGGCCCATGAGATTGGCAACCCGCTGACGGCCATCGCCAGCCTGACGCAGAACCTCAAGTACGAGTTGGAGGACCCGGCGGCGGTGCAGGAGCGCGCGGGGCTCATCCTCCAGCAGTGCCGGCGCATCGACGCCATCGTCCGGACGCTGGTGGGCTTCAGCCACGAAGGCACGGTGGGCGGGCAGGCGCGGCCCTTCACGCGCGTCGCCGTGGCGCCGCTGCTGAGCGAAGCCGTGCAACTGGCGCGGCTGGCGCGCAAGCAGCGTGGGGTGAGCTTCGAGCATCGCTGTCCAGAGGGCCTGGAGGTGCAAGGCGACGCGCAGCGGCTGGAGCAGGTGCTCGTCAACCTGCTGACCAACGCGATGGACGCCTCACCCGAGCACGGCGTGGTGGAGCTGGAAGCGGACATCGACGGTGGCGCGGTGCGGCTGCGCGTCATGGACCGGGGACACGGGATTCCCACCGAGCTGGCGCAGCGCGTGTTCGAGCCCTTCTTCACCACGAAGGGCCCCGGCGAGGGAACGGGCCTGGGCCTGGCGCTCGCGGCGGGCATCGTCCGGGAGCACGGCGGAACGATGCAGGTGGACAAGCGGCAGGGGGGAGGGACTAGCGTCGTGGTGAGCCTTCCGGAGCCACGCCGGATGGAAGCCAGCGTGAACCCCGAGCGGGAGGCCCCGGCATGAGCCGCATCCTGGTCATCGAAGACGAGCCCATCATCCGCACGGAGCTTCGCCGGCTGCTCGTGCGCGCGGGGCACGACGTGTCCGAAGCGGGCTCCGTGCACGAGGCGTCGAGCGACTACCCGCTGGACTCGTTCGACCTGGTGCTGTCGGACCTGCGCCTGCCGGGCGCCCCGGGGACGGACATCATCGCCATGTGTCCGGGTGTGCCGGTGCTCATCATGACCAGCTACGCCACCGTGAAGTCCGCGGTGGACGCGATGAAGCTGGGCGCGGTGGACTACATCGCCAAGCCCTTCGACCACGACGAGCTGCTGATGCAGGTGGAGCGGGTGCTGCGCGAAGGCCTGCTGACGCGGCAGAACGCGGCGCTCAAGCGCGAGGTGGAGCAGGCCCACCCCGTCAGCGGCATGGTGGGCAACAGCGCCGCGATGCGCGAGGTCTTCGAGCGCGTCCGCAAGGTGGCGCCCTCCCCCGCCACCGTGCTGGTGCTGGGGGAGTCCGGCACCGGTAAGGAGCTGGTGGCGCGGGCCCTCCACGCCCAGAGTCCCCGGGCGGACGGGCCGCTGGTGGCGGTGAACTGCGCGGCCATCCCCGAAGGCCTGCTGGAGAGCGAGCTCTTCGGCCACGAGAAGGGCGCCTTCACCGGCGCGCAGGCCGCGCACCCCGGGCTCGTGGAGGCGGCGCACGGCGGCACGCTCTTCCTGGACGAGATTGGCGAGCTGCCCGCCCCCGCGCAGGCGCGCTTGTTGCGCATGCTCCAGGACGGAGAAGTGCGGCGCGTGGGCGCGACGCGGCCCCGCAAGGTGGACGTGCGCATCGTCGCGGCGACCCACCGGGACCTGCCCCGCCGGGTGCAGGAGGGGTCCTTCCGTCAGGACCTCTACTTCCGCCTGCGCGTGGTGGAGATCCGCCTGCCGCCGCTGCGGGAGCGCACGGAGGACGTGCCCGCGCTGGCCAGGCACCTGCTGGAGAAGGCGAGCCGCAAGCTTGGCCGCCCAACGGCGAGCCTGTCTCCCGAGGCCCTGGAAGCGCTCACCTCCCATCCCTGGCCGGGCAACGTGCGCGAGCTGGAGAACGCCCTGGAGCGCGCCGTCATCCTCGCGGATGGCCCGGTGGTGACGGCGGGCCTCCTGGCGCTGGAGCTCCCCGACACGGCGGACAGCTTCGGAGCGTCCACCGAGTCCGCCGATACGAGCCCCGCCGCCGCGGAGGAAGCCAGCGGCGCATCACCGGACTCCATGGAGGAGTACTTCCGCCGCTTCGTCCTGGAGCACCAGGAGCACATGGGCGAGACGGAGCTGGCGAAGCGCCTGGGCATCAGCCGCAAGGCTCTGTGGGAGAAGCGCCAGAAGCTGGGCATCCCTCGCACTCGCGCCTGAGGCACGGCGCCCTCGCGCCTGTCCACTGCCCTCCAGTGCTGGAAGCCCGTCCGCCAGGGGCGCCGCCCCAGCGCGGCGGAACGCCTGCCGCGCCCCATCGCTAGGATTTCCGCCAACACACCGCAGGGGGGCGTTCATGGCAGACAGCGTGCCTGTGATTGGCAGTGGGGCTGGCAATCGCGCGGGGGACGTCGTTGGCGTCATTCCTCGCGCGGAGTACGGGCGGATGGTGGTGCTCACCACGGTCATGCCCATGGCCATCATCACCACGACGTGGTTCCTGCCGCCGGGATGGAACCTGCTCGGAACGGCCGCCATGCTCACCGGCTTCCTGCTGGTGTTGGGCAAGGCCATCGCGGGCGTGCCCCTGGCGCTGCTCATCAGTGAGCGCAACCTGATGAGCCTCTCCCGATTCCAGGCGCTCGTGTGGACCGTGGTGGTGATGGCGGGCTACCTGACGATGACGCTCTCCCGCGTGAAGTCGGGCGCGCCCAACGCCGTGGGAGTCGACATCCCCCAGGAGCTCTGGATTGCCATGGGCATCTCCACCACGTCCCTGCTGGGCACACCGCTGGTGCTGGGCGGCAAGCGTGCGCGCAGCCCGGACGAGAAGCTGGTGCAGAACACCTCCGTCCAGCTCGCGGAGTCCCCCACGGACATCGACGCTCACCGCCAGGGCGTGCTCTACGCCAACGCGAACATGACAGACGCACGCATGGCGGACATGTTCCAGGGAGACGAGGTGGGCAACACCGCGCACATCGACCTGGCCAAGGTGCAGATGTTCTATTTCACGCTCATCGCGGCGGTGGGCTACTTCATGGACGTGGCCATGTCGGTGGCGCGCGGGACGACCCACGCGATGCCCGCCCTGTCGCAAGGCATGCTCGCCCTGCTGGCCATCAGTCATGGTGGATACCTGCTAGGAAAGACAGGCGACCACTCGAACTCCAAGCAGACCTGACGCCGCGCGCAAAGCGTTACGACGCAGCGCACGAAGCGTTACCGCGGTAACACGAACGTCACCTTCGGTAACGTCCTGACGCGCCGAGCCAACCTGCAACGTCTTGAATCTCCGAGCGCGGCGCATTGGCAGACACGTTGCTCTGTGCTGGAGCATGCGCACTGCCCCCGCACGCATGCTGTCGTTCATGGCCGCGCTCGCGGTCCTGCTGTCAGCCACGCCGTCGAGCGCATTCAAGATTCCCCTCAGCGAGGAGTCCTCCCTCAACGTCGCCATCCTCCTGCAGCCGCAGCTCCAGATTGTCGACGAAGGCGCGCCGTCCGGCGGCCCCAGCTCCGACATGTTCCTGCGGCGCACGCGCCTGCTCGTCTTCGGAAACATCACCCAGAAGCTGTCGTTCTTCGCCGAGACGGACCAGCCCAACTACGGCAAGAACGGCGACTGGAACGTCGCCTTCTTCATCCAGGACGCGTTCATCTCCTATGAGGTGGCGGAGAAGGTCTGGATTGACGTGGGCATGCTGCTGCCGCCGCTGACGCGCCATGTCCTCCAGGGCGCCGTCGCGTTGCAGGCAGTGGACTACCACTCCAGCCTGGTCCGCTGGGCGCCTGGCGTGGGCAAGGTGTGGCGGGACATCGGCGTGCAGGTCCGCGGCTTCGCCGGCCCCTTGGGATTCCGGGCCGCCATCTTCAATGGCGTCAACGGCAAGACGACGCCGGAGGGCACCGTGCTCAACCCGGACGATTTGCCTCGCGTCACGGCGATGGCGCGCTGGAACTTCTTCACGCGCGAGGAGGACCTCTTCTTCCAAGGCATCTACTTCGCCTCCGAGCCGCGCCTGTCGGTGGGCATCGGCGCCGACTACCAGCCCCAAGCGGTGGCCACGGAATCCGGTCTCCATGATGCGTTGGGTACGGCCGCGGACGTGTTCCTCGACGTGCCCCTGGCGAACGACCAGGAGTTCGTCTTCAACGCCACCCTCTTCCACTACCGCCAGGGCCTGGACAACCCGCAGAGCGGCACGGGGTTCTACGCGGAGACGGGCTGGCGCTTCGGCAAGTTCCAGCCGCTCATCTCCGGCGAGTACTTCAGCGCGCGCGTAGAAGGCCAGGACCTGCTCGCGCTCAAGCCCGGCTTCAACATCTGGTTCCGGAAGCACACGTTCAACCTCCGGACAGAGGTCGCCGTCTCTTGGACCGGCGACATCTCCCAGGCACGTGCCGCCGTGACAGGCACGAGCCAGCTGCAGCTCTTCTACTGACCCTCCTCCACTCCCAAGGAAGCCAACGATGGCCCAGACGCAGGACGCGCTCATCCCCACGAAGGACGCCTTCAGCCGCAACGCCCACGTGAAGAGCCTGGAGGACTACCAGCGCCTCTACCAGCGCAGCATCCAGCAGCCCGAGGCTTTCTGGGGTGAGATGGCCGAACAGCTCACCTGGTTCCACAAGCCAGACGCCATCATGAACCTGGACACCGAACAGGTGGACTTCTCCTGGTTCGGCGGCGGCAAGCTCAACGCGGCCTACAACTGCATCGACCGGCACGCGACGGAGCGCCCCGGCAAGGTCGCCATCATCTGGGCGAAGAACGAGCCGGGCGAGTACGAATCCATCACCTACCGCGACCTCCAGCACCACGTGGGCCGCGTGGCCAACGTGCTGAAGGCCCACGGCGTGCGCAAGGGCGACCGCGTCTGCATCTACCTGCCCATGGTGCCGGAGCTGGCCTACACCATGCTCGCGTGCGCGCGCATCGGCGCGGTGCACTCGGTGGTGTTCGCCGGCTTCTCATCGGAGGCCCTGCGCGAGCGGATTCTCGACTCCGGCGCCAAGGTGCTCATCACCGCCAACGAAGGGCCGCGCGGCCCGAAGTTCGTGCCCACCAAGGCCATCGCGGACGAGGCCGTGGAGGGCCTCTCCCTGGTGGAGTCCATCCTCGTGGTGCGCCGCACGGGCAAGGACGTGCCCATGCTCGCCGGCCGCGACTACTGGCTGGACGTGGAGATGGCGAAGCACCGCGGCGTCTGTCCCGCGGAGTGGATGGACTCCGAGGATCCGCTCTTCATCCTCTACACCTCCGGCTCCACGGGGAAGCCCAAGGGCGTGCTGCACACCACCGGCGGCTACCTCGTCTACGCGGCCACCACGTTCCGCTACGTCTTCGACATCCAGCCGGAGGACGTCTACTTCTGCGCGGCGGACCTGGGCTGGGTCACCGGACACAGCTACATCCTCTACGGGCCGCTGATGAACGGCACCACCACGGTGATGTTCGAGTCCACGCCCACCCACCCGGACGCGGGGCGGCTGTGGCGCGTGGTGGACGACCTGGAGGCCACCATCCTCTACACCGCGCCCACCGCGCTGCGCTCGCTCATCAAGGAGGGTGACGCGTGGGTGAAGAAGTCCTCGCGCCAGTCGCTGCGCCTCCTGGGCAGCGTGGGCGAGCCCATCAACCCGGAGGTGTGGCGCTGGTACCACGACGTGGTGGGCGAAGGCCGCTGCCCCGTGGTGGATACGTGGTGGCAGACGGAGACGGGCGGCATCCTGATTGCCCCGTTGCCGGGGGCCACGCCCACCAAGCCGGGCTCCGCCACCCTGCCCTTCTTCGGCGTGGAGCCGGTGCTGGTGGACGACGAGGGCCGCGTCATCGAAGGCAACGGCGTCAGCGGCAACCTGTGTCTGGCGCGCTCGTGGCCGGGCCAGGCCCGTACGCTGTACGGCCACCACCAGCGCTTCAAGGAGACGTACTACGCGCGCTTCCCCAACCTGTACTTCACCGGTGACGGGTGCCGCCGCGACGAGGACGGGTACTACTGGATTACCGGCCGCGTGGATGACGTGCTCAACGTCTCCGGGCACCGCCTGGGCACCGCCGAGGTGGAGAGCGCGCTGGTGGCCCATGAGGCCGTCGCCGAGGCCGCGGTGGTGGGATTCCCACACGACCTCAAGGGCACGGGCGTGTGCGCGTTCGTCACGGTGAAGCCGGACTGGCAGGAGTCCGCCTCCGAGCAGATGGTGGGCGCGCTCAAGGAGCAGGTTCGGCATGTCATTGGCCCCATCGCCACGCCGGACCGGGTGGTGCTGGTCAACGGCCTGCCAAAGACGCGCTCCGGGAAGATTCTGCGCCGCATGCTCCGCAAGATTGCCTCGGGCGAGGTGGAGAACCTGGGTGACGCCAGCACCCTGGCGGACCCGTCGGTGCTCGATGAACTGCTCGCGAAGGCCACGCCCCCACAGGCGAAGCGCTGACCGGAGGAGACATCCCATGTCCATGAATCCGAATGAGGAAGCGCTGGAAGCACTCGCGGCGGCGCGCTGGCGCGTGGCCGGCGTGCTCACCGTGACGACGCTGGTGGCGTACCTGGGCTTCATCCTGCTGGTGGCGTTCGACAAGCCGCTCATGGGGCAGCAGCTCGTCCCGGGCCTGTCCATTGGCATCCTGCTGGGCGCGCTGGTCATCATCGCGGCCTGGGCGCTGACGGGCATCTACATGCTGTGGGCAAACGGGAAGTACGACCGTGCCCTGCACCAACTCCGCGGTGGGAAGTGAGGCAGGCATGAACCCGGCAGAAACGACGACGCAGCTCGGCCAGCCGAACGCGACGGCCATCCTGTTCTTCCTCCTCTTCGTCGGCGTCACCCTGGCGATTACGTACTGGGCGGCGCGCAAGACGAAGACGACCTCGGAGTTCTTCGCCGCGGGCGGCGGCGTGAGCGCGGCGCAGAACGGCTTCGCGCTCGCGGGTGACTACATGAGCGCCGCCAGCTTCCTGGGCATCGCGGGCCTGGTGGCCACGTCCGGCTTCGACGGGCTCATCTACTCCGTGGGCTGGCTGGTGGGCTGGCCGGTGGTGACGTTCCTCATCGCCGAGCCCCTGCGCAACCTGGGCAAGTACACCTTCGCGGACGTGGTGGCCTACCGGCTGAAGCAGACGCCGGTGCGCCTGTCCGCGGCGGTGGGCACGCTCACCGTGGTCAGCTTCTACCTGATTGCGCAGATGGTGGGCGCCGGCAACCTCATCCACCTGCTGTTCGGTCTGTCCTACGAGGCGGCGGTCGTCATCGTGGGCGCGGTGATGATTCTCTACGTGCTCTTCGGCGGGATGATTGCCACCACGTGGGTGCAGATCGTCAAGGCAGTGCTGCTGCTGGCGGGCGCCACGGGGCTCGCGGGCATGGTGCTGTCCAGGTTCGGCTTCAGCCCGCTGCGGCTCTTCAACGAGGCCGCCACCCAGTACGGCGCGGAGGTGCTGGCACCTGGGAAGCTGGTGAACAACCCGCTGGAGGCCATCTCCCTGGGCGTGGCGCTGATGTTCGGCACCGCGGGCCTGCCGCACATCCTGATGCGCTTCTACACGGTGCCGGACGCGAAGGCGGCGCGCAGCAGCGTCTTCTACGCCACGGGGCTCATCGGCTACTTCTACCTGGTGACGTTCATCCTGGGCTTCGGCGCGTCCGTGCTGGTGGGCCGTCAGGCGATTACCGGCGTGGACAAGGGCGGCAACATGGCGGCGCCCATGCTCGCCGAAGTCGTGGGGGGCACGGGCTTCCTGGGCTTCATCTCCGCCGTCGCCTTCGCCACGATTCTGGCGGTGGTGGCCGGCCTGACGCTGTCCGGTGCGGCGGCGCTGTCCCACGACTTGTGGTCCAGCGTGGTGCGCAAGGGCCAGGCCCCCGAGGCGGAGCAGCTCAAGGTGGCCCGGCTGGCCAGCCTCTTCCTGGGCGTCCTGGCCATCATCCTGGGCGTGGTCTTCAAGGGGCAGAACGTGGCCTTCATGGTGGGGCTGGCCTTCGCCATCGCGGCGAGCGCCAACTTCCCGGCGCTGCTCTTGTCCATGGCCTGGAAGAAGTTCACCACGAATGGCGCGGTGGCCAGCATGCTGACGGGCGCCATCAGCTCGGTGCTCTTCATCTTCCTGTCCCCCACGGTGCAGGTGGACCTCCTGGGCAACACGTCCGCGCTCTTCCCCCTGCGCAACCCGGGCGTCATCACCATTCCCCTGGCCTTCATCGTGGGCGCGGCGGTGTCGCTGCTCTTCCCCGAGCACGAGTCCGCCGCCCGCTTCGCCGAGGTGAAGCACCGGATGCACGTGGGCGTGCCCCAGCCAGTTCCCGCGGTGGCCGCCGTGGCACCGAAGCCCGCGGAGGGGCCGCCCCGCCCCGCCGCCACGGGCAGCGAGGCCAAGGCCTGAGGACAGGCATTCCCCTGGGGCACGGGTCGCCTACACTGGGCCCGTGTCCAACGCCTCAGAGCAGGGCCCCACCGAGGGCCTCCGCGGTCGGTTGCACGAAATCATCTTCGAGGCGGAGACGCCCGCGGGCAGGGCATTCGACGTCGGCCTCCTGTGGGCCATCCTCTTCAGCATCATCGCGGTGATGCTGGAGAGCGTCGCCTCGGTGCGGGCCCAGTACGGGAGCGTGCTGCTCGGCTTCGAGTGGTTCTTCACGGGCCTGTTCACCCTGGAGTACCTGCTCCGGCTCTTCTCCGTCAGCAAGCCGCTGCGTTACGCCCGCAGCTTCTTCGGGCTGGTGGACTTGCTGGCGATCCTGCCCACCTTCCTGAGTGTGCTTCTCCCCGGGGCGCAATCCCTGCTGGTGATTCGGGTGCTGCGGCTGCTGCGCGTCTTCCGCGTGCTCAAGCTGACGCACCTGCTCGGACAGGCGGAGGTGCTGCTCACCGCGCTGCGCGCCAGCCGCCCGAAAATCATCGTCTTCCTGGGTACGGTGCTGACCATCGTCGTCATCATGGGCGCGCTGATGTATGTGGTGGAGGGCCAGGAGAACGGCTTCGACAGCATCCCCCGCGCCATGTACTGGGCCATCGTCACCGTGACGACGGTGGGCTTTGGCGACATCACGCCCAAGACAGTGCCGGGGCAGTTCATCGCCTCCATTCTGATGGTGATGGGCTACGGCATCATCGCGGTGCCCACGGGCATCGTCTCCGTGGAGCTGGCCGCCGCCACGCGGCACGCGGTGGACAACCGGGCGTGCCCCGCCTGTGGCCAGCAGGGGCATGACTTGGACGCGCATTTCTGCAAGCACTGCGGGCACGGGCTCTAGGTCGCGGTCGCTCGCTTGGTCACCGCACCGGCGGCCGGGCGCTTCCTGGACTGGACGGAGGCGGAACGGACGTCCACTTCCAGCCCATTTCCCTCACAGGGTGAAGCTTATCGACGGAGCCCTGGCTCTCGATTCCCTGGAGGCAACCATGCTCTTCCGCCAGCTCTTCGACACGACGTCGTCGACGTACACCTATCTGCTTGGTGATGAGGGACGAGGAACGGCGCTCCTCATCGACCCGGTCGCGGAGAAGCTCGACCGGGACCTCACACTGCTGCGGGAGCTTGGCCTCTCCCTCACCCATGCGCTCGACACGCACGTGCACGCGGACCACGTCACTGCGTCCGGCCTGCTCCGGGCTCGCACGGGCGCCAAGGTGGTGGGCGGCATCGCCGGGGCACCATGCGCTGACATCCACGTGAAGCATGGCGACACGCTGCGCGCCGGGAACTTCACGCTCCAGGTGCTCGCGACGCCGGGCCACACGGATGACAGCGTGAGCTACCTGTTGGGAGACCGCGTCTTCACCGGGGATGCCCTGCTCATCCGTGGCAATGGCAGGACAGACTTCCAGAATGGGAACGCCGGCACCTTGTATGACTCCATCACCCGGGTGTTGTTCGCGCTCCCCGATGAGACGCTCGTGTACCCGGCCCATGACTACAAGGGGCTGACTGTGACGACCATCGGCGAGGAGAAGCGACACAACCCGCGCGTGGCCGGCCGGAGCCGCGATGGCTTCATCGAGCTCATGAACAAACTGGGCCTGCCGAAGCCCAAGCTCATCGACGTGGCGGTTCCCGCCAACCGCGCCTGCGGACTAACGGCATCGGTCAGCGCGCGAGCCAGCCTCACACATTGAGGTACAGGGGAGGGAGCGGCACCGGTTCAAGGCTTGCTGTTCGGAAATGTCGGGGGTTTGCCCGCCGCCAATGTCCCGACATTTCCGAACAGCAAGCCGCCCGTCCGGCCCGGAGCCCGCGCCGGCACGCCACGACATCGACTCGCGAGCCTCCGGGAATCTTGGCGCACCCGCCACGTTCCTGGGCCAACCTGTCACGACACGGCAGCGAGCCCCACCCAGACATCACACACGCCTGCGACTCCAGGGCAGGTCTGTTGATGCCAAGCGCACAACTCGATGAAACACCCGCCAGAAAGCAGGCCCCCGACGTTCACTCCGCACCACGCTGGGTAGGATGCGGTTCCATGCCTCGCACCGCGCATAGGCCGCTGGAAGTGGATGAGGAGAAGCTCGTCCTTCAATTCCCCAGCCTGGACCGTAAGGCCGTGGGTGCTTTCTTCACGCCCGCACCGCTGGCGGAACGCACCCTCGCGCTCGCGCTCCAGCACGTGGGCGGAGGCCCCCTCACGGTCGTGGACCCCTCGTGCGGCGCGGGCGCCTTCCTCACCGCCGCGTCGCGGCTGCGGCCCGGCGTCCGGCTCTGCGGCCTCGAGCTGGACCCCGAGGTCGCCCGCCTCTGCCAGGCCCGCGTGCCCGAGGCCACCGTGCGCGCGGGAGACGCGCTGCGAGACGGACTGGAGCCCCTGCTCGCCACCACTCCGCCAGACCACCAGGAGCTGTGGGTGGGCAACCCGCCCTACAACGGCACCTCCTCCGTGCTGAAGGACCCGCGCACCTACGCGCGGCTGCGCGCCCTGCTCCCACTGGCGCTGATGCCTGGCACCAGCCTGCGAGACGACTTCGCCTTCTTCCTCCTGGTGGCCGCGCACCGGCTGGCCACCCGCCCCGGCGCGCTCGCCTTCATCATCCCCGCGAGCTTCCTCGACGCCTTCATGTACGCGCCGCTGCGCCAGTCGCTGCTGGAGACACTCTCCCTGCGCGAGGTGGTGGACCTGGGCCCCGGCGCCTTCGCGGGCACCCAGGTGCGGACCTGCATCACCGTGTGGAGCTCCCTCCCGGGCCCCCAC
>NZ_JABFNS010000062.1 GCF_013116825.1 Myxococcus xanthus
CACGAGCCTTATCGTCGGCAGCGTCAGTTGTGTATAAGAGACAGCCCGACAACTCCCTGCCCCTCAACCGCAGGACCTCTTGTGCAAGGGCATTGCCAGACACCGTTGCGGGGCGGCTCTCCTCTGGAGATGGACGGAACATTGCCCTCGGGGCAGAGGCGGGTGTCGGGTGCGCTGAAAAAACTCCCTGTCCGGCAGGGAACGTCGGGGGAAAAACGACGGACTGCCCGGCCTTGGGGGCAGGTGTGTGCCGGGTGCGCCAACGCAAACGCCCGCCAGGTGGCCTGAGGGCCGCTGGCGGGCGTTGGGGTGCTTCCACCTGCTTCAGGGGTGAATCAGAGCACCTTGACCTGAATCTCCTTCAGCACCTGGTCCCCGCGCAGCACCGACACCGTCCAGGTGCCAGGCTTGTTCAGCCGCAGGCCCGTCCACTGCCGCGCGCGCCAGCCCTCGCCCTTGATCTTCACGTCCTTCGTCTCACGGACGACGGTGCCCTGCTTCGACTGCACCATGATGTCCTCGACGGAGTCGCCCTGCGGCACCAGGTAGGCCTGCCACAGCATCACGCTGGTGCCGGCCTTGATGCCTTCCGGGCCGACTTCCGCGGTGCACTCGTACTTGTTGGGGCCTTCCTTGGCGACCTCGGTGCAGACCTTGGCCTCCACCAGCACGGGGCCCTGGCCCTGGCCCTTGTAGAAGTAGTTCCAGGTGTCACGCACCGCGTCCGCGTCCGGCGCCTTCACCTGCGCGGCGGCGGGCTCCGCGTCCTGCGCCATGGCCACCGGCGACATTCCCAGCACCGCGCACAGCAGGCCCCGCGTCAGCATCTTCGCCATCTCAAGTCCCCTCGTTCTCGTGATGTGGCAGGCCCCCAGGCCCGCCTTGCCAGGCTGGGTCTACCACAGCCCGTCCCGCCGCTCAGCCGAAGAGGAAGAAGGCCAGCGTCACCAGCGGCAGGTACACGAGGAAGGCCACCAGCAGGAATCCCAGGAGCTCTTTGAACTCCAAGCGCGCCACGGCCAGCAGCGGCAGCGCCCAGAAGGGTTGGATGAGGTCGGTGGCCATGTCGCCCCACGCATACGCCAGCACCACCTTCTCCGGCGCCACGCCCAGCCGCGTCGCGGCGTCCAGGAGGTAGGGCGCTTCAATGGCCCACTTCGAGCCGCCGGAGGGGACGAAGTAGTTCACCACGCCGCTGTACAGGTAGACGATGGCGGGGAACGTCTCGCGCGTGGACAGCGACACGAACAGCTCGCCGATGCGCTCCGTCAGGCCGGTGGCCTTGAAGATGCCGTAGATGCCCGCGTACAGCGGGAACTGGAGGACGATGCCGTGCAGCACGGTGCCGGCCTCCTCGCTGGCCTTGAGCAGCCGCGCGGGGGTGCCGTGCAGCAGCACCGCCAGCACCAGGAAGGTGAAGTTCACCACGTTGAGGTTGAGCGCGCGCCAGCCGCCATTCATCCACAGGTGCCGCGCCAGCCACACGAGCCCCAGGATGCCGATGACGGTGTTGAGCAGCCGCGAGTGGTCCAGCCACAGGGCGAAGCTTCGCTCCGCCGGGCGCGGGGGCGGGGTGAAGTCGCCCAGGGACTCCAGCACCGCCGGGTCCACGCGGACGGTGTTCTCCGGCTTCGGGTGCAGCACCCACGCCAGCAGCGTCAGCCCCGCCACCACGGCCAGCGTGAGGCCGATGTTGAAGGGCGAGAAGAGCGTCCTGTCGATGGGCAGCACGCCCAGGCTCTTCTCCAGGAAGTGGCCCGGCGTGGCCACCAGCAGCGGGGCGGAGGCGGACAGGCCGGAGTGCCAGGTGGCGCCCAGGCCGAAGTACGCGCACGCCACCAGCAGCCGGTAGTCCACGTCCGGCCGGCGCTTCACCATGAAGCGCACCAGCATGGCGCTGGCCACCAGGGACAGACCCCAGTTGACGTAGGCCAGGGCCATGGAGACGAAGGCCATCCACGCCGCCGCGCCCCGGGGCGTGCGTGGCACCCGCGCCGCGCGCTCCAGCAACGCGCGCACGGGGCCGGTGAGGGCCAGCAGGTAGCCGGTGAACATCACCAGCGCCATCTGCATGGAGAATCCGAGCAGCTCCCAGAAGCCGCCGCCCCAGGCGTCCAGCACGGCGGGCGGCGCGGCGCCAGCCCAGCCGGTGGCCAGCGCCATGGTGAGCAGCGTGAGCAGGACGGCGATGGCGAACGCGCTGGGGACGAAGCGCGAAGAGAAGCGGCCGAGGCTCTCCGCGATGCGGACAAGGGTCTCCACGAGGTGTCGCTCCTGGGCAGGGCCGGCACGTTACGGCATGTGCGGCGCGCCGGCGGCGCAATCCCGTCGCGAGTCCTGGCCGCACGAGCCCGGGCGCGCAGGCTCCCCTGGCCGCGGGGGGGCCCGGAGAGGGAGGGCGGAGGTTCCTTCCGCGCCGCACGGTGTCAACGCTCCAGGATGCGCCGACTGCTGAGACACCTGCGCTCCGTCCTCCGCGTCCGGCCAGGAAAGCCCGCCATTGGCGCGGGCTTGCGGACCGCGCTGGCCACCTCCGTCCCCCTGGTCCTCGCGTTCCTGTTGGGCGTGAAGGACGCGAGCTGGGGGGGCCTGTCCGGCCTCCTGGTGTCGCTGGCCGACAAGGGCGGCTCGTACCGGACGCGCGCGAAGGAGCTGGGCGCGGTGACGCTGCTGGGGGCCCTGGTGGGAGCGCTGGGCGCGCCGGGCGGGTCCATGCCGTGGCTGGACGTCTCCTTGATGTGGCTGGGGGTGACGGCGGCGGCCTTCGCGCGGAGCTACGGAGAGACGGCGGGCTCCGTTGGCGGGCAGCTCGCGGTCATCTTCGTCGTGTCGCTGGGCGCGCCCGCGGTGGGCGTGGATGCCGCGCTGGTCCGCGCCTTCTGGCTGCTCTTCGGCGGCCTGTGGGCCATGATGCTGTCCCTGGTGCTGTGGCCCTTGCGGCCCTACCGCCCGGCGCGGAGGGCCATCGCGCGCGTGTACGGGGAGCTGGCGGAGGCGTGCTGGGATTTGGGCCGCCTGTCGCGCGAGGGCGCCAGCTCCCACGAGTGGGTGGAGGCCGCGGAGCGGCACATGAGCGTGCGGCCCCTCATGGAGCAGGCGCGCGCCACGCTGGGGGCCATGCGCGGCACCCACCTGGGCAGGTCCCGGCGGGGCGAGCACCTGCTCGTGTTGCTCGAGACGTGCGAGCCGATGTCCGCCCAGCTCATCGCCCTGGCCGAGGCCATGGAGGCGGCCGTGCGCGAGCCCCGCTTCCTGCCGCTGCGCGCGCGCGTGGACTCGCTGTGTGACGCCTACGCGGCCATGGCGAGCTGGGTGGAGCAGGTGCTGGTGCGCGAGCGAAATGAAGGTGTCCCGCGCGCGCCCCGGATGGTGCCTCGCTCCCGCAGACGGCACTACCGGCCCGCTCCAGGCATCCGGAGCCGCGAGGACCCGCTGTCCATCCACGTGGAGGCGCTCTTCGGGAAGCTGCGGGAGCTGGCGGGAGTGGCGCACGAGACGGCCGCGGGCCTGCTCCATGGCGACCCGGTGTCCGACCGCGGGCGGAGCGTGGTGGGCCAGGAGCCGCGGCACGCGCGCTCCTGGCTGGCCCCGCTTCGCGACCACCTCCGCTCCGACTCGCTCGTCTTCCGGCACGCGCTGCGCGTGGGGCTGGTGGCGACGGTGGCGCTGGTGGTGACGCGGGCGCTGGGCATCCGCGACGCCCACTGGGTGAGCCTCACCGTCATCGCCATCCTCCAACCGTATTCGGCCATCACCGAGGAGCGCGCGCTCCAGCGCGTCGGCGGGACGCTGCTGGGCGCCTGCCTGGCGGCGGTGATTGCCACGCGCGTGCATTCTCCCTCCGCGCTGCTCGTCGTCATCGTCCTGCTCACGGCGGTGTCGGTGTCCCTCCTGCCCATCAACTTCGGGGCCTTCCAGGTCCTGCTCACGCCCGACTACCTGCTGCTGGCCACGTTGGGCTCGGGGGACTGGAGCCTCGCCGGCCAGCGAGCGCTGGGCGTGCTGGTGGCCTGCGCGCTGGCGCTGACGGGCGCGTGGCTGCTGTGGCCCATGCCGGAGCGCCGCCGCTTCCCGGAAGCCGCGGCGGCCGCGTTACGCGCGGATGGTGAATACCTGCGCGAGGTCATCTCCCGCCGCAGCGGCACGCGGCCCGAGGTGGGCGCCGCGCGGCGCACCTTCAGCCTGGCGCTGCTGGACGCGGAGGCCTCCTTCGAGCGGCTCACCGCCGAGTACCACGGCCCGCCCCAGCAGCTCGAGTCGGGCATGGCCGTCATCACCTATGCGCGCCGCTTCGCCACCGTGGTGACGGCCCTGGGCATGGAGCGGCCGGAGGAGGAGGTTCCCGGCCAGTTGAAGCAACTGGCGCACCAGGCGGGGCGCGCGCTCGACGAACTCGCGGACGCGCTCACGGACCTGCGCGTGCCGCCACCCCTGCCGCCGCTGCAGGTGTCGTGCAAGACGGATGACCCCGTCTTCGGCGCGTTGCTCGAACGGGTGCCTCGCCAACTGGGCATGTTGCACGGCGCCGTGTCGCGGCTCAGCAGCGGCTCGGTCCTGCGGTGAGCCGGCCTCAGGGCCGGGCCTCCCGTTGCGCCGTCGCGGTCAGCACGGGCAGCGAGACATGGAACGTGGAGCCTCGGCCCAGCTCGCTGTCCACCCAGATGTGACCGCCGTGCCGTTCGATGATGTCCCGGCAGATGTAGAGCCCCAGGCCCAGGCCCCCGAAGCCGGACACGGGCGCGTTGCTCGCGCGGAAGAAGCGGTCGAAGAGGTGCGCCTGCTGCTCCTGGGAGATGCCGATGCCGCCGTCCGCCACGCTGAGCACGGCGTTGCCGTCCGCGTGAGCCAGGGAGACGCGCACGGTGCCGCCCAGCGGGCTGTATTTGACGGCGTTCTCCAGGAGGTTGGCCAGCACCTGCGACAGCCGGCCGCGGTCGCCCATGACGAGGAGGTCCTCCTGGGGAAGCTCGCACGTGAAGGCATGCGCCGCGCTGAGGGCGCGGAACTCCGAGCACGCCTCGTTCGCCACCTTCAGGAGCGACACGGGCTCACGGTGCAGCTTCAGCCGGCCCGCCTCCACACTGGAGGCATCCACCAGATCATTCACCAGCGCGGACAGGCGGTCCACCTGCGCCATGGCCTTGTCCACGCGCTCGGGCGCGATGGGCTCCCGGGCCGCCAGCGTCCGCTTCAGCAGCTCCAGGTGGAGGCGCAGCGGCGTCAGGGGCGTCTTGAGCTCGTGGGCGGCGATGGAGAGGAAGTCGTCGCGCACGCGAATGGCCTCGTGCGCCTCGGCCAGCAGCCGCTCCTGCGCGCGCTGCGCGTGCACGCGCTCGGTGATGTCGCGGAAGCTCCAGACGCGGCCGGTGATGCGCCCGCGCCGCCGCTGGGGCAGGGAGTAGCGCTCCAGGATGCGGCCGTTGCGCAGTTCGATGATGTCGAAGCTCTCCTGCCATGGCTTCTCGTACAGGGCCTGGACCCGCGAGAAGAAGGCGTCCGGGGCCTTCAGCTTCTCGCGCACGGCCGCGAGCAGCGCCGCGTCGTGCGTGCAGGCCGCCAGTCCCGTCAGTCCCCAGAGCTGCTCGAACTGGCGGTTGCAGGCGGTGATGTGTCCGTCCCGGTCGACCACCAGCAGCCCGTCCGCCGTCGAGTCGAGCGTGGCCTCCAGCAGGGACACCGTCTGCTCCAGCCGCTCCTGGGCCTGATGCTGCTCGGTGACGTCCACCATGACGCCTTGAAGCCGGTGGGCGCGGCCGTCCTGGGACAGCACGGTGACGATGTCACGCAGCCAGACGACGCGGCCGTCCGCGGCAATCATCCGGTATTCGAGTTCGTGGGGAAGGCACTGCTCCACCGCGGAGTGGCAGTAGGTGGAGGCCCAGTCCCGGTCGTCTGGATGCAGGTGCTCCATCCAGAAGTCGGGCTCCGTGAGCCACTGCTCCACCGGATAGCCGAGCAGCCGCTCCGCCTGCTTGCTCACGAAGATGAAGCGGACGAAGGGGTCTGCCTCCCAGACGATGCCGTCGACATTGTCGATCAGCGCGTCATGTCCACCCCGGGCAGGCGGGCTGACGTCCCCGGCTGCGTCGAGGCCCGGCTCCCTCTCCACCATGGCGCGCTCCCTCCCCTGGAGCGGGGGCTCTCCCGTGTCTCGGACCTTCTTCAATCAATACACCCGGGGAGCCGGGCGCCACCGGCCCCTTACGGCCAGGGGTGCATCGTCCGCCGAATCCCCGGAACCGGGCAGGCCGGGGCGCCCCGGGGCAGGGCCTTGCTTCCTCGCGGGGAATGCGCAGGCGGAGACATGCGAGGATGGCGCACCGAGCCCGCCCCATGACGCCTCCTCGCCCCGCCCGCGCCCGTGTGCAGCCTTCCCGTGAAGACCGGTGGCTGGGGCGCGTCTTCTTCGGCCCCCGGCGCTTGATGTACGCGGGGCCGCTCGCCCCAACGGACCCGCACGCCCACCCCACCTTTCAGGTCCTGCTATCCCTGGACGCGCCGGTGCGCCTGCGCGACGCCCGTCAGCAGGAGGTCGAATGTCAGGCGGCCGTCGTTCCTCCGGACGCCGAGCACGCCATCGTCGAAGGCACCCTGGCCGCGGTGCTGCTCCACGTCCCGGCGGAGGACCTGGTGGGCCGCCGGCTGGCGACGCTGGGCATCGGCGTGGACGCGGCCTCGTGGGGCGCTGCGGGCGAACGTTTGAGGGCCTGTGGCATCGGCCGGTTGCCGGTGCGCTGGGCGGAGGCCGAGGCGCAGACGCAGGTCCTGCTGCGTGAGCTCCAAGCCGACGCGGGCGTCGCGAAGCCCACCCACCCCGCGGTGAAGAAGCTGCTGCGGCTGCTGCCAGAGGCGCTGGATGAAGACGTGCGTCTGGCCACGCTCGCTCCGCGCGTGGGCTTGTCGGTGGGCCGGCTGTCGCATCTGTTCAGCGCGCAGGTGGGCTTCCCCTTGCGGCCCTACATCCTCTGGCTGCGCCTGCACCGGGCCGCCGAGCACCTGCAACAAGGCGCGTCCCTCACCGAGGCCGCGCACGCCGCGGGCTTCACCGACAGCGCGCATCTGAATCACGCCTTCCGCCGCACCTTCGGCCTCAAGCCCTCGGAGATTGCCGGGGTGGTGGAGTGGGTGCGCCCGCCCTCGCGATAGCGCGTTCTTACAAGCCGGCGGGGGCTTCGTGGCGCGATGGTGGCGACATGACCGGGGAGAATCCATGTCGATGAAGGCGAAGCTGCGCGCCGCTTTCGAAGCGGAGCTGCGCGAGGCCCATGAAGCGGAGTCGCGTGCGGAGCATGGGCGTGCCTGGCGGCACCTCGAGCGGGCCCACGTCCTCAGCCAGGCCCACGCGGGCCCTCACGTGCGGGTGCACTGGCGCATGCTGGGGTTCGGGTGGCGCCGGCGGAGCGCCGCGGAGTGGGTGGGGCAGGTGGTGCGGCTGCTGGTCGCCGCGCCAGGCTCATGGCTCGGGCGGGCACCGCTGGGAAACACCGGTGGCGCGAACGTGGGCATCCTCACGCCCATGCCCATTCCCGACGACCTGCGCGCCCTGCTGGACGCTGACCGCTGAGGCCCTCTCGCTGTTCACGGCTCGCGCGGTTCTCTTCTCACATTCCGAGGCGCGCGCTGGGGCGAATTACGGTATGGAACGGACATCATGTCCTCTTCCGAGCAACCGGCACGGCAGGACGCACGCGTATCGACTGGCGTGCCTGGGCTTGACGCCGTGCTGGGCGGCGGTCTCGTGTCGTCGGGTGTCTACATCTTCGTGGGGGAGCCGGGCGCGGGGAAGACCCTCTTCGCCAACCAGCTCTGCTATCACCAGGGACGCGCCGGCGCGCGGTGCCTGTATGTCACGCTGCTGGCGGAGTCTCACGCTCGCATGCTGGCCAACATGCGGGACATGGCCTTCTTCGACTCGGCGCTGCTGCCCGAGGGCGTCTACTACGTCAGCGGCTTCCGCACGCTGGAGGAGCATGGGCTGCCGGGGTTGCTGGAGCTCTTGCGGCGCGAGGTGCGCAACCACAACGCCAGCATCCTGGTGCTGGATGGTCTGGTGCAGGCGCAGGAGGCGGCCGGCAGCAGCCGCGACTTCAAGAAGTTCATCCACGAGCTCCAGGTCGCCGCCGGGCTGACGCGCTTCACGGCGCTGCTGCTCACCAGCGCCAACGGTCCCGCCGTCCACCCGGAATACACCATGGTGGATGGCATCCTGGAGCTGCGCGAGCGCACCCAGGGCGTGCGCTCCTGGCGCGAGCTGCAAGTGCGCAAGTTCCGGGGGAGCCCCACGCTGCACGGCGTCCACGCCTTCCGCATCACCAGCGACGGGTTGGAGGTCTTCCCCCGGTTGGAGTCGCGGGTGCAGCGCACGCCGCCGCCGGACCCGGGCGCCCATCGCCTCCACTTCGGCGTTCCGTCCCTGGACGCGCTCTTCCCGGAGGGGCTGGCGGTGGGGTCCACCTCCCTGCTGCTCGGTCCGCCTGGCGCGGGCAAGACGCTGCTGGGCAGCAGCTTGCTGGCGGAGGGCCTGAAGCAGGGCGAGCACTGCCTGTACATGGGCTTCTATGAGCCGCCCAACCGGCTGTTGGGCAAGGTGGCATCCGCGGGCATCGACCTGGGCGGCGCCGTGGCGGACGGACGGCTCAACTTCATCTGGCAACCGCCTTCCGAGTGCATTCTCGACGTGCTGGCGGACCAGCTCCTGTCGGACGTGCGGCGGCGCAACGTGAAGCGCGTGTTCGTGGACGGGCTCAGCGCCATGCAACAGTCCTCGCCCGAGCCCGCGCGCATCAATTCGTTCTTCGCGGCCCTCACCCAGGAGCTGCGTTGCACGGGGACCACCACCCTCTTCAGCATGGAGACACCGCGGCTCTTCGGTCCGGTGCTGGACGTCCCGATGGAGGTCGGCCCTTCCGCTGTGGCGGAGAACCTCTTTTTCCTGAGACATGTCGAGCTCGAAGGCCGCCTGCGCAGGCTGCTGAGCATCTTCAAGATGCGTGACACCTACTATGACCCCACCCTGAGGGAGTTCGTCATCACACCCCAGGGAATCGAGGTGCTGCCCCCCTTCAGTGTCGCTGTGGATACCCTGCTCACGGGACTTGCCCGGCATCCGGGCGCTGGCCATTTCTGAACGAACCTCGAGGAGTAGTACCACCCGTATGGAGACGGTCCTGGTGGTGGATGACGAGCAGGGCATCCTGGAAGCCCTGGCGGACCTCCTTCGAGAGGAGGGCTACCGCGTTCTGACGGCCTCTCACGGCCGTGAGGCGCTGGAGCGGATGGCGGAGCTTCGGCCGGACCTGGTCCTCACTGACTGGATGATGCCCGTCCTGGATGGACCGGCACTCATCGAGCGCATCCGGGCTGAGCCGGCCTACAAGGATGTGTCACTCATGGGGATGAGCGCGGTGGACGTGTCCGCGCTGCGGCCTCGGTATCCTGGCATGCCGTTTCTCCAGAAGCCTTTCGACATCCACGCGCTGATGCGACAGGTCCGCAAGGCCCTGGACGGAAAGCAAGGCTGAGCCCCATGTTCTACCTGCTCAAGCTGGGCCCCGTGCCACTCAGTCAGGGCAACACACAGGTCCAGGTGTATCTGCGTATCTCCGATTCCGGAGAGCCCGCCGCGCCCGTCTTCGAATCGGACGACGGGGCGGGGCTGCGGGCCCTGCTGGAGGGGGTGGACGCGGCGGAGGTGCGCTGCGTGCCGGCGCTGGCCGCCGCGGGCGCGGAGCTGGGGCTCGCCGTGGCGGAGCCTTCACCGCAAGCGCTGTCTTCCTGCGCGGCCATCGCGACCTTCGTGGCGTGGGGGCAGCGAGGCTTGTCCGGGCTCGGCTCGGACAAGGCGCTGCTCTTCGTGCAGGCGTCGACGGAGTACTGGGATGCGCGGCCCTGGACGCATTGGGATGACAGCCAGCCCTTCGAGGTGGCCGTCACCGGGCCGATGAACCACACCTTCGAGGGGTGCGTCTTCCACATGGGGGACGGGCGCGCGGGGCTGGCGCTGTACTTCAAGCCCGGCGCGCTGCAGATGTTGATGGAGATGCAGGCGCGTGGCCAGGGAGACGCCGCCACCAACCTGCCCGCGATTGCCGTCACGCTGGACACGTCCCCTTCGTACGCCGTGGACGCGCTCACCGCCGCGGGGCGCGCGCCGCGCCTGCCGCTGCCCCTGAAGACAGGGCCGGACGGCATCAGCGTGCCGTCTCCGCTGGAGTCCCTGGTGCTGGTGGCGTCGTTGCGCGCGGTGGCCCGGCTGTCACCGGAGCAGCGCGAGGTGCTCAGCAGCGTCGTGGCCGGAGATGAGCAGATGCAGGTGCGCGTCCGCGCGCCCGCGCCCCGCGTCCGGCACTGAGCCCGCCTGCTCCGTCAGCGAGCGCACCGACTTTCACACCGAGTCGCGCCGTGTCCGCGCCAGTGTTGGCTGCCGGACGAAGTCCTCCTGGAATGTCGCCTGATGGCCAGCCGGGCGTCCCGGGGGGACTGGTCCAAGTGTGCGAAAGCGCGAGAGAACACGCTCCAGCTGCGAGATTCCCGCAGGACGGCAGCCCGTGCTTCGCCGTCCCGGGACCGACCAGGAACTCATATGGCCACGAAGAAGGTTTCCTCCCGCCGTGCAGCTGTCGCGGCTCCCCCTCCAGCGCGAATCCGGGAGGATGATTCGCAGTCGCTCGACTCGCGCCAGCTGCTGCGGGTCCTCACCGCCGTCCGCAAGGGCGACTTCTCCGTGCGCATGCCGGTGGACAAGGTGGGCAGCGCCGGCAAGGTGGCGGACACCCTGAACGAAATCATCGAACTCAGCGAGCGCATGGCCCGTGAGTTCGAGCGCATCGGCAACGTGGTGGGCAAGGAAGGCCGAATCACCCAGCGCGGTAACGTGGTGGGCGCGCTGGGCTCGTGGGGCGACTGCGTCGAGTCGGTGAACACGCTGGTGGCCGACCTGGTGCAACCGACGACGGAGATGGGCCGCGTCATCGGCGCTGTGGCCAAGGGTGACCTGTCGCAGACCATGGCCCTGGAAGTGGACGGACGTCCCCTCCGAGGCGAGTTCCTCCGCACCGCCCGGTTGGTGAACGGGATGGTGGAGCAGCTCGGCGCCTTCGCTTCCGAGGTGACGCGCGTGGCCCGCGAGGTGGGCACCGACGGAAAGCTGGGCGGTCAGGCCAAGGTGAAGGGCGTGGCCGGCACGTGGAAGGACCTCACGGACAACGTGAACTCCATGGCCTCCAACCTCACCGCGCAGGTGCGCAGCATCGCCGAGGTGACGACGGCCGTCGCCAAGGGCGACCTGTCCAAGAAAATCACCGTGGACGTGCGCGGCGAAATCCTGGAGCTGAAGAACACCATCAACACGATGGTGGACCAGCTCAACTCGTTCGCGTCGGAGGTGACGCGCGTGGCGCGCGAGGTGGGCACGGAGGGCAAGCTGGGCGGACAGGCCGTCGTGCGCGGCGTCGGTGGCACGTGGAAGGACCTCACGGACAACGTGAACTCCATGGCGTCGAACCTGACGTCCCAGGTGCGCAACATCGCCGAGGTGACGACGGCCGTCGCCAAGGGCGACCTGTCCAAGAAGATCACGGTCGACGCCAAGGGCGAGGTGCTGGAGCTGAAGAACACCATCAACACGATGGTGGACCAGCTCAACTCGTTCGCGTCGGAAGTGACGCGCGTGGCGCGTGAGGTGGGCACCGACGGAAAGCTGGGCGGTCAGGCCGACGTGAAGGGCGTGGCTGGCGTGTGGAAGGACCTCACGGACAACGTGAACAGCATGGCGTCCAACCTGACGTCGCAGGTGCGCAACATCGCCGAGGTGACGACGGCCGTGGCGAACGGCGACCTGTCCAAGAAAATCACCGTGGACGTGCGCGGCGAAATCCTGGAGCTGAAGAACACCATCAACACGATGGTGGACCAGCTCAACTCGTTCGCGTCGGAGGTGACGCGCGTGGCGCGCGAGGTGGGCACGGAGGGCAAGCTGGGCGGACAGGCCGTCGTGCGCGGCGTCGGCGGCACGTGGAAGGACCTCACCGACAACGTGAACTCCATGGCGTCGAACCTGACGTCCCAGGTGCGCAACATCGCCGAGGTGACGACGGCCGTCGCCAAGGGCGACCTGTCCAAGAAGATCACGGTCGACGCCAAGGGCGAGGTGCTGGAGCTGAAGAACACCATCAACACGATGGTGGACCAGTTGTCGTCCTTCGCCTCGGAAGTGACGCGCGTCGCGAAGGAGGTCGGCACCGAAGGAAAGCTCGGTGGTCAGGCCATCGTGCGCGGCGTCGGTGGCACGTGGAAGGACCTCACCGACAACGTGAACAGCATGGCGTCCAACCTGACGTCCCAGGTGCGCAACATCGCCGAGGTGACGATGGCGGTGGCGCGCGGTGACCTCTCCAAGAAAATCACCGTGGACGTGCGCGGCGAAATCCTGGAGCTGAAGAACACCATCAACACGATGGTGGACCAGTTGTCGTCCTTCGCCTCGGAGGTGACGCGCGTGGCGCGCGAAGTGGGGACCGAAGGCAAGCTGGGCGGGCAGGCCGTCGTGCGCGGTGTCGGTGGCACGTGGAAGGACCTCACCGACAACGTGAACTCCATGGCGTCGAACCTGACGTCCCAGGTGCGCAACATCGCCGAGGTGACGACGGCCGTGGCGAACGGCGACCTCTCCAAGAAAATCACCGTGGACGTGCGCGGCGAAATCCTGGAGCTGAAGAACACCATCAACACGATGGTGGACCAGCTCAACTCGTTCGCGTCGGAGGTGACGCGCGTGGCGCGCGAGGTGGGCACGGAGGGCAAGCTGGGCGGGCAGGCCGTGGTGAAGGGCGTGGCCGGCACGTGGAAGGACCTCACGGACAACGTGAACTCCATGGCCTCCAACCTCACGTCGCAGGTGCGCAACATCGCCGAGGTGACGACGGCCGTCGCCAAGGGCGACCTGTCGAAGAAAATCACCGTGGACGTGCAGGGCGAAATCCTGGAGCTGAAGAACACCATCAACACGATGGTGGACCAGCTCAACTCGTTCGCGTCGGAGGTGACGCGCGTGGCGCGCGAGGTGGGCACGGAGGGCAAGCTGGGCGGACAGGCCGAGGTGAAGGGCGTGGCCGGCACGTGGAAGGACCTCACGGACAACGTGAACTCCATGGCCTCCAACCTCACCACGCAGGTGCGCGGCATCGCGAAGGTCGTGACGTCGGTGGCCAACGGTGACCTGAAGCGCAAGCTGGTGGTGGACGCGAAGGGCGAAATCGCGGAGCTGGCGGACACCATCAACGGCATGATTGACACCCTGGCGGTGTTCGCCGACCAGGTGACGACGGTGGCCCGCGAGGTGGGCATCGAAGGGAAGCTGGGCGGTCAGGCCCGTGTGCCTGGTACGGCGGGCATCTGGCGCGACCTCACGGACAACGTGAACCAGCTGGCCGCCAACCTCACCACGCAGGTGCGCGCCATCGCCGAGGTGGCCACCGCCGTGACGAAGGGTGACCTCACGCGGTTCATCACCGTGTCCGCGCAGGGCGAAGTGGCCGCCCTGAAGGACAACATCAACGAGATGATCCGCAACCTGAAGGACACCACGCGGAAGAACACGGAGCAGGACTGGCTCAAGACGAACCTGGCCAAGTTCACCCGCGTCCTCCAGGGGCAGCGGGATTTGCTCACGGTGTCCAAGGTCATCCTGTCGGAGCTGGCGCCGCTGGTGGATGCCATGCACGGCGTCTTCTACATCTCCGAGCGCGCGGACGGCGGCGACCCGATGCTCAAGCTGCTGGCGTCCTACGCGTACCGTCAGCGCAAGGGACTGGCGAACACCTTCAAGTACGGCGAGGGGCTGGTGGGCCAGTGCGCCCTGGAGAAGGAGCCCATCCTCCTGTCGGACGTGCCGGACAGCTACATCCGCATCGCGTCGGGCCTGGGCGAAGAGGTGCCACGCAACATCGTGGTGCTGCCGGTGCTCTTCGAAGGGGAAGTCAAAGCCGTCATCGAGCTGGCCTCCTTCCACACCTTCAGTGAGGTCCACATGGGCTTCCTGGAGCAGCTCACGGAGTCCATCGGCATCGTGCTCAACACGATTGCCGCCAACATGCGCACCGAGGCGCTGCTGAAGCAGTCGCAGGCGCTGACGGACGAGCTCCGCAAGCAGCAGGAGGAGCTGACGGAGACGAACAAGCGCCTGGAGCAGCAGGCCACCTCGCTCCAGCAGTCGGAGGAGCTGCTCAAGCGTCAGCAGGAGGAGCTGCGCAGCACCAACGAGGAGCTCCAGGAGAAGGCGAAGCTGCTCTCCGAGCAGAAGACGGAGGTGGAGCGCAAGAATGGCGAGGTGGAGCAGGCCAAGCTCGCCCTGGAGGAGAAGGCCGAACAGCTCAGCCTCACGTCCAAGTACAAGTCCGAGTTCCTGGCCAACATGAGCCACGAGCTGCGGACGCCGCTCAACTCGCTGCTCATCCTCAGCCAGACGCTCAGCGACAACGTGGATGGCAACCTCACGTCGCGGCAGGTGGAGTTCGCCAAGACGATTCACGCGTCCGGCGCGGACCTGCTGGAGCTCATCAACGACATCCTCGACCTGTCGAAGATTGAATCCGGCACCATGGCCGTGGACGTGGGTCCGCTGCGCTTCGGCGACCTGCGCGAGTTCGTGGACCGCACCTTCCGGCAGGTGGCGGACAAGAAGGGGTTGGAGTTCCACATCGGCCTGGGGGATTCGCTGCCCGGCGAGCTGGAGACGGACGCGAAGCGCCTGCAACAGGTGCTCAAGAACCTGCTGTCCAACGCCTTCAAGTTCACCGAGTCCGGCTCGGTGTCGCTGCACATCGGGCTGGCGAAGGGCGGCTGGTCTCCGGACCACGCCATGTTGTCCTCCGCGCCCTCGGTGGTCGCCTTCACCGTGGTGGACACGGGCATCGGCATCCCGAAGGACAAGCATCAAATCATCTTCGAGGCCTTCCAGCAGGCGGATGGCTCCACCGCCCGCAAGTACGGGGGCACCGGCCTGGGTCTGTCCATCAGCCGTGAAATCGCGCGGCTGCTCGGCGGCGAAATCCGGCTGGAGAGCGACGTGGGCAGGGGCAGCGCCTTCACCCTCTACCTGCCGCTGGCCTTCATGGCGGAGCGTCCGTCGGAGGAGCATGCGCGCTGGGAGCCAACCCCGCTGGTCCCCACGGTGCCCCCCGCGTCCATCGCGGAGCCAGTCACGGAGTCGCGGGTGTCTTCGCTGAGCCGGATGGACATCGATGATGACCGGAGCTCCATCCTGCCTGGAGACAAGGTGCTGCTGGCCGTGACGCACCTGGCGGACCATGCCGCGCGCCTGCGCGCCGCGGCGCAGGGCACGGGCTTCAAGGTGCTGGTGTCCACCGAGGTGGAGGACGCGCTGGATGCCGTCCGCAACACGCGGCCAGCGGCCGTGGCGGTGGACCTGGACCTGCCGGAGATGGCGGGCTGGGTGGTGCTGGACCGGCTGAAGCACGACGCGTCCACTCGCGCGCTGCCGGTGTACACGGTGTCGGTGGAGGACCACCGCGAGCGTTCGCTCAACCTGGGCGCCATTGGCCACCTGCGCGCGGCGGCGGACCCGGAGGCGGCGGTGGCCGCGCTGGAGTCCCTCAAGCGCTTCGTGGAGCGCAAGGGCCGCGGGCTGCTCGTGGTGGAGGATGACCCCGTCCACCGCCAGACGCTGACGGAGCTCCTGGGCAGTGATGACGTGCTGACGGTGGCGGTGGGGACCGCGGCGGAGGCCCTGGCCGCGCTGGCCGAGCGCCGCTTCGACTGCATGGTGCTGGACCTGGGCCTGCCGGACATGCCCGGCGCGGAGCTCATCCGCCGCATCCATGAGGCGCACGGCGCGGGCGGGCCGCCGCTCATCGTCTACACGGGCCGCGAGCTGACGCGCGCCCAAGAGACGGAGCTGCGGCGGGTGGCCGAGGCCATCGTCGTGAAGGACGCGCAGAGCCCGGAGCGGCTGCTGGAGGAGACGAGCCTGTTCCTCCACCGCTCGCCCTCGGAGCTGACCGAGCCCAAGCGCCGCATGCTGGAGAAGGCGCGCGAGAGGGACCCCTTGCTGGTGAACCGCAAGGTGCTGGTCGTGGACGACGACGTGCGCAACATCTTCGCCCTCAACACCGTGCTGGAGCGCTACGGCATGAAGGTGGCCTTCGCGGAGAGCGCGCGCGAGGGCCTGGACCAACTGGAGAAGGACCCCGACATCGAGCTGGTGCTGATGGACGTGATGATGCCGGAGATGGACGGCTACCAGGCCATGCGCGCCATCCGCCGCATGGAGCGCTTCGCCCATCTGCCCATCCTGGCCCTCACCGCCAAGGCCATGAAGGGTGACCGGGAGAAGTGTCTGGAGGCGGGTGCGTCCGACTACATCACCAAGCCGGTGGACATCGAGAAGCTGCTCAGCCTGCTGCGCGTGTGGCTGCACGCGCCGCGGGGCGTGCCGCCGCGCGGTTCGCGCACGGAGGTCTCCGGATGACGGGGCCCGGCGCGCGCGGCGCGGAGCTGGAGGCGCTGGAGGTGGACCTGCTGCTGGAGGGCGTGGCCCGGCAATGGGGCTTTGACCTGCGCAGCCGCTCCCGGCCGCAGCTCTTGCGGCGGCTGCGGCACCACCTCCGCGAGGAGCGGCTGGACAGCTTCTCCGCGCTCCAGGCCCGCGTGCTGCACGACGCCGAGGCGCTGGACGCGCTGCTGCGCACGCTGTCCTGCACACCGCCCGCCCTGTTCGCGGAGGCCGCCTTCTTCCGCGACTTCCGCACCCGGGTGGTGCCGGTGCTTCGCACCTGGCCCTCCGTGCGTGTGTGGCACGTGGGCTGTGGCACCGGCGAGGACACGTACGCGCTGGCCATCCTCCTCCATGAGGAAGGGCTGTGGGGCAAGTGCCGGCTGTATGCGTCCGACGCGAGTGAAGGGCTGCTGGCGGACGCGCGCACCGGCGTGCTGCCGCTGCCCACGCAGGAGGACGCGCAGCGCTACCTGGAGGCGGGCGGGAAGGGCGCGCTCTCCGACTACTACACGCGCGACGGCAACTGGGCGCTGCTCCAGCCCCGGCTGCGCGACGGCATCTTCTTCACCCAGCACAACCTGGCCACGGATGGCTCGTTCAACGAGTTCCACGTCATCGTGTGCCGGGACACGTTGCTGACCTTCAACCGCGCACTGCACGACCACATCCACGGCCGCCTCTTCGAGAGCCTCGCCCGCTTTGGCTTCCTGTGCCTGGGGCGCAAGGAGTCGCTGGCGCGCACGCCGCACGCGGGGGCCTACGAGATGCTGGAGGACTGCGGTCGCATCTTCAGGAGGGTGGCATGAATCCCCTGGGCCTGCTGGTGATGGGGGCGCCGCGCTGCGCGGCGGCGGACGTGGAGTCGGTGCTGGCGCTGTTGCCTCCGCACCTGCCCGTGCCGGTGGTGTTGGCGCTGCACCGGGGCCCTCTGGACGCGCTGGCCCCGCCGCTGGGCCGCCGCTGCGCGCTGCCGGTGGTGGAGCCGGACGACAAGGACCCGCTGCTGCCCGGCGCCGTGTACCTGGCGCCCGCGGGCTACCACTTGTTGGTGGACCGGGGCTGGGTGTCCCTGTCCGTGGAGCCGCCCGAGCATGGGCAGCGGCCCGGCCTGGACGCGCTCTTCGAATCCGCGGCGGACAGCCATGGCCCCAGGGCCGCGGGGCTGCTCTTCGCGGGGCACGAGGATGGGGTGGCGGGCTTGCAGGCGCTCCATGCGAGAGGCGCCCGGGTGGCCGTGGTGGGCACGAACCAGACGGGCGGAGCGGGCGAGGAGGGAGAGATGGCGCAATTGACGTTGGGGTCCGTGGGAGGGTGGCTCGCGCGGCTGGCCTATGTGCCGCGTTCCAAGGTGCTGCCTTGAGCGGCGCGCCCACGCGTGAGCGCCTGCCGGCGATTCCGGCGGAGCCGGTCTGCCTGCTGCTGGTGGATGACCAGCCGGAGAACCTGCTGGCGCTGGAGGCGGCGCTTGCGCCCCTGGGGCAGCGGCTGGTCACCGCGAGCAGCGGCCGCGAGGCGCTGCGTCACCTGCTGACGCAGGACTTCGCCGTCATCCTCCTGGACGTCGTCATGCCGGACATGGACGGCTTCGAGACGGCCCAGCTCATCCGCGAACGAGAGCGCAGCCGCGGCACGCCCCTCATCTTCCTCACCGGGCTGTCGCGGGGGCCCCATCCGGAGCTGCGCGGCTATGCCATGGGCGCGGTGGACTTCCTGCTCAAGCCCTTCGAGCCGGCCATCCTGCGCTCCAAGGTGAGCGTCTTCGTGGAGCTGTACCGCAAGACGGAGTTGGTGCGGCGGCAGGCGGAGGCGCTGCGCGAGGCCCAGCAGCGCGAGCACGCGCGGGAGTTGTTGGAGGCGCAGCGGCGCGTGGAGGCCGAGCGGCTTCGTTCAGAAACCAACCGAAACCAGCAGCGCTGGCTGGAGGCGGCGCTGGCCGCGCTCCCCATGCCGCTGGCGTTGGTGGAGCCGGGAAGTGGCCACACCCTGCTGGCCAACCGGGCGGCGCAAGGGCTGGCGGGGGGCTGCCTGGCCTACCGTGAGGCGCGCGCGCTGCATGCGGAGGCATGCTTCCGGGGCGCGGACGGCCGGCTGCTCGCGGATGAAGACCTGCCGCTGATGCGCGCAGCGCGCGGTGAGGTGTTCCAGGCGTTCCCCGTGGAGTGGAACGTGGGCGGCCAGCGCGGTTCGGTGCTCGCTTCCAGTGAGCGGCTGCCCCGCATGCATGGACGCCCGGAGACCATGGTGCTGGGCCTCCTGGACGTAACGGCGCTCCGAGCCGCCGCTCGCCACGACTGGCTCCCGCTGCCGGTCACGGAGCACATCGCTACACTGGAGGCGCGGGGGGAGGACACAGGCCCGCTCACTCGGCTCATCGAGGTGCTGCGGAACCTGCCGGGCTTGAGCACCGGGAGCCCCGGACAGGAGCGCGAGGAGGGCTCCTCGCGCGCAGAGGAGAGCAGCCAGGCGGGCAATCCTCCTCGGCCCGCGCGCTGAACATCGCCGGTCGAGAAATGGTTGACGCACAAAATAACATGGGCAAGGTGGCCGTGTGAGTGACGCCGGAATCCCACAGCGGGTCCAGCGCTTCATCTCGACGCACATCGACTCCCTGGAGAAGCTGGAGGTGCTCCTCCTGCTTCGAGCGCGCGCGGACAGGGAGTGGACGGCATCGGCGGTGAGTCTGGAGCTGCGCATTACAGATGCTTCCGCCGCCTCCAGGCTGGAGGACCTGACGAACCGACGCATGCTGGTGAGTGACGGTGCCTCACCTCCGTCGTATCGCTACAGTCCTGAGTCGTCGGAGGATGTGCAGGCGGTGACGGAGCTGGCGGCGGTGTACGGCGCGAAGCGCGTCAGCGTCATCTCCTTCATCTTCTCGAGGCCGCTGGACAAGGTGCGGGGCTTTGCCGAGGCATTCATCCTGAAAAAGGACAAGGACGGCGATGGCTGAAGCAGTCTACATCCTGTGTGCGTTGACGAGCGTGGCGTGCGCGGTGCTGCTGCTCCGGGCCTACAAGCGCACGGGCATGCGGCTGCTCCTGTGGAGTGGGCTGTGCTTCGTGGGCATGGCGGCCAGCAACGTGCTCCTCTTCGTGGACCTGGTGCTGCTGCCCGTCACCATCGACCTGTACATGCCGCGCGTCATCGCCACGTTGTCCAGTGCCTCTGTCCTGCTCTATGGCCTCATCTGGGACGCGTCCTGAGGTGCCGTGATGCTCAAGCCCATGCTCAACGGTGCGGTGGCGATGGCGTGGCTGGCGAGCGCGCTGTTCTTCCTGCGCTTCTGGGTCCAGTCGAAGGACCGGCTCTTCGCCTTCTTCGCGCTGGCCTTCACGATGCTGGCGGGCAACTCGGTGGTGGCGGCGCTGCTGGACGCGGATGACGAGCGGCGCCACTACATCTACGTGGCGCGGCTCTTCGCCTTCCTGCTCATCCTCTACGCCATCTGGGACAAGAACCGCGCGAACCGCCACGGCTCCGGCTAGGGCCGCGCCGTTGTCTGGCAGGTCATCTGGCTGACAGTTGACTCGTACCTGCGTCCGGGAACCGTTGTCGCAGGTGGAGGGGCGTCATTATCTCCGACACCCCATGTCGCGCCGCCCTTCTTCATCCTCGCGGCCCGCGTCCGTGGACGAGCGCGAACCCGAGCGGTCCGTCTCCACGGAACCGGACGCGGTATGTCCGCCGCGAGGGCTGGAGT
Source organism: Myxococcus xanthus (assembly GCF_013116825.1). Classification (GTDB taxonomy): domain Bacteria; phylum Myxococcota; class Myxococcia; order Myxococcales; family Myxococcaceae; genus Myxococcus; species Myxococcus xanthus_B. The sequence goes on from NZ_JABFNS010000062.1 coordinate 20,214, forward strand.
CCCAGGCGGGGGGGGCCGGGAATGCCGTCCGCTTGCGCGGCAGTGACGACGCGGAGGAGCGCCTCGCGTTCCTGGCCAGCGCGGGCGAGCTGCTGTCGTCGTCCCTGGATTCGGGCACGGTGCTCCAGCGGCTGGCGGAGCTGGCCGTGCCGCTGTTGGCGGACTGGTGCGCGGTGGACGTGCTCACGGCGGACGGGCGGGTGGAGCGGGTGGCCGCGGCGCACCGCCTGGCGGAGCAGGTGCCGCTGGTGCACGAGCTGGCACGCCTCCAGCCCCTGGACCTGACGGCCGACGGCGGCATCCCGGAGGTGCTGCGCACCGGCAAGGCCACCCTCCTTCCCGAAGTCCTGGATGGGATGCTGCCGGGCGTGGTGCTCACGGCGGCGCAGCTGGAGGTGGCGCGGCGCCTGGGCATCCGGGCGGGCCTCATCGTGCCGCTGCTGGCGCGAGGCCGCGTGCTCGGCGCGCTGTCGCTGGTCCGGGGCGACTCGGACGGCGTGCCCGGCGCGTCCGACCTGGAGCTGGCGTTGGAGCTGGCCCGGCGCGCCAGCCTGTCCCTGGACAACGCGCTGTTGTACGCGGAGGCGCGCGGCGCGCAGCTGCGCACCGAGCGCCTCCAGGCCATCACCGCGGCCCTGTCCCGCGCGGCCACCGCCGAGGACGTGGCCGAAGCGCTGATGCGCGAGGAGCTGCGGCCCGCGGGCCCGGCGCGCGGCGCGGTGCTCGGCATGCTGGAGGATGGCCGGCTGCACGTGCTGGGCTCCTTCGGCTACGCGCCGGCGGTGTTGGATACCCTGCGCGGGCTGTGGGCGGACCAGGTGCCCGGCGTGGACCGGGCGCTGGAGCAGTTGGAGCCGCAGTGGTTCTCCAACCCCGCGGCGGTGCCGCGCGCCGGGCCCGAGTGGGCAGGGGACTTCGTCCAGGGGGTGGGGACCGGGGCCTGGGCGGTGCTGCCCTTGAAGGTGGAGCACCGCATCCGGGGCTTCCTGCTGTTCGCGTGGGACGGGCCGCAGGTGTTCCTCGCGGAGGAGCGCGGCTTCCTGTCCTCGCTGGCGCAGCAGTGCGCGCAGGCGCTGGAGCGCGCGGCGCTGTACGAGGCGCTGCGTGAGCGCGGCGGCAAGCTGCACCTGGCGCTGGAGGCGGGCAAGGAGGCCGAGGAGCGGCTCTTCTTCCTGCTGGAGGCGAGCCGCGCGCTGGCCGAGCACCTGGACGACGTGGAGTGGACGCTGGAGCACCTGGCGCGCGTGGCCGCGCGAAACGTGGCCACGTACTGCCTGGTGGAGCTGATGGGGGCGGACGGCGTGCCGCGCGGCGTGGCAGCGTCCCACCGGGAGCCGGAGCGGGACGGGGCGGTGCTGGCCTCGCTGTCCCTTCCCTGGGTGGAGGGCACGCTGCACCCGGCGCGCGAGTGCTTCCTGTCGGGGGAGACGCGCTTCTTGCCCGAGGTGGGGCCGGAGCTGCGCGAGCGCATGTGTCAGGGGCCCGAGCACCGCGCGCTCCTGGAGGCGCTGAATCCACACTCGCTGCTCGCGGTGGCGGTGCGCATGCGGGGGCGCACGCTGGGCGTCATCACGCTGGGCACCGCGGCCCCCTGCCGCCGGCTGGTCCCCGCCGACGTGGCCATGGCGGAGGAGCTGGCGCGGCGCGTGGCGGTGGCGCTGGAGAACGCGTCGCTGTACCGGGACGCGCAGGCCGCGGTGCGTCTGCGCGACGAGTTCCTCTCCGTGGCCAGCCATGAGCTGAAGACGCCGCTCACCAGCCTGAAGCTTCAGCACGGCCTCATCGACCGCGCCGCCCTCGGCGCCGTGGGGGACAAGGTGCGGCCCCGGCTGGCCACGGCCGTGCGGCAGGTGCAGCGGCTGAGCGCGCTGGTGGACAGCCTGCTGGACGTCAGCCGGATTTCGCTGGGGCGGCTGACGCTGGAGCCGTCCGACGTGGACCTGGGCCAGGCGGTGCGCGACGCGGTGGACCGCATGGAGGAGGTGTTCTCCCTGGCGGGCTGTCCGGTGCGGGTGGAGGTGCCGGGCCCGCTGCCGGGGAGGTGGGATTCGCTGCGGCTGGACCAGGTGCTGGTGAACCTGCTCACCAACGCGGCCAAGTACGGCGCGGGCCGGCCTGTCCTGGTGGAGGCGGCCTTCGAGGGCGAGGAGATGGTGCGGGTGTCGGTGCGTGACGAGGGCATCGGCATCGCCGCGGAGGACCTGCCGCGCCTGTTCGGCCGCTTCGAGCGCGCCGTGTCCGACCGGCACTATGGCGGCCTGGGACTGGGGCTCTACATCAGCCGGCAGATCGTCGACGCCATGGGGGGCCGCATCGAGGTGGAGAGCCGGCCCGGGCTGGGTTCCATCTTCACCGTGCGCCTGCCCCGGTCCACGGCACAATGCGCGCCATGGTGACCGTGGGAAGGGCGGACGTGCCCAAGGTGTTGTCGGTGGCGAAGCTGCGGAAGGAGTACGGCGGCAAGGCCGCGGTGGAGGGCGTCTCCTTCGAGGTGGGACGCGGAGAGATTGTCGGGCTGCTGGGCCCCAACGGCGCGGGGAAGACGACCACCATCAACATGGTGCTCGGCGTGCTGCAGCCCACCTCCGGCACCATCCACATCCAGGACCTGGACCTGGCGGCGCAGCGCTCCGCCGCGCTGGCGATGACGAACTTCGCCGCCGTCTACTCGCCGCTGCCGGGCAACCTCTCCGTGTACCAGAACCTGCGCGTCTTCGGCCTCATCTACGGGGTGAAGTCCCTGGGGGCGCGCATCGCGGAGTTGCTGGAGCAGTTCGACCTGGTGAAGTACCGCGACGTGAAGTGCGGCGTGCTGTCCTCCGGAGAGCAGACCCGCGTGGCGCTGGCGAAGGCGATGCTCAACCGTCCGCACCTGCTGCTCCTGGACGAGCCCACCGCGTCGCTGGACCCCGCGACGGCCCGGGACATCCGCGCCCGGATTCGCGAGTTCGCCGCGCGGGACACCGGCGGCGTGCTGTGGACGTCCCACAACATGTACGAGGTGGAGGAGGTCTGCGACCGGGTGCTGTTCCTGGCGCGCGGCCGGGTGCTCCTGGAAGGCAACCCGCGGACGCTGCCCGGCGAGCACGGCCAGGCCTCGCTGGAAGAGCTCTTCATCGCCGTGGCGCGCGAGCCGCTCGCGCTGGAGCGGAGCTGACCATGCACCTGCACCGGGCCGCCGCCGTCGCGCTTCGCCATTACTACCTCCTGCGAGGGAGCCTCGCGCGCTTCCTGCCACTCTTCGCGTGGGTGGCCATCGACATGGTGCTGTGGGGCTTCATGAGCCGCTACCTCAACACCGTCACCTCTCAGGAATACAACTTCGTCCCGGTGCTGCTGGGCGCCGTCCTGCTGTGGGACTTCTTCATCCGCGTCATGCAGGGCGTGACGATGGTGTTCTTCGAGGACGTGTGGTCGCGCAACTTCCTCAACATGTTCGCGTCCCCGCTCACCATCTCCGAATACCTGGGCGGGCTGGTGCTCTCCAGCATCGCCACCAGCACCCTGGGCTTGTTGGTGATGCTGGTGCTGGCCAGCACCGTCTTCGGCCTGTCCTTCGCCGCCTACGGCGTGCTCTTCGTGCCCTTCCTGCTGGTGCTGTTCCTGTTCGGCATCGCGCTGGGCATCTTCGGCTGCGCGCTGGTGCTTCGCCTGGGCCCGGCGTCGGAGTGGTTCGTCTGGCCCATCCCCGCGCTGCTGTCGCCCTTCGCCGGCGTGTTCTACCCGCTGTCCACGCTGCCCGCGTGGATGCAGGCCGTGTCCCATCTGCTACCACCTTCGTACGTGTTCGAGGGCATGCGCACGCTCGCGGCGGGGGGCGCGTTCCAGGTGTCCACGCTGCTGTGGGGAGCTGGCCTCGCCGTGGTGGAGATCCTGCTCGCGTGTGCCTTCTTCACGCGGGTACACCGACAGGCCGTGCGCACTGGACTCATCGCGCGATACAGCGCCGAAAGCGTGAGCTGATACAGGACGTTTTCAGTCGTGCTGTCGACACAGTGAGGGCGTGCGCAAACACGTGGCCGATGGGGCCCTGGGCGAGTCTAATCTCCGTGGTGGCTGTATCCGCGGGGGGCCGAGTCCTGGACGAACCGCGCTTGTGACTCCAGATGCCGCGCCCCTGCCCGCGGACTGGTTGCCGACAAGTGCAACGCGGTGGCAGAGGTCGTCGTGGAGGAGGCCCAGCGTGGGTGGCAGCAATCGTACACCCGTACCTGGAGCATACCGATGCGAAGCCTCAATCCTGTTTTCTCGTCCGCGGTGGTGATGGCCCTGTGCTCACTGCTCGCGGGCGGTTGTGGCGGTTCACCGTCGGGCGATGAGTCCCCGGACACGCAGACCCCGCAGAGCGGCGGGCTGGGCGGCAAGGCCGGCGAAGGAGGCCCTGTCTTCGGCGACGAGCCGACGTACCCCGGAGACGATGACGCCACGCCGGGCAAGGTCACCATCTGCCACATCCCCCCGGGCAACCCCGCCAACGCGCACACCATCTCGGTGTCCACGTCGGCCTGGCCGGCGCATGAGCGGCACGGAGACACGCTGGGCCCCTGCGACGGGGGCGGCGAGGAGCCGGACGCGGGCACGGGCGGCGAGGAGCCGGACGCGGGCGCGGGCGGCGAGGAGCCGGACGCGGGCACGGGCGGCGAGGAGCCGGACGCGGGCGCTCCGGTGTGCGCGCCCATTGGCGAGGCCTGTGGTGAGGCCGCCGCCTGCTGCTTGGGGCTGGTGTGCGGTGATGGCAACACGTGCGAGCCCGTCATCGGCTGACGTGGATGAACGCACCTCCCCGTCCGCAGTCGGGCGGGGAGGTCCGCCGCGCTCGGCTCATGGGCGCGGATGCGCGTTGAGCGCAGCACACTTGCCGAGGCTCCAGACGGTGGCGCGACGTCCACCCTGGAGGTCCCGCGAGGCGTGCGTGCTCCGCCCAACAGTGCGGTCGTTGCGCGTTCGACGCACGTCCCAAAGTGCGTCGCGAAACGCGCCGTGACGGCGTTAGGGTTTCAGCTCAAGGAGGGGGACATCGGAGCGCCAGGACGCGCGTTCCGAAGGGGCACTGTCACATCTTCCGAAACCCATTTCGCGCTGGCTCGTGCGTGGGCCCACTGGCTGCTGGCCGGAAGCGGGGCGCCTGTCGCGCGAAGGACGTTGGCATCATGTCCTGGTCGGACGTCACCACCTCCGTTCCCGTGTTCACCCAGGCCTTCCGGTCCACGTGTGGCTGTGTCCCCGCGCACGGGGGGGCCTGCGAGTGTCCGGCCCGGGCGGGCGCGCGTCGTGTGTCCATGGGGTGTCCGCCATCCTTCATGGTGCCGCCCACGAGGGAGGCCCCGCTCCCGTCCTCGGCGGCCTCGCTGGTGGGACAGCAGGTGGGCCACTTCCGGCTGCTGCGCGAGCTGGGCCGGGGGAGCCTGGGCGTCGTGTTGCTCGCGGAGCACGCGCTCATCCAGAAGCGCGTGGCCATCCAGGTGCTTCACACGCACGTGACGCAGGACCCGGCGCAGGTCGCTCGGTTCCTTCAGGCGGCGCGCACGCTGACGCTCATCCAGCACGCGCACATCGTCTCGCTCTACGACCTGGGCATGCGCGACGGGCGTCCCTACCTCGTCAGGGAGTACCTGGAGGGACAGGGCCTGACCGCCTTCGCGAAGGGGCCGCTGGCGTCCGCGCTGGTGGTGGACCTGCTCACCCAGGTGTGTGACGCGCTGGGCGCCGCGCATGCGCACGGCATCGCACACGGCAGCCTCAATCCCACCAGCATCTTCCTCATCCCCGACGCGAATGGCCGCCAGCACGTGAAGCTGCTGGACTTCGGCATCGCCGGGCTGCTCCCTCCCTCCGACGGCGCCGCCGACCTGTCGGTGGCCGCGGACCTCTTCGCTGTGGGCGTGCTGGGCGCGCTGCTTGTCTCGGGCCGGCTGTCCTCGCGCGGGCACGCGGCGGAGGCTCCGCCTCATGGCCACGCTCGGGAGGTGCCACCGCTGCCGGCGGGCATCCCGTCGGCGCTGTCACGCGTGCTGGTCAAGGCCATGGCGCGCCGCCCGGGGGACCGTTATGCCAGCGCGGCCGAGCTGCGCGCGGCCTTGCAGGCGTCGGTGGCGCTCGACGGCGGCGTGGTGCCTCCAGAGGCCCTGGAGCTGGAGCGGCTTCCCCGTTGGTACACGCCCCGGGGGCCGCCGGGGGCCGCGCCCGCCTCCAGGTAGGGCGGCCTGGCTGTCTTGGCGGGGCGTCATGCCTTGCGTCTGGCGGGGCCCTCCTCGTTAATCCACTTCAGCTCCCATGGCCTCCGACCCCGACGACAAGCTTCCTCCCCAGGGCCGCTTCAACCGCCTGCGCAAGCTGGCAGGCCTCTCCGTGCAGGTGGGCACGGATGTGCTCAAGAGCGGCGCGAAGCGCCTGTCCGGGAGCACGCCCGACCTGCTCAGCAAGGAGGCCGCGGAGAAGCTGGTCTCCACCCTGGGCGAGCTCAAGGGGGCCGCCATGAAGATGGGGCAGGCCATCTCCATGGACCCGGACCTGCTCACCCCCGAGGTGCGGCAGGTGCTGGCGCGGCTGCAGAACCAGGCGCCCTCCATGTCCTACGCGCAGGTGTCGCGCGTGGTCCAGGCGGAGCTGGGCGCGCCGCCGGAGTCGCTCTTCCGCGAGTTCAGCGAGGAGCCGTTGGCGGCCGCGTCGCTGGGGCAGGTGCACCGCGCGGTGCTGGAGGACGGCCGGGCGGTGGCGGTGAAGGTGCAATACCCCGGCATCGACGTGTCCCTGGCCAACGACATGGCGAACCTGGGCCTCGTGGCGAAGACGGCGTCGACGGTGCTGCGCGTGTCCGACGCCGGCGCCTACTTCCAGGAGTTCCGCGACGAGATGCTGCTGGAGCTGGACTACCGCCGCGAGGCCGAGCTGGCCGAGGGCTTCGCGCGCAGCGTGGCGAAGTTGCCGGAGCTGTGCGTGCCCGCCGTCATCTCCAGCCACAGCGCGAAGCGGGTGCTGACGCTGGAGCTGCTGGAGGGGCTCACCCTCAAGGACTGGCTGCCGACGAATCCCTCCAACGAGGAGCGCTTCCGCGTGGCGCGCCAGCTCATCCTCGCCACCTACGGACCCTTCTTCGGCGCGGGCGAAATCCACGCGGACCCGCACCCGGGCAACTTCATGGTGATGCCGGACGGGCGGCTGGGCTTGCTGGACTTCGGCTCCATCAAGCGCTTCTCCCCGCGCTTCGTGGACGTCAACCAGCGCATGCTCCGGCAGACGATGCGCATGGAGCCGTTGGACATCCTGGGCCTGAGCCGGGAGGTGGGCTTCACCGTGGAGCTTCCGGACGAGGAGGCCGAGGACCTCATCGCCGAGGTGCTGCGCATCGCCGGGCGGCCCATGCGCCTGCCGGACTACGACTACGCGGTCTGCGAAATCAACCGCGACATGCGCCACCACTTCTCGCGCAACGCGCCGCGCTTCCTGAAAATCAGGCCGCCACCGGAGGCGATGATGTTCTTCCGCTCCACCGGCGGGCTGGCGCAGAACCTGAGGCTCATCGGCGCGCGGGGGGACTTCCGCGCGGTCTTCCTGGAGGTGACGGACCTGCCCGCGTGAGGCCGGCGCCGCGCTAACGCGCGGCCTGCACGGCTTCCGGAGCCGCGGGCTTGAGGTGGAGCGCTTCCAGCCGTTGGGCCAGCTCCTCGCCCTGTACGCTCTTGCAGATGTAGCCGTCCGCGCCCGAGGCGCGCGCCAGGGCGCGCAGCTGGGATTCGTCCGACGCGGAGTAGAGGATGAACTTCGTGCCCTTGGGCGCCTGCCCGCGCGCGAGCGTGAGCACCTTGTCGCCGCTGAGCGCGGGGATGTTCACGTCCAGCAGCACCAGGTCCGGCTGAGTGGTGCGCACCAGGTTGGACACGCCCAGGGAGGAGCGGTGGGTGCGGACGTCGAAGCCGAAGGCGGAGAGGGTGCGCTCCACGAGGGAGAGCTGGTCCTGGTCATCGTCCACGATGAGGACGCGAATCTTCGTCTCCGGCATGGCTTCCCCCTTCAGCGTGCGGATGGCACTGCGGGTGTTTCCTGACGGGGTAAGTATCCTCCAGACGTCATTCCCTGTCGCCCCCCACATGAGGGAATCCCCTTAGCGGGGTTGAATCGCAGGGGACGAACAGGGGAGGGTGGAAGGGCCATGGAATCGGAACGCATCCGGGTGGCCATCCTGGAGGACCAGCAGGTCTTCCGGGAGGCCCTGGTGGCTGTGCTGGAGGGCGCGGGCATGGACGTGGTGGCGGACTTCGGGGAGTCCGCGCCGTTCTTCGCGCGTGTGCGCGAGACGCTGCCCCATGTCGCGCTGGTGGACCTGCGCCTGGAGCTGCCGGGGTGGGAGGCGTCCACCAGCGGGATGTCGGCGCTCCAGTGTCTGCATGACTTCTTCCCGGCGGTGAGGCCGCTGGTGCTGTCGGGCCACCACGAGGCGGAGGTGGTGGAGCAATGCCTCCAGGCGGGCGCGGCCGGCTACCTGTGGAAGCAGAACGTGGGCTGCGCGGAGGTGGTGGAGGCGGTGGAGCGGGTGGTGCGTGGCGAGCGGCTGCTGCCCGCGGGGCTGGCGTGGCCCCGGCCGGAGGCGTCGCCGCGGGGCGAGCTGGGCCGGCTGACGCCGCGCGAGCGCGAGGTGCTGGGCTACATCGCCGCGGGCGCGGACAACCTGCGGATCGCCGCATGCCTGGGCATCACCGAGCGCACGGTGAAGGCGCACATCACCGCCATCTACAAGAAGGTGGGCTCGGAGAACCGCACCCAGCTGGCGGTCCTCGGGTGCCAGCTGGGTGTGCAGCGCCCGGCAAGCCTCTGAGCCCGGAGGGCTTGCGCGTCAGACCGCTGGCCACTGGGAGCGCGCCACGACTGGTGGCACCGTCGAGGTGCCTGGGCGTCAGGCGCGCTCGCGCCTTCCCCCCCACGCCAAGGCGTGCGCTGGGGCCAGGGCAGCGCTGCTGGCTGCCCTGGCCCACCGTGTGGAAAGCCGGTGCTTCAGCTCCCGGCGGCGCGCGGCGCGGGCAGGGAATCCCAGCGCGGCGCGCCCAGGTGCTGGAGGAACCAGATGCACGCCAGGTCCACCATCTGCGTCAGCGTGCCGGGCTCCTCGAAGCGGTGCGTGGCGCCGGGGATGACCTCCAGGCGCTTCTCCGTCGTCAGCGCGGCGTAGGTGCGGCGGTGGGGCTCCTGCGCGGACGTGTCCTCCGCGCCGACGATGAGCAGGGTGGGCGCGCGCACCCGGGCCAGCGCCGCCCCCGGCTGCGCCAGGCGCCCGCCCCGGCACACCACCGCGTCCACCGCCTCGGGCCGCATCGCCGCGGCAGCCAGGGCCGCGGCCGCGCCCGTGTACGCCCCGAAGTAGCCGATGCGCAGGGCGCTGGTGCGAGGCGCGCGCCGCAGCCAGCGCGCCACGCCCGCGAGGCGTCCGCCGAAGAGGCCCAGGTTGAAGCGCAGGTCCCGCTCGCGGCAGGCCACCTCTTCCGCCGCCGTCAGCAGGTCCACCGCCAGGGTGGCCAGCCCCTCATTCTGCAGCAGCCGGGCGACTTCCAGGTCCGTGGCGCCGCGGCGGCTGCTGCCGTGGCCCCGGACCATCACCACCACGCCGGTGGCGCCCGGAGGTACCTGGAGCAGGCCCCTCAACTCCACCCCTTCCTCCACGGGGATGCGGACCTCTCCGTCCGCGGCGGGCGGCGTCCAGCCTCCCGTGCCTTGCGGCTGCGTCACCAGCCCGCGGACCGCCTTCTCCGAGCCTTCATCCGACCTGCGTGAACCCTGCTTCTTCATGCGGAGTCCCTCCTCTTCGTCGGACTGCGTCGCTGCCGTGCTACACGCGCTACGGACTGGAAGATTGCAGAAGCCATGCCAGGGTTTCACCGGACACGGGGTGCGCCCATTCTACCAGCGCTTCCCTGGCGCGGTGCGGTGGGGCCGGTGACACTTGGGGGACAAACAGGAGGGCCCACCTGTGGGGTCCTGTCGTTTTTACCGGTGGGCCAGGATGAGCTCGAAGGGGCCGGGCAGGACTTCCGCGTCCTTGAAACCCGTCTCGTCCAGCACGCGCAGGTAGTGCTCCACCTCGCGCAGGCGGCTCACGCAGGTGTCCACGCCCATGAGGAAGTAGGACCAGAAGAACTGGGCCGCCAGCCGCTCCGGGGTGCGGAACTCCTCGCAGATGAGGACGCGGCCACCGGGAGGGAGCGCGTCGCGCGCGGCCATGAGCAGCGCGCGCGCCGTGTCGGCGGGCCAGTCATGGAGCACCCGCACGAAGCAGAGCGTGTCGTAGCCGCCGGGCAGCGGTTCCCGGAGGAAGTCTCCGCCCTGGAAGCCCAGGCGCTGGGGGGAGAGTCCGAAGCGCTCGCGGGTGCGCGCCACCAGCGGCTCGGTGGCGGGCAGGTTGAACACGTCCACGTGGAGGCCCGGGTGGTCGTTCGCCAGGTGGGCGGCCAGCGTGCCGTCACCACCGCCCACGTCGAGCACGCGGCCGCCGCGCTCCCAGAGCCGGCCGCGGTGGGCGCGGAACGTCTCCAGGATGGGGGGCAGGCCCGCGGCCATGCTGGCCTCGAAGCCCGCGACCTGCTCGGCGGTGCGCGGAGGCCAGTCGAAGGCGGCGGGGGGCATGGAGTGCTCACCGCGCAGCACCTGGGGCAGTTGCCCGTGCAGCTCATGCCAGGCGTAGCGCTCCCGGTCCTTCTCCAGGGACTGTGGGCCCAGCACGGCCTGGGCGGCCGCGCGCAGGCCGGGGATGGCCTGGTAGCGCGCGGACTCCAATGCGTCGGTGGGTTGCTCGCGCCGCACCAGCCCCAGGCTCTCCAGGCAGTCGAGCAGTTTGTAGAGCCGCACGGGCACCAGCCGGTGCCGCGCCGCCAGTTCTCCCAGGGTGACGGGGCCCGGCTCCAGGGCGTCCAGCAGCCCCAGGTCCAGGGAGGTCCTCAACACGTCCACGGCGCGGGCGCCGTTGTACAGCAGGTGGAGCAGTGCGCGAGGGGTGGTGGCCAGGGCCGTGGCCTCCCCCTTCATGGCTGTTCCACCTGCATCCTGGCCGCGTGTGCCATGGGGCAGCCGCCGCCTGGAGGGGCCCGGTTGGCGCCCGGGGCGATGCCGCCCTCGCGTTGCCACCCGGACGTCAGCTCCAGCCGCACGTCCCAGAGCTGGCGGAACAGCGGCAGCGTCATCCGCCCCGCGAGCACCTGCGTGGGCAGGCCATCCAGCGCCTTCACGGAGCGGTCCACGCCGATGGTGCGGCGCACCAGTTGGAAGTGGGCATGGAGCCAGCCCTGGAAGGCCTCGTCCATGTCCACCAGCTGCTCGCAGATGCGCTTCAAGTCGTCCGGGCCGCCCGCCATGTACACGGACGCCAGCGCCAGCCGGCGCCGCGCGAGCAGCCGGTCCAGGGCGCCTTCCAGCCCCTGCGCCACCCGCCGCAGCATGTTGTAGCCGGGGGACTCCTGGCCGCTGCCGTTGCCCAGGCTGCGCCGGATGACCTGGTAGGTGTCCGGCGTCATCGTCTCCAGGATGGCCAGCTCCTGCTTCACGGCCTGGAGCACCCGGCAGATGCGCTCCAGCCGCGACGAGGCGGCCCACAGCGCGTCCCGGTCCAGCTCCGCAACGACTTCCACCGCCTCACGCGAGGCCAGCTTCAGCCAGAGCTCCTGCGCCTGGTGCACCACCTGGAACATCAGCTCGTCGTGGGCGACGCGCTCGCCGTCCGGCGCCTGCAGCGACAGCAGCGTGGGCGTCTTGAGGTAGACCTCGTAATCGAGCTCGCCCTTGCCCACCCACTTCTTCAAGAGGGGGTTGAAGAGGGGTTCTGCCAGTTCGAGTCGTAGTTTTTCGGCGTGGCTGTAATTGATGGACGCGCTCATACGGCCCTCCTGAGTGGGGGAGCTCGGAAGGTGTGGAATCGCTGGCCCCGTCCCAACGGGACCCGCGGGCATGTCATCCGGCGTTCAGGAAGCGGGCGTCGGGGTGGGCGGCCGGGGCTTCAGGTGGAAGGCGCGCAGGCGCTGTGCCAGCTCCTCGCCCTGCACGCTTTTGGAGATATATCCGTCCGCACCGGACGCGAGCGCCAGTGAGCGCAGCTTCGATTCGTCGGATGCTGAATAGAGGATGAACTTCGTCTTCGGCAGCGCGTACTGGCGCGCCAGGTTGACGACCTTGTCGCCCTTGAGCGCGGGGAAGTTCACGTCGATGAGGACGAAGTCCGGCTCCACCGAGCGGACGAGGTTGGAGACACCCAGCGCGGAGGTGTGCGTGAGCACCTCGAAGCCGTAGGCGCTCAGCGAGCGCTGTACGAGGTCGAGCAGGTCCGGGTCGTCGTCCACCACCAGGACGCGCGCTTTTTCTTCAGACATGGGTTCTCCCTAGATGCTTTCGAATCATCTCGAGCAACTGGTCACGATCAAGGGGCTTGGTGAGATACGCGGTGCAACCGGCCGCGTGTGCCTTGTCCTGGTACTCCCGCCCCGCGTGTGCCGTCACCGCGATGACGGGAACATTGGCCGCGGCGGGTAGGGCTCGCAACCTGCGGGTGACTTCCCAGCCGTCCAGGCGGGGAAGCGACAGGTCCATCAGGATGAGGTCCGGGGCGTCGCGGATGGCGCGCTCCAAGCCGTGCTCGCCGTCCTCCGCTTCAATGACCTCGAAGTGGCCGTTGAGGTAGCGGCGGACGATGTCGCGGTTCTGCGCGCTGTCCTCCACATAGAGGATGCGGGCCAGCTTGCCGGCGCTGGCGGCGCGCTGGGACAGCAGCAGGCCCTTGGCCTGGGCGATGACGTCCTCCAGCGCGTGGCCGCCCTTCTTCACGAAGCCGGCGAAGCCGTCACGCAAGAGGGCCTCTTCCTCCGCGGAGAGCGTCTTGCCGGTGAGCACCACCACGGGCACCTGGAGCTTCTCCGCGCGCAGCCGGCGCAGGACCTCGAAGCCGTCCAGGTTGGGCATCATCAAATCCAGCACCACCAGGGCGGGCGGGGACACGCGCGCCTTGAGCAGGGCGTCCTCGCCGCTGCGGGCCTCGGAGGTGGAGAAGCCGGCGCGGCGCAGGTTGCGGCTGACCAGCTCGCGGGTGGCCGAGTCGTCGTCCACCACCAGGACCTCACCCACGCTGGTGGAGGTGCCGGAGGACTGATGGAGGCTGCGCTGCACCACCTCCACCAGGCGGTCCGGCTCCACCGGCTTGACCAGGTACTCGCACGCGCCCAGGGAGAAGCCGCGCGCGCGCTGCTCCTCCACGGAGATGAGGATGACGGGGATGCCGGCCAGCGAGGGCTCGCTCTTGAGCTGGCTGAGCACCGACCAGCCGTCCAGCTTGGGCAGGTGGATGTCCAGGAGGATGGCCTGGGGCCGCAGCTCGCGGGCCCGCTTGAGCGCGGCGATGCCGTCCTCGGCCACCACCACCTTGAAGCCCGCGGGCTCCAACTGCCCGGCCACCAGCTGCTGGATGAGCGGGTCGTCGTCCACCACCAGCACCGTGCTGCCCGGCTGGGCCATGGCGCCCACGTGCTGGGCCACTTCCGACACGGGCACGCCGCGCTCCAGGTGCGGCCCGCCGCCGTTGTCCGGCGTCTCCAGCGTGGTGGGCAGGCGCACCGTGAAGGTGGTGCCGCGGCCCAGGGTGGACGTCACGGTGACGTTGCCGCCCAGCACGCGGGACAGCTCGCGGACGATGGCCAGCCCCAGGCCGGTGCCGCCCACCTTGCGCGTGGTGGAGCCGTCCACCTGGCGGAACTTCTCGAAGATGAAGGGCAGCTCGTCGGAGGGGATTCCGACGCCGGTGTCCTCCACCGTCATGATGACTTCGCTGCCCGCGGGCACCAGGCTCAGCGCCACCTCGCCCGCGTCGGTGAACTTGGCGGCGTTGCTGAGCAGGTTGAGCATGATCTGCCGCAGCTTCAGCGCGTCCGAGCGGAGCATGCGGGCGGACGGGTCGATGTGGGTGGTGAGGGCCACGTCCTTGCCCTTGAGGTACTCCTTCACCGTGGCCAGGCACTCCTCGGCCAGCTCCTGCACGTCCACCTGCTCGGTGACGACCTCCACGCGGCCGGACTCAATCTTGGACAGGTCCAGGATGTCGTTGATGAGCGCCAGCAGCGTCTTGGCGTTCGTCTTCACGACGTTGAGGTCGCGGCGGCCGTGCGCCGTCAGCCGTTGGCCCTCCTCGCGCATTAGCAGGTCGCAGTAGCCGATGATGCCGTTGAGCGGGGTGCGGATTTCGTGGCTGAAGTTGGCCAGGAACTCGCTCTTGAGGCGGGCGGCGGCCTCGGCTTCCCGGGCGCGCTCCTCTTCGTTGCGCTTGGCCACCGCCAGCTCCTGGGCCAGGCGGTCCAGGTCCTCGTTCTGCTGACGGATGATTTCCATCTGCAGCGCGCGCTGCTGGTAGGACGCCAGCGAGCGGGCGGACACGGCGCGGGTGCGCTTGATTTCCTCCAGGCTGGCGGCGAGCTGCTTGTTGGCCGCCTCCAGCTCCGCCTTGGACGCGCGCAGCATCTCTTCGTGCTGCTTGCGCTCGGTGATGTCCTCGGTGACGCCCATCACGTAGCGGGCCACGCCGTGCTCGTCGAGCAGGGGCAGCTTGCGCGTGGCGAAGATGCGGTCCACGCCGTCGGCGCGGGCCACCTCTTCAAAGGACTTCATCTGCTTGGTTTCGAGAATCTCCGTGTCGATGGCGATGAACGACTCGGCCTGCTCCTTGGGGAAGTAGTCGTGGTCCAGCTTCCCCAGCAGCCATTCCTTGGTGACGCGGAAGGCGTCCGCGAACGTCTTGTTGGCCACCACCAGCCGGCGCGTGTCCGCGTCCTTCACGAAGAGGACGAACGGAATCGCGTCGATGATGTTCTCCATCAGGTAGTTGGTGCGCTCCAACTGCACCGCGGTGGCGGTGTGGCGGCGGCGGTCCGCCGTCATCCGCAGCTCGCGTTGCACCACGGGCGCCAGGCGGCTGAAGCGGTCCTCGGTGATGTAGTCGAGCGCTCCAGCGCGCACGCTGGCCTCCAGCGTGGCCTCGCACCAGTCACGCGACAGCACCACGAAGGGCAGCTCCTTGCCGTGCTTGCTCCACAGCGCCTGGACCTCGGCGAAGCCCATGTCGGGGACTTCCGAGCCGCACAGCACCAGGCCCCACGTGCGCGACAGCGCGGCCTCCGCCGCGGCCGCCGTGGTGGCGCGCTCCGTCACCACCGTCACGCCCGCGTGCTGGAGGGCTTCCTCCACGCGTTGGCACTCACGCTCGCCGGCCACGAGCAGGAGCGACGCATTGTCCGCCGGAGAGTCAGAGGGAGGCTGCGAGGAGGCCATGGCTCAGTTCGCCCCGAAGACCAGCGCGGTCAGCGTGGTGTTGATGTGGAACCCCGAATAGATTTCGAAGTGCACGTTCATCCCAGCGGCGGTTGGCGCGGTCTTCAGCGTTTCCGCCAGTTGCTGCGCGGTGTTGGTGGCGCTGGCGTACCACATGCGTCCACCACAGTGAAAAAGCAGGGCGGCCTGGGGGTTCTGGACCCTGCGGGGTACCTCGTCGGTGAAGAAGCTGCGCGTCATGCCGGCCATGTCCCCCAGCTTCATCAGCTCCAGCTCGGTGCCTTCCTCCAGCAGGTTGGCGAAGAGGATGGAGCCATCCTCCTGCGGGCTCCAGGCGGCGCGGATGAAGTACTCCCGGCCCACGCGCAGCGCGGTGGGGCGCACGGCGAAGCCCCGGGGCGTGCCGAACTCCAGCTCCTCCACGCCCACGCCCAGGATTTCCGCGTAGCGTTTGGCGGCCGGGTACCCGTCGATTTCGAGCGCGCGGGTGTGGCTCTCATCCACCTTGGTGATGGTGAGCTTCTCACCGGTGGGCACGTACCAGTGGGAGCGGAGCGCGGCCCAGGGCGCGCTCGTCTTGAAGAGGGCCACCAGCACCGCGTCGGTGGCGACCTCGCCATCCACGTGCACCATGGCGGACTGCTTGGCCGGGTCGCGGTTGGTGTCGCTGGCGCCGCCGCCCACCAGCACCAGCGTCTGGCACTTCTCCAGGATGCCGAGCAGCAGCTCTTCCTTCTTGTAACGGAAGCCGTCGTCAATCACGAGGCCGACGAACCGGCGCGGGTCCAGGTCCTGCTGCCGCACGCCCAGGTCCTCGCACGCGCGCTTGATGGCGGCTGCCCCCGCGCTGATGGCGTCCACGGACAGGCCGGTGCCCAGGCCCAGGCCCACCTCGAAGTCACCGAAGAGGGCGCTCATCACCACGCTGCCCTCGTGGATGCCGGTGTTGTCCAGCTCGCCCGCGGTGGTGGCGCCAATCAGGCGCGTGTCCGCCGGCAGCCGCTGACGCACGGCGCGGTTGAGCGCGTGCTGGTCACGCTCCCGCGAGGCGAACATCGTCACCAGGCGGGGCGTGTCGCTGCCCAGCTGACTGAGGAGGTCCTCCGCGGCGGCATCTGGCTCCCTCAGCGTGGTGCGAGCCGTCTGCATCTTGACCTGAGCCATGGAGGAACTCCGAGGTGCGCGAGCGGGGGTTAGAGGCCGCTGCCGGGGTGCCGAGTATGACAGGCGCCGGTGCACTGCTGGAAAGACTCAGCACCGCCCCCCACATACATGCTCTCGATGGGTCCGAATTGCGCCACGTGACTGTCAGGATAGCTCTTGTGACAGGACAGGCACGCGGCCTTGCTGGTGCGCTGGATGCTCTCCTTCGTCAGGTGGCATGACGAGCACTGTTGGAGCGGCGCGTCAAAGCGGTTGGACCGCGAGTGGATGAAGTGGGTGCGCACGAAGATGGGGCCCTCCAGTTCGAAGGCGAGCGGGGCGTGGCACCCGGCGCACGCGGCGCGGTTGTCGTTGGCGTGCAGCACCACGCCCAGCTCACCGCCCTTGCTGTGGCAGGAGGTGCAGGGGCCGGTGGTGTGCTTGGGCTGGGTGCGCTGCGGGGTCCCCACCTGGATTTCAATGGTCGTCGACCCGGGGAGGTCCTCGCCCAGGTACACGCGGCGGCCCTTCACCGTCACCAGGTAGGTGCCGGGGGCCGCGTTGTCCGGCAGCTTGAACTGCCAGGTGTCCGTGTTGGGTTGGTTCCAGAGGTTCGGGTCGATGAAGGCGCCGCCGAAGAGGACGTTGGCGAAGGGCAGGGTGGCGAACTGCGAGAAGACGCCGTCGCGCTCGGGCGTGGCCACCACCTGCTCGTCCACTTCGGGGTCCAGGAACGCCTCCAGCGCGACGATGGAGCGGATGGGCTGGATGTTCTGCGCCGGCCCGATGATTTGCGTCATCAGCATGCGCTCGCGGTGCTTGCGCCGGTAGTAGGTGGTCGTCGCGTCGACGAAGGCCCGGTAGTACTGCAGCCCGGAGTCGGTGCCGTCGGGGGCCACTTCGTTGTAGGGCGGCAGGTAGCCCTTGTCGTGGAGCCGGTTGCCCGCGCCGTCACGCAGGGTGAGCTGGAAGCTGATTTCCGTGCCGGGGGCATAGGTGCCGTCCGGGCGAGGCGGGGTGAGGGCCTCCACGCCAATGCGGAAGCCGTAGGCGTAGCGCGCGTCGCGCACCTGCTCCACCGGGATTTCGTAGGGCGCGCCCGGACGCAGGCTCCAGCGCAGGCGCAGCGTGCGGGTGTCGGAGCGCAGCGTGAGCGTCTTGCGCTGGGCGTGCTCGTACGCGTTGCGCAGCTCCAGGATGGCCTCTTCCTCGAAGTGGGTGGAGGCCGAGCAGTCGTCGGGCGTGGCGCAGCCGGAGGCCGTCTGGATGCCGCGGAAGCGGCGGATGAAGAAGTCGTCCATGCCCGCACGGCGCTGATGCTCGGTGCCCGCGTTGAGCAGGATGGGGACGCCGGTGAGCCGGCCGCGCGAGTCCACCGGCTCCACGATGAAGTGGCTGGGCAGGTCCATCCACGCCGCGTCCCGGAAGAAGCGGCGGCGGGTGTAGGGCCCCGGGGCGCCGATGGACTCCTGGTCCACCTGACGCACGCCCCACCAGCCCAGGCCGCCGAAGTCGCTCTGGGCGATGAGGTTGCGCAGGCCCTCGTCCCGGGTGGAGGTGACGAAGGTGCGGATATCAATCTGGTTGATGAAGAAGGTGGCGCCCTCGCGCACGCGCAGCGGCTGTCCCTCGCCGTTCTTCACGTCGAGCGCCAGCGCCACCGCGGGCGTCTTGTTGCCAGGCCAGGGCCAGCCACCAAGCAGCGCCTGGGGATCCACGTCCAGGAGCGCCTTCTCCACGGACCGTGTGTCCCGCGAGCGCGTCTCCAGCGAGACCGTGTCCGGCGCCTGCGTGTCCAGCGAGGCTGCGTCCGGGGTGTCCTGCCCGCCGCAGGCGAGCATCAGCCCTGCGAGCGACGCGAGCAGGGCCCGGGGGGCTCCAAGTCCACCCATGGTGCAACTCCTCGTACGTGTAAAAGCCGACGCCGCCATGGCGTCTGGGGCCAGTGGGCCGTGTCACCCGTCGCCTGTGGGGCGGTGTGGGCCGGGCCTCTCCCGTTTCCGGGTTTCCCCGGTTCGGGCCTTTTTAGCCGTACGAAGATTATCTGCAACGAACAGATTTGTTCAACTTCTGGGAAAACAATCCGCCTGGAGTCAAACCTGCTGTGTTTTCAAGGAGATGAATGCCTGCCCCGCAGGGCTGCCTCACCCACAGGGTCATACCTGCGCTTCATTCACTGAGCAGGATGCCTTGTTTGTCCTGCGGGGAAGCTCAATCGTGAATTCCGAGCCTTCCCCGGTTCGGCTCTGGACGTGGATGGTGCCCCCGTGGGCCTCGACGAGCTGGCGGACGATGTAGAGCCCCAGGCCGGTGCCGGGGTGCTGCCCGCCGGCATGGAGGCGCTGGAATCGGTGGAACAGGCGCTGCTGTGCTTCCACGCCCATGCCGATGCCGCCGTCCCGGATGGCGAAGCGGACGCAGTGGGGGTCGGCCTGGACGCGCAGCTCCACGGGGTGGCCGCGGCCGAACTTGAGGGCGTTGCTCAGCAGGTTGGTGACGACGCGGTCCAGGCGCTGCCGGTCCCACTGGCCGGTGGCGCCTTCCTCCGCGCGGATGCTGAGGGCGCAGCCCGCGGCGCTGGCCTGGTCTCGGTGGCGCTCCACCACCTCGCGCACCAGGTGCGCCAGGTCCAGCGGCTCCGTGTCCAGCACCATGCGGCCCGCTGACAGGCGGGACAGGTCCAGGAGGTTGTGCACCAGCCGGCCCAGGCGCCGCGTTTCGCCCTCGGCTCCGGCCAGGCCCTCGCGCAGCCGCGTGTCGGAGGTGCCGGCGCTCTGCATGGACAGGCGCCGCAGCCGCAGCTGGAGCGAGCTGAGTGGGTTGCCCAGGTCATGCGCGGCGATGCCGATGAGCTCCAGCGCGTCCTGCGCCTGCGCCAGCAGCCGGGCGTTGTCGAGCGCGAGCGCGGCGCGCGCCGCCAGCTCCTCCATGAAGGCCCGGTCCACCTCGCCGAAGCGGCGGTGCGTGCCGGTGGACAGCAGGCACAGCGCGCCCAGCACGCGGGAGCCCACCGCCAGCGGCACCGTGAGGGCGGACGTCACGCCCAGCGCGCACAGCAGCTCGCCGTGTGCGCTGCCTTCCAGCGCCGGCGGGAGACGGGCGAGGTCCAGCTCCGGGAGCAGCTCGCTGCGGCCCGTGCGCACCACGCGAGAGGGGCCCACCTCGCCATCCTCTGGACAGCGCAGCAGCGGCTCCCACATGCGGTGGGTGGCGGCGATGTCCTCGCAGGCCACCGCGTGCGGGCGCACCGTGCCGTCCTCGGAGGGGAGGAAGAGGATGCAGGCGTCGGCCACCTCGGGCACGCACAGCCGGGTGAGGGCCTCGCCCACTTCGCGCGCGCCTGACAGCGGCTGGAGCACGCGGCCGGCTTCCGCGAAGAGCGCCTGGGCCCGCTCCATCCGGCGGCGCTCGGTGATGTCGCGCGTCACCTTCACGAAGCCGCGCAGCCGCCCGTGCGCGTCGTACAGCGCGGTGAGCAGCGTCTCCGCCCAGAAGCGGCTGCCATCGCGGCGCACCCGCCAGCCCTCCGCCAGCAGGCGCCCCTCGCGCGCGGCCCGCTCACGGTGCGCGCGGGGCACGCCCGCGGCCACCTCGTCCACCGGGTAGATGCGGTCCGCGTCGCGTCCGGCGAGCTCCACCTCGGACCAGCCGGTGAGGCGCTCGGCGCCCGCGTTCCACGCCGTCACCCGTCCGTGCCGGTCCAGGAAGCACAGCGCATAGTCCGTCACCCCGTCCATGAGGAGCTGCAGGTGCTGCTCGCTGGATTGGTGGCGCGCATGCAGCGGCGCCAGCGCGCGGTGGAGCACGAAGCCCAGCGCCGCCACGCAGGCCAGACCCAGCAGCCCCGCCAGGACGGCCTGGGGCAGGGCGCCGTGGCCCGGGGGCATGCTGGCTTGCGCGTAGACGGCGGACAGCAGCGTCGCGAGCAGCAGCAACCCGGCGAACAGGCAGGCGGACAGGCCGGCGCTCACTCGCTGGGCGAATGTCCAACGGCGCATCATGTGGTGACTCCCCCCCAAGGCACCCTTCCGGGCGTGCCGTCGGTGAGGAAAGCATCACCCAGACTGCATGCTGGAGGACATCGTCCTGGTGGACGGGGTGGGGCCACCCCAGGGGCGCTCGGGCGGTGCGGTGCGGGCCTCCGGAGGGCGCTTCGTCCGACGAAAGGCCGTCACGGGAGGCCGTCATGGAATGGCCTTCGTCCGGACAGGGGGTTATGAGCGGACGCTCCATGTCTCTAGTCGAAGGTTCGAAGGTCCGTTACCTCCCGCAGCCCGAATGGGGTGTGGGGCATCTGTTGTCGTTGCAGGAGGAGGGCGCCAAGGCGCTCGTCGCCTTCCCTGCCCGGGAAGACGCTCCGGTGCTGGTGTCCACCAAGGGTGGAGCCCTGGTGCAGTATCCGCTGCCTCCAGGCGAGCCGGTCATCACCTACAAGGGCCGCCTGGCGCTGGTGGTGCGCGAGGAGCCGGGGGCGCGCGGCCTGCGCCGCTACGTGCTGCGCTACGTGGAGAACGACGAGGAGGACGAGCTCCCCGAGTCCTCGCTGCGCGCGCTGCCGCCCCGCTCCGACCTGCTGTCCACCCTGCGCGAGGGCCGCGTGGGCGAGGCGCGGGCCTTCACGCTGCGCAAGCAGGCGCTGGTGTTGGATGACGAGCGCCGCTGCGACGCGCTGGGCGCGCTGCTGGCCAGCCGCATCATGGTGAAGCCGCACCAGGTGGGCGTGGTGCAGCGCGTGTTGTCCGCCAGCCGTCCGCGCTTCGTGCTGGCGGATGAGGTGGGCCTGGGCAAGACGATTGAGGCGGGCATGGTGTTCAGCGCGCTGCGCCTGTCCGGACTGGCGCGCCGCTGCCTGGTGGTGGCGCCCAGTCACCTCACCGTGCAGTGGCTGGTGGAGCTGTTCCACAAGTTCAACCAGCTCTTCACGCTGATGGATTCGGACCGCTACGCGCAGTCCCTGAAGGAAGCGCCGGAGGTGTCTCCCTGGGCACGCTTCCCTCTGGTGGTGACCAGCCTGGAGTTGCTCCAGCGCAGCGAGGAGCACCGCCGCGCGCTGGCTGGCGAGGACGCCTTCTGGGACCTGGTCATCATCGACGAGGCGCACCACCTCAAGGGCGAGCGCGCCTTCGAGGCCGCGCAGGTGCTGGCGAAGAACACGTGGGGCCTGTTGCTGCTCACCGCCACGCCCATGCAGTTGGACCCGGCGGAGTACCACGGCCTGCTCACCCTCATCGACGCGGCCACGGCGCCCTCCGTCGCGGGCTTCGAGGAGCGCCTCAAGCGTCAGGAGGAGCTGTCCGCCGCGGTGCGCGCGCTGATGGAGGGCGGCAAGCCGTCCGCCGCGGTGCAGGCGCTGGCGAAGCGCTTCCCCGAGGACGCGAAGCTGTCCTCGCTGAAGGACCGGGACGCGCTGCTGCAACACCTGTCGGAGACGTACAGCCTCAGCGACCGGCTGGTGCGCAACCGCCGCGCGGTGGTGGGCGGCTTCTCCACGCGCCGGCTGCACCGCCACCCGGTGGCGCTGCCCGCCGAGGAGCTGAAGGTCCGCGACGCCGCGCTGGCGGTGCTCGCCGGGGCCAGCCTGCGCGGCGCGCCGCTGGGCAACGTGCTGCGCCGGCTGGAGTCCAGCCCCGCCGCCTTCGCGGGCGCGGTGCGCGCCAACCCCGTGTTCAAGGGGCATGCGGACGCGCTGCGGTTGCCGTCGCGCGACGCGAAGTTTGGCGCCTTCCTGGGCGTGCTGCGCGGCGTCTGGAAGTCGGAGCCTGGGGCGAAGGTGCTCGTCTTCACGGAGAGCCGCGACACGCTGGACGCGCTCCAGTCCGAGCTGGGCCGCGAGGGCGTGGAGGCGCTGGGCTACCACGGTGACTTGCCCCTGGTGGAGCGTGACCGGCAGGTGGCGCGCTTCCGCGACCCGGAGGGGCCCAAGGTGCTGCTGTGCACGGAGGTGGGCGGCGAGGGCCGCAACTTCCAGTTCGCGCATCACCTGGTGCACTACGACCTGCCCTGGAGCCCGGCCACGGTGGAGCAGCGCATTGGCCGGCTGGACCGCATCGGCCAGACGCACCCGGTGGAGATTCACGTCTTCGACCCGGCGGGCACGCTGGCCTCCGACGTGCTGATGTTGCTGGCGGACGCGGTAGGCGTCTTCGGCGAGACGGTGGGCGGCCTGGACGCGGTGCTGGAAGAGGTGGAGGCGCGGCTGGCCGAGCTGGCGCTGATGCCGCGCGAGGCCCGCATGGCCTACGCGCAGGAGCTGAAGGCCCGCGTGGAGGCGGCGCGCGCGCAGGTGAAGCGCGCCTATGACCCGCTCCTGGACGTGCGCAGCTTCGACCGGCCCGCGGTGGAGCGCCTGGTGAAGCGCGCCCAGGAGCGCATGGGCATCGAGGCCGACGAGGAGGACGAGGACGGCGAGGCGGAGGCGTCCGGCGTGGAGGATGGCCTGTGGGGCATCGCGCGCGACCTGGACGAGCGGCTGGAGGAGACGGTGACGGAGCTGGCGCGCCGGGTGGGCATCGGCGTGGACACCGACGAGCAGGTGGAGGCCTTCCAGGTGGCCTTCCAGTTCGGCCACGCGCTGAAGGTGGACGGACTGCCGGGCATCGACGTGATGGAGGACCGCACGCAGCTGGGCACCTTCTGGCGCGACACCGCGGTGGAGGCGGAGGAGTTGGAGTACTTCGCCACCGGCCACCCGCTGGTGGAGGCGCTCTTCGGCTTCCTGCGTGACGGCCCCTACGGGCGCAGCGCCTTCCGCTTCATCGAGCGGCGCGGACCCCAGAAGGGGCGCGGCGTGGAGCTGCTCTTCCACGCCCAGCTGCCGGAGCCAGAGGACACGTCCCCGGGGGCCCGGGTGCCCAGCCGCCAGCTGGCGCGCTTCCTGGAGCGCACGTTGGTGCACGTCGCGGTGGTGGATGCGGGCGGCAAGCCCAAGCCCGACCCCACGCTGCTGCCCGCGCTGGAGAAGGAAGGGAAGTCGCTCAAGGGCGACGAGGTGTCGCTTGCCTTCCCCGGCTTCGCGGACTTCGTGGACGCGGCGGTGCCCGTGGGCCAGAAGGCCGCCGAGGCGGAGCTGGCGAAGCTGGCCACCCGGGCGCGCAAGGCCATTGAAGCCGAGCGCGACGCCGCCGTGGCCCGCCTGCGCCTGTCCCTGGGACACCAGGGCCTCTCCACCGAGGCCGTGGAGGCGCAACTGGACGCGGAGCGCACCCACTACGCCCGGCTGCTGGACGCGCTGGCGGGGGCCAAGGTGGTGCTCGACTCCGCCTGCGGCTTCGTCCTCAACCGCTGAAGGCGCCCCCCAATGTCCACCTGTTGACGCGTGATGGCGTGTTGCTGGGACTTCAAGAATTGCTGATTTTATTCTCCCAGTGAAATCGCGCGTCTTCAGGATGCCGGGCCATTTGACCGATTCCTCAATCAACGAGAAATAGGATGGTGGAGGCTCGTATGATCCACCGAGGCACCCCACGCACACGACGTCAGTCGGGACAGGCCGCGGTGGAAGCGGCGCTGACCCTTCCGCTGGTGGTGTTCCTTGTCCTGGGGACACTGCAGCTCTTCATGATGCTCCAGGCCCGCATCCTGGCGCAGGTGGCGGCATACCGGGCGGTGCGCGCGGGCAGCATCAACCACGGCAACTGCCTGCCGATGATGCACGCGGCGCTGGTGACCATGCTGCCCACGGTGGCGCGCACGGACAGCTCGGAGACCCTGGCGGCGGCCTTCTCCCCGCGCCGTCACAACCAATTCCGGGTGCGCAGCTCCTACGGGCGCGACTTCAACGAGCCGCTGATTGAAATCGTCCGGGAGTCGCCGGATGCCGGCTGGGCGCAGGAGCTGACGGGGGGCGAGGACCTGCTCTTTGATCAGCCCACGGACAACGCGGCGGCGCTTCGGGCCCGCACGTTGGAGATACGCATGGTGGCCTGGTACTACATGCGCGTCCCCTTCGCGAACTGGGTGATGAGCCGCATGCTGCTGGCCCACTTCCGGCTCCGGCGCTACACGGCGGCCAACCCGCTGATGCCAGTGCAGCGCCGCTCCGCGTGGTGGGGCGAGTCGAGCGCCACGCTGGGGCGCGACGGCTGGCCCGGCGGTGATTTGGGCACGCGCATGGTGCGCTGGAGCGACCAGGGACACTTCGTGTTCCCCATCCAGGTCAACGCGGCCATGCGAATGATGACGCCCGTCATGTCCGAGTACTTCATGGGAGGTCCCGCGTGCAATCTCCACGGCTCGTGAGGCGCTCGCGGCGAGGCCAGGCGCTGGTGCTGTTCGCGCTGACGCTGCTGCTGCTGACGTTGATGGTGCTGATGACGCTGGGCTTCGGGATGCGCGCCAAGGAGCGCGTCGAAATCCAGATGGCCGCGGACGCGGCCGCCTACAGCCAGGCGGTGGCCACGGCGCGCGCCTTCAACGCCATCTCGGTGATGAACCGCGCCCAGGTGGCGCACATGGTGGCCATGGCCGGCACCCAGTCGCTCATCAGCCACAGCAGCCAGGAATACGCGGCGCATGACGTGGCCTGCCCCGGCTCCATCCCGCCGCCGGTGTGGTTCGCTGCGGACGCCGCCGCCGCCACGCAGGTGCGGCAGCTCCAGGGCCGGGCCGGCAACCTGTTCCAGGCCGGGCTCAACATCTACGGCAAGCTCCTGAGCGAGCACATCGCGGAGCAGGAGCTCACCCGGCGTGTCGCGCAGGCGGTCAACTCGGAGCTCCGCGCGCCGTCCGCTGGCGCGGCCAAGAGCTTCTCCGAGCTCAATGGTGGCAACGACGTCCCGGAGCGCGACGCCGTCATCCAGTCCATCAAGGCGGGCACTTATGGCTGCGGCGTGGGGGACGGAGCGCTCTGCCCTTCGGGCGGCGGCACCCCCGCGCTCAACGCCACCATGGGGAGCATGGGGTGGACGTGGGTCCACAACCGTCCGGGAGGCACCGCTGGTTTCGGCACCGGCGGCGCCGCCATCTCCAGCAGCTTTCGCCGCTACGGCTCGGTGTCGCAGATGGACCCCGCGACGTACCACACCGTGTCGGGCCGCAACTCGACGGCGCATGACCACGGGCGCGTCGTCATCCCCACGCGCTGCACCCGAGCGCCGACGCTTCCGCCCATCGCGACGGATGCGTGGGTGATGTCCGACGAGGAGCAGACGCACGAGGACCAGCACGTCTACGGCGCGCGCCTGCCCCCGGGCCAGGCGCCGGAGGACGGGAAGCCAACCTACGAGACGCACACGCTGGGCGCGTGCGTGGTGTGCCCCGGCATCTGGCCCTACTCCGTTGGCTACAACGTGGACGAGCTGCACGCGGGCGCGTCCAACCACTACGGCCAGCCCAAGCTGTACAGCATCCTGTACCGGGACTACGCGAGCGCGGAGCGCCAGGCCCGTCCGGACCCGTGGAACCTCTTCTTCCGCTTCCGCTTCGCGGGGACCGAAACAGAGTTCGACAACAGCAGCCCGTTGGGCCGCATCCGCCCCACGGGCCGCGAGGACGTGCACCGCAACCAGGTGGCCCTCTCCGCCGGCATGGTCTACTACCACCGGCCCCGGCCCGCGGCGCAGGGCGGCGGCTGGCGCGAGCCTCCCAACTTCCTCAACCCCTTCTGGCGCGCCACGCTGGTGAGCGCGGAGGGCGCCCGGGATGACCGGCCCGCGGACAGCCTGTCCGCCGCCGGCTTCTCCGGGCACGCGCGGGCGCTGCGAGAGCTGCACTCCGTGGGCTACCGGGGCGGTGGCCCCGGCGACAGGGGCTACTGACATGCGGGTTCGCCATGCACGAGGCCAGTCGCTGGTGGAGACGGCGCTGGGGGTGATGGTGTTCGTCACCATCCTGCTGTTCGGCATCTACTTCGCCGAGGTGGGCGCGCTGACGCTCAAGGTGCAGGAGGCCGCCAACTTCGCGATGTGGAACGCCACCGGCCGGGTGATGCACGACCCGCAGGACAACGAGTGGGGCCGGCGGGGCACGGTGCTCGCCGCCGAGGCGGAGGCCAACGGCCGCTACGCGGACTTCGACGGACGTCAGCGCATGGGCCGCACGGGCGTGGCCGTCCAGCAGGCCATTGCCCGCGCGCAGCCCATCCAGGTGGATTGCCGCCCGGAGCTGCCGGGCACCGTGCGCGGCCTCTCCATGGCGGACGCGGCCCCGGGCCTGGCCGGCACCATCACCATGGGGACGCAGGGCATGGGGTGCACCGCGTCCTCGAGCATTCGCGGCGTCCGGATTGGCCGCTATCTGGAGAATGGCCGGGAGGGGTTCTTCAAGGTGTCGCAGCGCCGGGCCGCCGATGCCTTCACGGTGTGCGCCGCCGGGCGCGCCTCGGGCGGCCGCTGCACGGCGCGCTTCGGCATGTTGCTGGATGACTGGGGGCTGGGCGGCGTGGAGGAGGGCCGGGCCTGCGCGCTCAACATCAACGGCGCGCGCCGGTGCGCCAACCCGGACTACTACGAGTGGGCGCAGCGCGTGTACCGGGCCAACGGCGCGGGCGGGAACGCCGGCTCCGCGCTCGCGGCAATCACCGGCGCGGCCGGCGTCAACGAGGACCAGTTCTTCATGAGCTTCCGCGGCGAGGAGGACAACTACGAGGAGAACCTCGGCTCCACGCACGCCGGCGGCCAGACGCGCTGGGAGGTGACGCCCTTCGACGCGCCCAACATCCGCTCGTACAACGTGGGCCGCGCGAACCACTGGCTCGGGGTGCCGCGGTGACGTGGCGCCGGAGGCTGCTCGTCACGGCGTGCCTGCTCGGCGCGGCGCCGGTGGGGGCCCAGGGCACGGCGGCGAAGGCACCCGTGGCCGCCCAGGGCACGGCGAGCAAGGCACCCGCCGCGTCCCCGGCACAGCCCGAGGCTCCCGCGCGGCCGCGCTTCGCCTGGCCCCGCGTGCAGGTCATCGACACCGTCGAGTCGAATGAAATCGTCGAGGCAGGGGGCATCCCCGTCGCGCTGCGCGCCGTGCACGCGAAGGAGCGGATGGATGACCTGGTGCAGCGCTTCGCGGACGCCTTCATCCAGGCGGGCCTGCACCTGCCGCCGGGCCACGAGCAGCCACAGCTCGCCAGCGGCGCGGTGATGCTCACCGCCATCGACGGCCACCGGGGCATCACCTACACCGTCATCTTCCAGCCGCGGCCGGACCGCACCACGCTGATGTACCTCGGTGAGGCCAATCACGCCCTGCGCAGGGACCCGGCGGCGGCGGGGGACTTCGCGCCCATGCCGCCCCTGGCCAGCCAGGTGCTGCGCGTCAACAGCGAGAGCTCACGCACGCTCGCCTTCCACGTCCCATTGTCCGGCGAGGCCGTGGACGCCTTCTACGCCCAGGCGCTCACGCGCGCGGGTTGGAGGCTGGAGGAAGGGGAGACGTCCTTCTACGTGCGCGCGGGCGAGGAGCTGCGCGTGGTGCACGAGCCGGGCGAGGGGAACCAGCGGGCCGTGGTGCTGGTGTACCGCGGCGGACGGAGCGTGCCACCGCCGCCTCCTGGGCCCGCCGCCGTCGTGCGTTGAAGCTCAGGCGCGCAGCTTCTCGCGCAGCGCCTTGGCGCGGCCCTGCATGTCTGGATCCATGCTCGTCAGCTCGACGGACTTCAGGCGCTGGTCCAGGCTCTGCGGCACCTTGGCCTTCAGCTTGCCTTCCTCCCCGAGCACCTCCAGCTTCGCCAGCGCCTTGTCGACGATGCGCTCGCGCGGGTGGTCCAGCAGGCTGTCGAGGAAGTACGCGTCCTCGGGCAGCTCCGGGTACTTCTCCAGGTAGTCCACCACGGCCTTCACCCAGTCGGCGCGCGTCTCGGACTCGGTGACCTTCTGCATGGCCTGCTTCTGGGCCTTGCGCTTGCCCTCGGGGTCGAACGTCTTCGCCAGCCCCTCCGGCAGCTCGCCGCCGGTGAAGAGCGCGTCCGCGGCGGCCTTGTACTTCTGGTAGCTCGCGCTGCGCTCCAGCTTCTGCTGCGCGGGGTCGTCCTGGCGGGAGGCGTACTTGCTGCCCTTGCCGCGCCCCGCGTCGATTTCGCGCCAGCTCTTGTTGCGCTTGCCGGAGAAGCCGCCGCCGCCGTTGTCGTCCCTGTCCTTGGCCATCCTTCATCTCTCCTTGCGAGCGCCCCACAGCGCCGCCAGTCCGCGATGGACGAGGCGCCGCACCACCTCCAGTTCCTGGGAGGACAGGGGCTGCTCCTCGTCCTGCTCCGCCTCGAAGAGCGCCTCGTCCGCGTAGTCCTTCAGCGGCTGAGGCACTGGCGGGGCATCCGTGTCCGCCTCCATCACCGCCGGCTTGACGGACGTGAGTCCCGGCGGCCAGCCCAGCTCCAGCATGGCGTACAGCTCGAGGAGCAGGTGGCGGGCGACGCCATATCCTTCGTCCGTGAGCGCCGCCGCGTCAAGCGCGCCCAGCAGCGCGTCCTGTCGGTTTTCGAAGGCATGGGTGAAGCGCGTGCGCGTCTTCTCGTCGTCCTCCAGATAACGCCAGGCGGCCTCCACGAATTCGCCCGTGGGCGTCCCCGGGTGGAAGGGCGCGGGCGCGGGGGCCTTCACCTTCTTCGGGCTGTCCCTAAAACA
>NZ_JABFNS010000063.1 GCF_013116825.1 Myxococcus xanthus
AGATGTGTATAAGAGACAGGGTAGGGGGGCGGGTCGGCAACGAGCCTGGGGTGCTCAAGGCGGCAGGCGAGTTCGGTCAATGCAATCTGTGCCTCCAGCCGGGCAAGCGGTGCACCAAAGCAGTAGTGAATGCCACTGCCGAAGCCCAGGTGCGAGTTGTTGGGCCGGTCGGGCATGAAGCGGTCGGGGTCGTCGAAGCGCTCTGGGTCGCGGCTGCCCGCAGCGAGCATCAGCACGAGCGGCGAGCCCTGGGGAATGGTGGTGCCGGCAATGTCGATGTCGGCCAGAGTGACGCGGTCAGGCAGGAACTGCACCGGTGGTTCATAGCGCAGCAGCTCCTCGACCAGCGGGATGCTCAGCTCGGGCTCGCGGCGCAGCCGCTCGAACACGCTGGGGTGGCGCAGCAGGGTGAGCACGCCATTGGCGATGAGGTTGACGGTGGTCTCATGGCCAGCGACGAGCAGCAACGCAGCGGTGCTCAACACCTCTTCCCGCGACATCCGCCCGTCGGGGCCGTCATCCGTCAGGAACCCGGAGATCAGGTCGCCGCCGGGCTGGCGCAGGTGGGCATCGGCGAGCGCGGCGAGGTACTGCCCCAGCTCCGCTTTCGTCCGGTCGCGCTTGGCCTTTCGCTGCTCGATCGTCCCTGTGGTGGGGTCAAGGGTCTCGATGCTCGCGTCGGCCAACTCGTGAAAGCGCGATTCGTCCTCGCGAGGGACTCCCAGCAGCTTGCAGATGACAGTCACAGGGAATGGGTAGGCCACGTCGCCGACGATGTCGACCTGGTTCTTGCCCGCGAGCGCGTCAAGCAGGCCCGTGGTGGTCTCGACCAGCCAGGGACGAAGGGCATCAATGCGTCCGGGGGTGTGCGGCGGCCCGAAGGGCCTCATCGCCAGCTTCCGGAGCCGGTCGTGGTCGGGAGGGTCGCGCCGGATGAAGGGCTCTGGCAGCCCTGGAGGGCCCTCCTGGGGGGAGGGCGTGGCACCGGCCTGCCGGACGAGGTTGCGTATGTCGGAGCTGACCCGTGGGTCGTGGAGCAACGCGACAATCTCATCGTAGGTGCTGACGATGTACGTGCCGTCGGCCTCGCGCGCCACGGGAGTCTTCCGCAACTCGGCGTAGAGCGGGTAGGGGTTGGCCCGGTTGGCCGGGTCGAGGATCTGCTCGAAGATGCTGGCCTGTGCCATGAAGCGCTCTCCTTGAGTCCGTTGGAGGGGTGGGGTGACGCGGCTGCCGACACTCGGCTCACAGGTGCCGGTACACCCACCGGACTCGCCGCTCGTAGGGTTCACGGCCGGTGACCATGACGGTGGCCTCCTGGTCGGACACGGCCCGTTTCGGAAATTCGGGAGGGACGGGCCGCATCTCGGCGGGCTGATGGACGGTGCGGAAGGCGGGCGGGAACGGCGCGGCCGCATCGATCAAGCCTTGGTAGAACTCCAGCCATTTGGGCTGGTCGAAAGCGACCGCGGCGGTGACACGCCCCTTGTAGCCGTAGACGGCGACGAATCGGCGCTCGGCGAGTGAGCCCTGGGTGATGACGAGCGCGTCCGAGAAGGTCGGCACACCCACCGATTTGATGTTGACGCCGAATTGCGTGGACCAGAAGGTGGGGATGGCCAGGTGTGGCCAGCGGTCCGCTTCCGGGCTGAGCATGTTGTGGGCCGCAATCTTGGCCTGGGTGACCGCGTTGCCCCAGTGCTCGAGGGACAGGAACTGGTAGTCGTAGAGCGGGTGAGGGACGCGGGCCACGTCCCCGGCGACGAAGATGTTCCCGGTCACCAGGCCGTTGATGTCGAACGCGTGGCAGGCCGCATCACAGGCCACCCCCCATCGAGTCACCGCCAGCCCCGAGTCGCGCAGCCACTCCACGTTGCGGATCGCCCCTAGCGCGACCACGGCCACGTCGACGTTCAGTGTCGAGCCGTCGGAGAAGTGGGCCCGCCGCAGCCTCCCGTTTGCATCCCCCTCCAGCCGCGTGACGGTGACGCCGCAGCGCAGGTCGACGCCATGGTCGCGTTGCAAGGCGGCTGCGACCGCCCCGACGACTCCGCCGAGCGCCCCCACCAGTGGAGTGGCCCCCCGCTCCGTGACGGTCACCGGCAGACCCAGCTCGCGGCACGCGGAGGCGACCTCCGAGCCGGTGAACCCGCCGCCGATGACCAGGACCCGGCCGGGTCTGGCGGCCAGACGGCGCCGCAACTGGGCCGCATCGTCGCGGGTGCGCACCACCTCTACGCCCTCCAGCGACGCCTCCGCGTCGTTGGGCCACGGCCGGGCACGCGCCCCCGTCGCAATCAGCAACCGGTCGAACTGGACCCTGTTCCCGTCAGCAAGGAGGACCTGCCTGCCGGCCAGGTCCAGTCCCATGGCACGGACTCCCAGGTGCCAGTCCGCATCGAGCTCGTCGCTGTAAGGCAATAGCGTGTGGTCTGCCTTCACCCAACCTGTCAGGACCTGCTTGGAGAGCGGCGGCCGGTCGTACGGATCGTAGGCCTCATCCCCGATGAGGGTCAACGACCCAGCAAAGCCTTCGGTGCGGAGCATGAGGGCGGCAGTCAACCCGGCCAGGGA
Organism: Myxococcus xanthus; assembly: GCF_013116825.1. GTDB lineage: Bacteria > Myxococcota > Myxococcia > Myxococcales > Myxococcaceae > Myxococcus > Myxococcus xanthus_B. The sequence goes on from NZ_JABFNS010000063.1 coordinate 2,575, forward strand.
TGCGCCGACGATAACGATGCGGCCACCGCGCTTGAACGCCGCTTCCGCGTCGGTGAGACGCACGGGCCCCCTGGGATTCCGTCGCTGTGCAGGCTCTTTCCGCATCGCCGCCAGGGTGCCCATTCCACCAATGTGGATGGCCTGGACGGGGCACGCCGCAGCGGCTCGCTTGATCTGCTCACGAAGGGCGTCGTCGGGGTTGGAGTCGTACAGCAGCGCATCCCCGCTCTGCATCCTGAACACGCTCGGCGCAAGGAAGGCGCACTGCGCATACCCCTGGCAGCGGGTGAGGTCGACGACGACTCTCATGGGCACACGGCCTCCTCAAAGGGATGGCATTTCGCATGGGAGGCGCACGGGAGGAATGGGCCGGAAGTTCGAAGGGAATGACCAGTCACTGAACTCCTCGCTCCTCGCGGCGCTCGCCGAACACGGTCCACGGCCGCCTGCAACCGCGCGCGCCACGTCCTTGGCCGGGCCTTTGGCTCAGGAGGCCAAAGGCGTCGGGAGGTGCGGCGCGGCCTCAGGGGCGCAGCGAGTCAAAGTAACAGTAGAGCTCCACGGGATCTCCAAACCCATACGCATTCTGGGCGACGAGAGAGAACCGCATGGGGTTCCCTTCGCGAGGAATCTCCGGGAGGACGTAGCGCAGCTTGGTGGTGTACCACTCGGTGTAATAGCCGCCGAGCATCGTCGCGATACGGTACTCCACTACCGGGTGCCCATAGTCGAACTCAGGCGGCGTCCAGGCGAACGTGATGTTCTCGTCCGAGGTGTCGCAGGTGGCATTGCGCGGCACTGACGGTCTTCGAGCTAGCATGCTCGCGATGCGCTCCGAGACGGTGCCCCGCCCCGCCTCGTTCTGGGCGACGACCGTGAAATGATAGGTCGTCGAGTAGAGCAACCCCGTCACGTTCAACGTCGACTCGGTCGTCTCCGCGGTCCGTAGGACCTCGTCGTTCAGGTACACCGTTACCAGATAGCCGGTGATGGGACGGCCTCCCGTGTCCTCGGCAGTCCAGCGCAAGAACACGCGCGTCGAGTACGAATTGGCCGTCAGCGTGGGAGCCCCTGGCGTCGTGAAGGGTGTGGCGGAGACGGAAGTCCCGGCCCCCTTTGCATGTCCGTTGTCGGCGACGACAGTGAACGTGTACGCCCTCCCGTTCGACAACGAGATCAGCGTGGCCTGCGTCTCCGTGACGGTGACGGTCACCGGCTCGGCCTCAATCCCCGCATCCTCGGCCTGCGCGGTGATGACATAGCCGGTCAGGGCCATGCCCTTGCCATCGGCGGCATCCCACGTCAGCACGACCTCCTGGTTCCCAGGCACGGCCACCAGGTTGCTCACCGCGCCGGGCGTCACGTGCGGCGTGACGAGGGCCGTGCGCGTGGACGCAGCACCACGGCCCCGGTCATTCACCGCAATCACGCTGAACGCGTAGGCCGTGCCGTTGGTCAGGTCAGTGATGTGAGCCCGGGTCGCGGACGCCGGCAAGGTCACGACCCGAACCTCGGTCTCCCCGGAGAAGACATACACCGCATATTCGAGAATCGCGCTGCCGCCGTCGTTCGCGGGCGCCGCCCACGTCACCGTGACTTGTGAGTCCTCCGCCACCGCCGCCACTTGGGTCGGCGCCTGGGGGACCGTCACCTGCGGTTCCTGGGGGGGCGGGTCATCCGAACCGCCACATCCCATCCCTCCAAACAGCCCCAGCAGCACCGCGGCCAAAAACCGGATTCGTCCGTTCATCTCGACAGTCCTTCCGCATCACTGGGAAACGCTGGCCTACAGCATTACGCCCGCCTGCGGGAAGAGAGGCCGGATGGACCCTGTCCTTCAGGAGGATGTGCTCGCACAGCCCTGGCGCAGGACAACCGCTCACCTGAACAAGCCCATGGGTAGAGAGAGCTCCCAGCCCTTACATACGCACAGGGTTTTGGAGATGAAGATCGTCACGAGCGTCCCGGCCACGTACGAATGACAAGACTCGTTGACCTCGGTGCGCCCGCACGCATCCACGCGCCCTGGCAATGTCGACTATCGAACCAGGACGTCGGAAGCAACTTTCTGCGATACGAAACGCCATTGACGAGATTCGACAAGTTGCCTGACTGTGTTTGCGGTATATCTGGCCATGCGCGACTGGCGCCGCAGAAGGGCGTGATGCGCATGTGGTTGCAGGTCAGGCGGTGGCGCATTCTCCATTGATTGTGGGACACGCAATGAAAAGCAAGCGATCGTTTCGACTGGGATTTTTCTTGGCAGCCACTCTTGGGTCGACAGGGTGCAGCGACTCTCTTGGTGAAGAGCAAACGCCCATAGAGCTCAACCCTTCATCGCTCACTGAAGCGCAACTGTCACTCCAGCGCATCGACAAGCTATATGAATCCAATCCGGTGGCCGCGTTGGAAGCCAAGCAGCAGTTGCGTCCAAGGCTCGATGAAATCAATCATCTGATTGCTCGTGTCGAAATGGCACCTGAGCACCATGTTGAATTTTATGATTCGGGGGGCGGTGGCCTGCTCATCATGGAGCGCGGCCCTGCTGAGAATGGACATATCCTGCGTGATGAAGATGTTGCAGGTCACTCCGCCGTCGAACTCTATCGTCGGCTTACGGGAGGATCGACACCGCCAGAAGCACTGGTCAGGGCCGAATCGCTCAGTGAGGCCCATGATGGCTCCCATATCATGCCTGCGCGAGATGAGATGGTTGCCAACCCGGAATCTTCAGAGGGCTTTGCCCCGGATGTCACCCAGTCGTGGACGGGGGCCGATGGCCAACAATGGAGAGATGCTGCCTGCTTCAAAGCCGGGGAGTTCTTCGGTTGCTTCCCCAATTCAACCGGCCATGGATGGGCGCATGCATCTGCCAAGACGTCATTTTTCAGGCTTGGACCCTACAGGGGGAGCGTGAGGCTACAGGCTTCTTACAATGGTGGCGCATGGGGCTCTTGGGTCTTTTTTGCGGGAGAATCGGTGCAGTACTGGCAGCGTAGTGCTAGCTATTGGGCATGCCCTTGGTACGAGGCATGCGGCGTGCAGGAGTACTATATTCGACAGCATCGATGGGATGTCTTGGATGCGGACGGCGACGGGTATCACTTCAGTCACGCCTTCAGGAGCAATTGCAGCTGGATATCGTGTGACAATGCCCCCTGACGTCCACAGATGCTGGTCAGCAGGACGTTCGACTTCGACGTGTTCGCCTGCGTGAGGTGTGGAGGCAGGCGGCGGGTGTTGGCGTACGTGGAGGGGGCCCCCCGGGGTGCGGGCGGTTCTAGAGCACCTGGGCTTGCCCACGGCCTGTGCGAGGTTGGCCCCGGCACGAGGGCCACCTCAGGCCGCGTGGTGTTGAGGCGCAAGACAGCCACCAGGCTGGCGGCCCCTGCCACGCACCTGATGGGGGCGCGGCCTGGGCAGGCGTGTTCCCCAGGGGGTTCAAGCGGTCTGTCCTCCTGCCGGGAGCATCGCTCGGGAGGCCCCGTCAGCGGCCTTCCTCGGCCCCTCCGCTCCAGCCATCACCCTCAACAGGGCCTCTATCCCGCCTATACGTCGTGGCGTACATGGTGCTGGGGGCGCAGTTCAACTCGTTCCTGCCCCCCGTCACGGTGCTCACCATTCTGCCGCTGTCGGTGGCGGGCGCGGCCTTTGCGCTGCTGGCCACGGGCAGCACGCTGAACATCTTCAGCATGGTTGGCTTGCTGCTGCTGATGGGCATCGTGAAGAAGAACTCCATCATCCTGGTGGACTACGCGCTGCAGGAGCGGGAGCGCAGGGAGGATGCGTTCCAGGCCATGCTGCGCGCGGGTCCAGTGCGGCTGCGGCCCATCCTGATGACGTCCACCGCGACGATAATGGCGGCGGTGCTGGCGCTGGGCGCGGGCTCGGAGACGCGCGCGCCCATGTCCATCGCCGAGCTCGGCGGCCTGTCCGTGTCCACCGTGCTCAGCCTGCTGGTGGTGCCCGCCTTCTACGTCATGGCGGACCGGATGAAGACGCGGCTGGGTGCGAGGCTGGGAAAGAAGCCGGATGCCGAGTCGGGCCCGCACCCGCCTCGCACCGACGAGCCCCGGCCGGCCACGCACGGCTGAGCGGCGGAACGGAGCTTCCGTTCCACGCACGCCGCCAGCACCCCCGTGAGTCCAACCGGGTGGGGCTGGCGGCGTCCTCGTCTCAGGGGGCCACGAGCCCCAGTCCCTCGAAGGTGACGTCGACGTCACCCAGGCAGTCGGCGAGCTTCAGCGGCGAGTCGGGGCGGAGGCGGAAGTCGCCCGCGTCGGCGTCCCTGAAGAGCGGCTCCAGCACCACGTTGCCGTTCTCACCCAGGACGACGCGCGGCGGGACGGCGTGGGTCTCCGCGGCGTGCTGGTCATTCTGGAAGAAGACGTTGCAGCGGATGTCCCCCGTCTGCACGTACATGTGGCTGAGGCCCACTGCCGATCCGGCGATGACGTTGCGCCGGATGTCGACCTGGCCCGCCTGCACGCCGAGGGCGAGCGAGGTGTTCTTCCAGAAGATGTTCTCTTCGACGACGGCCGCGTCCTGGAGGTGGTTGAAGGCGAGCGCGTAGTCATTCCTCCAGAAGAGGTTGCGGCGCACGTCCGCGAGCGCGTGGAAGTAGAGCAGCACCCCGGTGCCGTTGCCCTCGAAGATGTTGTTCGTCACGAGCGCGGACGTCGTCGCGTCATGGCCGTCCGCGAAGATGGCGGAGGCGTACCAGTTGCCGCCGCACCAGCGGTCCAGGTCGGACGTCATCGTGCACCACGTGTCGGAGCCCACGTTCCGGAAGGTGAAGCCGGAGATCTCCACGTCGCTGGCGCCGGAGTAGTCGATGAGGTTGAAGGGCTCGCCCAGGCCATCCCAGAGGGTGATGGGCGCGCCCGCGCCGATGAGCCGGATGCCGCTCTTGAGGACGACGTGCTCGGAGTAGACGCCCGGCGCGACGTACACCGTGTCCCCGTGCTGTGCGGCGTCGATGGCGGACTGGATGGTGTCGTAGTGCTTGGGCACCACGAGGGTGCGCGGCCCGCGGGGCTCGGGCTGTTCCGGGGCCGCTCCAGCGGGCTGCTGCACGTCAGGTGTGTCGAGTGCCGCGCCCTCGGCGTCGAGAGACTCGTTGCCCGTGGGGCTTCCACAGGCGGCCAGGCAGAGCGTGAGCAGCGTGAGTGAGCCAGGGTGCTTCCAGGACATGGTTTCCCCTCCCAATGGAGTCACGAGACAGCCGGCCCCTGTCGCACCACGAAGTGTTACCCGAATCCGAAGCGGAATGGCTCCTCGAAGATCTGAGGCTCGCGGCCGTTGAACCCTCAGAGTTCTGAGAGAGTGTGTCGTGTCCTGAACGCGCCGCACGCTACGCTGCGTTCCTGATTCCCGTCGGAGGCTTCGTGAAGCGGCTTGCCCCTGTGTTGTCCCTGCCCACCCTCGTCCTGGGAGCTGTCGCCACGGCCCAGCCCGCCGCGTCGCCGTGCACGCCGCGCGGATGCTCGACGTGAAGAGCGGCAAGTACGTGGCCCAGCCGGTCATCCTCATCGAGGGTGACCGCATCGTGAAGGTGGGCCCCGGGCTGCAAATCCCCGAGGGTACGGAGGTGGTGGACCTGGGGACGTCCACGGTGCTGCCGGGGCTCATCGACTGCCACACGCACCTGAGGGCGCGCGAGTCGGAGACGCCGAACGGCTACGAGCTGGCCCTGATCACCAAGTCCCTGGCCACCCGCGCGCTGGAGGGCGCGGCGAATGCGCGGCACCGGGGCTTGCCCACGGCCTGTGCGAGGTCGGCCCCGGCACGAGGGCCACCCCAGGCCGCGTGGTGTTGAGGCGCAAGACAGCCACCAGGCCGGCGGCCCCTGCCACGCACCTGATGGGAGCGCGGCCTGGGCAGGCATGTACTCCAAGGGGGTTCAAGCGGTCTGTCCACCGGCTGGGAGCATCGCTCGGGTGCGCTTGCCCCAACTCCACGGACAGCGTGGTCACGCTGCCTGAACGACCTGCTCCAGCGCAGGACACTGGAGCAGGACGCAATCGTCCACTCAGGCGATGAGCTCGGAGAGCACGCCCTTGGTCAGCGACGGGTCGCCGAAGTCGTCCAGGTTCCCGCCGGCCGCGTTCCTCAGCCCCACGGCGGTGCCAATCGTGTTCAGCATCCGGTTGTGGTTGGGATTGCCGCCGCCCGACGCCTCGACGTAGACGCCCTGCTTGAAGAAGCCATTGCAGCTCCCCGCCAGGACGAAGGGCACATTGCGCGCCGAGTGAGCCGGCCCGTTGCCCAGGTCGTTGTACCAGACAGCCACGCCGTGCTCGATGAGTCGCTTTCCGTCCGGCATCTGGTAGGCCACCAGCCGGTCCAGGAGGTGCTTGAAGGCGCTCGCGAACTGCACGTCCACGTGGTGGTGCAGCAGGTCCGAACCCGTGATGATGCCGCCGCTGGAGTCGTGCGACGAGCGACGGTGGGACACGTAATGGAAGTTCTCCATCAACTGCCCCGTGTCCGGGTTGCGGTAGCGCGTGTCGCCGTCGTTGCCATTGCCCACCTGGATGACGGCCGCGCGGTTGGTGCCGCACGCCATCGCCATCACGGCGATGTCCATGTGCAGCCTGGCGGTGGCGAGCACCTCGGTGCCGTCCGTGCTGTCATAGCCGGGCGACTGCTGCTGGAGGATGAGCTCCTGGTCCGCGCGCATGCGGCAGCTCAGGGCGACCTCCAGGTCCCGGACGTTGGACAGGTGCAGGTCCAAGCGCTCATGGTCGGACGCGCTCAGCTCGGGACGCTGCTGGAGCGCCTGGAGCTGGGCCTTCACCAGGTCGTTCACGCTGCGCTGCCGGACGAGGAGCTGCTCGCGAGCCTCGGGAGTCAGTCCTCCCGGGCCGCCAATCATCGTCTGGTACGCATTCCACGGGTCATGCAGCGCGGCCCGGCGGACGTTGCTGCTCCGGTAGGAGAGGCAGGGCCCCCCGAGCCAGCCGCCACGCCGGCCCGCGTAGAAGACGAGCGAGTCACGCTGCTGCGGATTGAGCTCGCGGCCGATGCGGTGGTCGATGGACTCGCCCGCGGACTCGGAGCCGCCGCCCGCGCCCTCCACCACGGGGCCCTGCGCGGTCAGCCCCTGCATGGCGCCGCGGGCGTGGCCGTCCCCGTAGTTGTAGTCCTTCATGTTGACGTTGCGCACCAGCAGCAGGTGCGCGCGGTGGTCATCGAGCACGCCCACGGCCCGCCCGGCCATGCTCTCCGCGGTGAGCGCACCCAGGGTGCGCGGCCAGAAGCGCTCCGGCTCCGCGCCGAGCTCCGACGTCGTCTGGGCCGAGGCGACGCCGTTGGCCTGCCGGAAGAAGATGGCGTACGGCAGCCCCCCCGAGTCCGCCGCGCGGGCGGTCCTCGGCATCAGCCCCTCGAGAAACGGCAGGCTCAGCATCGTCCCGCCCAGGCCCTTCAACACCCTCCGGCGACTCAGCTTCATGGCAGCTCCTCCGGGTGGCGATTCACGAAGCCCTCGCTGGTGACGACCTCCACGACGAGATCGACGATGGACAGGTTGCCCGCCTTCGACAGCTTTCCGAGCCGCTCCACCAGCGGCACATCCTCGTGGGCGGACGGGCGCCCGTGGAGGTACTCCACCCAGTGCTTCGCGTAGCACGCATGCACCGCTTCATTGGCCGCGAGTGCGTCCGCCAGGTCGAGCGCGTCGCGCACCGACACCGTCTCTCCGTTGATGTTGGGAGACGCGCTGGCGTCCACCGGATGTCCGTTGTCCGTGGTGCGGTAGCCGCCGATGGCGTCGAAGTTCTCGAAGGGGAAGCCGAGCGGGTTGATGAGGTTCGAGTGGCAGCTGGCGCACGCAGTCCCTGGCGCTTCGGTGTGCGAGGCGACGACCTCACGATTGGTGCGGCCCTGGGGGGCGGGGAGCGGCGGGATGTTGGCCGGCGGCGCGCCAATCTTCCGGCAGATGATGCGCTCGGACACGAAGACGCCGCGGTGGATGGGGTCCGGGTCCACCGACGTCGCGTGCGAGGCCAGGAAGCCCACCTGGGTGAGCACGCCCTTGCGCTCGCGCGAGTCCAGCGTCACGGGGACGAAGTCGGCGGTGAACGTGCCACTCAGCCCGTAGACGCGCGCCAACTCGTCGTTGACGAAGGTGGCCGGCGAGGTGAGCAGGTCGCTGTAGCCGCCCTTGCGGGAGAAGACGACGTCCTGGACGAAAAGGGTCGTCTCCCGGGCCGCGTACTCCCCGAGGCGCTCGGACACCTGCGGGTAGCGCGTGAGGGAGGGCCGGATGGCGGCATGGCGGGGCACGTCGAAGAGGGTGCGGTGGAAGGCCTCCACCACCTTGTTCGAGCGCGCGTCCTGGAGCATGCGCCGTGCCTGTGTGGCGACGCCCTCGCGGGAGTGCAGGGTGCCCTCGCTCGCGGCGGCGAACAGTGCGTCGTCCGGCATGGCGCTCCAGAGGCCGAAGCTCAGCCGCGAAGCCACTTCGTAGTCGTCGAGCGGCACCCGGTCCTGCACGGCCTGCGTGCTGCGCTCCACGCGGTAGAGGAAGTGGGGCGACTGAAGGAAGGCTTCAATCACCAGCCGGATGCCACCCTCGAAGGCCGACATGTCCGCGTAGGCCTGGGGCCCCTGGCGGTACAGCCCGAGGTAGCTCTCCACCTCTTCGGACGTCAGCGGGCGCCGATGCGCGCGCAGGCCGAAGGACTCCACGAAGGCGCGGGCGCGCTCCTCGCCGGTGGCGGCCGACGGAGGCAAGAGGCGCGCGAGCTTCGTCGCGTCCGTCGTCACCTGGCCGGCGAGTTCAGCGGCGGCGCGCTGGTAGGCGCCCCAGAGTGCCTCGTCGACAGAGAGGGCGCGCGCATCGTTGTCGAAGAGGAAGCCGCTCTGGGCAGGGTCCGCGCGGAAGGTGCCCGCCAGCGTGGTGGGCGGTGCGTCCAGCCTGAGCAGCTCCTGCACGCTGTTCGTCCACTGGACGTGCGTCAGGCGCGCCATTCGCACGGACGGGGCTGGCTTCTCGATGGCGGTGGGCGGGGGCGTACCGGGGCCGGGCCCTCCACCGGGGCCCTCCGGGTTGGAGATGGTTCCTTCGCAGCCAGCAGCCCCGCTCAAGACCAGCCCGAGCACCACCGGGCGCCACCACCGTCCCCGCTCCGCTGGCTCTCGTGACAGCCGTTGTGATCGCATCCTCGGCACGAGCGCCTCCATCATTGAGAGACATACCAATCAGATGGATGATGCGTTCCTGTCAATGTAGCCGCGACTCGCACGCGCATCGGTCGAATGGCCCGATGACACGGATACTGAAAAACTCGTGTCACGCGTGCATACGCGTTGCATCTTTCGTGTGGGCCTCGCGGAAAGTGAGGAGGAGGCGCCACATGCGTGGGGGACAGACCCCCTCAATGCGGTGGTGTTACAGCCTGAGGTACACGCCGAGCTGACCGCTGAAGTACAGGTCCTTGGCGCCGCCGGCGAAGACCGGGGCTCCCTCCGCGGCGTCGGCGGTGAAGGAGTAGCTCCGCAGCGCTCCGCCCAGCCGCAGACCCAAAATGCGCGTCAGGGCGAACTCCACGGCGAGCTCGCCATCGAGTCCGGAGCCGCTCAGCTCCGGGAGGTAGTCGTCCGAGGACAGCTCGCCGCCGCTCAGCACGTGCTGGTAGCCCACGCGCGCGGCGATGGCCCATCGCTCGGTGAGCGCCTTGCGCAGGCCCAGCTCCACGTGCGCGAAGCGGTAGTCCACGTCGGGCAGGGCGAAGGTGCTCTCCGGCGGGAGCTCCACCGCGAAGGAGTGGGTGCCGTATAGCGCGCCCACCGAGACCTCCAGCCACGGCAGCGGCAGGCGAAGGCGCAGGCCTCCCTCCAGGAGCTGCGCGGTGGTGCCGTAATCGGAGCCATCCGGGAGCCGCGTGGACAGCCCGAGGGCGCGTGAGCCCCGCGCCACGATACCCAGGTTGTGCACCATCCCATCCGTGAAGTGGGAGAGCGGGAAGTAGCTCACCGAGACGCTCGCCGCCGCGGCGCTGTTGAGGCTATATTCGGGCAGCACGTTGGCGTTGCTGCCCGAGAAGTTGAAGCGGCGGAACAGCCCCTGTCCGGACAGCAGCGCCTCCAGGATGGGGCCGTCCAGGTTGCGAAGGCCGGCTGCCTTCGGCTCGGGCTTCACCAGCGGCTCCTCCTTCTTCACGGTGGGCGGAGGAGGCTTCACCACCGCCGGGCGCGGTGCCTCCGCGATGGGGGTCGGGGGCGCGACCTCCGGCTCGGAGACAGGCGTCGGAGGCGTGACGGCGGCAGGCGGGAGGCTCTGCTCCGGGCCCGCCTTCAGGGCCGCGCCCAGCTTGGGCTCGAGTTCGCGCCGCACGTCGGGGAAGGCGCGGTTCGTGCGGACGTCCCAGCGCTCCTCCGCGAGGAGGGTGCCGTCCTTGCCGGAGTAGGCGCGGACCTCCACGTCCCAGCGCTTCGTCCCCTTCACCGAGGCGAGGATCAGCACGTCCGCGCCGAGCTTCTTTGCCAGCGCCTGCCGCTGCTCATCCGTCTTCGGACCGCCGCGGATGCGCTTCACCTGGGCATCCACCTTCTTCGCGGGCAGCACCTCTCGCCCGCGTCCCTTCTTGCCAAACTCCTGCGTCAGCACCCTGCGCAGCGCATCCGCCTGGCGGCCCTCCGGGCGCAGCACCGCGACTCGGGTCTTCTGCGCTTGCGTCTTCTTCGCCTGCGCGGCCTCGGCCGGGCGGTACGACACGACCAGCGCCAGCACCAGCAACACCCATCCCGCGATGCGGCTCACAGGGCCACCTCCTTGGAGCGAGCAGACGAGGTGGTAGCGGCCGGGAGGGCAGGGACGAAGGGGCGGGAACACATGGGGGCTCGGCTTCCAGTGTCGAGACGGGGGCTGCCTCAGCCCCAGCAATTGAGGGGCCAACATCCCGGAGCTTGGAGCCTATCTCGGTAGGCGCGCGTGGAACCAGGTAATGACGCCCACTGCGAGGTGCAGCATTCCCAGGGCCCAGCGGCTCGTCATGCGAATCATTCACGTCATGACGCGTGTTCTGACGCAGGCTCGCGACGCCTTCGCTCCTGGCGCACATCCTCTGCGACAAGTTCTGCGACGGCCTGCCGTTCCATCGCCAGGAGTGTTAGACCCGCCGCATGGGAATCCTGACCTTCAGCATCAACGTCACCCTGGATGGCTGCGTTGACCACCAGGAGGGAATCGCCGACGACGAGACACACGCCTTCTTCACCCGCCTCATGGACGAGTGCGGGGCGATGCTGTGGGGCCGCGTCACCTACGAGCTGATGGAGAGCTTCTGGCCGGCGGTCGCCCGCGGCGACGAGGAGGCGCCGCCGGCGATGCGCGAGTGGGCGGTCAAGCTGGAGGCCAAGCCGAAGTACGTGGCGTCGTCGACACGAAAGGACTTCCCGTGGACCAACAGCCACCACATCGCTGGCGACCTGCGCACGGGTGTGCAGAAGCTCAAGGACGCGACCCCCGCCGGCGTGCTCCTCGGTAGCGGCAAGCTCGCGACCGAGCTGGACCGGCTGGATCTGATCGACGAGTACAAGTTCCTCGTCCACCCCAGGATCGCCGGCCATGGCCCGACCCTGTACCAGAGCGGGCTGCCCAGCACGCGACGGCTCGAGCTGGTCTCGGCGAAGCCGCTCCGCAGCGGCGCGGTCGCCATGCACTACCGGCGCGCGCGCTGACTCAGCTCAGAGCAGCCCCATCGCGCCCAGCTCGCGGGCCAGCGCGTCGTCGGGAGCCGCGCTTGGGCCGTTCATTTCCTCCTCGCGAACGCCCGCCCGGCTGTCCCACGCGGCGCTCAGCGAGGTCGCTCGGCGCGCGAAACGCCCGGAACTTCTGGGGAGAAACGGCGAAGCCTCCTCGGCTCGCTCCTGGGGGCTTCTGTCTACCGACCCTCGCCGTCTGTTGGCGACGAGAGAGAAATGGCTCCGTCACCTCGACGTAGACGTCCCGGGCGCGCCGGGCACTCGCGACGCTTCGCACGCGGTACAGCCCTGGCGCCGTCACCCGCACCGTGGCCGTATCGCTGCCCTGGCGGTTGAGGTCCGCCGTCCGGGGGGCCTGCTCGCGGGCGAGACGATGACGCCCACAGCCTGGCTGGCCATGGGCGCCATCCTGGGCGCGGTCGTGTTGCTGACGCGCGAAACGTGACGCTCAGTTGACGAGCAGCACCTTGCCCACGCCGCCCTGCTCCGCGCGTGGTGTTGAGGCGCAAGATAGCCACCAGGCCGACGGCCCCTGCCACGCACCTGATGGGAGCGGGGCCTGGGCAGGCGTGTACCCCAAGGGGGTTCAAGCGTTCTGTCCACCAGCCGGGAGCATCTGAAATGGACGAAGAGTTCCTGGCTGCCATCATCCCGCGTGACTCACCAGCAGCCAGGAGGCAGCGTGAATCTCATATCAAACAGTGCCATCGTGACGGGAGCTGCACAGGGCATCGGGCGGGGAATCGCCGAGCGACTGATGCGGGATGGGGCCAACGTGCTTGTCTTTGGCCGGACTCAGGCGAAGGTGGAGGAGACCGCCAGGGACCTCAACCGCATGTTCGACGGGAATGCGCGCGCCGTGCCTTTCACGGGTGACGTCCGCCGGCCGGAGGATGTCGCCCGGAGTCTTGAGGTCGCCACGCGCGAGCTGGGCCTGCCAGGAATTCTGGTGAACAACGCGGGGACCGCCACGCTGGCGCCGCTGCTCGACCTGCCGGACGAGGACTTCGACCAGGTGATGGCCATCAACCTGAAGGGGCCCTTCCTGTTCATGAAGGCCTTCGCGCGGGCGCTCGTGCAGGCCAAGAAGCCCGGCGTGGTGGTCAACATCTCCTCCCTGAACCAGCTCGCGGTGACGGATGGGTTGTCGCACTACTGCGCGTCGAAGGCGGGACTGGCGAACCTCTCGAAGGTCGCCGCGTCGGAGCTCGGGCGGCATGGAATCCGGGTGAATGTGGTGGCCCCTGGAGCCATCCAGACACCGCTGGCGGAGAGTGTCGGACTCATCGAGGTCATGGGGCATGAGTTCCTGGCTCGCACGCCGCTGGGCAAGCCGTGTGGAATGCCGTCGGATGTCGCGGGCGTGGTCTCCTTCCTGTGCGGCGAGGACGCTGCGTGGATCACCGGGGAGACCATCTCCGTCGATGGTGGAAACCACATCCGTGGCCTGCACAGCTACTGGGACATGCTGAGCCGCGCCGCGAAGTAGCGGCCCCAGGCGGTGCTCACGCTTCTCGGCTCTCTCCGGAACGCGACCACATCAGCCGAGGCGTGAATCAGGAGCGCGAGCTGTCCCAGCAACAGGGGCACGGCGACTTCGACTCGCAGGATCCGGGGGCCGAGGCTGAAGGGAGTGACGCTTCGGGCCTGGATGAGTATTGGTCGGGGAAGCCGCCGGTGAAGGGCAGCTCGTAGAGGGGGTGGAGCCAGTTGGTCGTGTAGTTGAATTCCCAGTACTGAGTCCCTGGGGCAACACCTACACGCACTTCGTGCAAGACAATGCCTGGGATGAATACAGCTCGAAGTGACGTACACGCCGTGATTCACGGGCGGGCTCCAGACGCGAGAAGGGTTCGCGTCTGGAGCCTTGCCGGAGCGGGGCAAGGGGACGGTGGGGGCCGAGCCTGCGGGCCGTCCGTCAAACGCCTCCCGGTCAGCGGATTGCCCGTGCAAGGACCTGTTTCACCCGTGCGTCCGCCGTGCCGTGGACGGTGAGCACCTCCACGCCCAGCTCGTACGGGTCGTCGAGAAGCACCCTGGACAGCGTCTCGTCTACCGCGGTCCTCATGTGGATGTCTTCACGGGCCCGGCGCCGGATGCGATCCGGTGCCTCGATGGGCACGAAGACGATGAGGTCGAGCGTCTGGATGGCGGAGCGGACCCGGGGATGCCATTCCTCCAGGTCGAACGCCTCCGCGTCCTCATGCGCCTGGAGATAACCCAGGAAGTCGACAGGGCAGCGGTCGAACAGGATGTCGCGTGAGTCTTTCTCGGCTTGAAGCAGCTCGGCCGAGAACCGGAGCTGTTCGATGAAGTCCTCCAGGGAGGGGGGAGACGCGAACTCGTAACCCTCTTCCTCGAGGAGGAGGTACGGCTCTTCCGCGAGCCGGTACCCCTCGAGCTCTTCTCCGAGCAAGTCAATCAGCGTCGACTTGCCCACCCGGTGTGAACCCGTCACGGCGATGCGCATGCCTGCTCATACCGCATCCCCGAGGATCGCGTCCCTCGGGGCGCGGGCATGCGCGAGGGCCACCCCAGGCCGCGTGGTGTTGAGGCGCAAGATAGCCACCAGGCCGGCGGCCCCTGCTGTTGACGCCCCCGGGACGGTGTGTCCCGGAGGCGCCAGCACCCCTTGCACGACGTCAGCCGCCGCGCGCCCCGTTACTCGGGAATCCCACCGAAGGCGCCCGACTCGAAGTCGTCGATGGCCTGGATGATCTCCCGGTGGTTGTTCATCACGAACGGCCCGGTGTGGGCGATGGGCTCGTGGATGGGCTCGCCCGCGAGGACGATGAAGTGCGTGTCCTCGTCGGCCCGGAGGGAGAGGGTCTCCCCGTCGTTGGCGAACACCGCGAGCTCACCGCTCCGGATGCTCTCCGCGCCCACCGTCACGCGGCCGTTGGCGACGAGCACCAGGGCGTTGTGGTTCGAGGGCAGCGACAGGTTGAAGTCCTCGCCGGCGCGCACCTTCACGTCGAGCATGGAGATGGGCGTGAAGGTCCTGGCGGGACCCTTCGCGTCACCGTAGCTCCCGGCGATGATCCGCACCCGGCTGTGCTCCGTGGCCTCACCGCCTCCTTGAACGGGGACCACCGGAATCTGCTCCTTCGTGATGGGCTGGTAGCCCGGAGCGGACATCTTGTGCTGGCGAGGCAGGTTCACCCAGAGCTGGAGCATGTGGAACGTGCCCCCGCGCCGGGAGAAGTCGTGCTCGTGGTACTCCTCGTGGAGGATTCCGGACGCCGCCGTCATCCACTGCACGTCCCCGGGACCGATGACGCCGGAGTTGCCCGCGTTGTCGCGGTGCGCGACGTGACCCTCGAACGCGAGTGTCACCGTCTCGAAGCCACGGTGCGGATGCCAGCCGACGCCCCGCTGGCCCTTCGCCAGCGCGGGGTAGTCATGGGGCGGATGGTAGTCGAGCAGCAGGAACGGACTGGTCCGCTCCTGGCGCAGGCCGCCGCTCGGCACGAGGGTGTGGACGCGGAAGCCGTCACCCACCCAGTGCAGCTCGCCGCCACCATGGACACTCTCCAGGGTGCGGGGGCGGGAAGTGGCTCGAGGAGAAGTAGGAACGCTGACTTGGGTCGTGGTGCTCATGGTTCCAAACCTAAGAGCCGAGCCCCGTCTGTAAATCGCTCCAGGTCGTGATGCTTTTCATCACGTCGTGTGATGGTCCACGCCCGCGAGCGCGAACTGGCACAGCGAGGTGAGCCGGTTCGAGGCCCACGTCGCCACCGGGCCCATCGGCGTGCCCTTGCGGCGCACCAGGGCGAGCGGGCGCTGGGGTGGGGGACCGCCCTCCCAGGCAGCCAGACGCAGCGCCACCAACCGTCCTGCGGCGAGGTCGTCGCGGACGAGGTGCTCGGGCTCGAGGCCCCAGCCGATGCCGCCGACGAGGAGTGAGTGCTTGGTCATCAGGTCCGCGACACGCCAGAGGCGCGAGCCGATGACGCCCCGGTCCGCCGTGCCCGTCTTGCCCTCCGGCAGCCGCTCGCTCAGGACGATTTGGATTGCGGAGGCGAGGTGCGCCTCCGTGAGGACGCCCTTCAGCGCCGCGAGCGGATGTGACGGCGCGGCGACGGGAATCATCTTGAGGAGCGCGATGGGGCGCTGCTCCAGGCCGGTGAGGTCCAGGTCCGCGCCGGCGATGCCCAGCGTCGCGCGCCGCTCGCGCACGCGCTCCGTCACCGCGGACAGCAGCTCCACCTCCAGCGCCAGCTCCACACCCGGGTGCGTGCGCGCCAGCTCCCGCACGAAGTCCATCAGTGCGTCAGTGGGGAACATTGCGTCCACTACCAACGACAGCTTCGTCTCCTCGCCGCTCTTGAGCCGGCCCACCACCGCCTGGAAAGAGGCGATGTCTTCGTGGAGTCGCTGCGCCGCCGCGACGACGGCTTCTCCCTTCGCCGTCAGACGCGGGACGCGCCCGCTCCGGTCGAAGAGCCGCAGGCCGAGCTGCTTCTCCAGCCGCTGCATGGCTTGACTGACGGCGGGCTGCCCCTGGCCAAGCTTCCGAGCCGCCGCGGAGAAGCTTCCCTCCTCGGCCACCGCGCGGAGCGTGCGGAGCTGGTCGATGGTGACGCTTTCGAGCACCGCGCGACTGCATCACATCGACGGCGATGATGCACGCGCGCGTCCTCCCGCTCCTTGTTCGAGGACAGCCAGGAGGCGATGCGCGAAGCCAGCGTCGCGGCGGCGGTGCTCTCCGGGAGGGCGCCCCGGAGCATCTCGCGGGAGATGGCCTCCGCCGCGCCGATGACGCCCACGCAGCGGTGCCGCAGCGTGTCCCGGGGCAGCCCACAGAAGGGCAGGAGGACGTTCGACTTCGACGTGTTCGCCTGCGTGAGGTGTGGCCATCCGCACGCAAGGGCGTTCTCACTGCTCAGCCGTACAGATCGCTCAGCGGTCCCGGCGCGATGCGCGTGCTGCCCTCCTGCCCGAAGGTATTGAAGTCCGCGTCTCCGAACGCGTGGCCGAGCGTGTTGAAGAGGTTCGAGACCTGCCGGTTCCGGGCCGCGTCGTACTTCGGGTACACGACCGTGCGCCCGTCAGTCTTCAGGCCCAGCGCGTTGCCGCCCACCACGAGCTTCGGCCACTCACGCGAGGTCGAGTGGTGCTGCTCGCCGTTGTCGGACATGAAGACGATCGCGGTGTGATCCAACATCGAGCCGCTCGCGCCGACCTCGGGCGTGGCGGCCAGCGTCCTCGCCAGGTTCGCCACCAGTTGCACGTGACGGCGGGTGATTTCGGCGACGCGGTCCCAGTTCTGCCCCGCATCCAGGCCGTGCTGCAGGCTGTGTCGCGGGATGTCGGTCACGTCCGGGCCGTAGGCCACGTCGAAGCCCGAGGTGCCCGTCGCCAGCACCACCGTGTTCGTCAGCCCGCCCAGGAGGGACGCGGTGGCGATCTGGAACTGCGCCTCGAACCACTTCAGCGAGTCGGGCGGTGAGCCCGCGCCGGTGATGAGCGGGTTGTCCCTCGGCGCCGGTGGCAGGTAGGGCCGCACGCGGTTCGCCATGCCTTCGAGCTGATCCTCCCGCGTGCGCAGCGACTCGAGCGAGGAGACGTAGCGCTCCAGTTTCAACCGCTCGTTGGAGTTGCCGCTGAACTCCGCCAGCGCCTTCCGCGAGTCGGCCAGCGCGAAGTCGAAGAGCATCTTGCGATCTCGCCCGTTCGTCGAGCCGCCGAGCAGCGAGCCGAAGGTGCTGTCGAACGCGAGCGACGGATTGACGATGATGCCCGCGGGCTTGCGGGGGCCGAGCGCGCAGGTCTCGTACACGATGGACACGCGCGCGGAGCTGGTGCCCAGCCGAAGCACGTCGAACGGTGCCCCACGGCGCAGGCGAGGCGCGATCACCGCGTCGAAGGTCGCGCCCGCGCCGTTCACCGCGCAGCTCAGCCCGCCCGTCCCGCTGGAGTGCCCGCCGCCCGCGATGAGGTTCGAGAGCCCCAGCAGCACGGCGGAGCGGTTCACCAGGTCGATGTTGCCGGAAGACGCCGCCAGCGGCCCGAGACTGATCGCGCTGGCGAGATTGTCGCCCTCGCGCACCAGCGGCGTGTCCTTGTACGCGTCCCAGAAGATGCGGTCGGAGGTGTTGGCGCGCCCGCCCAGCGCCGCGCGGGTGCCCGTGCTCAGGAGCGCGCGGGGGTAGACGCCATTGCACTCGAGGACCAGCACCAGGCGTGCCGGCAGCGCTGACGACTGGGCGTAGACGTCGTGGAAGTAGGGCGCGAAGAGGCCGGCGGCCATGCCCTTCAGGACGGTTCGTCGCGAGAACATGGCAGTCACTCTCCAGCCTGCGGCACACGCCGCGTCTTCCAGGTGTCGCTGGTCATCAGCGTGGTCAGCATCTTGGAGAACGAGCCGTTGTTCTGGTCATAGGCCTGCTCCATCTGCGTCAGCGTACAGGCGTCGCTCGGGTTCTCCGGGCGGCCCATGAAGTAGCGGAAGGCTTGTCGCAGGAAGCAGCGTTTCACGTGCTGCGAGGCCGCCAGGCGCTCGCTCAACTCCACTGCGTCGCGCACCGGGCCGTCCAGCCCGGGGTCCGGCATCGACGTGAGCGTCGAGCTTCCGTCCGGCGTGGTCCAGCCTCCGCTGGTCGAGTGATCCCGCGCGCGCAGGAAGCCCGCGTGGTTGTAGATCTCGAAGGGCAGGCCGAGCGGCTCCATCAGGCGGTGACAGCCCTGACACTGCGCTCCGGCGGTCGCCTCCTGCAGGCGGCGGCGCGCGTTCTTGTCGGGAGCGTGAGCGCCGACCTGGGCCGCCACCTGCACGCTGCTGAGCGGCGGGACGAACCCGCACAGGAGGTTCTCGCGCACCCACTTGCCGCGGTGGACGATGGACGGATCGTCCTCGAAGTTGCCGCCGTGCGCGGCCAGCCACACCGGGTGGGTCAGCACGCCCGCGCGCTCGGTGGCAGGCAGCGTCTTCCAGCGGCCCGCGACGGTCGCCGGGAGGATCTCGCTGACGTTGTAGGGGTGCGAGAGTCCCTTGTGCGAGTCGTACGCCGCGTGCTGCATGGAGGGCACGTAGAAGGTGCGCGTGGTGAGCAGGTTCGCCAGCACGTCTTTATCCTCGACGACCACCCGCGCGATCAGATCGTCGAACTGTTGGATGAAGGTCGGCTCCAGCGGATGGAAGTTGGTGAGCAGGTTCTCGTACGAGACCGAGCTGATGTAGCCGAGCCCCTCGAGCTCGAAGCGCGAGGTCGCCGCCGGGGACTCCTTGAACACCGCGGCCACGTGCCCGTAGCCGAGCCACTCGCGGAAGAAGCCCGCGACGCCGTCACCCAGCCAGTACTGCCCGCGCTTGGAGCGCTGCTCCTCGTTGTAGTCCTGCACCAGATCGAAGCGCGGTGTCCCGTTCTGGTGGGCGTCGACGCCGCCCAGGTACTTCTCGATCAGGGCGGTGGTCGTCGCATCCTGCTTGAGCGAGCCATCCTTCGCGGCGGTGGCCACGTCCGCCAGATGCCCCTCGAGGGGCGCGGAGTAGTAGGGCCACACGAAGCTCGGCGTGGCGGAGGGCGCGCGCCCCGCCAGCGCGTAGGCCAGCTGCGAGCCCAGCTCGAGGCTGGTCAGCTCCACGCGACCGTCGGCCGGCTCGCCGCCCATCTCGCGGCGGAACATGGCGCCGGTCATCATCCACGCGGCGTTGGAGATCCGCGTGATGGAGTCCGCGCGGTTTCGCGGGGAGTAGCTCGGCTCCTGCGCGATGACCTCGGTCGCGAAGGCAGTGAGGCGGGTGAGCTCATCCTCGGTGGGCGGGCGGAAGAAGACGCCGAACTCGAGCATCTGGCCGAGGTGGAAGCGCTTGCAGGAGTCGCTCGGGTTCGCGTCGTCGAACATGCACCTGAAGCGGCTGTCGGTGTAGACACGCTCCATCCGGTTGCCGTCCGGGTAGTTCATCGTCCACGGCGCGGCGGCCGCGCCGACCACCGGCAGGAATAGCTCCACCGTGGCCTCGTCCAGCGTCTCGTCCGTGGCCCAGGAGCTGTACTGCTCCATGGCACTGGGATCGAGCGGGTTGTCGTAGAAGCTGAACCCGGTCCAGCTGCGCTCGACCGAGCCACCGACGTTGCGGGTGAACTCGCGCCGGTTCAAGCGGCGGATGCGCGTCGACGCATCCGAGCGCACGCCTTCGGTGCAGCTGAAGAGCGCAGACTGATCGAGCAGGTTGGGCTCGGGCACCACGGTCACGGGCGGGCCGCTCGTGCCACTGCAGAGGGGCATCCCCTCCCCAATCCAGGTCTCGAGCGCGGCGAGGTCGGCTGCGCTCGCGCGCTCATGCGGGGCCGGCGGCATCGGAGACGCGTCGTCGCGCATGCGGATGAGCGCGCGCTGGGCGTTGCTAAGCCCTCCATCCATCACCGAACTCACCCGCATGTCGTGCAGGGTGCGCAGCGGCATCGTCGCCCCCTGGGTCGGCAGCGCGCCGTGACAGCTGGCGCAGCGCTCGGCGAGCACCGACTGCACCACGCACGCGGCGCCCAGGTTCCCACCGGGCCCCCCGGGCTCCCCTGGGTTGTCAGGGCCTCCGGTGTTGGTGTTTGGATCGTTGGAGCCCTTGCACGCAACGAGGCTCAACAGTCCGGCCAGCAGGAGGACGCGGTTCATCCGGCCAGACTGGCACGGACGGCAGGTGGGATAGCAAGCAGTCCCTGCAAAACGGGCTCAGACCTGCCTGGGCACCCTGTGGTGCCGTCGGTGGTGGTTCGACCGTGAAATTGCCCGGGTTCAGTGGACAGGTGGCTCAAGCTGTCAGCGGCAGTCATGCAATGCGCCAGCACAGCCATCGACCACGCCCCGCGCGTGCAGACGCCTCCCAACTCACGCATCGGTGAGTTGCTGCCCGACGAATGGAAGAGGCGACGCGTCGCCGAGCCGCTTGACTCAGCGCTCGCACGAGGAACGTGACGAAGACACCGGAGAGGAAGAGGACACAGGCCGTGCAGGCGGGGACGCCAATCACCACATACAGCAGGGGCGATAGGGTGAAATGAGCGGGCGCATTGTACTGTCGCGGCGATTGCATGGGGGCTCCAACGAAGGGAGGGGCCTTCCGCCGAGCATCGCCCTCACTCCCTGGAGGCTCACGCTGGACCATGCCTTCTCGCCCAGTCGTGTTGCAGCGCTCGCCGAGCACGGCACCCAACCGCCTTCAACATCTCACGCCACGTCATTCGCCTGACGGTTGCGAAGAGAGGCCGCGCCAGCAGGTCTGGCGCGGCCCTTCGACGGGGCACCCGGCCAAGGTGAGACCAGGGGGCTACCGGAGCGTCAGTGCCCGCGTGTGGCTCACGGAACGGTGACCGTCACGGCGTTGCTGCGTTGGCTGTTGCCCACGCGGTCATACGCGATGGCGACAATGACGTGCGTGCCGGACTTGCCCGTCGTGTCCCACGTACGGGTGAAGGGCGCGGTGGTCGAATAGGGTGTCTGGATGACACCGTCGATCTCGAAGGCGACGTAGTAGAGCGATTGGCTGTCACTCGCATTGGCAGCCAGCGTGACGACACCACTGACGACGTCTCCGTTGGCCGGTGCGGTCAGGACGGACGTGGGCGGCGCGTTGTCGACGATCAGCGAACGGGTGTGCATCGCGACATTGCCTGCCCTGTCAGTCGCGCGGAGGGTCAGGCTGTAGGGGCGATTGGCCAGCACCCGCGTGTCCCACGCGAAGGCGTACCCAAGGCTGGTGGGGCTCGTCAGCGAGCCCTTGAGGTACCCTTCCTGGAAGAACTCTGCCAGGACCACGCCTGAGAGGGACTGGTCGGTCACGGACCAGCTCACGGAGATGTTGCCGCGCACGTAGTTCAGGGTCTGTGGGTTGTACTGGGGCGTGCCCGAAAGAATGATGGGCGCGAAGTTGTCCACCATGACGCTCACCGGGTCGGAGATGCCCGTGTTGTTGTCCGCGTCGAAGGCCTGGGCAGTCAGCACCCGGGTGCCCGAGGGGGACGTCGTCGTGTCCCAGTCCACGATGAAGGGGGGCTGGGTGTCGGAGGCGATGAGGGTGGACCCGGAGTAGAAGTCCACGCGCGTGACGCCGAGGTCGTCGTAGGCGCTCGCCGTCAGGGTGATGGTGCCGCGCACGGCGCTGCCCGGGCTCGGCGAGAGGAGCGTCACGGTAGGGGCTGCGCTATCGGTGCACAGCAGGTTGCCGAAGTCCTTCGCGAGGCGCCGCGCGTCGGTGGATTTCGAGCGCGCTGAGTCGAGGACCGATTCCGTCGTGCGCACCTGGAGCCGTCCAGGGGCGGCGGTGAATCGGTCGGTGACGGTCTGGAGGGTGGTGTTGAATGCCTCCGTACCCGGAATCTGCGTGGCGAGTGCATGCCATTGCCGGGCCCAGTGGAGCGCGTCCGAGGGCTTGGATGCCGGCAGGTCGTACACGAGGGTGGCGGTGAGGGGCAGTGGCTTGCCGTCCGCATCGATTGCATCGAAGACCAGGTGGCCCTCGCCAGCGCTGTGCCGGTCCGAATTGTGGGTGTCCACGTGGTTGACGATGGCCTTCAGCCGCAGCGGCGCCTTCGTCATGTCCAGGGTGCCATCCGCGAGTCTTGGCCACGCTTCGAGGAGCCGGGCCACGAGCGCGCGGGTGACCGCGTCCTGCTCCGCACCCCGCAGGAGTCCGTCGCGGACGAACTCGGAGGGTGCGACGTCGCCGCTCATCTCCGCCAGTCGTCGGCCGAAGCTCCACGCGCCGTCCGCGGCCCCGTGCACGTTGGGCATCGCTCCGGACCAGGCCGTACGCACTGGGTCATTCAGCACTGCCGCATCCTGGATGAGCAGCTCCCGCTCCGGTTTGATGGAGGAGAGGCAATCCAGAGGCGCGCTTGTCTGCAGGAGCTCGGCCTGGGAGCTCTCCGACGCGTCCGGGACATCACCACAACCGATGGATGCCAGGGCCGCCGCGCCAAGCAGTGCGGAAAGGCCACGGGCCCCTTTCGAAACGATGCGCATGTGGATTCTCCTTTGAGGAGGCTGTGCTCGCATGGAATTGAGAGCGGCAGCGCACAACGATATATCAAACAATCGGCTGGGGAGCGCCAGGGGAGGGGAGTGGATGTCGCGACCAAGTCCTTGTGAGGGTTCGTCCTATTAGTGCCTGTCATTGCGGGTCGTAATTCTCCAGGGAAAGCCAGCCGCGAGGACTGGCTCTGTCCCGGGGCATGGTAGAGAACGGGCATGGATGCGACGGTCGCGCTGTGCCCCCTTCATCCCGAGCGGCCCGCGGAGGGGACGTGTAGCCGCTGCGGCTCCTTCTTGTGTGAAGGCTGCCGCAGGTGGCAGGTGGGGCGCATGCTCTGCCTTCACTGCCACACCGTCGCGCTGGGAGAGAAACCCTCCAAACGCGCCACGCTGGCGCTCATCTTCGCCACGGTGGGGTTCATCGGGTTCGTGCCGGGCCTCGTGGGGCTCGTGTTGGGCTACCAGGAACTGGCGGCCATCCGGCGCGGTGCCGCTCCTGGCGCAGGGGAGGGATGGGCCGTGCTCGCGCGCAACGTCGGCTGGTTCCATGTGGCCATGCTGGTCATCATCGGCTTCGGGGTGGCCTTGAGGAACTGAGCGGGCAGTCTGGCTTCGTCACGGCGCTGCCCGATGTCGCTCGTGGCTTTGCAATGGTGTCCACCGGACAGCTAGTTTCGCCCCCTTGACCCGGTCCGGGTCGAATGAGGGGTTCACGTGGGGTCGAAGAAGCTGGCGCTGGAGGCGGGGGGGCCGCCTCGCTTGGAGTTGTCATGGGGATGGGGATGGAAGCGGTTCACCGTCACCCTGGATGGAAAGGTCGTGGGAACGCTGGACGGCGGCGCGTCCGAGCTCAGGCGAGGGGGGCGCTTCAAACTCCCCGACGGAAGCACGCTGAACGTCCTGCTCCAGAGTGGCTTTTTCCGCACGGGCCTGGCGGTGGTGCGCGACGGGGAGGCTGTTCCCGGGTCGGACACGGACCCGGCGCAGCAGGTCAAGCGCGCGGCGAAACTGCTCTATTTCCTGGCGGGCCTGAACACCTTGATCGGTGTCGTCGCCATGGTGGGCCAGAGTGACATCCTGAAGGCGGCGGGGATGGGGCTGGGCTCCATCCTCTTCAGCTTGCCAATCGCGGTTTTAGGCTTCTTCACTCATCGCGGCACCCGCGTGGCGCCCATTCTCGCAGGCATCCTGTTCACCGCCGACGGACTCTTCTTGGTCGTGAACTCGCTTACGGAGGGAGGGCGCTTCCCCATCTTCGCTCTCATCGTCCGAGCCTACATCGTCACCGCGCTCGTCACCGCGGCGAAGGCCGCGGGCGAATTGCGACGTCGCGAACAAGAGAACGCGGACGTGTCGCTCCAGCCCTGATTCCAGGAACGACGACGCCCCTCGGCGCTTCGCCAAGGAGCGTCGGGGGTACCGCGAAAGCGACGACTCCCGGCCTACCGCTCGGCCGCCTCCGCCGCGCTCCGCTCTTCCTTGCAGAACGCCAGGCGCTGCTTGATGACGTCGAGCGGCACCGCCATCTCCAGCTTGAAGGACGTGCCATCCGGCTGGACACGCGCGAAGTCGAGCAACTGCGCCAGGTCCTTCTCGCCTTCAGCCTGCGCCTTGATGCGCGCCATGCTCAGCGCGGCGCCCAGCGTCTTGCCCAGGTCCGTGACCTCGTCGCCATTCGCGCCGCGGACCTCGGCGACCATCGCCACATCGCCGCTCGCGTCGACGTGGAGCTCCACGTTCTGGGCCACCCTGCGGATGCGGTCCGCCAACTCCGCCTGCTCCTTGGGCAGCAGCCGCGCGAGCTGGTCCACGGACAGCACGCCATACATCTCCCCGTAGGTGCTGCCCTCGGAGATGGCGGGGGGCTCGTCCGGGCCGCGGCCCTCCACCCGGTCCACCACCGCCTTCACCTCGTCCGGCGACTTGCCAATCACCAGCAGCTCGTTGTTCCACGTCGCCACCGCGGCCTCGCTCCGGCCACGCGCCGTGCTCCCATCCGGCCGCGTCACCGTCATGTCGCCCGGCTCGTACACCCGGGCGCCTTCGCCGTAGTCCATGGACACGCGCTCACCCAGCAGCTCCTTGAACTTCGCGTTGCCGAAGTTGCCCGACAGCATCATCCCTTCATCGGTGATGACCAGACGGTCCAGGTCCTGGAGCGGGTCCACGCCACTGAGGTTCCGCAGCTCCTCCAGCCGCTTGCCACCGTCCCGCATCAGGCAGTCCAGCAGCAGCTCGCCGATAGGCGAGTGCCGCAGCGCGTTCGCCTCGATGACCACCGCCGTCTTGCCCTCGCCGCGGGGCAGGGCGGCCAGCAGGGGGTCCCTGGGGCGCGCGCGCTCCTGCGTGCCCGCGTCCACCTGCACGGGCAGGACATGCGTCCGGCGCCGTTCCGCGCGCTCCCGCTCGGGGGCTCGCATCCGCCGGGGGAATTCCACCTTCGGCGTCTCCATCGCGGGCTCTTCGCCCTGCCCGGTGAACATCAACACCGCGGCCACCACGAACAGCATCGCCGCCACGACGAGCCACACCCGGCGGCGTCCACGGTTGTCCATGTCAGTAGTCCTTTCCCTCGAAGCGCCAGAACCCCACCGCCAAGGCCCCGAATCCAAACACCAGCACACCGAGCAACAGCAAGCCGAGCGAGCGCACCTCCAGCGGCGTGGATGAAGCGATGTCGCCCGCGGCCACGGCCAGCGCGGACAGCCGCGGCAACACCAGCGTCACCGCCTTGAAGGCTTCGCGACCAAATCCTTCCTCGAAGAAGGGCGTCATCTGCTGCCGGTAGCCCGCGATGATTCCTCCCACCAGGAAGACGAAGCCGGAGGCCGCGCACAGCGCCGCGCTGCGCACCAGCGTCGCCGTGGTCAGCATCACCGCGTACACCGCCGCGAAGCCCACGCACGCCAGCAGCCCCGCGATGAGCGGCCCGGCCGTCCAGTACCCCGCCTTCACGCCGAAGATGAGCACCAGCCCCGTGGTCCCATACAGCGTCCCGCCGACAGCCAGCGTCATCACGCCCAGGAACGTTCCGGCCAGCAG
Source organism: Myxococcus xanthus (assembly GCF_013116825.1). Taxonomy (GTDB): domain Bacteria; phylum Myxococcota; class Myxococcia; order Myxococcales; family Myxococcaceae; genus Myxococcus; species Myxococcus xanthus_B. Next base: position 28,300 of record NZ_JABFNS010000063.1, read on the forward strand.
GTGCCAGCGTTGAATCGGCAGCGCCAGCAGGTGCTCGATGCGCCCCGGCGACATCAGCGACGGCGCGAAGTCCGAGCACGCCACGATGCCGAACAGGATGCCGCCGTAGAACACCAGGAACGCGGCGGCCTGGTACACGGGCCGCAGGGCCACGTCGACGGAGCGGATGCTGTTCCTCAGCTCCTCGCCGAACAGCCGGGACGCCGCGAGCGCCCCGTCCACCACCTCGATGCGCAAGCTCAGCGCCACCACGGTGAGCACCAGGGTGATTCCCACCAGGAAGGCCAGGATGAACTTGCGCGACAACGCCTCACGGAGCACGTACCCCGCGATTCCAAGGACTGGCTTCACGCCGCGGCCTCCACCGTTCCCATCAGCACCGACTCCAAGTCTGTTCCGTCACGCCGCAGCTCCACCATCAATGCCCCCGCCGCGCGCGCCCGGTCCAATGCCCCGTTGAGCGCCGCCGGGTCCTCCGCCTCGACGACGTATTGTCCCTCCGCGACGCCTCGGACGAAGCCTGCCGCCACCAGGGCCTCCATGTTGGCGCCCGGGGCGAAGCGCACCAGCCACCGCACGCCGCCGCGCGCCAGGTCCTCCAGCCGGCCCTCGCGCACCACGCGGCCTCCCGCGAGGATGGCGACGCGATCACAGACCCGCTCGGTCTCCGCCAGCAGGTGGGAGTTGAGGAACAGCGTCGTGCCTCGCTGCACCTCGTCCTGGAGGATGCGCCGCACCTCCATCCGTCCCATGGGGTCGATTCCGTCCGTGGGCTCGTCCAGCACCAGCAGGGAAGGGGAGCCCACCAGCGCCGCGGCCAGGCCCAGCCGCTGACGCATGCCCTTGGAGTACCCGCCGATGCGCCGGCCCACCGCGTCCGACAGGCCCACGCGCTCCAGGAGGCGCAGGTTCACCGTCGGGTCCACGGGGAGGCCCTTCAGCCGCGTCACCGTCGCCAGGAAGGCGGGCGCCGTCCAGGTGCCGGGCAGGTGCAGGCGCTCGGGCAGGTAGCCGATGCGGGCGCGGATGCGCGGATCCTCGGGCGAGCCCCCCAGCACCCGGATGGACCCCTCCGTGGGCTGGACGATGCCGAGGATGCTCTTGATGAAGGTCGTCTTGCCCGCACCGTTCGGGCCGATGAGTCCGAAGGCGCTTCCTACCGGCACCGTCAGGTCCATGCCTCGGAGGGCCTCGTTGCCTCCCTTCCGGAAGGCCCGGTGGTACGTCTTCCTCAATCCCCTCACTTCGATGGCGGGTTCCTGGCTTGTCACGGTCGGGAATGTAGACGACTGGACGGTACATCCATTGCGTCAGGTTGCCGGGCGGTCGCCCGGACGGGCGGAACGGTCTCCTGGCCGCGCCCTGCGACGCTCCGTTCGCGCCCGTGGGAAGGCCGCTTCGCACGCCTGCGGTGCCTGCCGCGCCGCGGTAGCTCGTTGTTCCGGGGACTTGGCGGCTTGCAGATTCTTTGGAGCTCCACGGTCCGGCCCGTGCATCGCCCGGCGGCAAACTCAAGCCACGAGGAGCATCGAACATGACGTACGAGGACCGCATCGAACAGCAGCTGCTGGATGCCCGCCGCGAGCTGGAGCAGGCCGACAAGGACCTGGCGGCCGGGACGGAGGCGGCACGCGTGCGCTACGCCCGCGCCCTGCACGAAGCGGACATCGCCGAGCGCCGCGCCCTGCGGCACGCGCGGGAGGCTCGGAACCATCAGAAGAGCTGGAGGCTCGTCGCAGGCTGAGCAGGCGGGCCGGGGCCCAAAACGATGAAGGCGCGGCGCCGCCGGTTTATACCGGCGACCGCCATGGCCTATCCCACCCACCGACCCCGCCGCCTGCGCCGCAACGCCGTCCTGCGTGACATGGTGCGCGAGACGCGCCTCGACCCGGGCGACTTCATCTACCCCCTCTTCGTCGTGGAAGGCCGGGACGTGCGCCGTCCCATCGTCTCCATGCCGGGGATCTTCAACCTGTCGCTGGAGCACGTCGTCGCCGAGGCCAGGCACGCCCGGAAGCTGGGCGTGCCGGCTGTCCTCCTGTTCGGCATCCCCAACCACAAGGACGCCCGTGGCACCCAGGCCTACGCCGACGACGGCATCGTCCAGCGCGCCATCCAGGAGATCAAGGCGGCCGAGCCGGACCTCCAGGTCATCGTCGACGTCTGCCTGTGCGAGTTCACCGACCACGGCCACTGCGGCGTGCTGGAAGGCGGCCACGTCGTCAATGACGCCACGCTGCCGCTGCTGGCGAAGATGTCCGTGAGCTGCGCCAAGGCGGGCGCGGACATCATCGCTCCGTCGGACATGATGGATGGCCGCGTGGCCGCCATCCGCGCCGCCCTGGACGAGACGGGCTTCGGCGAGCTGCCCATCATGGCGTACTCGGCCAAGTTCGCGTCCGGCTACTACGGGCCGTTCCGCGAGGCCGCCCAGAACACGCCCACCTCCGGTGACCGCCGGGGCTACCAGATGGACCCCGGCAACTTCCGCGAGGCCCTCAAGGAAGTGGCCCTGGACGTGGAGGAGGGCGCGGACATGATCATGGTCAAGCCCGCGCTGGCCTACCTGGACGTCATCCGCGCCGTGCGCGAGCGCTGGGAGCTGCCCGTCGTCTCCTACAACGTGTCCGGCGAGTACTCGATGCTCAAGGCCGCCGGGCAGAACGGGTGGATTGACTACGAGCGGGTGATGCTGGAGACGCTCACGTCCATGAAGCGCGCCGGCTCCGACCTCATCATCACCTACCACGCCCTGGAGGCGGCGAAGCTCCTGTAGGCAACAGCCGGGCGGACCCGCGGCGGGTTGAGTCTTGATCCGCCGCGCGCGTTGCGTCCAAATGTGCGTCGCACGATGCCAACCAAAAAGCGGCCTGGACGAAAGTCCCAGAAGCCCCCGCCCCAACGCCGGCCCACCGCGAAGAAGCGGTCCGGCGCCGGTCGCGCGGCCCGTGTCACCCCTCCAGGACCCTTGCAGTACAAAGTGGTCGAGCTGTCCACGGTGGACGAGGGCTCCCTGGAGCGCACCCTCAACGAGTGGGCGGCCCAGGGCTGGAACCTCGACGGCATCCAGTTCGCGATGCGCGAGTCCTCCAAGCGCCCGGCCATGGCCTTCGTCCTCTTCACGCGCCAGGGCAGCCCCGCCAGGCATGATGAAGACGCGGCGCGCGGGCGGCTGATGCGGATGTCGGAGACGGGCAGCCCCACCGCGGCGCTCGCGGCCGAGTACACGCGCGAGCACGTCGAGTGGGCCGCGCCCATGATTTCTCCTTTGAGCGCCCACGAACGGCTGGCGCGTCTGGCGGGGCTGGATGAGCCCGAGCCGCGCGAGGAAGGACTCACGCTGGAGCCGGAGGAGTGAGCACCCCGCGAAGCCGCGTTTACATGGCGGGAAGCCAGCAAGGGGGTGGCCGCGCCTTGCGTTTGGTGTCCGGAGACGCGCAACCCGATTCGCCCTATCCCAAGGCGTCGCTCTGGCTGCGCGGCGGCGCGCGGGCGGTGGACGTGTCGGTGGCGTGGGGCCTGTACGTCGTGTGCGGCGCGGCGGGCGCGGTGGTGGCGCTGCTGTTCCTGCTGCTGGCGGACGGGATGCTCCAGGGCCAGAGCGTGGGCAAGCGCATCTTCGGCGTGAAGGTGATGCATCTGCCCACGCGCTCGGCGGCGCGGCACCGCGACAGCACCCTGCGCAACGCGCCGCTGGCGCTCATCGTGTTGTTGGGAATGATGCCCGCGCCGCATGGGACGGTGGCCGCGGCCGCGGGGCTCATCGTCATCGGCAGCGTGGAAGCGTGGTGCGTGCTGAGGGATCCGCTGGGCTGGCGGCTGGGCGACACCTGGGCGCAGACGCAGGTTGTCGACGGGAAGGTCGTCGCGGGCGTAACCGTTGCAGCTCGCACACCGGTCGCGCATGAGCGCGCCTCCGGCAGGCTCATGTCCGCGGCGAAGGTGCGCCGGGGACGCTCGTCGTTCAGGAAGCGAAGGGGGTACCCATGCGCATCGCGCTGACCCACAACCTCAGGCTGTCTGATTTGGAAGAAGAGGCGGAGTTCGACACGCAGGAGACGGTCAACGCGCTGGCGGCGGCCATCGAGCGCATCGGCCACCGGCTGGAGCGCTTCGAGGTGAGCGGCCCGGCCTCGCGCACCGTGGCGCGGCTGGAGGCCTACAGCCCGGACCTCATCTTCAACACCGCCGAGGGCCGCCGTGGCCGCTTCCGCGAGGCCTTCTATCCGGCCCTCTTCGACGAGCTGGGGTTCCCGTACACGGGCTCGGACGCGTACGCGCTGGCGGTGACGCTCGACAAGCAGCTCACCAAGCTGGTGCTCTCCAAGCAGGGCATCCGCACGCCCGGCTGGCAGTACGTGGAGAAGCTCAACGAGCTGTCCGCGGAGAACCTGCGCTTCCCCGTCATCGTGAAGCCCAACTTCGAGGGCTCGTCCAAGGGCATCAGCCAGGACTCCATCGCGGAGACGCTGGACGAGGTCCGCGTCAAGGTGGCCGCCGCGCTGGAGAAGTACCCGTCCGGCGTGCTGGTGGAGGAGTACATCTCCGGCCGCGACCTCGCCGTGCCGTTCCTGGAGTCGGTGGACAATGACTACGACGGCGTGCTCTCCCCGGTGGAGTACGTCATCGACCCGGCCGTCACGCAGGGCCGCAAGTACGCCATCTACGACTACGCGCTGAAGACGTCGCGGGAGGGCACGGTCAGCGTGCGCGCCCCGGCGCAGATTCCGCCTCGCACGGCGGAGGACGTCCGGCGGATGGCGCAGAAGGTGTACCGGGCGCTCGACTGCCGCGACCTGGGCCGCATCGACGTGCGCCTCAGTGACGCGGGCGTGCCGTACTTCCTGGAGATCAACGCGCTCCCCAGCCTGGAGCCGGGCGCGGGCATCTACGCGGCGGCGGAGCTGGACGGCCTGCACCTGGATGGGGTCATCAACTCCATCATCACCAGCGCGGCGAAGCGGTACAAAATCAAGGACTCGTCGCGTCGCCAGGGCAAGCCGGCGCGCAAGAGCGGTCCGCTGCGCGTGGGCTTCAGCTTCAACGTGAAGCGCGTGAAGCCCACGGCCACGGCGGAGACAGTGGAGGACAGCGAGGCCGAGTACGACTCGCCGAACACGCTCCAGGCCATCCGCGAGGCGATTGCGTCGTGGGGCCACGAGGTCATCGACCTGGAGGCCACGGCCGAGCTTCCGTCGGTGCTGTCGAGCACGCCGCTGGACGTGGTGTTCAACATCGCGGAGGGCTTCAAGGGCCGCAACCGGGAGAGCCAGGTCCCGGCGCTGCTGGAGCTGCTGGACATCCCGTACACGGGCTCGGACCCGGCCACGCTGTCCATCGCCCTGGACAAGGGCCTGGCGAAGAAGATTGTCCGGCAGGCTGGCATCCTCACGCCCAACTTCCAGCTCATGGCGACGGGCAAGGAGCGCCTCAACAAGGAGTTCACCACCTTCCCGCTCATCGTGAAGCCGGTGGCGGAGGGCAGCTCCAAGGGCGTCGTCACCAAGAGCGTCTGCCACAGCGAGGCGGAGCTGCGCGAGGTGGTGCGCGAGATTGCCGGCAAGTACCAGCAGCCCGCGCTCATCGAGGAGTACATCCGCGGCCGTGAGTTCACCGTGGGCCTGCTGGGCGAGCGGCGTCCCCGCGTCCTGCCGCCCATGGAGATCGTCTTCCTGGACCGCGAGGAGAAGAACCCTGTCTACAGCTTCCAGCACAAGCTCGATTGGACGGACCGCATCCGCTACGACGCGCCGGCGAAGCTGGAGCCCGCGCTGCTGGAGCGGCTGCGCACGGCGGCGCGCAACTCGTTCATGGCGCTGGGATGCCGCGACGTCGCGCGCATCGACTTCCGCATGGATGACAAGGGGCGCATCTACTTCATCGAGTGCAACCCGCTGCCAGGCCTGACGCCGGGCTGGAGCGACCTGGTGCTCATCGCCCAGGGCGCCGGCATGGACTACCGGGGGCTCATCGGCGAAATCATGGCCCCCGCCATCCGCCGCTACAAGGAGCGCGAGGCGCGCCGCGCCGCCAGCGAGCACCCCGCTTCGGTGTTGCGCAAGAGCGTGCCCTTGGAGGAGGGGACGCCCGCCGCAGCGCAGCCCGTGGCCGCGACGGCCCCCGCTCCGGCGTCCCCTGCGCCGGAGCCGTCTCCGCGCGTGGACGCGAAGGCCTGAGTCCCACGCGACGCGCTGGCCGCCCCGTCCCGTGCCTCCTCTTCGAGCGGGCGGGCGGGGTCGGCTGGAGTGGTTGACCGTGAGTAGTGGTCGGTTAGTGTCCCCCCTCTATGGTGCACATCCCCGAGGAGACAGGTCCGCGTGTCCGGGCCCGTGAGCTGGGCCTGCCGCTGGGGCGCTTCAAGCCCGGCAAGTTCAACGCCATCACCGACGTGGAGGGGGTGCTCGTCGGGCACAGCACGTTGATACGTGGCGAGGGCCCGCTTCGCCCCGGGCACGGTCCGGTTCGCACGGGGGTCACCGCCATCCTCCCCAACCAGGGGAACATCTTCATGGAGCGCATGACGGGGGGCGGCTTCGTGCTCAACGGCGCGGGCGAGGTCGCCGGCATGACGCAGCTCATGGAGTGGGGCCTCATCGAGACGCCCATCCTCCTCACCAACACCATGGCGGTGGGCGCGGTGTCGGACGGCGTGGCCCGTTACCTGGTGGACCGCTACCCCGGCATCGGTGACGAGCACGATGTCATCATCCCCGTGGTGGGGGAGTGTGACGATTCCTGGCTCAACGACATTTCCGGGCGCCACGTGCGCGAGGAGCATGTCTTCGAGGCCATCAACAACGCCTCCACCGGCCCCGTGGCCGAGGGGAACGTGGGCGGCGGCACCGGCATGGTGACGTGCGACTTCAAGGGCGGCATCGGCACGTCGTCCCGCAAGCTGCCGGAGGTGTTGGGCGGCTACACGCTGGGTGTGCTGGTGATGTCCAACTTCGGGAAGATGCACAACCTGCGGGTGGGCGGCCTGCCCGTGGGCGAGGTGCTGGCGGAGAAGTTCAAGGGCACGCCCAAGCGCGGCCAGACGTACGGCTCCATCATCGCGGTGGTGGCCACGGACGCGCCGCTGCTGAGCCATCAAATCAACCGCCTCTGCAAGCGCGTGGCGCTGGGCATTGGCCGGGTGGGCAGCTACGCGGCGCACGGCTCCGGGGAGATTGTCGTCGGCTTCTCCACGGCGAACATCATCCCCCGGCGCACGCAGAAGATGGTCTACAAGCTGAAGCTCCTCCTGGATCAGCGCCTGGACCCCCTCTATGAGGCGGTCATGGAGGCCACCGAGGAGGCCATCCTCAACGCCATGTGCATGGCCACGTCCATGACGGGCGCCAACGGCAACCACTGCCCGGCGCTCCCCCTGGACGAGGTCCGGCGCTTCCTGGACGCCTGCAAGCCGATTTTCGCGTCCGTGAAGAAGCGCCCCCAGCAGTCGAGCGCCCCGGCGGCCAAGGAGCGGCCCAGCAACGAGGACCGGGAGGGGGACCTGAAGGTGTCCACCGCCCGGCCGACCCAGGTCCGGAGCGCCGAGGGAATCCCGTTTCCCACCCGTCCGGCACCCGACGACACCGGCGAGCCGGGGGGGCCCGAGGGTTCCTCTTCCGGGAGCCCGCCGGGTTCTGATAGTTAAGCCCCTCTTTTCACGTCTCCGTACGGAGCACAGGAGTCAAAGATGGCCCGCAGCAAGAGCAAGCACCGTCGCGTGCAGATGAAGATCAAGCAGGCCTGGAAGAAGCGGGCCAAGAAGAACAAGGCCGAGGCCAAGGCCGCCGCCGAGTCGAAGAAGAAGTAGTCGTTCCGACCGCGCTCGTGCGGCCCGTGGCTCAGTCCCGGGTCGCCGAGAACGGACTGCTGACGGTGCAGCGCTGTCCCCCCGTGTCGGACGCGCGCGCGTAGCTGCCCGTGAGGACGCCGTTGATGGACGCCGTCCCGCCATCCGTCAGCGGCGCCAGGTAGCTGCCGGTGAGCGTCAGGGTGTCCGTCCGGTTCGCCGAGGGCACTCCCGTTCCCGTCATCAGGAAGGTCCCCTGGGCGGTGATGGTGCCCCGGACGGGGACGCCCGCCAGCCGGCTGGTGAGGTTTTCGCCCGAGCGGGTGATGTCCAGGACTTCACCCGTGGGAACCTCCACCCCCAGGAGCGCGCACTCCGGAGGCACGCCCGCGCTTGTGTCGAATTGCAGCCGGTAGCGGCCTTCGACCGCGGGACAGTCCGTGCAGCGGGGGGCTTCTCCGCCACAGCCTGCGGTGGCTGACTCGAGGCGGTGGTCCAATTTCGTATTCGCCGGGCTCTTTGCCCTGGCGCTGATTCTCTTCTCCAGGATTCTGCTGCCGTTCCTGATGCCCGTGTTGCTCGGCGGCTTCCTGGTGGTGCTGTTCATGCCGGTGCAGGACTCCCTGTGCCAGAAGCTGGGGGGCCGCAAGTCTCTCAGCGCCGGGGTGTCCACCGTCACCGTGTTCGTCCTCATCCTTGCGCCGCTGGCGCTGGTCGGGTGGATGGTGGCGCGCGAGGTGTTCCAGCTCGTGGGCCAGGCGCAGGTCCTGCTGGAGCAGCAACACCTGCGTCACCCTTTCCTCGCCAGCCTGCCGCTGGGCTTGGAGCGCTATCTCCGGCTGGACGTGGACAGCGCGGAGACGGAGCGGGCGCTCCTGGCCGCGATGACGGGTGGCGCGTCGTTGCTGCGCGACGTGGCGGCGGCGGGCACGGACCTGGTCATCAACCTGTTCCTGATGTCCGTGGCCATGTACTACTTCTTCCTCGACGGGCGTCGGCTGGTGGCCGAGGTCATGCGGCTCATCCCGCTGGACAGGCGCTACTTCGAGGCCTTCGCGCGCGAGTTCACCGACGTCGCCTACGCCATCATCTATGGCAACACCGTCACCGCGCTCATCCAGGGCGCCGTGGGCTTCGTCGGGCTGCTCATCGCGGGGGTGCCGCATGCCGGCGTGTGGGGCGCGGCCATGGTGCTGGTGGCGCTGGTGCCCGTGGGCGGCACGGCCCTGGTGTGGGGGCCCATTGGCGTGGTGCTCATCGCCGCCAATCAGGTGAGTGAGGGCGTGTTCCTCCTGGCCTGGGGCGCCTTCCTGGTGGGCAGCATCGACAACGTCATCCGACCCCGGCTGTGTGGCTCGCGCATGGCGCTGCACCCGCTGCTCGTCTTCCTGTCCATGTTCGGCGGGCTGGCCGTGTTCGGGATGATGGGCCTGCTGGTGGGGCCGCTCATCGCCTCCATCTTCATGGCCATGGTCCGCATCTACCGCCGGGACTTCCTGGGCATCGGCCGCGCCGAGCACCTGTCGGCTCATGATGAGCACCCGTCGGCGCCTCCCATGTCCGAGCCCGCCTCCTCCCGCATGCCTCCCGCGGCGCCGGCGATGGGGCCCGCCGCGACGCTCAATGCCTGAGCGGCGGGAGAACCGCCGAGCCTGGACTTCCCCGACGGGGTGGGTGAACCTCCCTGGGGAATGACGACCGCCCGACACTCGAGGGTTCGCTGGGGGCTGTGGTGTGCCCTGGTGGTGGCGCTGGCCTCGCCGCAGGCGCTGGCCGCCGCGGCGAAGCGGAAGGACTCGGGACCGGCGAAGCCGGGCGTCGGGGGGCGGGAGGTGGAGGGCGCTGCGCGGCAGCGGCAGGCCCCTTTCCTGGAGGTGGCGCTGGATACGGGCTCGGGCGGCACGGTGGGAGACGCGCCGGCGCGCCCGCCCCTGGCGCGGCTGACGTTGGGGGGCACGACGACGTGGCGCAACGCCTGCGCGCGGCCCGGCGTGAAGTCCTGTGGCGAATATGACCGGCTCCCGGCGAACGAGCGCCTGGGGGACACGGTGAGCTACGCGTCGTCGGTGCCGTACCTGGGCATCGCCGCCGAGCTGGAGCTGCTGCCGCTGGCGAACAGCGAATCCCTGCTGCGCGGCCTGGGCCTGTCGCTGGGTTACCGGCGTGGGTTTTCCTCCACCGACGTGACGCTGGTGAGTGACGCCGGCCGGTCGACCACGCGCGAGGCGGTGGCCACCGACTCGGTGCTCACCGCGCAGGCGCTGTACCGCTACTTCTTCGGCATGGGGGAGGCGAACGCGCTGTTGGGGCATGCGGGGCTGCGCGCGGGCCTCCTCACCCGCGCCTTTGACGTGGATGCGTCCTCCAACAGCCCGCTCACCGGGACGCACCGCTTGTTCCCCGCCGTGGGGTTGGAGGTGTCGGTGCCGCTGCTGCGCTGGGTCCGGCTGGAGGGCGCGGGTCAGTTCTTCCTGAGCCCGAAGCCGGGCAAGGGCCTGGGCGCCGGCAGCGCGGCGTTGGACGCCGAGGTCAGCGACTACGGCACGTCGGTGTCCAGCCTCGGTTGGGAGGCGGAGCTGGGCGTCGGGGGCGACATCTGGGGGCCCTTCGGTTACTCGGTCCGCTTCCGCCTGTCCCGCTTCCAGGACACGTTCTCCGGCGCTGGCACGAAGCTGGGCTGGGATGAGGGCGGCGTGGCGGCGGAGACGTACTCCAGTCTCCACTGGGGCATCACCGCGTCCTACTGAGGCGCGTTGTCGGCTCCCACTCCGGCGCGGCGGAGGCGTAGGGTGCGGACATGTCCGAGCACGTGTCCCCCCAGGAGCTGCGCAGGAAGTGGAAGCTGGCGAACGCGGAGCCGCTGGAGGGCGGTCACCGGCTCGAGGCGTACCGCGCGCTGGCGCAGAGCTGTCCCGCGTTCGTTCCCAATCTCCTGTCGTTGAGCCGCACGTTGCTGGCCGGCCGGAGCGACGCGGCGGACCCGGAGGCCGCGGTGTCCGAGGCCGATCAGGTGCTGCGCTCCGCGTCGGACGTCTCCGCGGGGGCCCCGGAGCCCTTGCTGGCGCTGGGGCACTTCCTCGCCTCGGTGCGGCAGGCGCCGGATGAGGCGGAGCGCGCCTTCTCCTCCGCGGCCAGCGCCGCGATGGCCTTGCTGGAGGAAGCGTGGGCGGGGTGGATTCGCGCGCTGGGCGCGCAGGGACAACTGGAGGCGGCGCTGGAGGTGGAGGAACGGGCGCGGAGCCTCTTTCCCAGCTCCCAGGCGATTTCTCAGGCGGTGGCGTTCGCGCGAGCGCAGTCAGGGGCGCGCTGACGCGGGGCCCGCCACGTCAGGGCATGCGCTCCAGCGAACTCCGGCCGCCGGCCCGCACGGCTTGACGGTGCTGGGCAATCCGGTTGCGGGCCCACTCCGGGGCCAGCTCCAACTCCTCCGGGAAGAAGAGGTCTTCGCCCAGCCCTTCGACGAGCACCTGGATGAGCGGGTCATCGGGGTACTGCGTGGCCGGGTCGTCGAACACCAGCCCCATGACGATTCCCGTCTGGCCCAGGAAGCGCTGGCTGACGGTGCCGTCCTCGGAGTGCGGTACGACGTTCACCTTCGCGCCAATGCGCACCGGTGCGCCGTCCACGTCATGACAGATGATGAGTGAGGGGTCCTGGATCATGGTGCGTAGGAGCGGGGCTTGAGCGACTTCGAGATGAGCACCAGCACGACGGTGATGACGACCCAGGCGAGCAGGTGATGGGAGAGGACGTGCCGCCCGTCCTGCTCACAGGCGAGCTCTCCGAGCAGCGCGCCCGTCGAACCCACCGACAGGCCCGCCACCACGGCGCGCAGCGGCTGGAAGAAGGTGCCGCGCAGCGCGAACAACGCCACCACCAGCGGCACCACGCCGATGGCGAGGTGACTGACGGTGCAGACCCAACCCGGGAGCGACGGGGGGCTGTGCGGCGTGCCCCGGGCGAGCACCAGGGCGGCCGCGCTGACCACCGCCAGCCCCACGCCCAGCCGGCGCATCCAGCGGTCCTTGGGAGACAGCGCGCCCCAGGCGCACACCGCGCTGGTTCCCACCAGCATGGCCAGCAGGGGCGCGCGTGCCAGGAGCAGGGGGCCGGCGACCGCGCCCACCGCGAGCATCACCCCGGCCGCCAGCAGGCCCAGTCCCGCCGACGCCGCCATCAACCAGACCGCTTGCGTGCGCCAGCGCCGCACCGGACGACGAAGCGCCAGTTCGCCCCGGGCCGCGGCGAGCACGCGCTCCAGCGCGGCGTTGTTCTTCGCGGGCGCCTGGGTGAGCAACTGGTCCAGGTCCATCGGTGGCTTCATCGCGCCACCTCCAATTCCAGCTCGCCCAGCAGCTCGCGCAGCTTCTCGTAGCCTCGGTGCGCCCGCAGCCGCGCGGCGCCAGGGCTGATGCCCCGCAGCGCGCCAATCTCCTCGAAGGACCAGCCCTCCACCTTGCTGAGCACCACGGCTTCACGGTGGTCCGGGTGGAGTTGTTGCAAGGCGTCCAGCAGGTGCCTGCGCAGCGACGGGTCGCTGTCATCCGGCGCCGGGGCTGCGGGCGTCGCGGTGTCCTCCCGGGATGCATAGGCGTCTACGTGTCGCTGATGCCTCAGCGCGTCGCGCGCGGCGTTCGCGGCAATGGTCATCAGCCAGGGGGTGAAGCGGGTGCCGGGCTCGTAGCGGCCGCGCGAGCGGATGACGGACAAGAAGGTGGTCTGCAGCAAATCCTCCGCGAGCGCGCCATTGCGCACCATCCGGGCCAGGAAGCCTTGGACCCGCGGCGCGTGCCGCGCGAAGAGGTCCTCGAAGGCGTCCTGTGCTCCGTCGCGAAACCGTTCCATGAGTGCTTCGTCCGTTTGGCTCCGCATCACCCGACTCCTCTACGGGCCACCCGCGAAAGTGTTTCCGGCGGTCGCGATTCTCCAGGTTCGGCGGGGAAAGCTCTGGAGTGTCAGGGGGTTGCGAGCGCCAGCCACATCCCGTCCTGCCCTGGAAGGCGAGGCATTGGTGTTGAGCGCGGAGGCACCTCGGACGCGTGGACCATGGGAGCATCGAAGGCATGGGGGCGGGGTTGGTGGCAAGCCTGCTGGCGGGCACGGCGACGGGCCTGGGCGCGCTGCCCGTGCTCGTCACCTCGGAGCTCAGCCGGAAGGCCCAGGACCGGATGTTGGGCTTCAACGCGGGCGTGATGCTGGCGGCCACGTCCTTCTCGCTGGTCATCCCCTCGATGATGGAGGCTGTTCCTGCGCGTGTGGCACGACCTGAGGCCGCACGAACATGTGCTCAGGGGGCGTCCGCGTCGCGCGCCGCGTTCCTGGCGCTGCTTGCCGGTCTGGTGGAACCGGTCGGAGCGCTGTTCGGCCTCCTGGCCCTGTCACTCAGCTCCGCGCTGCTGCCGTGGGGACTGGCCTTCGCGGGCGGAGCGATGCGCGATGTCATCAGCCACGAGATGATTCCGGAGAGCCACCGCGGCGGTTTCGAGCGCGAGGCCACCACCGGCCTCATGTGGGGCTTCGTGCTCGCGCTGGTGCTGGACATGTCGTTGGGCTAACGCGGTCTCCGAGGGCGCTACGCGGGCAGCAGCACCAGTCGGGCAATCTCCGGGGGCGCGCCCACGCGCATGGGGGGGCCCACGAAGCCACAACCCCGGCTGACGTAGATGAGCGAGTCGCCCGTGCGGCTCAGGCCCGCGTTGCGGTCTCCCCAGATGAGGTCGCCCATCAGGTTGCCCGGGAACATCTGTCCGCCGTGCGTGTGCCCTGAGACTTGGAGCCCCACGCCGCGCCGGGCCACCTCGTCGAAGTTGGACGGCTGGTGCGCCAGCAGTACGGAGGCGCGGTCGGGCCGCACGTCGCGCAACGCCGCGTCCAGGTCATAGCCGCGCTCGCCCAGGCGGTGCGCGCTCCAGTCGTCCACACCCGCCAGTTGGAAGGAGGCCGCGCTGTCGCCAATGGACACGGAGCGGTTGCGGAGCGTGTGGATGCCCAGCCCCTCCAGGAAGGCGACCCACGAATCGGCGCCCGAGTAGTAGTCGTGGTTGCCGGTGACGAACCAGGTGCCGTACCGCGCGTTCAGCTTCCCCAGGCTGGCGGCGAAGCCCCCCAGCGCATTCACGGAGCCGTCCACGAGGTCCCCGGTGATGGCGATGACGTCCGGCTTGAGTGCGTTGGTGCGGGACACCAGCTCATCGATGAATCGGCGCTGAATCACCCCGCCGATGTGGATGTCGGTGAGTTGCACCAGCGTGAGGCCTTCCAGCTCGCGCGGAAGGTAGGGCAGCCGCACGGGGATGTCTCGCACATCGGGTGGGTGGTACGCGCGCCAGCCGCCGTAGGAGCTCATCGCCACGCCCGCGAGCCCCGCGCCCACCGCGATCCCCTGACCCAGCAGTGCCCGGCGCTCCGGCGACGCGGGCGCGGTGGGGGCCGTCGTCTCCGCGCGTGCCTTGCGGCGCTCACGCCACGCGGCCAGGGCCCGTACCATGTCCACCGCCAAGGTGAACATGAGCAGGTAGAGGACCAGGCCAATCCACAGGAGGAAGACGATGCCCAGGCGCCGGGCGCCCTCGGAGGGCAGCACGGAGCCAATGGCCCGCGCGCTCAGCGCTCCGACGAAGCCCACGGCGAACAGCCCCTGGGCGGTGCGCCGCAGCCACTTGCGCTTCGTCACGTCACGGACGAGCCGACGGTAGAGATAGACATGGCCCACCGACAGGACGGCGAGCACGGGGACGAAGAAGAGGAGCAGGCTGACCCAGCGTGGCATCGGGAATCCTGCATAACGAAAGCGCTCCCGCCGCGCTCCAGGATTCCAGGGGGGCAGGCGGGAAGGCGGCATGGGCACACCCCTGGCCCCTTTTCCACGCCGCCGCGCCGGGGCAGGCTTCGCCATCCCGCGAGGCCGATTCCCGGTTCACGCACCCCTTCGAGGTCATCATGCTCCGCTCCCTGCTGGTTCCCATGCTCCTGGCTGTCTCGCTGCTCGGCTGTGGCGACGACGAAAGCGTCAACCCCGACTCGGGAGACCCGACCAAGGTGACGTACGCGGAGTCGCTCAACGTGGACCTGGCCGAGATGACCCGGCTGGAGAGCGGGCTCTACATCCAGGACACCTTCGTCGTGGAGGATGGCGCGCAGGCCGAGGCGGGCAAGCGCGTGCAGGTGCGCTACACGGGCTACCTGCCGGACGGCCGCAGCTTCGACGCCACCGGCAACGGGCCCGCAATCAGCTTCACACTGGGCGTGGGGCAGGTCATCGCGGGCTGGGATGAAGGCATCGCCGGCATGCGCGTGGGGAGCCGTCGCCGCCTCATCATCCCGTCGTCCCTGGGTTATGGCGCCACCGGCTCGGGCGGCCGGATTCCGCCGTACACGGTCCTCATCTTCGACACCGAGCTCGTGTCCGTCCGCTGACGGAGGCGAGGAACTCCGCTCGCCGACGTGCTATAGGAATTCCTTGTCTTCCGGGAAGTCTGGGTCGGTGTGGACCGACCTGGAGGTTCGTGGTGACCCGGAATGGGGGAGGCGAGCGATGTCGCGGTCCGAGGCGGAGATGAGTTTGGAGGGCCCCCGAGCAGCAGTCGCGGGGGAGGGCGCGTTCCACGGGCTGCTCACGCAGCCGTCGTCCGAGGTGGCGGCGCAGCTCTACGAGGAGCTCGGGAGCTCCCAGCGCGAGCGGCTCCAGAAGGAGGCCGCCCAGGCCGCGGTGGCGGAGCGCCAGCGCCTGGCGGAAGTCCTGCGCCAGGCCCGTGACTTCTCGGGCGCCGCGCGCCTGCTGGATGGCTGCGGCGCCGCGGCCCTGGTGGCGGAGCTGTACGTCCAGGGCGGGCGTTACGTGGACGCGGCGGAGGCGTACCTGCGCGCGGGTGAGGTGGAGCGCGCCGCGGCCGCCTTCGAGCGGGGCGGCGCCATGGAGCGCGCGCTGGAGGCCTACCGCGGCCTGGGCGCGCGTGAGGCCATGGCGCACTGCCTGGTGCGCTTGGGGCGTCCGTACGAGGCGGCGCAGCTCTACCGCGAGCTGGGCCAGCCGCACGCGGAGGTGGAAGCGCTCGCGAGCGTTCCCTCTGGTGACCCGCGTCACCTGGAGTCCGTGCTGCGCATGTGCAAGCTGCTGGATGGCGAGGGCTTCACGCGGCGTGCGCTGGCGCTCCTGGCCGACACGATGCGCGGCACGGAGTCGGCGCGGGGAGACCCGGCGCTGGCGGCGGAGAAGGCCCGGCTGCTGCGTCGCCTGGGCATGGACGCGGAGGCCGAGGCCGTCATCGCGCGTCTGCCCTCGAACGCGGCGGCGCCGGAGTCCAATGGCTACCACTACCTGAAGGCCATCCCCATCTTCGGAGAGCTGTCGCTTGAGGACATGAAAGACCTGTACCGCGTGGCGCGGCAGGTGCTCATCCCGGCGGGCGCGGTGCTGCTGGAGAAGGGCTCGCCGGGCAGCGGCCTCTTCGTGCTCATGGAGGGCGAGGTGGACGTGTTCAGCGGGCCGGAGGCGGACGCGCGCCGGCTCAACACGCTGGGGCCTGGCGCCTACCTGGGAGAAATCTCCCTGGTGCAGGATGCGCCGGTGTCCGCCCAGGTCCGCGCGCGCACGGCGGTCCGCGCGCTGCGCATCACCCGCGCGGGTTTCCAGCACTACCTGGACACACATGACGCGGCGGCGCTGCGCATCTTCCGCCTCTTCACGCACAACCTCGCGGCGCGCGTGCGGGCGCTCAGCACCTGACGGCGCGCATGTCTGTCATTCCGGGCTCGTGTGTTCGCACCCGCGCCCGGATTGACAACACGGCGTCTGTGCTTTAATTCAAACGCATCATGAGGCCCGTCTCCTTCAACGCCCTGCTGTGTGCGCGCACGTTCGCGCCGGCGGCGGACGTGTGCCTCGCCCCCCGTCACGAGGTTCTGCTCGACATTTGAGTTGGCGGACCGGTGTCTCCGGCGCGCGGGTTGGCTGGTTCCCGTGTGCCGTGAGCTCCGGCTCCGCCATCTCTCTCATGCCGCGTCCTCGTGTGTCCTCACGTGTCCCTGAGCGGGCCTGACGTGCCCCTCCGGCGAGTCGCGCGTGCGTTCCGCTGAGGCCTTCGCGGCGTCATCCCTTCACTTCAACCGGCGCCTCAATTCAACCCGCGGGCCTCGCTGCTCGACGGGAACGGGAGTCTTTCATGTCTCGCCACACACGCATCGAGCGGTACCGCAACATCGGCATCATGGCTCACATCGACGCGGGGAAGACGACGCTCACCGAGCGCGTCCTCTTCTTCACCGGTCGCATCCACTCCGTGGGAGAGGTGCACGACGGAGCCACGGAGATGGACTGGCTGCCGCAGGAGAAGCAGCGCGGCATCACCATCACCTCCGCGGCCACCACCGCGTTCTGGCAACCCCAGCAGGGGATGGGCGCGGGTGTGCCCCACCGCATCAACGTCCTGGACACCCCAGGGCACGTGGACTTCACCATCGAAGTGGAGCGCTCGCTCCGTGTGCTGGACGGCGCGGTCGCTGTCTTCGACGCGAGCCAGGGCGTGGAGCCCCAGTCGGAGGCGGTGTGGCGGCAGGCGGACCGGTACAACGTGCCGCGCATCGCCTTCATCAACAAGATGGACAAGGTGGGCGCGGACTTCGCCATGAGCGTCGCGTCCATCCAGGCGCGGCTGGGCGCGCGGCCGGTGGCCGTGCAGTGGCCCCTGGGCGAGGGCTCGGAATTCCGCGGGCTGGTGGACCTGGTGCGCATGCGCGCCGTGATGTTCGACGGGGAGGACGGGAGCTTCGTCGACGGCCAGGCCGTGCCGGAGGCCGTGCGCGCGGAGGTGGAGGCGCAGCGGCTGCGGCTCATCGAGGCGTGCGCGGACGAGGACGCCACCGTGCTGGAGAAGTTCGTGGACGGGCGGTTGGAGGACATCACCGCGGAGGACCTGGAGCGCGCGTTGCGCTCGGGCACGCTCGCGCGGACGCTGGTGCCGGTGCTGTGCGGGTCGGCCTTCAAGAAGAAGGGAGTGCAGATGTTGCTGGACGCCATCGTCAACTACCTTCCCGCGCCTTCGGACATGCCCGCCGTGGAGGGCTTTGTCCCGGGCAAGGAGGCGCGTGTGTCCCGGCCCGTATCCGATTCGGGGCCGCCTTGTGCCCTGGCCTTCAAGCTCATGAGCGACAAGGCCGTGGGCGGCATCGTGTTCCTCCGCGTCTATTCGGGCACGCTGCGCGCGGGCACCGTCCTGCTCAACCCCGCCACCGGGCGGCGTGAGCGGGTGGGGCGCTTGATGTTCATGCACGCCAACCGCCGCGAGGAAGTGGCGGAGGTCCATGCGGGAGACATCTGCGCGGCGCTGGGTCTGAAGGGCGTGCGCACGGGCGACACGTTGTGCGACCCGGCGGAGCCCGTGGTGCTGGAGTCGCTGGGTGTCATGGAGCCCGTGGTGCAACTCGCCGTGGAGGCGCGCTCGCCCGCGGAGCTGACGAAGCTGGAGGACGGCCTTCACCGGCTGGCGGCGGAGGACCCGTCGCTGCGTGTGGGCGTGGACCCGGAGAGCGGCCAGGTGCTGCTGTCCGGCATGGGAGAGCTGCACCTGGAGGTGGTGGTGGACCGCTTGAGGACAGAGCACGGCGTGGAGGCCCGGGTAGGCCAGCCCAAGGTGGCCTGGCGCGACACGCTCCGGCGCCGGGTGCGTCAGGAGTACCGCCACGTCCGCCAGTCGGGCGGGCCCGGACAGTACGCGTACGTGGTGCTGGACGTGGGGCCGGCGCCGCGTGGCGCGGGGCTCGTCTTCACGGACGACACGCGCGGGGGCACCATTCCCAAGGAGTTGGTGCCCGCCATCGAGAAGGGCGTGGCCGGGGCCATGGCCCGAGGCGTGCGGGACGGCGTGCCGCTGGTGGACCTGGAGGTGCGGCTCGTGGATGGGGACACGCACGTGCGTGACTCCACGCCCCAGGCCTTCGCCGTGGCCGGCTCCCTGGCGCTCCAGGCGGCGGCGCACAGGGCGGGCGTGCAGCCACTGGAGCCGGTGATGGAGGTGGAGGTCACCACGCCCGAGGAGTACCTCGGCGAGGTGTTGGGGGACCTGGCGGCGCGGCGGGGGCGGGTGCTGGGCATGGAGGCGCGCGGCGTGGTGCGGCTCGTCTCCGCGCGGGTGCCCATGGCCAGCCTCTTCGGCTACGTCACCGGGCTGCGAGGCCGCACCCAGGGCCGGGCCCAGGCCAGCATGCGTCTGGGCGCGTACGAGCCGGTGCCAGAGGCACTCCAGGCCTCTTATGCGGCGGAGGCTCGGGCCTGAGGTGAAGGGCGGCCCCGGGAGCCAGGAGTGGCTCTCGGGGCCTGTAGGACATTCCGGGTCTTTCGACTTGGAAGGATCTGGACCCTGTACAAATGTCCATCAGGGGCCATAAAACCGGAAAGCAAGCCGTTGATTTCACGGGACTTCCGGGACGGGAAAGTGCAGGGTCCCGCGCCGATTCTCCGGAATGGGTAGGGGTGACCCCCTGTTTCCATCCGTTCCCAAAGCGGTTCGGCCGACCGGGCCCGACCGCGCACCGCCAGGCGCCCCGGACATGCGTCCGACTGGGCGCGCTGCGCGGGCTTCCTCCCCTGGGGAGGAGGCGGGCTCTCTTCAACGTCAGGAACCCATGACTTTCGACGAACTGCAGCTTCACGACACCCTCCTGCGCGCCGTCAAGGCGGAGGGTTACACCACCCCCACGCCCATCCAGCAGAAGGCCATTCCCCACGCGCTGGCCGGGCGGGATGTGCTCGGCGTGGCCCAGACGGGCACGGGCAAGACGGCGGCCTTCGCGCTGCCCATCCTCCAGCGGCTGTCCGCCAAGGCGCCCGCGGGCGGGGCGCGCCCGGTGCGCTGCCTGGTCCTGACGCCCACGCGCGAGCTGGCGGGTCAGGTGGGCGACAGCTTCGGAACCTACGGCAAGGGGCTCCCCCTGCGTCACGCCGTCATCTTCGGTGGCGTGGGCCAGAATCCGCAGGTCCAGACGCTGCGCAATGGCGTGGATGTGCTGGTGGCCACGCCGGGTCGCCTGCTCGACCTGATGGAGCAGGGCTTCGTGTCGCTGCGCTCGCTCGAGGTGTTCGTGCTCGACGAGGCGGACCGCATGCTCGACATGGGCTTCATCCACGACGTGCGGCGCGTCATCAAGGCGCTGCCGCCCAAGCGGCAGACGCTGTTCTTCAGCGCCACGCTGCCCCCGGACATCGTGGACCTCGCGCGCAGCATCCTCACGGACCCCATCCGCGTGGAGGTGACGCCGGCGTCCAGCACCGCGGAGACGGTGAGCCAGCAGGTGTACTTCGTGGAGCGCGAGCAGAAGCGCGGGCTGCTGACGCACCTGCTGAAGGAAGGCAACATCCACCGCGCGCTCGTCTTCACCCGCACCAAGCACGGCGCGAACCGCGTGGCGAAGCAGTTGGAGGGCGCGGGCGTCAGCTCGGCGGCCATCCACGGCAACAAGAGCCAGAATGCCCGTGAGCGCGCGCTCGACGAGTTCCGCTCCGGGACGCTCCGCGTGCTCGTGGCGACGGACATCGCCGCGCGCGGCATCGACATCGACGGGCTGAGCTACGTCGTCAACTACGACCTGCCCAACGTGCCGGAGCAGTACGTGCACCGCATTGGCCGCACCGGCCGCGCGGGGGCCAGCGGCACCGCTGTCTCCTTCTGCGACGCCGAGGAGCGCGCGTACCTGCGCGACATCGAGCGCACCATCCGCCGCAACGTGCCCGTGGTGGAGGACCATCCGTACCGCTCGGGCCAGCCCGCGCCGCGTCCCGTGAGTCATGCGTCCGGCGCCGCGCCGGAGGCCCGTCCTTCGGGCAACGGTGGGCGGCCCCAGGGCACGCCGCGTCCCGCGGGCAACGGTGGTGGCGGCGGACACTCCGCGGGGGCTTCGCGCCGCCGCCGGGAGGGGCGTGGTGGCGCTGGCGGCGGAGGCCGTGGGCAGGGCCGTCCCGAAGGGGGCCGCTCGGCGCAGGGCTCGGGTGGCTCCGGTGGCAACGCCAGCAGGGGTGGCCAGGGGGGCTC
>NZ_JABFNS010000064.1 GCF_013116825.1 Myxococcus xanthus
GTACCGCCCCGTCCTACCCGCCACCCGTACTGCCCCGTCACGCTGCTGCATCACTCCATAGCAGGGCGTGTGCCGCCGCCGGTCCAAGCCCCGAGGCCAGCATTTCCAAGCACTTGGGGACATCTCCCCGGGCCAACGGGGCCAGAACCCTTTCCATCCCGGTAAGAAATCCGGTCCACCGCGGATGAAATACCGTCCCTCCGGTTCAGGGGAAGTCCGGCGCCAGCCGAGTCCCTTCAGCATCCGGGAACGGCGGAAGCCGCGGCCGGAGCGGCGGTGAACCTGCACCGTCACGCTCCAGACCGCGGCCGTCCCGTGCGGCGTGGACTACTTGTTCACCTTCTCGATGGAAGACGCCATGTTCTCGGTCGTCTTCTCCACGTTGAACTTGGTCCGGACCTGGTCCCCCTCCTTGATTTCACGCCGGAGGTGGCTGTGGATGTCCCGGTGCTTCTCGATGGGCTTCCCATCGATTTGCGTGGAGTGGTTCACGCCCATCGCCACCACCGCGCCGTTCTCATCCTTGATGAAGACCTTGTCCTTCCGCAGAGCCACCACGGAGCCGCTCAGCTCCTGCTGGCCCTGCATCTGGCTGCCTTGCATGCCGCCGGACGTCTGCGAGCCGCTGCTGGGTGGATGCTGCATCGATGGGTCCTGCGGCATCGACGGCTCTTGCGAGCCCTGCGCCAGAGCCGCGCCACCCCACGCCAGACCCGCGACCATCCCCATCACCTTGAGCTTCATGACCGACCCCTTTCGTCCTGGAGGGCGCACCTCGCCTCCGAAGCCAACCGTGACCATGCCCGGCGGCATTGCCATCCGGTGCCACGGTGCGACCCGCCCCCTGGAACGCGCCTCCAAGCTCGTCCGCCCCTCCTCGCGGAACGATGACCGCCGCGCCCGTCGAAACGCAGCGGCCCCGGACACATGCTCAGTCCGCCCCGAGCACCACCGCGGGGGGTGACACATGCGGCCCGGCTCGCGGGTGCGCTGCAACACCGCGCAGGCCACGACGTCATCGAGGCCCACCGCCGACAGCACCATCGTTCCGCGTTGACCAGCGCCGCGCGCCCACCCGCGCCCGGGTCCGCCGCCGAGCTTCCCCGGCCCTGAAGCCCCTTCACGCCGCCAGCGTCCCCGCCACGACCAGCGTGAAGATGGGATTGTCACGGAGCCGGCGCAGCGTGAAGCGGAGGCCCTGGCCAAGGGTCATCGTCAAGTCCAGGACGCCCGAGCACGCCGCGTGCCCCCGGCATACAGGCCATCTGGACGAAGCGAGAAGCCCAGTTGCACGGGAACGGGAATCGGCGCCTCGCTTCCGGGCATCCCGCGCGCTTCCGCGTGTCATTTCCTCCACCCCGTCCAGTGTCCGCGGTTATCCCTTCGCCATTCCCGACCGAAGGAGCCGCGATGAGCCCGCACCGAACAAACGAAGCCCTCCAGAAGCTGGGCATTCAACACCCCATCATCCAGGGCCCCTTCGGAGGCGGGCTCTCCACCGAACGACTCGCGGCGGCGGTATCAAATCTCGGAGGGCTGGGCTCGTATGGGGCGTATCAGCTCCCGCCCGAGGAGCTTGGCCGCGTGGCGGACCGGATTCGGGCGCTGACGGACAAGCCCTTCGCGCTGAACCTCTGGGTCTCCGACCATGACGCGGGAGGAGACGCGCTCAGCCCTGAGGAGTTCGACCGCGCCTACCGCCTCTTCGAGCCGTACTACCGCGAGCTCGGCGTGGAGAAGCCCGCCATGCCCGAGCGCTTCCACCACCGCTTCGAGGAGCAGGTAGAGGCGCTGCTCGAAGCCCGTCCCCCCATCTTCAGCTTCGTGTTCGGCGTGCCCTCCGCGTCCATCCTGGCGGAGTGCCGGCGCAAGGGCATCCTCACCTCCGGCGCGGCCACCACGCTGGCCGAAGCCGAGGCCCTGGACGCGGCGGGCGTCGACCTCATCGTGGCCACGGGCTTCGAGGCGGGCGGACACCGTCCTTCCTTCCTCGCGCGCGCCGAGGACTCGCTGATGGGGACGCTGGCCCTCACGCCGCTCGTCGCCGACCGCGTGAAGGTGCCCGTCATCGCGGCGGGCGGCATCGCGGATGGCCGAGGCATTCGCGCCGCGCTCACCCTGGGCGCCCAGGCCGCGCAACTGGGAACGGCGTTCCTTGCCTGCGAGGAATCGGGAACAACAGACGCCCACCGCGAGCTGCTCTTCAGCGACCGCGCGAGGCACACGACCTTGACGAGGTCCTTCACGGGCCGGCTGGCGCGCGGCATGCGCAATCGTTGGACAGAGGAGGTGGCCCATCAGTTGTCAGCGCTCGCGCCCTTCCCCATCCAGGGTTGGTTCCTGTCGAAGCTCAAGCCCGCGGCCGTCAAGGCGGGCCGCACGGACCTCGTGTCGCTCTGGGCAGGACAGGCCACGCCCAACCTGCGGCACCGGACCGTGCCCGCCCTGATGGAATCCCTCATCAAGGAACTCTCGGCTTCGTGAAGCGGCGCGCCCTCCATCCATACAAGCGCGCGGCAACGGCCCGCCCGCCCGGCTGGAGTCCAGGAGGACCGGCGCCACTGCATCCCGTGCCCGCACGGGCATGGCCAACGTGAGGAGTTGTCCCCCGCGGGGGACTTCAAGGAGCCTCGCCCATGGCCCAATCGGACACGCCAGTCCGCCTCGACGTCTGGAGCGATTACGTCTGCCCCTTCTGCTACCTCGAGCTCCCCGTCCTCGAGCAGTTACATGCCCGGCTGGGCTCGGCGCTCGACATCCACTGGCGCGCGTTCGAGCTGCGTCCGGTGCCCGCGCGGCCGCTCGCCCCGGTGACGGAGCCCCCGCGGTCGGCCTGGGCCCGCACCGTCTACCCGTTGGCCGAGCAGCGGGGCCTGACGATGAAGCCCCCGCCGGTCCAACCGAAGAGCCGGCTGGCGCTCGAAGCCGCCGAGTTCGCCAAGGACGCCGGCGCCTTCTCCCCGTTCCATGAGGCCCTCTTCCGCGCCTTCTTCGCGGACGGCCGGGACATCGGGGACCTGTGCGTGCTGGGGGCGCTGGCGGAGGAAGCAGGCATGGACCGCGAGTCCCTGACACGCGCACTGGAGGCGGGCCGGTACACCGCGCGCGTGCTCGCCGACGAGGAGGAGGCCCAACGGCTGGGCATCCGCGGCGTCCCGGCCATGCGGCTCGCGGGCAATGGGCCCGTGCTCCTGCTGAGCGGCGCCCAGCCGGAAGAAGCCGTTCGCGCCGCCTTCGCGCGCGTCCGGCCGGGCCCCTCCCTGAGTGCCGTGCACTGAGCGCGCGGCCACCGCCGTCCTGGCGGGAGCACTTCGCGCCGAATAGTGTGCCGGCATGGAGCACCGCCCGACCCTTGTCTTCGCTGATGGCGCCTGTTCAGGAAACCCTGGCCCAGGTGGCTGGGGCAGCATCATCGTCACACCCGACGGGCTGGTGACGGAGCTGGGCGGCCACGAGCCGGAGACCACCAACAACCGGATGGAGCTGACGGCCGTGGGCAAGGCCCTGCGCCACCTGGAGCGCGCGCCGGGCCCCATCCACATCCACACGGACTCCACGTATGTGATTCAGGGCGCCACCAAATGGGCGTTCGGCTGGAGCCGGCGCGGGTGGAAGACGGCCGAGGGCGGCGAGGTCGCCAACGCCATCTATTGGAAACGGCTGATGGCGCTCCTGGCGCAGCGCAAGGAGAACCATGCCGCAGAGGCCGCCGCCGTGGCGTGGTTCTACATCCGGGGCCACGTGGGCGTTCCCGGCAACGAGCGCGTGGACGCCATCGCCGTGGCCTATTCCAAGGGGCGTGACGCGAAGCTCTACACCGGCCCGCTCCACGGCTACGGCGTGGCCGTGCACGACCTGCCGGAGGACATGTCACTGCCCCCAGAGAAGCCCAAGGAACAGCGGGAGGCCGCGGCCAAGGCGTACTCCTACCTGAGCCAGGTGGGCAGCTCCGTGAAGCGCCACGCCTCCTGGGCCGCGTGTGAGCGCCGGGTAAGAGGTGTGTCCGGCGCCCGTTTCAAGAAGACAAAGAACGCGTTGGATGAAGCCAAAGTGCTGGAGGACTGGGGCTTCAAGGGGCAGGACGTCCCGTCGGAAGACTGAGGCAGCCCCTCCAAGCCCATTGCCCCGCCGGTCCATTGCGCCTATGGGTCGGTGCCACTCCCCTCCCGCGAGGACGCAGCATGGCTCAAGAGCCTCTCCATATCGCCTCGGAGTTCCCGGCCCCGTCGGTGGAAGACTGGCGCCGGCTCGTGGACAAGGACCTGAAGGGCAAGCCCTTCACCGCGCTCCAGTCACAGTTGGAGGGCGGCCTGTCGCTCCAGCCGCTCTACACACAGCAGGACGCCGCCGTCGCGCCGCCCGAGCCGCCCGGCGTGGCCCCCTACGTGCGCGGCACCCAGGCCCTGGGCCTCACCGAAGGTGGATGGGTGGTGTGCCAGGAGTACAGCGAGCCGGACGTGACGCAGGCCGCCGAGGCCATCCGCACGGACCTGGACCGGGGCGGTTGGGGCGTGTGGCTCCACCTGGGCGACACGCACGGCGTTCGCGTACCGGATGCCGAGGCCCTGCGACGCCTGCTCGCCCACGCGCCACTGGACGCGACGCCCGTCCACCTGGAGCCCGAGTCCGACCCGCTGACCGCCGCCCAGCACCTGCTCCACGTCGCGGAGCAGACGGGCGTGGCCCGCGCGGCGCTGAAGGGCAGCCTCGGCGTGGATCCGCTCGGCATCCTGGCCCGCACGGGCTCGCTGCCCGCGGGGCTGGACGCGACGCTGTCCCAGGCCGCGCCCCTGGTCACCTCGCTGCGTGAAGCCGCGCCCGGCCTCCGGGTGCTGCTCGTGTCCACGCGCGCCTACGCGGACGCGGGCGCCACATCGGTGCACGAGCTGGCCTGGGCCATCGCCACGGGCGTGGCGTACCTGCGCGGACTGGAGCGCGCGGGCGTCTCCCCCGACGTCGCGGCGCGCTCCGTCCAGTTCGCCATGTCCGTGGGGGGACAGTTCTTCCCGGAGATTGCCCGGCTGCGCGCGGCGAGGCTCTTGTGGTCCAAGGCCGTGGCGGCCTGCGGCGGCTCGCCGGAGGCCCAGGCCATGGTGCTGCACGCGCGCACCACGAGCACCACGAAGACGCAGCGGGACCCGTGGGTGAACATCCTCCGCGCCACCGCGGAGTCCTTCGCCGCCGTCGTCGGTGGCGCGGACAGCGTCAGCACCTCGCCGTTCGACGAAGCCCTGGGCACGCCCGACGCGTCCTCCCGCCGGCTGGCGCGCAATACGCAGCTCATCCTGCGCGACGAGTCGAGCCTCAACCGCGTCGCCGACCCCGCGGGCGGCAGCT
Organism: Myxococcus xanthus; assembly: GCF_013116825.1. GTDB lineage: Bacteria > Myxococcota > Myxococcia > Myxococcales > Myxococcaceae > Myxococcus > Myxococcus xanthus_B. Next base: position 5,338 of record NZ_JABFNS010000064.1, read on the forward strand.
ACTACCTGGAGCAGCTCACGCAGGACATCGCCCGCGCGGCGTGGACCGAGCTGCGGCGCATCGAGGCGCTGGGCGGCATGGAGCAAGCGCTCACGAGCGGCGACGTGGCCCGCGTGCTCGAGGAGACGCGCGCGGCGCGCGACAAGGCCGTGCGCACCCGCCGCCTGCCCATTGTCGGCGTGAGTGAGTTCCCCCACCTGGGCGAAACGCCCGTTCAGCGGGAATCCCGCGCCGACGCGGCCACGGCGCCCGCGACGTCGGGCCCCCTGCCGCTGCGCCCGGCGCGAGCGGCCGAGCCCTTCGAGGCGCTGCGCGACGCGAGCGACCGCTACCTCGCCGCGCACGGCGCGCGCCCCAAGGCCTTCCTCGCCAGCCTGGGCACGGTGGCCGAACACACCACCCGCTCCACGTGGACGGCCAACGTCCTGGCCGCGGGCGGTATCGAGCCGGCGGACCAGCATGGCTTCGCGGACATCGCGGACGCGGCGGCCCGGTTCCAGGCATCTGGCGCGCAGCTCGCCGTCATCTCCGGGCCGGACGCGCTGTATCCAGAATGGGTGCCCGCGTTGACGGCGGCGCTGAAGTCGAAGGGCGCGCGTGCGGTGGCCGTGGCGGGCCGGCCCGGTGACCATGAGGCCGCCTTCCGCGCCGCCGGCGTGGACGTCTTCTTCTACGCGGGAGCGGACCTGTTCTCGCTCCTGTCCTCACTGCACCAGCAGCTCGGAGTGGCCTGATGCGCCCCCACGTACCGGACTTCTCGGGCATCGAATTCGACGCCCCCGAAACGCACTCCGCCGCGCCCACGCGCGACCAGCAACTGCGTCAGGCCGGCGAGGCCACGCGCAACGCCGAGCGCTGGGACACGCCCGAGGGCATCCCCGTCAAGCCGGTGTACACGCGCGAGGACATGGAGGGCGTGGAGCACCTGGGCTCGCTGCCGGGCCTGCCGCCCTTCGTGCGCGGCCCCTACTCCACCATGTACGTGCAGCAGCCGTGGACGGTGCGGCAGTACGCCGGCTTCTCCACGGCCGAGGCATCCAACGCCTTCTACCGCCGCAACCTCGCGGCGGGGCAGAAGGGCCTGTCCATCGCCTTCGACCTCGCGACGCACCGGGGCTACGACAGCGACCATCCCCGCGTGGCGGGTGACGTGGGCATGGCGGGCGTGGCCATCGACTCCATCAAGGACATGCGCATCCTGTTCGACCGGATTCCGCTCGACCAGATGAGCGTGTCCATGACGATGAACGGGGCCGTGCTCCCGGTGCTGGCGCTCTACGTGGTCGCCGCCGAGGAGCAGGGCGTGCGCCCCGAGCAGCTCAGCGGGACCATCCAGAACGACATCCTCAAGGAGTTCATGGTCCGCAACACGTACATCTACCCGCCCGCTCCGTCGATGCGCATCATCGGCGACATCTTTCGCTTCACGGCGGAGAAGATGCCGCGCTTCAACAGCATCAGCATCAGCGGCTACCACATGCAGGAAGCCGGGGCGACGCAGGACCTGGAGCTGGGCTACACGCTGGCGGATGGCGTGGAGTACGTGCGCGCCGGGCTCGCGGCGGGACTGAGCGTGGACGCCTTCGCGCCGCGCCTGTCCTTCTTCTGGGCCATTGGCATGAACTTCTTCATGGAAGTGGCCAAGATGCGCGCCGCCCGCCTGCTCTGGGCGAAGCTCATCAAGGGCTTCTCCCCGAAGACGGACAAGAGCCTGGCGCTGCGCACCCACAGCCAGACGTCTGGATGGAGCCTCACCGCGCAGGACGTCTTCAACAACGTCGTGCGCACCTGCGTGGAGGCCATGGCCGCCACCCAGGGCCACACGCAGAGCCTGCACACCAACTCGCTGGACGAGGCCATCGCGCTGCCCACCGACTTCAGCGCGCGCATCGCCCGCAACACCCAGCTCTATCTCCAGTTGGAGAGCGGCACCACGCGCGTCATCGACCCGTGGGGTGGCAGCTACTACGTGGAGCGCCTCACGCACGAACTGGCGCGCAAGGCGTGGGCCCACATCCAGGAGGTCGAGGCGCTGGGCGGCATGACGAAGGCCATCGAGGCAGGTCTGCCCAAGCTGCGCATCGAGGAGGCGGCGGCGCGCACCCAGGCGCGCATCGACTCCGGCCGCCAGGCCATCATCGGCGTGAACAAGTACCCGCCCGAGCGTGAGGACTCCATCGAGATTCTCAAGGTGGACAACTCGGCGGTGCGCGAGGCGCAGATTGCCCGGCTGCGCGAGCTGCGCGCCGAGCGCAACGCGGAGGACGTCCGCCGCAAGCTGGACGCGCTCACCGAGGCCGGACGGCGCGGCGAGGGCAACCTGCTGGCGCTGGCCATCGACGCGGCCCGCGCCAAGGCGACGGTGGGCGAAATCAGCGACGCGCTCGAGAAGGTGTTCGGGCGCTACGAGGCCACGGTGCGCAGCGTGACGGGTGTGTATTCCAGCGAAGCAGGCAAGGACGCCCAGGGAATCATCGACGCGCGCGAGAAGGCGGACGCGTTCCTCGCGCGCTTCGGCCGCCGGCCGCGCATCCTCATCGCGAAGATGGGGCAGGACGGGCATGACCGCGGCCAGAAGGTCATCGCCACCGCGTTCGCGGACCTGGGCTTCGACGTGGACATCGGTCCCCTGTTCCAGACGCCCGAGGAGTCCGCGCGGCAGGCGGTGGAGAACGACGTGCACGTCGTGGGCGCCAGCTCGCTCGCCGCCGGCCACCTGACGCTGGTGCCGCAGCTCAAGCAGGCCCTCAAGGCGCTGGGCCGTGAGGACATCATGGTCGTCGTGGGCGGCGTCATCCCCGCGCAGGACTACGACGCGCTTCGCGCCGCGGGCGCCGCGGCCATCTTCGGCCCCGGCACGGTCATCTCCAAGGCGGCCATCGAGCTGCTCGACAAGCTGGCCGCGTCGCTGGAGGAAGAGGCGTGAAGCTGCTGTCCGCGGACGCGTATGTGGACGGCGTGCGCGCGGGCGACCGCGCCATGCTCGCGCGCACCATCACCCTGGTGGAGAGCGAGCTGCCGCGCCACGCCGCGCTCGCCCAGGAAGTCCTCACGCGGCTGCTCCCCGCCACGGGTGGCAGCCGGCGCGTGGGCATCAGCGGCGTGCCGGGCGTGGGCAAGAGCACCTTCATCGACGCGCTGGGCATGCACCTGGTGAAGGCCGGCAAGCGCGTGGCGGTGCTGGCCATCGACCCGTCCAGCACCGTGTCCGGCGGCAGCATCCTGGGTGACAAGACGCGCATGGCGCGGCTGTCGCGCGAGGAGGCCGCGTACATCCGCCCCAGTCCCTCCAGCGGCACGTTGGGCGGCGTGGCGCGCAAGACGCGCGAGACGCTGCTCTTGTGCGAAGCGGCGGGCTTCGACGTGGTGCTGGTGGAGACGGTGGGCGTGGGCCAGTCGGAGACGGTGGTGGCCGACCTGGTGGACTTCTACCTGGTGCTCATGCTGGCGGGCGCCGGGGACGAACTGCAGGGCATCAAGCGCGGCATCCTCGAGGTGGCGGACATGCTCGCCATCAACAAGGCGGACGGCGACAACAAGCCGCGCGCCGAAAGGGCCCGCTCCGAGCTACGCGCCGCGTTGCACCTGATGCGGCCGGGCGCCGAGCCGGAAATCACCACCTGCAGCGCCCTGGAGGGCACCGGCATCGAGAAGCTGTGGACATCCGTCGAGACGCAGCTCGGGCGGAGCGCGGCCTCGGGCGCGATGGAGCGCCGCCGCAAGGCGCAGCAGGTGCAGTGGATGTGGTCCATGGTGCAGGACGGCCTCCGAGCGGCCCTCCGTGCGCACCCCGAGGTGTCCACACTGGTGCCCACGCTGGAGGCGGACGTGCGCGAAGGGCGTGCGACACCGACGTCGGCCGCACTGCGGGTGCTGGGCGCGTTCCTCCCTGAAACGAGGGCCTGACAGCCCGCGTTGAGGAGCGGTCAGTCACGCTCCAATCCCTTGCCTCGACACAAACGGCGCTCTTACTGTACGCGCCGTGCGAAACGTCCAGCAGACACCCGTTCCCCAGCCCTACAAGCCTCGTTTCCACGTCCGCATCGTGACGGCCGCCTCCCTGTTCGACGGGCATGACGCCGCCATCAACGTGATGCGCCGCCTCATGCAGTCCTCGGGCGCGGAAATCATCCACCTGGGGCACAACCGCTCGGTGGCTGAGATTGTCGACTGCGCCATCCAGGAGGACGTGCAGGGCATCGCCATCACGTCCTACCAGGGCGGTCACGTCGAGTTCTTCAAGTACATGATTGACCTGCTGCGCGAGCGGAAGGCCAACATCAAGGTCTTCGGCGGCGGTGGCGGCACCATCCTCCCGTCGGAGATTGAAGAGCTCCACCGCTACGGCGTCACGCGCATCTACTCGCCGGACGACGGGCGGGCCATGGGCCTTCAGGGGATGATTGACGACCTCATCTCCCAGTGTGACTTCGAGAAGCGGCCGGCGGACTTCGCGCCCCTGCTCGACGCGCCCTCGATGCGCGAGCCGTCCCGGATTGCCCCGCTCATCACCATCGCGGAGAACTTCGCGTCCCAGGGCGCGGCCCTGCGCGAGGCCATGTCGCATATCCAGGCCAAGGGCCCGCGCGTGCCCATCCTGGGCATCACCGGCACCGGCGGAGCGGGCAAGTCCAGCCTCGTGGATGAGCTGGTGCGCCGCTTCCTCGCCGACTTCCCGGACAAGACGCTCGCCGTGCTGTCCGTGGACCCGTCCAAGCGCAAGTCCGGCGGCGCGCTCCTGGGCGACCGCATCCGGATGAACGCCATCGACAATCCGCGCGTGTACATGCGCTCGATGGCCACCCGCCAGAGCAACCTCGCCCTGTCCAAGCACGTGGGCGACTCCATCGAAATCTGCAAGGCCGCCGGCTTCGACCTCATCGTGGTGGAGACCTCCGGCATCGGCCAGTCCGACACCGAAATCACCGAGCACTCCGACGTGGCGCTCTACGTGATGACGGCGGAGTACGGCGCGGCGACGCAGCTCGAGAAGATCGACATGCTCGACTTCGCGGACGTCATCGCCATCAACAAGTTCGACAAGCGCGGTTCGCTGGACGCGCTGCGCGACGTGCGCAAGCAGTGGAAGCGCAACCACAACGCCTTCACCACCGCGGATGACGCGGTGCCCGTGTACGGCACCATCGCCTCGCAGTTCAACGACCCGGGGATGAACCAGCTCTACCGGGCGCTCATGGACACCATCTCCACGAAGACGGGCGCGCCGCTCAAGTCCGGCTTCGAGCTCACGCCGGGGATGAGCGAGAAGAAGTGGATCATCCCGCCCGAGCGCACGCGCTACCTGGCGGAAATCGTCGAGGCCTGTGAGTCCTATGACGGCTTCGTGAAGGCCCAGGCCGCCATCGCCCGGCGCATGTACCAGCTCCACGGCACCATCGAGGCGCTGCGCACCAACGTGGGCAGGAAGCGCCTGGAAATCGTCGAGCCCAAGGACCCCTCGGACACGGTGCAGGTCACCGAGCGCGTCGAGGGCGAGCCCGCCTACCTGAGCGAGCTGGTGGAGCTGTACAAGGACTTGGAGTCACGGCTCCACGCCGACTGCCGCCGGCTGCTGGCCGAGTGGCCCGCGACGAAGCGCCGCTACGCCGCGTCCAAGTACCAGTTCCAGGTCCGCGACAAGGTCATCGAACTGGACCTGTACGCGGAGACGCTCTCCCACCTGCGCATCCCCAAGATTGCCCTCCCCCGTTACGAAGACTGGGGTGACATCCTCACCTGGCTGCTGCGGGAGAACGCGCCGGGCGCCTTCCCCTTCACCGCGGGCGTCTTCCCGCTCAAGCGCGAGGGCGAGGACCCCGCGCGCATGTTCGCCGGCGAGGGCGGCCCGGAGCGCACCAACAAGCGCTTCCACTACGTGTCGCGGGGCCTGCCCGCCAAGCGCCTGTCCACGGCCTTCGACTCGGTGACGCTGTACGGCGAGGACCCGGACCACCGGCCGGACATCTACGGCAAGGTGGGCAACTCGGGCGTGTCCATCGCCAACGTGGACGACGCGAAGAAGCTCTACTCCGGCTTCGACCTGGCGGACCCGTCCACGTCCGTGTCCATGACCATCAACGGCCCCGCGCCGATGCTGCTCGGGTTCTTCCTCAACGCCGCGGTGGACCAGCAGTGCGAGAAGTGGATTCGCGAGAACGGCAAGGTCGACGAGGTCGAGAAGAAGATGGATGCCCTCTACCGCGAGCGCGGCCTGCCGCGGCCCCGCTACCAGGGCGACCTGCCGCAGGGCAACGACGGGCTGGGCCTGCTGCTGCTCGGCGTCTCCGGCGACGAGGTGCTCCCGCGCGACGTCTACGAGCGCATCCGCGCGAAGACGCTCCAGTCGGTGCGCGGCACCGTGCAGGCGGACATCCTGAAGGAGGACCAGGCGCAGAACACCTGCATCTTCTCCACGGAGTTCGCCCTGCGGGTGATGGGCGACATCCAGCAGTACTTCATCGACCAGAAGGTTCGGAACTTCTACTCGGTGTCGATTTCCGGCTACCACATCGCGGAAGCCGGGGCGAACCCCATCTCCCAGCTGGCCTTCACGCTGGCCAACGGCTTCACCTTCGTCGAGTACTACCTGTCGCGGGGCATGGACATCGACGACTTCGCGCCCAACCTCTCGTTCTTCTTCTCGAACGGAATGGACCCGGAGTACGCCGTGCTGGGCCGCGTGGCGCGCCGCATCTGGGCCAAGGCCATCCGGGACAAGTACGGCGGCAATGACCGCTCGCAGAAGCTGAAGTACCACATCCAGACGTCTGGCCGGAGCCTGCACGCGCAGGAGATTGCCTTCAACGACATCCGGACCACGCTGCAGGCGTTGCTCGCGCTCAACGACAACTGCAACTCGTTGCACACCAACGCCTACGACGAGGCCATCACCACGCCCACCGAGGAGAGCGTGCGCCGCGCGCTCGCCATCCAGCTGGTCATCAACAAGGAGTTCGGCCTCTCCAAGAACGAAAACCCCAGCCAGGGCGCGTTCATCATCGAGGAGCTGACCGACCTGGTGGAGGCGGCGGTGTTGGCGGAGTTCCGCGCCATCTCCGAGCGCGGCGGCGTACTGGGCGCCATGGAGCGCATGTACCAGCGCTCCAAGATTCAGGAAGAGTCCCTCTACTACGAGACGCTGAAGCACGACGGGACGCTGCCCATCGTCGGGGTGAACACGTTCCTGGACCCCAAGGGCTCTCCGACGGTGACGCCGCCCGAGGTCATCCGCGCGACGACGGAGGAGAAGAACTACGCCATCACCTCGCGCGACGCCTTCTGGAAGCGGAACGAGGCGACGGCGCCCAAGGCCCTGGAGGCCGTGCGCCGCGCGGCGCTGGACAACGGCAACATCTTCGCCGCGCTGATGGACGCCTGTAAGGTCTGCACGCTCGGCCAGCTCTCCCGCGCGCTGTACGAGGTGGGCGGGCAGTACCGGCGCAACATGTAAGGCTGACGCCGCGTCCCCATCCGGGCGGACGCGGCGATGAGTCTCACGGGCCGAGGCGCTTGCCGCGCCTCGGCTCCCGCGGGCCTCAGGGCACCACGGCGTCCGCGGGCGCCGGCAACAGAGGCCGGGCCTTCAGTGCGGACAGCCGCTCCAGCACGTAGTCCAACATGCTCCGTGCCAGCGCGTGCTCGCCCATCACCACCCGGTCCACGCCCAGCGACTCCAGGTAGTCCCGCTCCTCGTCGCCATGCGTGCGCACCACCGCGGGGAGGGACGGATTCACGCCTTTCGCCTGCTCCACGATGGCGCGGGCCTGCAGCGCGTCCGGCGTGGCGACGATGAGGATGGACGCCGTATCCAGGTGCGCATGCTCCAGGATGCCGGGCACCGCGGCGTCCCCGTAGATGGCGGGCACGCCCTCCTCACGAAGGCGCGCCACGTACTCGCGGTTCTGCTCCACGACCACGAAGGGAATCTTCTGCTCCGTCAGGCTCTGGCCAATCACGCCGCCCACGCGCCCGTAGCCAATCAACACCGCGTGCTCGCGCAGCTGCACGTCCCCCATGCCAATGGGCAGGTCGGCCAGCTCGTCTTCCTCGGGGTCCATGCGCGCGGCGAACCGTGGGTGACGGCGCAGCCACGCCAGCAGCGGATCAATGGTCTTGAAGACGAGCGGGTTGAGGGTGATGGACAGCAGGGCCCCCGACAACACCAGGCTCTGCCCCTCCTTTGGCAGCAGCCCGAGCGTGACGCCCAGCCCCACCAGGATGAATGAGAACTCCCCAATCTGCGCCAGGCTCGCGGACACCGTGAGGGCGGTGTTCACCGGGTAGCGGAACGCCAACACGATGAAGAAGGCGGCCAGCGACTTGCCCAGGACGATGATGCCCAGCACGGCGAGGACCTCGAGCGGCTGCTTCACCAGCACCATCGGGTCGAAGAGCATGCCCACCGACACGAAGAACAGCACCGAGAACGCGTCCTGGAGCGGCAGCGAATCCTCCGCCACCCGGTGGCTGAGCTCCGACTCACTGACCACCACGCCCGCGAAGAAGGCGCCCAGCGCGAAGGAGACGCCGAAGAGCGCGGCGGCCCCGAACGCAATCCCCAGCGACACCGCCAGCACCGACAACGTGAACAGCTCGCGGGAGCCCGTCTTGGCCACCTGGGTCAACAGCCAGGGCACCAGCCGCGTGCCGGCGACCACCATCAGCGCCACGAAGAGGCAGACCTTCCCCAGCGTCAGGGCCAGGGTCCAGATGAGGCTGCCTCCAGCGGCCTCCGTCGCGGACGTCTGCGCGCCCGCGGAGCCCAGAACGTTGCCCAGCGCGGGGAGGAGGACCAGGGCGAGCACCATCGCCAGGTCCTCCACAATCAGCCACCCCACCGCGATGCGGCCATTCACCGAATCGAGGATGCCCCGCTCCTCCAGGGCGCGCAGCAGCACCACGGTGCTGGCGGTGGACAACGCGAGTCCGAACACCAGCCCCGCGCCCAGGTTCCAACCCCACAAGTGCGAGACCGCGGTCCCCATCACGGTGGCCGCCGCGATCTGCACGACGGCGCCCGGCACCGCGATGTTGCGCACGGCGAGCAGGTCCTTGATGGAGAAGTGAATCCCCACGCCGAACATCAGCAGGATGACGCCAATCTCCGCCAACTGACCGGCAAGGCCCCCGTCCGCGACGAAGCCCGGCGTGAACGGCCCCACGGCCACGCCGGCCAGGAGATAGCCCACCAAAGGTGGCAGCTTCAGCCAGCGAGCGACGAACCCACCTACGAAGGCCAGGCCGAGTCCAACTGCGATGGTGGCGATGAGCGTGGTATCGTGAGGCACGGAGGAGTCTCCCTGGGCGCTACGCGGAAGGGGGTATGAAAAAGCGGCGCCGCGAGGACTCCAGCCCTGGGGGCGGAACCCTCGAACACCTTTCGATCATGGGTGGTCTTGAGCGGACGCTCGTGCTGATGCAGTGAGATTCCGCCGGGCGGGAATCTACTACGGCGCGGGCTTGTTCCCAACCCTGATCCGCACGCGATGAGTGATGTGCCCGCCAGGTATCACTTCGAGTAGGCAACGCGCCATGTCACCCCCTGGGCGGTGCGTGGGCGCGTCCCCAGCTTGAGGAAAGAGCACATCCCCGCGGAGGTCCCCCATGCGTGCTCCCTTGCCCTGCGCCTTGATGTTGGCCCTGGCCCTCGCAGGAACATCCGCCGCCGCCGCGGAGCACTCGGCCCCGGCCCTGGATTCCCTGGCAGACGGCGCGTTGCGGCTCGACGGGCTGGGGACGCACGAACGCAAGGTCACCACGGCCTCACCCCAGGCCCAGGCCTTCTTCAACCAGGGCCTCCGGCTGGCGTATGGCTTCAACCACGACGAGGCCGCGCGCTCGTTCGCCCGAGCCACGCAATTGGACCCCACCTGCGCCATGTGTTTCTGGGGCGTCGCGCTGGTGCTGGGCCCCAACTACAACATGCCCATGCTGGCGGAGAATGCGCCCGCCGCCTGGGACGCCCTCCAGCGCGCCCGGCAGCTCGCCCCCCGTTCGACGCCGGTGGAGCAGGCCCTCATCACCGCGCTGGTCCAGCGCTACCCCGGCCCGGAGGCCCTGCCACCAGAGAAGATGGCTCCCTTCAACGAGGCCTATGCCAGCGCCATGGCGGACGTCGCCGCGCGCTACCCGGAGGACCTGGACGTGCAGACGCTCCATGCCGAGGCCCTCATGGACCGGAATCCCTGGAAGCTGTGGTCACTGGACGGGGCGCCGGCTCCGGGCACGGAGCAGATTGTCGCCACGCTGGAGTCCGTGCTCACCCGGGCCCCCCACCACCTGGGCGCGAACCACTATTACATCCACGCGGTGGAGGCCTCGCCGCACCCGGAGAAGGCCGAGCCTTCCGCGGACCGGCTGGGCGCGCTGGCGCCGAAGGCGGGGCACATCGTCCACATGCCGGCCCACATCTACCAGCGCGTGGGCCGCTACGCGGATGCCTCGGAAAGCAATCGGAAGGCGGCGGCGGCGGACCTCGCCTACCAGAAGCAGGCGAAGCCGCGCGGCCACGTCTACCCCATGTACACGTCCCACAACTTCGGCTTCCTGGCGTACTCCGCGTCGATGGAGGGACGGAAGCAGGAGACGTTGGAGGCGGCCCGGGCCTCGGCGAAGCACTTCCCGCCGGAGCTGCTCACGATGATGCCGGGCATGGACTTCTTCGTGGCCCAGCCGCTGTTCGCCATGGTGCGCTTCGGGGACTGGGAGGGCCTCCTCGCCGAGCCCCGCCCGAACCCGAAGTACCCTGTCCAGACGGGCCTCTGGCTCCACGCGCACGGCATGGCGCTGGCGGCAACGGGGCAGATGCCACAAGCCCGCGCGGAGCTGGCCGAGCTGCGACAACTGGCCCGCACCGTGCCACCGACGATGGCCGCGAACCTCAACACCGCGAAGGACGTGCTGGGCGTCGCGGTGCGCGTGTTGGAGGCCCGCGTGGCCCAGGCCGAGGGCCGGCCCCAGGCCCTGACGCTGTGGCGGGAAGCCGTCGACGCCGCGGACCGGCTCTCCTATGCCGAGCCTGCGGACTGGTTCTACCCGGTGCGCCACTACCAGGGCGCCGCGCTGCTGGAGGCCGGGCGCAGCCAGGAAGCGGAGGCCGTCTACCGCGAGGACCTGCGGCGCAACCCGAAGAATGGATGGGGCCTGTTCGGCTTGACGCAGTCGCTCGAAGCGCAGGGACGCCATGAGGAGGCGGCTCGCACCCGCGCCGCTTTCGAGAAGGCCTGGGCGCGCGCGGACTTTCCGCTCACGACGACCGCGCCCTGATGCCAAGCAACCCCCCCTGACACCCCGCCGCCCCCGGAACGAGGCCCGGGTTGCACGAGGCTCCGCATGGGGATAGGGAAGCAGGCCTCGTATGTCTGCGACCGCGGAGCTGCTCGATGCCGTCCGGGAGGAAGCGCGCTCGGACACCTGGTCTGCCGGCACGACTCTCGCTCGCGCGGGCGCCGTCTCGGTGCAGTCCGTGGATGAGGAAGAGGCCGTGCTGCGAGTGCGCGTGCCCAGCCGGGCCGCCCCCGTGAAGACGGTGCTCTACCTGGATGAAGCCATCTGGGAGTGCGACTGCCGCGGCCGGGTGGACCCCTGTGAGCACGTGGTCGCGGCGGCGCTGATTCTCCACCAGCATGCCACCGCGCGGCGAGCCCCCGCGCAGCGTCCGGCGGCCCCCGCCGCGCGCCCAGGTGCGAACACCGTCACCCGGCCCGGCGCCCCCGCGGCGGGCGCGCCGAAGCCGGAGCGCATGGTGTACCGGTTCAAGCGCGTGGACGGCGGGCTCCAGTTGGAGCGGCTGGTGGTGCGTCCGGACAACACCGCGCGACTGCTGGCGCGCAGCCTGGCCTCGCTGCTCACCAATCCCGTGGAGGCCGCCCGCATCCAGACACAGCCGTGCGACCTGCTCGCGGACAAGCTGCTGCTGAAGCCCACCCGGGGCGCGCTGCCCCCCGAGCGGCTCCACGCGCTGCTGCGCGTCCTGGAGCCCGCGCGCACAGTGCTCTTCGACGGCGCCTTGGTGTCGGTGACGAGCGAGCCCCTCATGCCCCGCGTCACCGTGGAGGACCGCGGTGAGAACACGGTGCTCAAGGTGGAGAAGGACCCGCGCGTCACCGAGGTGGTGAGTCCCGGCCTCGCGCTGTGCAGCGGGACGCTCTGTCCCCTGGGGGAACAGGGCCTCACGGGGCCCTGGCTGGAGAAGCTGCCGCAGGAGCGCGCCTTCGCGCCCCACCAGATGGGAGACCTGACGGGAAAGGTGCTGCCGGACATCGCGCGGCGCATGCCGGTGGATGTGCGTAGCCAACGGCTGCCGCCCATCGACCGCACGCTGAAGCCTCGCATCTCCCTGGAGCTGAACCAGCTCGACACCGGCCTCTCCGTGCTGCCGACGCTGGTGTATGGCTCGCCGCCGACCGTGCGCATCGACAGCGGACGCATGGTGTACCTGAAGGGCGCCGCGCCCGTGCGCGACGAGGCCGCCGAGCAGATGCTCATCCACCAGCTCCGCGACGAGCTGAACATGGCCCCCGGGCGGCGCGTCACGGTGCAGGGGAAGGAAGCCGTCCAGCTCGCCGACAAGCTGCGGCGCTGGCGCGGGGGCCTCACGGGGGATGGCGCGGCGGTGGTGACGAACCCGAACGTGCAACTGCGCCCGGTGCTCAAGGTGGAGACGGGCGCCGTCTCCGAGGGCGTGCCGCACGTGGGCTTCTCCTTCGACTTCCAGGTGGAGGGCGAGGACCGGGAGTCGCCCCGCTCCGTGGATGCCGCGGCGGTCATGCGGGCCTGGGAAGAAGGGCTCGGGCTGGTGCCGCTGGAAGGTGGCGGCTGGGCGCCCCTGCCCGCGGAGTGGCTGAAGTCCCACGGCCAGCGCGTGGCCGACCTGCTGTCCGCGCGAGGCCGGGATGGCCGGCTCGCCAACCACGCCATTCCGCAGCTCACCGGCCTGTGTGAAGCGCTGGAGCACCCCTCCCCTCCGGGCCTGGAGCGGCTGGCGCCCCTGGTGAAGGGCTTCGAGAAGCTCCCCGAGCCTCAGCTGCCGGAAGACCTCACGGCGACGCTGCGCGCGTATCAGCTCCAGGGTGTGAGCTGGCTCACCTTCCTCCGGCAGGCGGGGCTGGGCGGCGTGCTCGCGGACGACATGGGCCTGGGCAAGACGCTGCAGACCATCTGCGCGCTGGGCCCGGGCACCCTGGTGGTGGCGCCCACGAGCGTGCTGCCCAACTGGGAGGCGGAGGTGAAGCGCTTCCGTCCCTCGCTGAAGGTCTCCGTGTACCACGGCCCCGGACGCGCGCTGGATGAGTCGGCCGACGTGACGCTGACGACGTATGCCCTGATGCGCCTGGACGCGGAGGTTCTGGGCGCGAAGCAGTGGAGCACCGTCGTGCTGGACGAGGCCCAGGCCATCAAGAATCCAGACAGCCAGGTGGCGCGAGCCGCATATGGATTGCAGGCGGACTTCAAGCTGGCGCTGAGTGGCACGCCCATCGAGAACCGGCTGGAGGAGCTCTGGAGCCTGATGCACTTCACCAACCAGGGCCTGCTCGGCGGACGGAAGGACTTCGAGGAGCGCTGGGCACGGCCGGTCGCGGACAACCACAAGGGCGCGGCGGAGCGGCTGCGGGCGCGCATCCGGCCCTTCATCCTGCGCAGGCTCAAGCGGGACGTGGCGCCGGAGCTGCCTCCCCGGACGGACGCCGTGCGCCACGTGACGCTCACGGAGCGGGAGCGCGCCGTCTACGACGCCGTCTACGCGGCGACGCGCGAGGAAGTGGTGTCGCAGCTCGAAGCGGGCGGCAGCGTGTTGAAGGCCTTGGAGGCCCTGCTTCGGCTGCGGCAGGCGGCGTGCCACCCTGCCCTCGTGCCGGGCCAGCAGGCGAAGACCTCGTCGAAGGTGCAGGCCCTGGTGGAGGCACTGGGCACGGCGGTAGAGGACGGGCACAAGGCGCTCGTCTTCTCACAGTGGACGTCGATGCTGGACCTCATCGAGCCCGCGCTCCAGGAAGCGGGCATCGGCTTCATCCGGCTGGATGGCAGCACGGCCAACCGGGGCGCGGTGGCGGCGTCCTTCCAGGACCCGAAGGGCCCCCCGGTGATGTTGATTTCCCTCAAGGCGGGAGCGACGGGGCTCAACCTCACGGCGGCGGACCACGTCTTCCTCGTGGACCCATGGTGGAACCCGTCCGTGGAAGCACAGGCCGCGGACCGCGCGCACCGCATCGGTCAGCAGCGGCCCGTCATGGTGTACCGGCTGGTGTCCCAGGGGACGGTCGAGGAGAAGATCCTCACGCTCCAGGCGAAGAAGCGGGAGCTGTTCGAGGCGGCGCTCGGCGGCGGCTCCGGGGCCACCGCGCTGACGCGTGCGGACCTGATGCAACTCCTCGAGTAGCCGCCGTAAGTCCCCCGGATGCCGGCATCCACCGGGGGCGCGACCTTCTCCAACGGTGTCGGCAAACCCGACACCGTTATCCCCGCCTCTCGTTCAACCGCCCGCGGGACGCATCGTGAAGGACACGGCCTCCGTGCCGAGCATGTACTCGTCACCGTCCGAGACCTGCTGCCGTGTGATTCGCTCGTTGTTGAACCAGGTTCCGTTCGAGGAGTTGAGGTCCTCGATGAAGACCTCGTCCCCCACCCGCGTCACGACAGCGTGCTCGCGCGAGACACGCTCCGACTTCACGACGAGGCTGCACCGGGGGCCCCGGCCAATCGTGAAACGCTCCGTGGAGACGGCCACCGGCGCGCCTTGCGCCCACTGGACGAAGACCTCCAGCGGCGCGGGAGCCTTCACGATGTTGGTCGTCTCCGCCGACTGGTCCTCCAGAATCGTCGCGGCCTCGTCAGGTGGCCGGATCTTCGGCACAGGACGCGCCACCAGTGGACGTGCGGCAATCGGCGTCGCGGCGGGTGCCTCCGCGGGCTCATCCTCGAGGCCCAGTGCCGCAAGCTCCGCGGCAATGTCGTCACTGGACACATCCCCCTTCACGCCGCTGCCCGCCGGCACCTCGGCCTCATCGTCCGAAGCGGCTTCTTCGGACTCCGAATCGCCTGCGTCGTCGGCGGACTCCTCGTCCGAGTCGTCCTCCGCGGCATCCTCATCGGACGCATCGTCTTCCGAGTCCTCATCCGACGACTCGTCGGAATCCTCATCGTCGGCGTCGTCAGACTCCTCGTCATCGGAGTCATCGGAGTCGTCGGAATCCGCATCATCGTCGGCGTCGTCAGACTCCTCGTCATCGGAGTCGTCGGAATCCGCATCATCGTCGGCGGCGTCTGATTGCGCGGACAGCCCCTCCGACGGCTGCACGGATGCCTCGACCTCCGCGAGAATCTCCTGCATTCGCGCGAGCACCAGCTCCGTGGAGTTCACCTCCGCCACGGACAGAGGCACGGAGGTGACGCCAGGAGGTTCCGTCGCGGGCTCCTCCGTCGCGTCGTCCGCCGAGAAGGCGCCCACGGGCGGAGCAGCCGTATCCGCCACGCCTGCCGCGACAGACACCGACTCCTGCGCGCCGCCCCCAGGATTGACGGGCGGCACCGCCGCTGCCACCGGTTCGGGAACCGGAGGCACGACCACGCTCGACGCCACCACGACAGGTGCAGCGGCCTGGACCACAGGCTCCGCGGCCGTCACGCCCCCACTGGCCGCCTGCGCCTCCCCGCCCAGCGACACCACGGTGGGGGATACGTAGCCATTCTGGCGCGCGAGCTGGAACAGGGCCTGCGCCACCAGCGCATCCCGGTCCACGCCCATGTCGCGGCTCATCAATTCCAGCGCCCGCCACAGGGGCTCGGAGACTTCAATCGTCTGACGAATCCGCTTCATGACTACCCCCTCAGATTGGCCTGCCACGGAGACACGTGGTTCGCGTCGGTCAGCCAGAAGAACATCGCCTGCGTCTCCGCGTACTGCTCTTCGGCAATCCCCGCCAGATTGGGATGCAGCTCCTGGAGGGCAACGCCCTCGAAATCGAACGTTGGCAGGTCCGGGTCGATGCGACCACGGGCCCGCCGGTTGCGGCACTGCCACAGCCGCTGCGTGGCCTGTCCTGCCGCCTGACCGAAGTCGGCCGGAGGCGTCAGCGCAGCCGGCATCCGAATCGACTCCTCCCCGCACGCCCACAAGAGCCAGGTCAGCGCGCTCCAGTCTCCACGGGCCGCGCGGGACAAGGCGGGAATCCCCATCCCCTTCGTGGACAGCGTCTCGTCGACATCCACCGAGTCACCATCCGCATCCTCGACCTCCGTCTGCTCCAACTCGACGGGCCCGTCAGGCAGCAGGGACGACACATCGGGCGGCAGCCAGGGCACGTTCGTGCCGGGCTTGAAGCGGGAGAGAATCTCCGCGCGCAGCAACTGGAGTCGCGTGGCGTACTTGCGGACCACGGCCTGCACCGCGTCCAGCTCCTTCGTGGGCCCGTCGGGGACCTCATCGAACGTGCAGTGCGCGGGCTCACGTCCCGGCCAGAACTCGAAGCGCGGGAACAGCACCCGCCCGTAGGCGGAGAGGAACTTCCACGAATCCGGCTCCGACGGCGCCAGCGCCTCCGCGTCCTTCCGCATCTGCTCGCCCAGCCCCAGGTTCGCCAGGATGAGGCTCCGGGTGAACAGGTACGCCGAGCGCTCCGGCGCGAGCAGCATCGCGGCCAGGATGAAGTCCAACGCCGCCCGGGGCCGGTCCTGCTGGTCGTGGAGCACCGCGAAGCCCCGAAGCAACATCGCGGCCTCCGCGCCACGCATCATCGCATCCGCCAGCGCCGCCCGCTCATCCCCCGCGCTGTTCATCACGCCTTCGGCATTCTCGCGAGCACTCGCCTCCGTTCGAGGCAGGGTGAGCGACTCCAGCCATGCCTTCAGCGGGCCCACATCCAGCGACACGGCGCTCGCCCGCGCCATGGCCAGCAGCGCCTCCCGGTATCGTCGGCCCGCCCGAGCCTGCTCGGCGAACTCACGCCATTCCGCGGCGCTCCTCGGAAGGTTCGAGAACACCTCCGAGGCCTCCAACGTCTCGTGGTCCTGGACAACGCCCAGGTCTCGGGTGACGACGGCGTTGCCCTCCGCATCCAGCAGCTTCCACGTGCCGCACGCGAAGTCGTCCTCCATCTCCCCTTCGTCGAACCGCACCCGAGTGTCCGTGTACTCGTCCACGGCGCGGGAGTAATAGCGGCCATGCCGGCTGCCTTCGCGGAACTCGCTCTCCCAGAGGAGCTGTCCCTCCCGGTCCCAGAATCGGCACAGCCCGTGCCGCTCGGCCTTCGCGTTCAGCGACACGGACGCCCACTGGTCCTGGTCCTCGCGGTACTCAGCCTTCTCGGGGAGGTTCGCGGGCCGCGTGGGGTACGGCTCTCCGGTGGAGGGCACCACGCGTTCGCCGGCGCCGTTGTAATGCAGCACCTGCGTCACGCGGCCGTGCGCGTAGACCATCACCGTGCGGCGGACCTTCTCGCTGACGCCGTTCTCATGCATCCGCTCGGTGGTGAATTGGTCGGACGCGTACCAGGTGCGAGGGCCGTGCAGGTTGCCCTGCTCGAACGCGCCGTCCTGGGACACCTCCCCGCTCTCGTGGAAGCGCTTGAAGGGGCCGTGGGGCTTGCCGTGGACGAAGATGCACTCGTTGCAGAGGGTTCCATCGGCGCGCCAGTACCTCCAGGGGCCGTGCTTCTCCCCGTCCTCGTCGGTGTCGCCGAAGCACCACTCCTCGTCTCCGGCGTCCCATTCCGCGTGGGGCGGAATGCCAGGCGGCGGCGTCCCCTCTTCCGTCAGCTTGCGGTTCGCCGCCCGCTGCTGCTCGACGGCCAGGTCCACGGAGTCCAGCTTGCTCAGCCAGGTCGCGAACGCCGAGGCCGACATCGCGCCCGAGGCGCGCCGGACCTCGACGCCATCCTTGAAGGCCACCAGCGTGGGAATGGAGCGAATCTCCATCCGGCCGGAGACCTCTTCCTGCGCCTCCGTATCGAGCTTGCCGAAGGTGATGTTCGGGAACGCCTTCGCGGCGGCCTCGAAGGTCGGCGCGAAGCCGCGGCAGGGACCACACCACTCCGCCCAGAAGTCCACCACGCACACCCCGGCCTCCTGGGTGATGCGCTCGAAGTTCTCCTGGGTCAACTCAACGGTCTGTCCTGCCACGGCGACTCCCTTGCGAGATGCGTGGGACGATAGAAATGAGCGTGGGCCCTCACGTCAACGGTGCAGTTCACGAACGGCACACACGACGCTCGAACACCGCCAAGCGCGGGAATCCACACGCGAAATCCGTCTCAGAAAGCGAAAAAGCCCAAACCTTGAGAAGAACGTACCCGCGAAGTCCGGCGTGAGCCGCTCGGAGCGCGGGACACCTCCAGTAGACTCCGTGACTGCAGGCCGCCGACGACGAGCCCTGCGCCCACTTTCCACGTACGCCCCAGGGGCTCACGACGGAGGTCTTCGGGAAGATGCGGCGCCGCTGGCGCGAGGGGGGCTGCCCCACATGGGAGAGGTCACCACGACCCCGGGTGAAACGGCCCCGCGAAACTCCTGAAACAATTACAATACCGGTAGGTCGCTGAGCGAAGGGCCTTCCGCGAATTCAACGGCGGCTGCATCCGTCATCGGGCGGATCGCCGCCAACGTTCTTCATCAGGCTCGGGTATACACGTTGCGTCATGAGTCGCTCATCCTTGGTTGGAACAGTGCTGGGGCAGAAGTATCGGCTGCGCCAGCGGATTGGCGTGGGGGGGATGGGCACCGTCTACGAAGCGGAGCAACTGGACGGAGGGCGAACCGTGGCCGTCAAGGTGCTCCGGCAGCACCTCCTCGGCGAGCCGGCCGTGCACGCACGCTTCCGCCGCGAGGCCCAGGCCACCGCGGGCATGAAGCATCCGAACATCGTCGAGGTGATGGACTTTCACGACGCACCAGATGAACCGCCGTTCCTGGTGATGGAGTTGCTGAAGGGCCAGACGCTGAAGTCGCTGCTGAAGCAGGAAGGCCTCCTGCCCGTGGGACGCGCGGCGGCCATTGCCCACCAGTTGGCGACCGCGCTGGTGGCGGCGCATCACGCCGGCGTCGTCCACCGCGACATCAAGCCCGACAACATCTTCCTGGTCGACACGGGGACCGAAGCCCTCCACGTGAAGCTGCTGGACTTCGGCGTCGCGCGGCTCATGCATGAAGACGACGCCACCGCGCTGGGCACGGAGGCTGGCGCCTGGGTCGGCACGCCGTCGTACATGGCCCCGGAGCAGATCCGCTGCCGCCCTGTCGACGGACGCGCGGACATCTACTCGCTGGGCGCCTGCCTGTATCAGATGGTGACGGGACAACGGCCCATCGACGTGGCGGACAACGTGGCCCTGCTCTCCGCCGTCATGCACCAGGTGCCCGCTCCGCTCAGCGGCGTGCGCACGGACGTGCCGGACGGCTTCTCCCAGGTGGTGGCGCGCACGCTGGAGAAGGACCCGGCCACGCGCTACGCGGACTCCCGCGAGCTGGCCCAGGCGCTCGAGCCATGGATTCACGCCGCCCCCGTGGCAGCCCCTCAGCCTGAAGTCGCAAGCGCCGCCCCCCCAGAGCCCGCGACCACGGCACCGGTGCCCGCAACGCCTGTCGCGGCGGAACACGCCGCCACACCGCACACGCGCTCCCGCCTGCAGACCCTCCTCATGGTCGCCAGCGCGCTGGCGGTGGGCCTCGCCGCAACGGGAGGGCTCGTCTTGACGGCCTCCGGGATGACGCCCCCGGAGGAGCTCGCCCGTCTCCGGGTCGTCGAGCTGCCCCGCCTGACGGAGAACGGCACCGCCGCGCCCGCGCCCCGCGGGTACGCGGATGGCTGGGTCGCCGAGTCCATTGAAGGGCGCCTGCCCGCGCTCGACAGCTGCTACGCGCGGAACGGCGAGGACGCCGCATGCCGGCAGGACACCTACGCCGTGGTCTACTCCCCCGCGGGCATCGTCCTCGGAGCACGCATGCACCCGCCCCAGCACACCCCGCTCGCCCAGTGCATCAACAAGGCGCTCCGGGGGCTCTCCCTGGGCAAGCCACGCGAAGCCATCGCTGGCGCCGCCACGGTCACGCTCACGCGGGAGTAATCCCTCTCAAGGGAATCAGAACCACAACTCCTCGACCTCTCCCGGCGTGAAGCCCGGCTCCTGGAAATAGACGCGCCCCTGCGAATTGAGCGCCTGGTGAAGGAACTCCGTCAGCGAGGCGGCGACGCACACGCCGGTCCGCGACTGAGCGCTTTCCACCCAGTAGATTGGGAGCTTCCCAGGCTGCTGGTGGTTGAAACGGTAGGCCAGGAAGCCGTGTTCACCCACGTCACAGAAACGCGTCCAGCCGTGCGGGTAGCCGCTGGATTGCGAATCAGCCTGATGGGTCTTGTTCCAGCGCGTTCCGTCGTGGAACTCCAGCGCCCCCGACGCCCGGATGCGGTACACGGCCGCGTCCCCCTGGCCGAAGAGCGACGCGCCGTCGCATGCGGCGTAGAACTGGCTGATGTCCGCCGGGATTCCACCGTCGCCCCACAGTCCACGCCACTCGCTGTGACGCTCCTCCGGGAGGGGCTTGGCCATGTGGTGCTCGTCCTCGACGCGCCGGAGCATCGCATCCAGCCCCAGGTCCTCGTGGACCACCCAGCCCGGCACCGGCCGCAGCGCCAGCGTCTCCGCGGACTGGAGCGTCCCCATGAAGCCCGCCGTCAGAGCCATCCGTGCCTTCACCATCCCAGAATCGGTGGCCACCGCGAGCAGGAGCGACACCCGGGACAGCCCGGTGGGCAATCTGTCACTAGACAGGGTTTCGCCCTTCTCCGTGGCGTCGGGCTTGCCCAGCGCCTGAGCCTCCAGCATCGGATTGGGAAAGTCATACGCTCCCGTCAATTGATTGCGAAGGAAGGGGAACAGCTTGCCAATCCAGCCATTGAAGGTATCGCTGCCATAGGCGTGGTGCAGCTTGTAGATGGCTTGCCAGAACTTGCGATCCTCCCGCCCCTCGGAAGCCCGGATGAACTGCTCGCACAGCGGCAGCAGGTGCCGGGCCCAGGTCTCCATGCCGTACCGAGGAAGCTGACCGACCTTGTCCCGCAGCTTGCGCCAGTCCTCCGGTGAGCCCTCGAGCGTGATGGTGGGGATGCCGCAGATGCACATCACCACGTAGTCGAAGTACTCCCGCATCGCATCCATCAGCACGATTTGACTGACCACGCGCTCCACCGGCCCCGTCGTGGAGAAATCGCACACCATCAGGTCGTGGAGCGCCGGCGAGTGCCCTTGAATCATCCCGGAGAAGTCGTCCACGACGCCGGGCCAGAAATCATCCGATGCGAGGTCCGTCCGGGACGCGTCGCGTGTCACCACCAACTGCTTTCGCCCCTGGTGACGCACCAGGTCGAATCGCAGCGCCTCCGCATTGCGGGTGATGTGCAGAGCCAGCCCTTGGGCGATGGTGATCCAGAGGATGTCCGGAGACAACACCAATGGGCGGTGCCCGCTGAAAGCCAGATGCACCGCCGAGAGCAGAGGATGGGTCGCCTCGGGACGCACGAACCGCGCCTCGCGATGGGAGGCCCCGAGCACCTTGGCGTCCAACCGCCCACGCAGGGCCTCGGTGAGTCCGACCTCTTCCAAGGGCAGGACGGCAGGCTTCACGGCATCGACGGCGAACGTCACGCGATGGGGCATGCGCGCATTACATCGCGCGCACTCGGATGGCGGCAAGCGCCCCGTCGAGCGTGAAGACAGACAGCGCTCCGGCTGGAAACCTCCAGCGGCGCGCGGGGACTGGCACCCGCACCACGACGGGGCACGGCGACGACAGACCGATGCGCTACTGTCTCGCAGCCGTGGCATCTGAGACACCGCGCCCATCAACTGAGGGGTTCATGCTCCGTCCAAGAAGGTTGTCCCACTCCATCCTGCTGACAGGCGTCAGCAAGGGCGGAGAGACCATGGTGTTCTATCGCCGGTTCCACCCAGAGGACGTGGACGCGACGGTGGCCTATGTGGCGCCGCTCGTGCGCGGCGAAGATGCGCGTTTCCCCGCCTTCCAAGCCACCGTGGGAGGCTCGGAGTTGGCGTGGTGCCGCGAGCAAATCCACACCTTCCAGCGCGCCGTGCTGAACCGCCGCCAGGAGATGGTGGCGCTGCTGCGCGCCCATGCCGTAAACCAGGGCCTCACCTACAACCAGCTTGGCTTCGAGCGGGCCCTGGAGCACGCCGTCATCGAGACGTACTTCGCCTTCTGGCAGTACTCCCGCCCCCAGTACTGCGACGCGTTCCCCGATGACACGGCGTCGAGTGAATACATGCTGGAGATCATTGACTGGGCGGTGGGCCTTGCCGCGTTCTCCGATAACAGCAGCTCCGGCGTTGCCGCGTACCACCCCTACTACTACCAGGCGAGTCTGGAGCTGGGTTGGCCCAAGCCCTACGAGGCGCACCTGGGAAACCTCATCCAGTACCCCGGAACGAACATCGCGCCGGTGTACTCGGCGCCCGGCGTGCCGGTCGTGTTCCGGCCCCAGGCCATGCAGGACATCGAGGACTGGCTCGTGACGCATGGCGAGCGGGTGATGTTCATCTATGGCGACCTGGCCCCATGGACTGCGGCGGCGTTCCCGCTCGGCAACGCCCAGGACTCCTTCGTGTTCACGGCTCCGGGCGGCAACCAAGGAAGCACCTTCAACTGGCTCCCCACCACCCTTCGGGACCAGGCCCAGGACATCGTGCGGCGCTGGGCAGGCGTCCCCTCACTGAAGCACGCCCCGGTGCCGCTCCCGGAGGCCGACACCGTCGAGTTCGGCCCGCACCTGCCGCCCCGGCGGCTGCAACCGCCCCCGGTCCCGTAGCCCGCGGCGAACGCCCCTCACCGGAGAAGCCGTTCCGGTGAGCGGCTGAATCCATCCAAGCCACCCACGGCCGAGCCCCAGTACCGAGCCGTATCGTAGGCACGCTTCGACGCGGCGCAGTCCAGCTTCACGGCCTGGCCGTCACGCTCGGCGCCCTCGTGCCCTGAGCGTGGCGCCGGCCCGGCGCTGACGTGTCATCCCACCAACTGACGCGTCAGCGCCGCGTGATACACGGCGGCTCGCTCGCCAAATATCGAAAATCACATACATTTAAGCAGCAACAACCGTGGCACGTGTCGTGCTCAAGCCACGAAGCGATGCTGCTCCACAAGCACCTCACCCCTGAGCTGAAATCCCGGCTCGAACGGCTCACGACAAGCAACGGATGGACGCTCCGGAAGGCCATCCAGAGTGGCCTGGACCACGGGGACTCCCAGATGGGTGTCTACGCGGGTGACAGTGAGTCCTACGCGCTCTTCTCCCCGCTGCTGCATCCCATCATCCGGGACCATTCGGGCCACGACCTGAGCGGACACACGAGTGACTTCTCACTCGACGGGCTCCCCCAGGATGACCTGGACCCCACGGGCGAGTTCATCCTCTCCACGCGGGTCCGCGTCGGACGGAACCTGGCCCGGTATGCCTTTCCTCCAGCCATTGGCGCCAGGGACAGGGCCGCGCTGGAAGCCGAGGTCGTCCAGGTCCTCTCCCGTCTGAGGGGGCACCTCGCGGGCGAATACCATCCCCTGGCCAGCCTCTCCGAGGCAGAGCGGCGGGAGCTGGTGCACCACCACGTCTTGTTCCAGCAGTCGGACCGCTTCCTCGACAGCGCGGGCGTCAACCGCGACTGGCCGCGCAACCGCGGCATCTTCCACTCCGCGGACATGCGCTTCATCGTCTGGGTCGGGGAGGAAGACGCCCTGCGCATCATCAGCATGCAGCCCGGCTCGGGGCTGGCGCAGACCTACCTGCGGCTCCAGGCGGCGCTCGAGCAGTTCGACAGACAGCTCGACTTCGCCCGGGACTCACGGCTGGGCTTCCTCACGGCGTGCCCCACCAACCTGGGCACCGCCATGCGAGCCTCCGTGCTCATCCGCCTGCCCCACCTCTCACGGCGGCCGGACTTCCGCGCGCGGTGTGCCCGCCTGGGGCTCGCGGTGAGGGGCCTGCACGGCGAACACTCCGAAGCCCGGGACGGCGTCCATGACGTCTCCAATGCCACCCGTCTGGGCGTCACCGAGCGGGACATCTACGAACAGCTTCGGACGGGCATCCACGCGCTCATGGAGATGGAATCCGCGGCACGAAAGCGTGGACACCCGAAGGCGGCGCCCGGGAACTGAAAGCCCCCGGAGCGCCTCGCATCGCGCTCAGGACTTGGGAATCCAGCCATCCACGAGCGCCTGGTTCTTCTTCACCCACTCCCGGGTGGCCTTCTCCGGCGAGTCCCCGGCCTCGGCGATGGCCCCCATCAGGCCGCCGAGCTGCTGGTCATCCAGCTTGAAGTTGCGCAGCAGCGTCACGACGTCGGGCAGGTCTTTCTCCAGGCCCACGCGGGTGAGCGTGTGGATGGATTCCTTGGCGCCATAGACGCCCTTCGGGTCATCCAGGAACTTCAGGTCCCAGCGCGCGAACTTCCAGTGCGGCTTCCAACCGGTGACCACCACGGGGCGCTTCTTGGCGATGGCGTCCTTGAGCTCCGCGGTCATCGCCGGGCCGCTGGAGGGCACCAGCTTCAGGTCCAGCTTGTACTCCGCGATGGCCTTCTCCGTCGTCGTCATGATGCCCGCGCCGGAATCGATGCCCACGATGGACTGGTTCAGGTCCTTCGCCTTGCCGTTGAGCTGCTCGATGCTGGTGATGTCCAGATCCGCCGGGACGACCAGGCCAATCCGGGCGTCCTCGTAGTTGGTGCCCAGGTCCACCACCTTGCCCTGGAAGCGCTCCATGTAGCTCTGGTGGGTGACGGGCAGCCAGCCATCCAGGAAGGCATCCGCGTCGCCGTTGGCGAGCGAGGCGAACACCGGGGCGACGTCCGCCATGGTGGTCTTCACCTCGTAGCCCATGCGGTCCTCCAGGATGGCCTGGACCAGATGCGTCATGGCCACGCCTTCGGCCCAGTTCACGTACACCAGCCGGACCACGGGCTTCTTCGCGGGGGCGGGCGCCTCGGTGTCACCCGCGGCGGGCGCCTTGTTCTCCTGCTTGCATCCGGGGGCGACGAGCAACCCCGCCACGGCCGTGAGCAGCAGGGGCAGACGATTGAGAGAGGACATGTTCACGAGGCGGGTCTCCTTCATGATGAGCGCGCCCGGGGCTTGCCCAGCGCGTGAGTCAGGCGGTCCAACACGATGGCCAGGATGACCACCGCGATGCCGCTCTCGAAGCCCAGCCCGATGCGGAGCTGGGTGATGCCCTTCAGGACCTGCTCGCCCAGTCCCCCCGCGCCAATCATGGCGGAGATCACCACCATGGACAGCGACAGCATGATGGTCTGGTTCACTCCGGCCAGCAGCGTGGGGACGGCGATGGGGAGCTGGACGTTGAGCAGCGTCTGACGCGGCGTCGCGCCGAACGCGATGGCGGCCTCCACGACTTCGGTGGGCACCTGCCGGATGCCCAGGTTGGTGAGGCGCACCGCGGGCGGCATGGCGAAGATGACGGTGGCCACCACGCCGGGCACCTTCCCCAGCCGGAAGAAGAGCACCGCGGGGATGAGGTAGACGAAGGCGGGCATCGTCTGCATCAGGTCCAGGGCGGGCCGCAGCACCCGCTCCACGACGCGGCTGTATGCGGCCCAGATGCCCAGGGGGATGCCCAGCACCAGCGCCACCATCGCCGAGCAGAGGACCAGCGCCAGCGTCTCCATGGTGGCCTTCCACAGGCCCATGTCCTGGATGAGCAGCATGCCCAGCGCCGTGAAGACGGCCGTGCCCAGGCCGGACAGGCGCCAGGCGAGCACCATCAACACCGTGATGATGGCGTAGCTCGGCGGCAGGAGCAGCGCGCTCTCCAGGCCGTTGATGCAGGCCGTGAGCACCGAACGGATGGCGTCGAACACCGGCGCGCCGCGCGTGCCCAGCCAGTCAATCAGCTCCTCGAAGCCTTCGCCGATTTTCAGTGTGCTCATGTCAGTGCTGCTCCCCCGCGATGCTGGCCAGCAGCGTGGCGCGGCTCACGATGCCCAGGAACGACTGGTCCTCGGCGACGACGGCGATGGGAATCTGAGTCGTGGCCGCCACCGCCACCAGCTTCGCCAGCGGCGTGTCCGGTGACGTGGTGGGCAAGTCGGTGACGAGGGCCCCCTCCAGGCTGTGCTTGTTCTCCGCCATGAGCCGCAGCGTGTCCTCGATGCGCACCAGGCCCACCAGCTTGCGGGCCTGGTTGGTCACAAAGAGCGTGGAGGTGCCCGACTCGCGCATGCGCTTGACGGCCAGGGCGGGCCCGTCCTTCGGGTGCACCACCGACTCCGGCCTCCGCATGATGGCCCGCGCGGTGAGGACCTTGGTGCGGTCCACGTGCTCCACGAAGGCGCGCACGTAGTCGTCCGCGGGGCTCCTGAGGATTTCCTCCGGCGTGCCGAGCTGCGCGATGCACCCGTCCTTCATGATGACGATGCGCCCCCCCAGCTTCAGCGCCTCATCCAGGTCATGGGTGATGAACACGATGGTCTTGTTCATCCGGGACTGGAGCTCCAGCAGCTCGTCCTGCATCTGCCGGCGGATGAGCGGGTCCAGCGCGCTGAAGGCCTCGTCCATGAGCAGGATTTCCGCGTCGGTGGCAATGGCCCGCGCCAGCCCCACGCGCTGCTGCATCCCGCCGCTGAGCTCGCGAGGCAGCTTCTCCTCGTAGCCCTTCAGGCCCACCAGTTCGAGCGCCTGCATCGCCTTGGGCCGCGACTCCCGCCGCTCCAGGCCCTGCATCTCCAGCCCGTACTCCACGTTCCGGATGATGCTGCGGTGGGGCAGCAGGCCGAAGTTCTGGAACACCATGGCCATCTTCCGGCGCCGGACGTCCAGCAGGCCCGCCCTGTCCGCCCGGGTGACGTCCACGCCGTCCACGTGCACGCTGCCGGCGGAGGGCTCGATGAGGCGGTTGAGGCAGCGGAGCACCGTGGACTTGCCGCTGCCGGACAGGCCCATGATGACGAAGATTTCGCCGGCCTTCACATCGAACGAAGCCTCCTGGATGGCGACGGTGCACCCCGTCTCCTCCAGGATCTGCTGCTTGCTCTGCCCCTTCTCCAGCAGGGCAATGGCCCGCTCCGGGTTGCCGCCGTAGATCTTCCGCAAGCCACGGACTTCAATCTTCTCCATGGGGCCTCTCAGAAGTAGTAGCCGACGTTGATGTTGAAGCGCGTCTCCCACGGGGCATTCGGATCGCCCTCCGCGAGCGCGTGGCCATAAGCAGGCCCCAGCCAGGGCTGGTTCTTCCCGCTGGCCACGTCCACGTAGGTGTAGACGGGCCCCGCGGTGACGAGCATGCCGAGCACGTTCTGCATCGACGTCTCGAACGCGGCGTTGGCTTTGTCGAAGAGGCTGAAGTCGTCGTAGAAGGTCAGCTTCGTGATGGGGCCCCACGACACGGGCACGTCGTACGAAAGGCCCGCCGCGTAGACGGTGCCCCGGGCGGCCATCTTGTAGGGCGCGTCATAGGCCCCCATCGTCACGATGGAGTCGTCGTGCCCCTCGGGGTTCTTCAAGTCATAGCCGTAGCTGAGGACCTCCATGCGCAGGTTGAACGGGCCGTAGTAGCCGTCCAGGTGCACCGCGCCAGCCCAGTTCAGGCCATTGCGCCGGGTGACGCTGTTGTAGATCTGCCCGGTCTGCGCGGAGACGCCGACTTCCGTGCGGCCCAGGTCCCCGTGCTGGAAGGTGTACGCCGCGCGTGCATTGAGCTTGTTGCTCTCGTGGTTCGCGCTCTCCACGCCCAGGTACGCCTCACCCGGGTTGGAGCTGTTCACCTGCACCACGTCATACGAGTAGCGCGCGCTGTCCGTGCTCCGGCCGGTGAAGCTGCCCTCGTCGTTCTTGTAGAAGGCGACCTGCAGGTCCCATGGCCCCTGCGTGTGGACCAGCTTCAGACCCAGGTCGTAGTCGTCCTCCATGCCCATGTAGTAGGGCAGGGAGAAGAACCAGTTATGTGAGGCATAGGGCAGCACGCCGAAGGGCACGCGGTGCACGCCGAACTGGAGCTGGGTCGCCTTCGTGAACTCATAGCCCACCCAGCCGTGGTGGAGCATGGAGTACCCCGAATAGAGGCGGTACTCGGCGGACAGCAACACCTTGGAGAGTCTGGCGTCGACGTTGAGCCGGAATGTATCGAACGCCACGTCGCCACCGCGGTTGCGGTTGTCTTCTTCTCCAGGCCACGTCTTGAAGAAGGCGTTGAGGCGCAGCGCACCACCGACCTTGAGCATGTCCGGGTCTTCCACCACCTCCTCTTCGGCGCGTGCTTCGGGCGCGAGCAGGCAGGTCAATCCAGACAGGAAAAGCGCATGCGAGAAACGGGTAAGACGGGTGGACAACCGCAACTCCTGGCAATGGACGACAGGCGCGAGCGGACCAGAACAGGCCACACTCGTCCTGAGCGCCAGACGTGGCACAAGGGGCGGCCCTCTCCCGATCCACACTCAGCGAGGACGCTGGCGCGCGAAACAGTCCACCCAGGGAACAGTGCAGTCAGTCGTTAACAGGTCAGACGGAGCACGTCCATACTTTTGAGCTCAAACGATGTGGATACTGGGCGCTGCCCGCTTGCTCGCGGGGCACGAGCGGCGCGCCCGCCAACCCACACGGGCGGCTCAAGGCGCCCGTGTCACCGTCACGGGATAGCCCATACCGGCAGCATGGCACGGCGACTTGCCCATGGATTGACAATCTCCATCCCGCGCCGCCGTGCTGGACATAGCCATCACCAGACAACCATCCGGGAGCCGGGGCCCCCAGACCTCGAACTCAATCTCTGTGGCGACGAAGGAAGACGACGCTCCTAGTCTTGCCCCCTCTCCCTATCGGGCCTGCCAAGCGCCACGTCCTCGTCCCTCCACCAACGCGTGCCTGGGCGCCCCCTCCCGCCCACCTGCCGTGAACGCGCCTTCGCGCTCGCCGACCGTCCCTAGCTTGGCTGTAGGGGCCTTTCCCATCACGGCCCCACGGAGGAGAAAGCCATGCCCCTGGACCCTCGAAGTGAGCCTGCGCGAACAGGCGAAGGACGACCGCCCGGACTGCCCTCAGACCGGGTCGAGCAGCTACGGGCTCGCTTGCGCGGCCGGCTCGTACGCCCCGGGGACGCGGACTACGAGGAGCACTGCCGCGTCTACAACGCCATGATTCACAAGCGGCCGGCGTTGATTGCCCGATGCGCCGACGTGGCGGACGTCCTCGCGGCGGTGGAGTTCGCGCGCGAGCAGGGCCTCATGCTCGCGGTCCGTGGGGGTGGACACAACGGTGCCGGCCTGGGCACATGCGACGGGGGGCTCGTCGTCGACCTGTCGCCCATGCACGGCGTCCGGGTCGCCCCCGAATCGGGCACCGTGCGTGTCGCGGGAGGAAGTGTCTGGGGCGAAGTGGACCATGCCACGCATGCGTTCGGGCTCGCCGTTCCCTCGGGAATCATCTCCACCACGGGCGTGGGGGGCCTCACCCTGGGCGGTGGCCTGGGCCATCTCTCGCGTCGCTATGGACTCACCATCGACAGCCTGCTCGCCGTGGACATGGTGCTGGCGGACGGGCGCTTCGTCACCGCGAACGCCCAGCAGCACCCGGACCTGTTCTGGGCCGTGCGCGGCGGTGGCGGCAACTTCGGCGTCGTCACGTCCTTCCTCTTCCAGGCCCACCCGGTGGACACCATCCTGGGAGGGCCGACGCTCTGGCCCCTGGAACGCGCCGAGGAGGTGATGCGGTGGTACCGCGAGTTCATCGCCACCGCGCCCGAGACACTCACCGGCTTCTTCGCCTTCCTGGCCGTCCCGCCCGCGGCGCCCTTCCCGCCCCACCTGCACTTGCAGAAGATGTGTGCGGTGGTGTGGTGCTACACCGGAGACCCGGCTCAAGCCGAGGCGCTCTTCGCGCCCGTGCGCGCCATGGCCCCCGCGCTCGACGGCGTGCAGACCATGCCCTACCCCGCGCTGCAAACGATGTTCGATGCGCTCTATCCGCCGGGCCTCCAATGGTACTGGCGCGCGGACTTCGTACGGGAGCTGGGGGACGAAGCCATCTCCCGACACGTGGCGTTCGCCCACCGCCTGCCCACGATGCACTCCACCATGCACCTCTACCCCATCGACGGAGCGGCGCACCGGACGGCACCAGGCGACACCGCCTTCAGCTTCCGGGATGCGCGGTGGGCAGAGGTCATCGTCGGAGTGGACCCCTCTCCTGACAAGGCCAGGGACATCACCACCTGGACGAAAGACTATTGGGATGCCCTGCATCCCTATTCCGCGGGCGGCGCCTACGTGAACTTCCTCATGGACGAGGGCCAGGAGCGCGTCCAGGCGACGTACCAGGACAACTACGCAAGGCTGGTGGAAGTAAAGGACCGCTACGACCCGACCAATCTTTTCCGAGTGAACCAGAACATCCGCCCCAGCACCGGCACGCCGCTTCGCCATTAAGCAACCATTCGCACGCGCCATTGCTCGCCCGGAGCGGCCTCCGTTGGTACCTTCCTTGCCCGCAGTTCGCTCCACCACCAACGGCGAGGAGACAGAGGCATGGCGACGGGCTTCGAGGCTTACAGGATGGAGGACCCCGCGCTCCTGGCGAATGTGCGCGAGGCCCTGCTGCAATCCTACTTCGCGGACTTCGATGCGGGCTTCCTGAAGTCGCCGGCCGGCCAGTCGGACATCGTGGACCATGTGAATGGCCGCTACAACCGGTGCGTCGACCACGTACTGCCCTGGCTCGCGCGATACACGAAGCTGGGCAAGGCGAACGTCGTCGAGCTGGGCTGTGGCACGGGCTCCAGCACGGCGGCCTTTGCCCAGGTTGTCAGCCACGTCACGGGGTACGACATCCACGCGCCCTCCGTGCGCGCGGCGGAAAGCCGCGTGAAGGCCCTGGGATTGCGCAACGTCGCCATGAGCGTCGTGGAGCCCGCGCAGTTGCTGGAGACCCTGAAGAAGGAGACCCCCGACGGCGCGGACATCTTCGTGCTGTACGCGGTGCTCGAACATCAGACGCCCGCGGAGCGACTGGAGACGCTCCGCACTGGCTGGGACCTGCTGCGTCCCGGAGGACTGCTCGTCGTCGTGGATACGCCCAACCGGCTCGTGTACTTCGACGCGCACACGTCCCTGATGCCGTTCTTCCACTTCCTGCCGCCCGAACTCGGGTGGCCGTATGCCTCACGCTCCCCCCGCGAGAACTTCCGAGATTCGATGGCCCATGCGTCCGCTGAAGACGCCCCCATGCTACTGACCCGATGGGGCATCGGCGTCAGCCACCATGAGCTGGAGCTGGCGCTGGGCGACATCGACCCCTTGTTGGTGGGGACGGGCTTCGAGCCTGAAGTGCTCGACGTGTTCCCCGTCACACTCGACGAAGAGGTGCTGCGTCTGTACGTGGAGAAGAGCGGCGCTCGCGTCCCCGAGGCTCTCACCCGGAACACGCTGAACTTCGTTCTTCGCAAGGGTGACAACGCCGACCTCATCGCCCGCCGGCCTTCGCCGCCTCCGGTTCGACACCTCGTCAACGAGACGTCGAACCCGCTCCAGGCGCAACGCATCCACGAACTGGAACAGCGCCTCCTGGAGCAGGCCCAGCGCATCCGAGAGCTGGAAGAGCACATCGCCACCCCGCCCCTGCGGCACCAGCTCGTTGATCAACTCAACGGCGCCCTCAAACAGACGGCCCTTCACCGTCAGGCCCGGAAGCTCGTCGAATGGTCGGTGGGCCGCGTCAAGCGCGGCTCGCGCTGAGTCTTCGCCGCCCCAGGACTCCCAGCCGGGTGGCGCAGTGAGACTCGCGCCGCGCCGTCCGGCATCCCCACTGGAACCTCGTCCTGCCGACGAAGCCCGTGAAACATAGAAACCGAGCAATACCGATCCCAAGTTTCACCGCTTGCCGATGAAACACATACGGGCAGAGGTCGAGCGGCCGGGCGGGGTGAAGCAGACCCATTTTACAGGGGCGTCTCCCGCACCCGAGGATGGATGCATCCATGCGTCACATCCGCATTCCGAATCACGCGCCGGCGGCTCACGCAGTCCCCGGTGTTTCACCTGTCTCACCTGCCGGCGCATGCATGTCTTCACGACGCACGTCGTGGTGCTGGGTGCTGCCGTTCCTCCTGGTACTTTCCACTTCCGCGTGGGCGGACACAGGCCAGCCCAGCGTCGACTTGAATCAGGGCTGGCGATACCGCTGGGGAGACTCACCGCCGGGCCCCGCCGATGTACCAGCCTGGGCACTGGAGTCAGGGGATGAACAGGCGTGGCAGCCCGTGGCGGCCCTCCGCGAGCCACCTGGCCGGGGAGCGCACACCTTCCTCTGGCTGAGCATTCCCATCCCCCAGGGGCAGTGGCTGGAGCCCGCGCTCTACCTGGGCACGGTGGCCCATGCCTTCGAGGTCTACGCCAACGGCCACCGCATCCATGCGAGCGGGCGGCTGAATCCCTCCGGCCAGGAGGAGACGGACAACCTCGCATGGCGGCTCGTCCCCCTGCACCCCACGGTGGAAGGCACGCGCCTGCTGCTGCGAATCCAGAGCAGCGGTCCAATCATCGGCGTGGGGGGCGCGGCTCGGGTGGGGACACACCATCAGCTGCTCGCGACGGTGACGCGCACGGGGCTGGCGCCCTTCGTCATGGGCATGCTGTTGCTCACCATCGCAGGTGCCGCCACCTTGGGGGCCCTGGTACGGCGTCAGACACAGATGCTCTTGCCGCTCGTCATCTTCACGAGCGGCTCGGCGGCCCTGCTTCTGGGCACGAGCGGCCTGATTCCCGCGCTCTGGGGCGGCTATCTGCTGGGGAGCCAGCTCACGTTGGTGGGCTCGCACTGCATCCTGCCCGCGCTCGCCTGGTTCATCTCCGACAGCGTCCTGGAGAACCGGCTGCGCTGGTTCCGCTGGAGTGCCTGGGCCGCGTGCGTGCCGGCCTCCCTTCAGGTCATCATCGTGATGGCCGACCTGGGCATGGCTCAGCGGAACCTCGGCCTCTTCGTCCTCTACTCGGTGCCTTGCCTGCTCGGGTGCGTCATCGTCGCGGGCATCGCGGCGTGGCGGGGCAACCCCGACGCGCGAATCTTCTCCGTGGGCCTGGGCGTGTTCTTCGGTGTCGTCATCCACACCACGCTGCCGGTGTTCGGGCTGACGGAGGCCACGGACTCGCTCATGCACTGGGGCTTCCTGGCGCTCACGCTCTCATTGGTGGGCATCGTCGTGCGCCGCTCGGTGCTGGTGGTGCGCGCGCTCGCGTCGCACACCCACCAACTCGAGGAGCGTCGCCATGAGGTGAAGCGGCTCGCCCAGGACATGGGGAGCGGCGCTGGCGAGCTGGCCGCGGTGGCGCAACAACTTCGCACGTCCAGTGAGGTACAGACGGCGGGTGTCAGCCGGCAGGCCGCGGCACTCCGCGAGGCGGAGCAGACGGTCCAGGAAATCCGGCAGGGCTCCCTGGTGACGGCGGACAAGGCGCGGCGGCTCGCGGGCGCCATCGCAACCGCCGAGGAGGCGGGGCGCGATGGCGGCGCGGCCATCACCCGCACGCAGACCAACCTGGAAGCCATCCGCCAGGAGGTCTCCGAGATGTCGAGCCGCATCCTCGCGCTGGACGCACGCACCCGCGAAATCTCCAGCATCGTGGACACCGTGAAGGGACTTGCGGACCAGTCCAACATGCTGGCCATCAACGCGGCCATCGAGGCCGCGCGCAGCGGGGAGCACGGCCGGGGCTTTGGCGTCGTGTCGCGAGAGGTCCGCAGCCTCGCCGACCAGTCCATCCTGGCGACCCATCGCATCCGCGAGGTGCTCGACGGCGTGAGTCTGAGCATGCGTGAGGCCGCGAAGAGGAGTGAACAGGGAGAGCACCGCGTGAAGGCGAGCCTGGACGCGGTGCGCGACTCCGGCACCCAGCTCCAGCGGCTCACGGGCATCATCGACGACACCGGCACCAGTGTGCGGCAGATTTCCGCGGCGGTGGCGCAGCAGGACGCGGGCACCTCCCAGATTGCCCAGGCCATTCAAGAGCTGTCCGCCCAGATGCGGCATACGCTGCGTACCGCCGAGGAGACTCAGAAGGTGTCGGGTTCGGTGCAAGCGCTGGCGGAGAACATGGCGGGCACGGCCCGCCTCGCGCTCCAGGCGGGAACGCTCGATGACTGAGCCTCATCCCGTAACGTCCGCGCAGTAACGGATGGGAGCGCATCCGTTGCAGGCCCGCGCAAAGGGTGCTCAGAAGCCAGCATGGCGCAGAACATCTACGACGACCCCGGCTTCTTCGAAGGCTACAGCCAGCTGCGGCGCTCGCTGGTGGGGCTCGCGGGTGCACCGGAATGGCCCGCGCTGCGGGCGATGCTGCCCGAGCTGCGGGGCCTCCGGGTGATGGACCTCGGCTGCGGCTACGGCTGGTTCTGCCGGTGGGCTCGGGAACAAGGGGCAGTGCAGGTTCACGGGCTCGACGTCTCGGCGCGTATGCTGGAACGGGCCCGGCAGCTGACGTCCACCTGTGACATCGTCTACAGCCAGGCAGACCTGGAGACGGTGGAACTTCCTCGAGCCCGCTTCGACCTCGTCTACAGCTCCCTGGCCTTTCACTACATCGAAGACCTGCCGCGCCTGCTCGCGAAGGTGCACGCCACCCTGGTTCCGGGTGGCGCGCTGGTCTTCTCCACCGAGCATCCCATCTACATGGCTCCCACCCACCCGGGCTGGCGAGTGGATGAACAAGGCCAGAAGACATGGCCCCTCAATGGCTACCAGGCCGAGGGGCCCCGCACCACGGACTGGCTCGCCAAGGGCGTCATCAAGTACCATCGCACGCTGGGCAACTTGTTGAACACCCTGATTCACACCGGCTTCAGTCTGCGTCAGGTCAACGAATGGGGTCCGACCGAGGCGCAGCTCTCCGCCCAGCCGGAGCTGGCCGAGGAGCGGGAGCGCCCCATGATGTTGCTCGTATCCGCGCGGCGTTAGACAAACGTGGCGGCGTCCGCCTCGGCCCCTCTCCGAACCTCACCCCGGCAGTGCTGGAGTTGAAGCGCAGCAGTTGAACCCTTTCACGCCACGTCTACCTCGACGCTCACCGCTTGCGCCCCCCCATGGCGAGCATCCTCTCGCACCGTCTTCCGCATCATCACCCGAGCGGGCGGGCGCGCATGGGCCGAAGCCCGCGTTGAATGGTCCCCGGGCGCCAGCAACGACCGCGGCTGCGAGCAAGCGCCATCTCCCCTGACGGCAAGGCGCACCCGCTCGACGCGTGCTCTAACTCTTCGCGGACTGCGTCGGCGGGCCCTGCCCCAGTGGCCCCGGCGGCAAGCCGCTGTCGCGTGCAGCGGACGCAGCGGGCAGGCCCGACGCCCGAGCCCCTTCCTGGCCCTCCCCGCGCATGAAGCGGCGCATCCCGGAGCTCCGCCCCGGGATTGCCGGGCGCCCTCATGATTCCGAGGGTCCGTCTCGAAACGCCGTGGCATTCCGGACCGCCCCCTCCCGAGGCCGACGTCCCGCCCGCTCCGAGGCCCCGCTCCGAGACGAACCTGGGTGAGCGCCGCTCGTGCCGGACACTTGCGCGGCGCCGCCTCGCCGGCGACGGCGCCGCCTCGCCGGAGGATTTCCAGTTGCGCCACCCAGCTCGCGCAGCACCCGAGCCCGGATAGCCCCCTCCAGGCGGAGGTCCTGCATGAGCGCCTGCACCTGCCGGCCCCCGTGCGGGTGGCGAAGGGCCTCGCACAGCCGCTCGACGATGTCGATGCGCAGAGCCACGCTCCCGAGCACCTCGTACCCATAGGCACGTGCGTCCCGGCGATCCAACTCGGAGAGCTGAAGCACGGGTTCTCGTGGCACCCCTGTGGGACATGTCCGCTGGAGGAACAGCGACGTCAGCATGCAGCGGCGCTCCAGCGCATGCGGGCTGAGGGCCTCGGCGACGTAGAAGAAGCGGTGTCCCTCGCAGACGCCTTGCTCCGTCAAGCGCGCGCGAGCCTCCTCATCCAACAGCCGCCACTGCTCATGGGCCTCGCCCTGCGTAATCACGCCCAGTCCTTCGGACAGACGATACGCGAGCCCACGCGCCGCCGCGTTGCGCCCCGCGCCGGAGAAGGACTCGGCGGGAAAGCCACCCATGGCATCGGTGACGAGGTCCCGCGCCAGCGCGAGCAGACGCCGCTCCAGCCGCTGCCGCGCGCCGCCCGTCCAGACCTCCGGCTCCGCCAGTGCCAGCAAAGGAAAGCGGCGGTCCGTCCCGCGAACGAGGCGTGCCAGGGGCTCGCCTTCAAAGGAGATGGCGCCAGTCGCATCCACCTGGAAGGCGTCATGGCTCGCGTCCACCACTCGCTGGACGAACTGCTCCTCCGTCATCGCGAAGCCCTCGGCGCCCGGCATCTCCTCCAGCATCTGCCCCAGCTTGGCGAAGGGACTGGCCGAACCGGACGGAGGACGCGCGGCGGCCTTCACGAAGCGGCGCGTGCTGCGCCTCGCGGCGCGCTGCACGAAGCGCTCGACGAGCCGCTCATGAAGCGCGTCCCCCAGCGCATCCTCGATGCCGCGCGTCCGCTCCTGCCAGTGCTCCGCCTCGTGCAGCCACCCCGGCCGATGACTGATGGACGTCCAGATGCGGATGGCCGCCAGCCGGTCCATCAGCGTGTGGATGTCTCCGGACACGTCGTCGAGCGGAGCCACCTGCTTGTTCAGCCAGACGGCGTCCAGCTTCCCGTCCCCCGCGGTGAGTTGCAGGAACGTCTCACGCAACAACGCGACATGCTGGCCGAAGAGCCCCTTGCGAAAGTCGGGTATCTGGCAGACCTGCCACAGCAGCTCCACCATGGCCGGCCCGGTGGCCAGGTCCTGGATGGATGGAACACGCGAGAGGTCCTTGAGCGCATCGAAGTCATCCGCGCGCTCCACCCGGATGAAGGCACTGTGGCCCGGCGCGCGCGCCAGTGAATCCAGCAGGGCCTCTGGACTCGAGAAGTCCAGCGCGGCATTGCGCCAGATGAGATTCCGGACCGCCGGGAAGCGGTGCGTCTCGATGGCGGAGACCACCCGCGGCGGCAGCTCCGGCAACGTGTTCAGCGTGCCGAAACTCCCGTCGTTCAAGTGGCGGCCGGCGCGGCCGGCGATCTGCGCCAGTTCGTCCGGGTAGAGCTCGCGCTGGTCGGCGCCGTCGAACTTGGACAGCGCGGCGAAGGCCACGTGGTTGAGGTCCAGGTTCAGCCCCATGCCAATGGCATCCGTGGCCACCAGGTACTGCACCTCTCCGGATTGGTACATCGCCACCTGGGCGTTTCGCGTCCGGGGAGACAGCGCGCCCAGCACCACGGCCACGCCGCCCCGGAGGCGCCGCAGCGACTCGGCCAACTCGTAGACGCGGTCCGCGGAGAACGCGACCACCGCCGACCTCGGCGGGAGGCTCTTCAAGGAGCGATGCCCGGAATAACGAAGCTGAGAGAGACGGGTGGCGCGCCTCACCGAGGCATGGGGGATGAGCGTCTGGACCATGGGCCGCATCGTGTCCGCGCCCAGGAACCAGGTCTCCTTGCGTCCCCGCGCATGCAGCAGCCGATCCGTGAAGACGTGCCCGCGTTCGCGGTGAGCAGCGAGCTGGATTTCATCCACCGCGAGGAAGTCGACGGACTTGTCGGTCGGCATCGCCTCGACGGTGCAAATCCAGTAGTCGGGGCGCGGGGGCACGCGCTTCTCCTCCCCCGTCATCAGCGCCACGCGGCCCTCCCCCACCCGGGCGGTCACCCGGTCATAGACTTCGCGGGCGAGCAGGCGGAGCGGCAACCCCATGATGCC
This sequence comes from Myxococcus xanthus, assembly GCF_013116825.1. Taxonomy (GTDB): domain Bacteria; phylum Myxococcota; class Myxococcia; order Myxococcales; family Myxococcaceae; genus Myxococcus; species Myxococcus xanthus_B. The sequence goes on from NZ_JABFNS010000064.1 coordinate 43,106, forward strand.
CGAACCGTGCTCGAGCATGCGCTCGATGGCCCGGTGGGTCTTCCCCGTGTTCGTGGGCCCCAGCTCCGCCACGACGACGGACGACCGGCTGGATGGGCTGGAGTTCATCCGCGGATTCTAACCTCAGGCGGGCCCCTCCGCCCGGCTCCAGCGGCGGTGGCTCAGTGGATTCGCAAGGCCAGCTTGCCCAGATGGTGCTTGCTCGCGGCTTCGAGCGCGCGGCCCGCGTCGTCCAGCCGGTACACCTGGAAGACCTCGACATGGAAGGGCCCTGCTTCAATGAGCCGGTTGAGACGCGCGAGGACCTCAGCATTCGACTCGCCATTGTAGGCCGTGAGCTTCACACCCTCAGGCGCCCGTGGCTCCGGCTCGACGCCATTCGGGTAGGCGATGTGGCCTCCCTTCTTCACGGCTTGCAGCGCCGAGGCCCTGCCCTCGCCGCCCGCGAGCACCAGCGCCGCGTCGAGCCCGTCCGGCGCGAAGTCCCGAATCGCCTTCGCCACGTCATCTCCACCCCGCCCGTCCACCGCCTTCTCCGCCCCCAGGCGCTTCACCAACGCCACGCCGTCCGGGCCCGAAGCCACCGCCAGGACCCGCGCTCCCAGCCGCCTGGCGAGCTGCACCGCCAGATGGCCCACGCCGCCGCTCGCGCCGTACACCAGGAGCGTCATGCCCTGACGAACGTTCAACGCGTCCTGCACGCCTTGAAGCGCCGTGATGCCATCCGCGCCCAGGACGCCCGCCTGTTCCGCGCTCAAGCCTTTCGGAACGAGCGCCGTGTCATCGGCCTTCACCGCCGCGTACTCGGCGAAGAAGCCGCCCTTGTCATTGAGGAAGCCGGAGCCGTACACCCGGTCGCCCACCTTGCGGGACGTGACGCCCTCGCCCACCGCCACGACGGTGCCGGCCCCGTCCGTTCCCAGCACATAGGGAAAGGATGACTTTCCAGGCTTCAGCAGCTCCATTTCCCCCTCGCGCTCCGCCGCGTCCCAGCTGCCGACGCCCGCGGTCTCCACCTGGATGAGCACCTCTCCCGCGCCCACGGCCGGAACGGCCACCGTCTTCACGCCCAGCACCTCCGGCCCACCGAAGTGGTCGATGGCGGCGGCCTTCATCTGCGACGGAATGGATGTCTTCATGGGAAGTCCTCGCGGGCGGGGAGCTCACGCCCCGACAGGGTTCATCCGGAGCGTGGGCACGCCTCCCTCGGAATGCAGAGGACACCCACGGCGCCGCGAGCCAGGGGCCGCCCGCATGCCCGCCACCGTGGCAGCCCTTCCACCTCGCAAGGCCACGTCACAGGCCCGTAAGCAACCGTGCGGGCACGAAACGACCGGCAAGAGCCCCCTTCGCAGCCGTTCACCGGTGGGTGCCTGATTGAAGGGAACTCCGGGCAGAGGACGGAGAGCGGGGCGGAGCGACCGACGCGGCGAAGAAGCCCCTCATGCATCGCGGCGGAAGCATCGCCGCCACGGTGGCGGCGCTTCAACTCGCGCGGCTCGGCCGCGACGATGTCGCGGCGTACGACGGCTCGATGACGGAGTGGTCGCAGGACCGGCAGCGGACGCTCGAATTGACAATTCGAGGGCACGTCCCGTGGCGGATGCGATGTCCGCCACGGCACTACTGTCCCACCTGCCGACGACAGGCGAGCGTGTCCCTTCGACGCGCTATTCGACGAACGACTTCGTGCTGTAGAGCGAAGCATCCACCTTGCGCAGGACAGGCAGGTTCGTGCCGGGCTCGCGCTCGGGCTGACGGTCGATGTACGTCTGGAGGACGTCGGCATCGAGCACGCCGATGTCGGAGCGTCGCTCGGCCGGCACGTTGGCCAGCGTCACGTAGCCATCCCCCCCCGTGGCATTGAAGCTCAGCACGAACAGGCGATAGATGGCGGTCGGCTGGAGCGCGTTCCACTGGCCCGTCGTCTGGTCCAGCACCTCCAGGTTGCTGGCGCGCTGGCCGCGAGCCTGGGCGGCGTTGACGTCGAAGCGCAGGCCGCCGGTGTACGGATAGGGCCCCGTGGTGCCGCCCTCCCGGAACGTGGCGTGCAGCCCGTCCTCAATCATCGACTTCACCTCGGCGCCAGTGACGTCCAGCCGGAACAGCATGTTGCCGAAGGGCAGCACCTCGATGACGTCCGCCGCCGTCACCGGTCCCTGCAGCGGCCGGCGCACGCCGCCCGCGCTCTGCAACGTGATGTCCGCGCCGCCGTAATCCGCGTTCGCCACCTCCAGGTAGGCCTGGGCCACCAGTTGCTGGATGTCGCCTCCCCGGCTGTGGACCTCGCCCAGGGCATTGCAGCTCACGCTGGAGCGGCCCGGCTCCGTGTTTCCCGGCACGCGGCGATTGCAAAGCTCGTCGTTCGCCGTGGCCACCACCGTCCGGCTGTACGCGTCAACCCGGCCCTGGAACGGCGCCAGCACCTGCGCGGCGGCCGCATCCGGCTGCGTCACCCGGAGGAAGCCGCTGGCGGCCACGCTGGCCAGCATCGCGGCGTTGTCGGAGTCGGAGACGGGCGTCCCATCCATGGAGAACTGATTGCCGATGAGCACGTGGGGCGTGCCGCCGCAGGAGGTGACCACGCCCTCGGCGTCGAAGCGGAGGGTCATCTCTCCGACGACCTGCGAGTACTGCCAGGCCTGCCCCAGGCACACGGTTTCGCCGTCGCGGTTGCGCAGCGACTCCGCGTAGGGTCCCGCGGGCGTTCCGACGTTGAAGGTCTCCATGGCCGCGGGCCCCAGCAGCGTGTGCGAGTCACCGCCGATGACCGCGTCCACGCCACTCAACTGAGGGATGATGGTCCGGTCGAGCTGGTACCCGATGTGGCTCATCACGATGATCTTGTTGATGCCCTGGGCCCGCAGCGCGTCGATGGCGCGCTGGGCGGCGGGCACCTCGGCCTCGAACGTGGTGTCCGCATCCGGCATGGAGGACTCCTTCGTCTTGCCGGCAATCGTCAGGCCGACGAGGCCAATCTTCTGGCCGCCCCGTTCGACGACGGTGAACGGCTCCACGTAGCCTGCGGCCCTGGAGGGGTGCAGGGCAGAGCCCGCGCCGAACTGGACGTTGGCGCTGATGACGGGCGTCTGGCACTGGCCGGCATGCAAGCGGTCGATGAAGTTCTTCAGCTCGGCATCGCCCTTGTCGAACTCGTGGTTGCCCAGGGTGAAGGCGTCGAAGCACACCGTGTTCATCATCGCGGCGTCGGCCTCGCCAATCTGGCCCGCGCGGTTGAAGTACAGCGTGCCGGTGAGGGCGTCACCCGCGTGGAGCTTGAGCACGTTCTCCTTTCCGGTCGCCAACTCCTTCATCGCGGACGTGACACGCGCGAAACCCGAGGATTCAACCTCCGCGGCCACGGTGTCACCCGCGGCGTTCGTCACGTTCAGCTCCAGGCTGGAACCCGCCAGGTGCGAGTGGTGGTCGTTGATGTGGAGGATGGTCAGGTCCAGCGGCGCGGGCTGCGCGCCAGGGTCGACGTCATCGTCATCACCACACGCGGACAGCACGCTGGCCGCCATCCACGTCACCGTCAACCAGCGCGTCCGGCTCGACAAACGCGCCCCCTTGCGCACTGCCTTCTCCGTCTTCAATTGCATGAACCGCTCCCAGGTGCCTTTCGGAAGGCGACATGGTGTCGGGCGTGAATGACAGCCCCGTTACGCCTTCCTACCCGCGCGGTGACACTTTCATGGCGATTGGCCGCGGCCCAGGACCCACCACCTTCACCCTGCCAGCACTTCGCCGGCAACCATGTGCATCCCGAGGAGCATCAAGCTGACCAGGAAACACGCCCGGAACAGCGCGGGTGAGAGCTTCTGGCGCAGCCACTGCCCCTACCTGCATCCCGACGAGCGCCGGCAGCAACATCAAGAGGGACTGGCCCAGCTGCGTCCCCGCACCAGCGGCGTTGACGGAGAGCCGCGCCGCCAAGGCGCCCCGCCGGAAGACCGCGACGCGGCCCTCGCCGCGCTAGCGCGGCGCCCCCCCAGGGAAGCAGCTCGGTCCGGCGGAATATCGAGATATGTACGCTCGTACATATCGCCAACGGCACCTCGAGGCCTCATGCCTCCCGCCGCATCCCCGGAGACCCACGTGGCCACGCGCAGACATGACCCCGAGCGAAGGGACCGCATCATCGACGCCGCGCTCGCGGTCATCGCCGAAGGGGGCGTGGTGGGCACGTCGCACCGCCGGGTCGCCGAGCGCGCGGGCGTGCCCCTGGGCTCGATGACCTACCACTTCACGAGCATGGACGAACTGCTGCACGAGGCGTTCAGCCGCTTCGCCCAGCGCATCAGCGAGCGGTTCGCCGAGCGGATCGCCGCGGCCACCGACCTTGACTCGCTGGTCTCCGCCATCGTCCACATCGTCCACGACGACCTCGCGGCGGGGCAGGACGAGCTCGTGCTCACGCTCGAGCTCTACACACTCGCGGCGCGCCAACGCGCCTTCCGGCAAATCACCCACGACTGGATGCGCCGCAGCCGCGCCGTGCTGGAAAGGCTCATAGACGCCAGGATGGCGCACGAGCTCGACGCCTTGATTGAGGGGCTGTTCATCCACGTCAGCCTCGACCCCGCCCCACGCAGCCGCGACCTGACCCGGGACGCCGTGCGCCGCATTCTCTCGCTCGCCCCCTGACCTGCCATGCCCTCCACCTCTCCTCGCCAGGTCCCCCGCGAGTACCGGGCAGCCCGCGCGGCCGTCGCGGCATTGTTCCTCACCAACGGCGCAATCCTCGCCAACCTCCTGCCGCGCTATCCGCAGATCAAAGCCGACCTGGGCCTCAGCAACGCTCAGTACGGGCTGGCGGTCGCCGCGTTCCCCAGTGGCGCGATGGTGGCAGGGCTCGCCGCCGGAGCGCTCATCCGCCGCTTCCGCTCACCACGGGTCGCCGTCGCCGGCACGCTGCTGACGAGCCTGGGCGTGCTGGTCGCGGGCCTCGCATCGTCATGGTGGGTGCTCGCCGCTTCGCTCTTCTTCGCGGGCGGCATGGACGCCATCACCGACGTGGCGCAGAACTCCCACGGGCTGCGGGTGCAGCGGCTCTACGGCCGGTCCATCCTCAACTCCTTCCACGCGGTCTGGAGCATCGGCGCGGTGGTCGGTGGACTCATGGGCGGGCTCGCCGCGGGACTGAACGTGCACCGGGGCGTGCATCTGGGATTCTCCGCCCTGCTCTTCGCCGGGGTGTCCCTGATGGCGCTGCGCTACTCGATTCCCGGCCCCGAGCCCGTCGTCACCGTCGAGCCAGAGGCAGCCGCGGCGCACCAGGGCAGCGCTCCCGCGCGGCGTCAACCGACGGGGCGCGCGCGCATCTGGCTGATGTTTGCCGCGCTGACCTTGATTGCCGTCAGCGGCATCCTCGTCGAGGACGCGGGCATGACGTGGGCGGCCGTCTACCTTTCCGGAACGCTCGGCGCCACGGCCGCCGTCGCTTCGTTCGGGTTCGTCGCCCTCGTGGGCGCGCAGTTCGTGGGCCGGATGCTGGGCGATGGAATGGTGGACCGGTTCGGCCAGCGCGCGGTCGCTCGGGCGGGCGGCGCCACCACGGCGCTGGGAATGAGCGCTGCGTTGTTGTTTCCCTCCATACCCGCAACCATCGCGGGCTTCGCGCTCGCGGGATTCGGCGTCGCCACGCTGGTTCCCGCCACCATGCACGCCGCTGATGAACTGCCCGGCCTGAGCGCGGGAACGGGGCTCACCGTCGTCAGTTGGCTGATGCGCCTGGGGTTTCTCGCGTCGCCCCCGCTCGTCGGGCTCGTCGCCGATAACGTGGGATTGCGCGTGGGTTTGCTCGGGGTTCCGCTCGCGGGGACCCTCGTCGTGCTGCTCTCCGGCGTCCTGGCCACCGTCCGCGCCCCCGCCACCGCGCCGGGTGGCCAAGGC
>NZ_JABFNS010000065.1 GCF_013116825.1 Myxococcus xanthus
CGCCGAGACTGCTCCGATTCCCGCCCCCGAAGCGCCGCCCGCTGCCCCCCTGTCCCTGGACGAGGTACGCCGCATCACCCAGGTCCTGGAGGCCATCAGCGAGGACCGCTTCCTGTTGGCCGGCCTCCCCGAGGAGGACCGCATCGCCTTCCTGAGCGCCGCGGGCCGCGTGCTGCACCCGGACCGCGACACCAAGTCCCGGATGGCGAAGGCGCTGCGCCGAGACAGGAAGAAGACGAAGCGCGAGCACGACCGCGCCATCCGCGCCACGACGGAGATTCGCACCCTGCGCCGCTCCGCCATCTTCACGGTGCCGGCGCTGCCCCCGCCGCCCCCGACGGAAGCAGGGCCCGAGCGCATCCTCGAGCAGCCCCGCCGCTGCTACGTCTGCAAGGCCGAGTACCGCAAGCTGCACTTCTTCTACGACGCGATGTGCATCGAGTGCGCGGACTACAACTACGCCAAGCGCACCCAGCGCGCCGACCTGAATGGGAAGGTCGCGCTCATCACCGGCGCCCGGGTGAAGATTGGCTTCCAGGCCTCGCTGATGCTGCTGCGCTCCGGCGCGCGCGTCATCGCCACCACGCGCTTCCCCAACGACGCCGCGAAGCGCTACGTCCAGGAGCCGGACTTCGCGGACTGGGCGCACCGGCTGCACATCCACGGGCTCGACCTGCGGCACGCGCCCAGCGTGGAGCTCTTCGCGAAGTACATCGAGCAGACGCACGAGCGCCTGGACATCCTCATCAACAACGCCGCGCAGACGGTGCGCCGGCCCCCAGGCTTCTACGGCCACCTGCTGCCGGGAGAGATGCGCCGCGCGGACGACCTGCCGGCGGCGGCGCGCGCGCTGCTCGCGGGCCATGACGCCTGTGTCGCCACGGTGCAACCGGCCGCCCTGGGCGCGGGCAACGCGGGCGGTTCGGAGCTGGCCACCACCTGGCGCAGCAGCGACCCGGCGCTGGGCATCCACTCCTCCGCCGCGCTGTCCATGCTGCCCTACAACCTGGAGCAGGAGGGGGACGAGCGCGCCCTCTTCCCGCAGGGCCGGCTGGACGCGGACCTGCAGCAGGTGGACCTGCGGGACATGAACTCGTGGCGGCTGCGGCTCGCCGAGGTCCAGACGGCGGAGATGCTGGAGGTCCACCTCATCAACGCGGTGGCCCCCTTCATCCTCGTCGGGAAGCTGAAGCCGCTGATGCTCAGGGACCGCTCGTCTCCCGGCCACGTGGTGAACGTCTCCGCGATGGAGGGCAGCTTCTCGCGCGGGACGAAGACGGACAAACACCCGCACACCAACATGGCGAAGGCGGCGCTCAACATGATGACGCTGACCTCCGCGCCGGACTACGCCCGGGACAACATCTACATGAACGCCGTGGACACCGGCTGGGTCACCGACGAGGACCCCGCGCAGCACGCGGAGCGCAAGGTGCAGGAGCTGGACTTCCAGCCACCGCTGGACATCGTCGACGGGGCGGCGCGGGTGGTGGACCCCATCATCGCCTCGGAGAACAGCGGCGAGTACGTCTGGGGCAACTTCTTCAAGGACTACCGTCACACCGCGTGGTGACACGCGGACCGGGGGCGTCATGGCAACCCGCAGTCTCCGCTTCGAGTCGTACGTGGAGGTCACCCCTGCTGAAGCCTGGGCGTGGGTGACGTCGATGAAGGGCATCTCCACGGAGATGCACCCGTACCTGCGGATGACGGCGCCTCCGGGCGTGGCGAGGCTCGAGGACGTGCCCTTCGAGCCTGGCCAACCGCTGTTCCGCAGCACGCTGCTGCTGGGCGGCGTGCTGCCGGTGGGCTGGTCCGACGTGACGCTGCGCGAGTTGGAGCCGGGACGCCGCTTCGTCGAGGAGTCCCCCATGAGCACGATGCGTCAGTGGCGGCACGAGCGCCGCATCATCGAGGCGCACGCCGGCGTCGACATCATCGACCAGCTCGACTTCGAGCCCCGCTTCGGCGGCCGGCTGGCGGAGGCCTTCATCCGGCGCCTCTTCGAGCACCGCCATTCGGTGCTCCGCCGCGCGCTGACGCCGTCAATAGGTGGACGGGCGTCCCAGGAAAAGCCAGCCTAGCGGGACATGAGCCCCGAACAGTTCCACGTCGAAGTCCTCAAGCTGCTGCTCCAGGTCGCCACCGTCGATGGCCGCGTCGCGCACTCCGAGATTCGGCACATCCTGGACACCGCGCGAGGCATGAGCGTGCCCCTGCAGGAGCTGGCTGCGCTGACGCGCTGTCTGCAGAACAACGAGCCCCTGCCTCCGCCGAACATGGGCCTCCTGCGCACCAACCCCTCCGCCGTCATCCAGGAGGCGAAGGCGCTCATCGCCAGCGACGGCAGCGTGCACGCGGCCGAAATCGAGCTGCTACGGCAGATTCGGGAGCTGCTCGGCGTCAGCAACTGACGGGCGCCGCGCGCGCTACGACTCGGCCTCCGGGGCCTCCAGCAGCTTGTAGAGCGTCTTGCGGTCCACATCGAGCAGGCGCGCCGCCTCGCTCTTGTTGCCGCCCACGTGCTGGAGCACCTGCGCGGCGTAGCGGCGGGACAGCTCGGCCAGACTCGGCATGTCGCCCGCCAGGCCCGCCATCTTCGGGGTGGACGCATCCCCGATGGGCTCCGGGAAGTCCTGGGGTCCCAGGACGCCCGTCACGTTGAGCGCCAGCGCCCGCGCCACCACGTTCTCCAGCTGCCGCACGTTGCCCGGCCAGTCGTAGGCCGCCAGGCGCGCGTTCGCCTCCGGCGTCACCACCGGCCGCACGCCGCCGCGCGCATGTCGCCCGGCGAAGTGCTCCACCAGCGCGGGGATGTCCTCGCTCCGCTCCCGCAGCGGCGGCAGGTGCAGGTGCACCACGTCCAGGCGGTACAGCAGGTCCTCGCGGAAGAGGCCTTCCGCCACCCGCGCCTTGAGGTCCTTGTTCGTCGCCGCCACCACGCGCACGTCCACCTTGACGGGGACGCTCTCACCCACGCGGCGGATTTCGCCCTCCTGCAACACGCGCAGGAGCTGCGACTGCACCTTCATGCCAACGTCGCCAATCTCATCCAGGAAGAGCGTGCCGCCGCTGGCCTCCTCGAAGACGCCTCGCCGCGCGCCGGACGCGCCGGTGAAGCTGCCCTTCGCGTGGCCGAACAGCTCGCTCTCCATCAGCGACTCGGTAATCGCGCCGCAGTCCACGGGGATGAAGGGCCCGTTCATGCGCGGCGAGCGCTTGTGCAGCGCGCGCGCCACCATCTCCTTCCCCGTGCCCGTCTCGCCCGTAATCAGCACGGGCACGTTGCTGGCCGCCGCGCGCGCCACGTGCTTGTACACCTCCAGCAGCGCCGGGCTGCGGCCCACCAGCATCGGCGAACCGCGCTCCACCTGCTGGCGCAGCGAGCGGTTCTCCTCCACCAGCCGCTTCTGCTCCAGCGCCCGGCGCGCCACGCGCAGAATCGCGTCCACGTCGAAGGGCTTCGCCAGGTAGTCGAAGGCGCCCTGCTGGATGCTGTCCAGCGCGCCCTCGATGTTGCCGAAGGCCGTCACCACCACCACGGGCGTGTCCGGCAGCTGCGCCTTCACCTCATGGAGCACCTTCAACCCGTCGCCCGGCTCGGGCATGGCCATGTCCGTGAGGACCAGGTCAAAGGCGCCCTCCGCGATGCGCTCGGTGGCGCGGCGCGGGTCCGGAGCCTGCGTCACCGCCCCCAGCGGCCCCAGCAAGCGCTGGAGCAAATCGCGGGCCTGCGGGTCATCATCCACGACGAGGATGCGGGCTGAGCTCATGTGCCGACCTTGCGAATTCCGGCGGAAGCAGTCGTTGTCTGAGAACCGCTGGTGCCCGCCGCCGGGCGCACCACGCGGGGGAAGCGCACCACCACGTGCGTTCCCTTTCCTTCTTCCGAGCGCACCACCAGCGTGCCGCCGTGCGCCTCCACCACGCGCTTGGTGGTGACCAGCCCCAGTCCGTGGCCCGGCAGCCCGCGCACCTCGGGCGCGCGGAAGAAGGGCTGGAACAGCGAGGCCTGGGTGCCCGGCGCCATGCCGATGCCGTTGTCCACGACCTCCAGCACGGCCATGCCGTCCTCGGTGGCCACGCGCACCTTCACCCGGGGGTCGGGCCGGCCCGCCGAGTACTTCACCGCGTTGGTGAGCAGGTTGCGCGCGCTCACCTGCAACAGCTGCCCAGGGCAGTCCACCGCCACGCCGGGCTCCAGCTCCCGCTCCAGCGCCACGCCCTGCGCCGCCGCCGTCTGCGCCACCTCCAGCAACACGGTGGTGACGGCCGTGTCCAGCTCACCCACCGTGCTCTCGCCGCGCGTACCGGCGCGGCAGAAGCGCAGCAGCGCCTCGATGAGCTCGCCCATGCGAACAGCGCTGGACTCACACTGCGCCAGCATCTCCAGCGCGCCCGCGTCGTTCACCGCGCCGGTGCGGCGGATGAGCGTCAGGTAGCCCTTGAGCGGCGCCAGCGGGGAGATGAGGTCGTGCGCCACGCGCCGCGTGAAGGCGTCCAGCTCCTGGTTGTGCCGGCCCAGCTCCTCCAACTGGCCCTGGATGATGGCCTCCTGGCGCTTGAGCAGCGAGGTGACGCGCCAGCCCACCAGCGACGACAGGAGGATGGCCAGCAGCGTGGCACCCGCGCCCAGGGCGGTGTTGCGCACGCGCAGGTCCTCCAACCGGTTCACCAGCCTGCGCGCCTCGGCCGCGTTCTCCTCCTCCAGCGCGCCGCCCAGCGCGTCCAGCTCCGCCGCCAGCGGGCGGATGCGCTCGGCCAGGTGGCGCCGGGCCCGCTCCGCCTCGCGGCGCTGTGAGAAGATGGCCGCCGCGCGCACCTGGTCCGCCAGCCCCTGGCACGCGGCGTTGAAGCGGTACCACAGCGCCTTCTCGCCCTGTGGGAGGTTGCGGGTGTACGCCTCCGACGAGGCGCGGATGTCCGCGAGAATCTGCTCCATCACCGCGTCCGCGGCGCGGCGCTCGGCGTCACCCGTGGCGCGGACATGCGCCTCGATGGCGGCCTCCAGCGACAGCGCGTCCACGCGGATGCGGCCAATGGAGCCGGCCCGCTCCAGCGCCTCCTGCACCAACCCGTCCACCTGGCTGCCCGTGCGGACCTCCGTCCACAACGTGAAGGCGGTGACGGCGGACAGCAGGACGACCACGAAGAAGAAGCCGGCCCGGTAGCCGCGGATGGGGATGCGGGAGCTCGCCACGCCGTTCCTCTATCACGGGGCCGGCGCCGCGCGTCCGGCGGGACGTCAGGGCACCGTCGGGGCGACGTTTCCGGCCGCCGGGAGGGCAGCCGGCTGGGGCGGATTGTTCAACCGCCGCCGTGCACGCTCCAGCGCGGACTCGTACCAGACGTCCGACAGCTCCTCGTGCATCTCCTTCAACTCCTTCAGCTCGTTGACCTCGCGCTCCAGCGCCAACAGCTGGGTGTTGTGCTCCTCCAGCGCGTGCCGGTCCGCCTCGGTGCGCACCAACTCCTCCAGCAGCGCCGCGCGCGCCTGCTCCGCTTCCGCGCGCTCCAGCCGCACCCGCTCCAGCGCGGACTCCAGCTGGGCCATGCGCAGCGCGAACGCCTCGGCCCGCTCCCGCTCCGCCTCGTACTCGCGACGCCACCGGTCCGCCTCGAGGACCTGGGCCTCCAGTCGCTCGAGCGGAATACCCGTCGCGCAACCCGTACCCAGGACGGCCAACGCTGTCGCGAAACTGAGGAACCGCATGGACCATCTCTCCCACACCATGACCGCGCGACATGCGCGGCGAAGGTGCTGGGCCGACACCCTGCAACCAGATGACGCGTGCAGCTTGCTCAAGTGCTCCGTCATCGTCAAAGCAGCAACTGCCCGTCTGGGGAGCCCGCCCCCATTGTCGGAGCTCCAACTGCGGAGTTTCTCCCCACGGACATCCCCGCAAGACACCTGCTCTCCCTCTGACAACGCTCCTGGCACGCCGCCTGCTCAAGCCCTCGCTCGCTGGGACGGCGCAATCTCGCGTCGTCGTTCGTCAACGGAGCTTTTCATGAAGACCGTGTTCGCCGCCGCCCTCCTCGCCGCCGCCACTGCGTTCGCCAACACCCCGGCTCCCGCCGAGCCCGCTGCCGGAGCCAAGCCCGCCGCCGCCGAGGCCAAGCTCGAGACCGCCGAGGCGCCCCAGGCCGAAGAGGCGAAGGCCGAGCCGGCCCCCGAGGCCAAGCCCACCAAGAAGGCCACGAAGCCGGCGAAGAAGGCCGCCAAGGCCACCTCCGCCTCCGAGGCCAACTAATCAAGATTTACGGCTTTGCAGCCAGCACGCGGGGGTACCTCTTCCAAGAGAGGTACCCCCGTTGTCTTTGCGGGTCCATAAAAACCCGTCTTACCTCTATTTCTGAGATATCCTCTCGAAATGCCTATTGAGGTCCGAGAAAACCCATCCGGGTCAGGACTTTCGCACACCCGTCAATCCGTCCAGTGAACGTGAGATTTGACAGAAACAGAAGAAACCTGCTTAATGCGACTTCAGAGAATCACTGACTGTCCCGGATAGGGACGGAACTCGAACGAGCGCACCAATGATCGAAGCCTTCTCGAAGGTGTCGGAAGCCTCGAAGCTGCTGCTGGAGAAGGGCCTGGGCCCGAGCACCGGCATGGAGGCGCTGAGCATGGTGGGCCACGCGCTGGGCGTGGACCGCGCGTACATCCTGGAGAACCGCGTGCAGGGCACGTACGGCCGGTTCATCACGGACATGCGCCACGCCTGGGCGGAGCCGCCCACGCCGTCGCCGCTGGCCAACCCGGTGATGCGGGCCTTCTCCTTCCGCGAGTTCGCGCCGGGTTGGGTGGACATGCTGGAGGCCGGCATGGTGGTGGCGTGCCCCACCCGTGACGCGCCCCCGATGATGAAGGATTTGTTGGAGCGCCAGGGAACGCAGTCCATCCTCCTGTGCCCCATCAACCCCTCCCGGCAGCAGTGGTGGGGCATGGTGGCCTTCGAGGACTGCCGCCGTCCCCGCGCCTGGAAGCCGGAGGAAGTGACGCTGCTCAAGTCCCTGGCGCGCGCGGTGGCGGCGTCCGTCCGACATGGGCAGATGCGCTCCTCCCTGGACCAGGTCCGAAACAGCCTGCGCCAGGCGGTCAGCCGCACCCCAGTGTCCGGCCCCTGAGCGGCAGGCGGGCGGGGCGCCTGACGGCTTGCCGGGGGGCAATGCCGACCCGCGCATGAGCGACATTTCCAACGCCGGGTTTCTGCTACCCTGGCCGCCCCTTCGCTCACCGCCATGTCCTCAATCGACCCCACCGCGATCAGCCGTCCGCGCTCGCCGGACATCATCAGCGGCTACCACCTCGACAAGCTTGTCGGCAGCGGAGGCATGGGGGAGGTCCACAAGGCCACCCAGCTCTCGCTAGGCCGCACGGTGGCGGTGAAGCTCCTCAATCCCGAGCTGGCGAAGGACCCGTCCTTCATCGCGCGCTTCCAGAAGGAAGCCGCCGCGCTCGCGGCCCTGAGCCATCCCCACATCGTCTCCATCGTCGACAAGGGGAAGACGGACACCACGTACTACCTGGTGATGGAGTTCGTGGACGGCCCGTCGCTGCGGGAGCTGATTCGCGAGCCGCAGCTGGACGTCATGGGCGCCCTGCGGCGCATGCTGCAGATCTGCCGCGCCATCGAGTACGCGCACGGCCGCGGCGTCATCCACCGGGACCTGAAGCCGGAGAACATCCTGCTGGACCAGCAGGCCGGCGGCATCGCCAAGGTGTCGGACTTCGGCCTGGCGTCCTTCCTGGAGGATGCCAGCCCCTCCTCGCGCTACGCGCTCACGTCCACGCACGTGTCCATGGGTACGCTGTCGTACATGGCGCCCGAGCAGCGCGTGGACGCGAAGAGCGCGGACGCGCGCGCGGACATCTTCTCGCTGGGCGTCATCCTCTACGAGTGGCTCACGGGAGAGGTGCCGCTGGGCACGTTCGACCCGCCGTCGCGGCGCAAGCCGGGGCTGGACTCGCGGCTGGACGCCATCGTCACGCGGTGCCTCAAGCCGGACCCGGAGGACCGCTACCCCTCCGTCACCACGCTCATCGCGGACCTGGAGCTGCTCGTCCCGGGCAGCCTGCCGTCCCTGGCGCCGGTGAAGCTGACGCACCTCCAGCGCGTCCGCCAGGGCGTGCGCAAGGTGGTGCGCATGGCCCTGCAGGCCGCGGCCGTGCTGCTGGTGATGGCGGCGCTGGCCGTGCTGGGCCGGGAGTGGCTGCGCAGCGGGGAGAAGCCCGTGCCACCCCAGCCCGGCGCCGCGCTGAACGCGGACCTGGGCCCGCCGTCGCCCCGGTCCATGCCCGGCCGGCTGGAGACAGGCTCCGAGAAGCGCACGGTGTCGGTGGGCCACGGCCCGGACGCGCCGTCGCTCCTGGTCGCCGGACGGCCGGTGGAGGCGGAGGAGAAGGCCATCATCTTCCCGCCCGTGGAGGAGCGCTCGCAGTCGCGCGTGGGCCGCGCCCGCGTGGACGTGGTGGGGCTGGACGGCGACATCGCCGTGCTCAGCGCCCGCGTGCGTGCGGACGCGCCGCCGGACACCTGGAAACGCCGCGCCTACGTCATGCTCTATGGGCCGTCGCTGCAGGCCCCCGCGGCCGCGCTGCTGCTCCAGGGCAGCACGGGCCGCTACGTGGCGCTCATCCATGACGGCGCGGGCGCGCCGCTGCGGCTCGAATGGGCCCTGGGCGAGCGCCGCGGCACCATGCTGGGCCTGGCGTCGCCGGAGGGCGAGGCCGCGCTGGAGCTGCGGGTGGACGCGGACGGCGTCATGCAGGGCTACGTCGGCAAGGGCAAGGACCAGCGGGCCATTGGCGAGCCGCTCAACCTGGGTCCGGGCTGGATGGAGCACTTCGGAGACGCGCCCGTGCCCGCCTTCGGCTGCATCGAAGGCACCTGCCGCGCGGAGGGCTTCCTCTACACCGTGCGGCGCGCGCCGCCTCCGGGGACGACGGCGCCCGTGCCCGACGCGCCGGTGGCGAAGGCCGTGGTCGCCGCGGTACCCGCCAAGCGGCCTGCTCCGCCGCCTCCCCCGAAGAAACAGCCCGCCAAGGCCCCCGCGAAGAGCCCTCCCAAGCGGCGGTAGAGCGCCCGGCAGTACGCGCCCCGGACATTGCAGCGCAGGGGAATATGGCCACGGCCGAGGGATTGCACTATCCCTGGCTCCTCCTATGCGCACCATTCGACTCGGCTTCGCCGCGCTCGCACTCGTCACGGCCCTCACGGGCTGCCACCGTTCCACTTCCACGGCGACACCGCGCGTCCTCGAATCCGCCGCGGAGCAGGCGCAGGAGGGCACCCAAGAGGCCCGCACGCTCGCGTTCGCCGGCTTCCACGCCCTGCTCGTCGCGGGTGATGCCTCGCTGGCGCAACAGCGCTTCGATGACGCCATTGCCCGCGACGCGGGAGATGTCTACGCGCTGGCCGGCCAGTCGCTGATGGCACGCCGCGCGGGCCGTCCCGACCGCGCCCTGACTGCGTCACTGGAGCTGGTGGCGCGCGCGCCCACGCACCCGCTGGCGGCCGTCGCGGCGCGCCACGTGTTGGACTCGGTGGGCACGTCGCGGGCGCTGGACGACGACATCCTCCACGGCGTGGAGCGCGCGCTGGCGGCGGGCGCGACGGGCGAGGCCGCCTATCTGATGCGCGGCGCGCGGATGTCGGTGGCCGTGGTGCGCGGCGACGCGGAGGCCCGCGACGCGGCGATGCAGCAACTGGGCGGGGTGAGCGAAGTCGCGCTGGTGGGGCCCTTCTCACCCTTCCACGTGCTGGCCTGGGATGAGCGCACGCCCGTGAGCGAGAATGGCTCGCTGGCGGGCCCCTTCACCGGCGCCTTCGGTCCGCTGCCGGTGCGCACGGTGCGCGCCCCCGACGGGCGGATGGACCTGACGGGCGAGCCCGGCCAGGGCGACCTCTACGTCCAGGCCTTCGACGCGGACGTGACGGAGCCGGGCCTCTATGTGGCTCGCACCGTGAGCGGCACCTCGCATCAGGTGCTGATGGACGGGGCTCCGCTGATGGAGCGCCGGGCCTGGGAGCGCGCCACCTCCACCGTCACCGCGCGCGCCGTGCAGCTGCCCGCGGGCAAGCACCGCTTCGTCGTGCGTCAGCTCAAGGGCGGCACCTCCGGCCTGCTCACCTTCGCCCTGCTGCGCGTGGACGGGCGCCCGTCCGGCGTGCGCTTCAGCGCGGCCACCGGCGCGGCGCCGCGAGCCTGGGGCAGCAAGGCCGAGTTCTCCGACGAGACGCCCGGCGTGTTCCCCACCACGGAGGGCTTGAAGACGGCCCTGCACGAGGAGGCCGGTGAGCTGCTCTCCGTCGTGCTGGCGGTGCGGGACGGCCTGCAGCGGGACGCGGACGGCGCGCGGCGGCTGATGGCCTCGGTGGACGCCAACACCCCGGCCCTGCTGTGGCTGCGCGCGGAAGTCGCCTCCGCGGACCGCACCGTGCCGTCCAAGGTGGCGCGTGGCCGGGCCACGCGAGATTTGGAGTCCGTGCTGGCCAAGGACCCGGGCAACGTGGCGGCGCTGTTGCTGCGCGCGGAGCTCTTCCTCGACGAGGGCCAGCCCGCCTCCGCCATGGACATGCTGAAGACGGCGTCCGAGGTGGCCCAGCCCGCCGGCCACCCGGTGTTCATGCTGCGCGCCCGCGCCGCGCTGGCGCTGGAAGTGGAGGCCCTGGCGGAGGAGTCACTCACCGCGGCGCTGGAGGCCCAGCCCGGCCTGTGCGAGGCGCTGACGCTCCAGTACAGTCTGGCCCGCCGCCGTGACGCGGCGGAGCGGAGCGACACCCTGGCGGCGTCCCTGAATGGCTGCCCGGGGACGGTGGTGCGCCAGGCCGAGCACGCGCGCACGCGCGGCGACATGGAGACGGCGACGAAGCTGTACAGCGAACTCCAGTCCCGCGACCCCAGCAGCATCAGCCTGGCCAACACGCTGACCAACCTCTACGTGTCCAAGCGCCGCTTCGACGACGCCACCGCGGTGCTCCAGAAGCTGGGGGCCGTGTGGCCTCGCAACGCGGAGCTGGTGAAGCGCATGGCGGACGTGCGCGAGTACGCGGGCCAGCCGGCCGAGGCGCTCAAGCTGCGTGAGAAGGCGCTGGTGATGGCGGGCGACGACCTGACGCTGCGCCGCGCGGAGGAGCGCGCGAAGACGGGCCGCGAGCTGCTGCAGGCGTACGCCGTGGACGGACGCGAGGCCATCCGCGCCTACGAGGCGGAGCCCGTCAGCGGCGGCAGCGCGGCGGCCTTCGTGCTGGATGCGGCGGCGGTGCGCGTGTACCCCGACGGCAGCATCGTCAACCGCATCCACACGGTGCAGAAGGCGCTGGAGCAGTCGGGCGTGCAGGAGATCGCCGAGGTGAATGTGCCGCGCGGCGCGCAGGTGCTGGCGCTGCGCACGCTGAAGGCGGACGGCCGGGTGCTGGAGCCGGAGAACATCGAAGGCAAGGACACGGTGAGCCTGCCCGGCGTGGCCGTGGGTGACTACGTGGAGGTGGAGTACCTGCTCGCGGAGCCTCCGCGCGGCCCCGCGCAGCCGGGCTTCACGGCGTCCGCCTTCTACTTCCAGATTGCGAACCAGCCCAACGCCTGGGTGACGTACACGGTGGTGGCGCCCAAGGGCGTGGGCATGAAGGTGGACGCGCACGGAATGAAGGTGCCGGAGCCCAAGGTGGACGGCGACCTGGAGGTGTTCCACTTCGAGACGCGCCGCGTGCCGCCGTTCATCCCTGAGCCGGACGCGCCGCCCTCCGCCAACGAGTACCTGCCCTTCGTCATCGTGGGCGCGGGCGACACGGGCAACGAGAGCCTGGTGAAGCTCTACGGCGATGCCTTCCAGGAGCGCTGGCTGCGCACCGCGGAAGTGGACGCCTTCGCGCGCAAGGCGGCGGAGGGCAAGTCCGGCCTGGACGCGGTGAAGGCCTTGCACGCGGCGGTGATGCAGCGCTTCTCCGGCCGGGACGCGAGCCTGAGCCAGACGGCGGCGTCCACGGTGGCCCAGGACCGGGGCAGCCGGCTGACGGTGATGAAGGCCGGCCTGGACGCGCTGGGCATCCCCTCGCGGGTGGTGGCGGTGCGGACCTTCAACACCGACCCGTCGGCCTACACCTTCCCCCAGGACGCGCTGCTGCCGTACGCGGCGCTGCGCGTGGAGGTGCCCGGCGCCGAGCCGGTGTGGGTGGACACGTCCGTGCGCTACGGCCCCTTCGGCGAGCTGCCGGAGCTGGCCATGGGTGGGCGGGAGGCGTGGCTGCTGCCCGAGCCCGGCCGCCCGTTGCAGAAGGTGCAGACGCCGCCCCTGAAGGAAGCCCCCGGCAAGGAAGTGAAGCTGACGCTGAAGGTCGCCGAGGATGGAACGCTCAGCGGGCAGGGCGAGGAGACGTACTCCGGCTTCGAGGCGGCGCAGATTGCCGAGGCCTTCAACCAGCTGTCGGCGGAGAGCCGCAACCAGGCGCTGCAGGGCGCGGTGGCGCGGTACTTCGGCGGTGCGTCGCTGTCGAGCGTGAAGCTGGAGAACCAGGAGCAGGTGGGCGCGCCCTTCGTGCTGCGCTACGAGTTCACCGTGCCGCGCTTCGGGCGGATGGAGGGCGGCCAGCGGATGGCGCTGGGGCCCCTCACCTTCCCCGCGCAGTTGGGCCGGCGGTTCGTGCAGCTGAGCACGCGCCGCACCCCGCTCTACATCGACACCACCGAGGCCAGCCGCACGCAGGTGACGCTGTCCATGCCCAAGGGCTGGAAGCTCGCCGACCCCCAGGCCTCGCTGGAGGCGAACAACGCCTTCGGCCGCTTCACCCGGTCCGAGAAGCAGGACGGCTCGACGCTCAGCGTCACCGAGTCGCTGCGCGTGCCGCGCAACCGCGTCATGCCTGCCCAGTACGAGCTGTTCTCTGGGTTCACCGGAGACGTGGACCTCATCCAGACGCGGGAGCTGGTCCTGGTAAAGCCCTAGCCGGGGATGAATAAAGCCGGACGGCACCGCGTCCTTTTTCTACACCGGCCCCGCACTGGGGACTCCCAGGGGGCCGGTGGCAGAATCTGTCTGGTAACCCACGGAGATGACGCGATGACTCCTCGATGGTGGGCTTGTCTGGTGACCTTGCTGGCGGCGCCCATGGTTCATGCGCAGACCGCGCCGGTCCCCGCGTCAGAGCCTGGATATTCCGAATACGCGTACGACGACACGGAGTTCGAGGACGAGGACACGGCGCCCATGGCGCCCTACGCCCCGCCCCAGCTCCCCGCCGAGAATCCCTCCGGCCGGCCCTTCACGGGCGCCGTCTGGGCCTCCGGCCACTGGTACTGGGACGGCGACGAGTGGCGCTTCAACGCCGGCACCTGGCTGGCGCCCATGGACGGCTACCGGTTCATCAACGGCTACTGGGAGCCGGACGGCCGGATGTGGCGGTGGGTGTCCGGCGGCTGGGCCCGGCATGACTCCCCGGTGGTGGAGATTCCCATCGCCGTGGCGAGCGAGGAGCTGTCCACGCAGCAGGCGCCTCCGCCGCTCCGCGTGGAGCACGCGCCGCCGCCGCCGGCCCCCTCCTACGTCTGGACGCCCGGCTACTGGTACTGGGCCGGCGTCAACTACGTGTGGGTGGACGGCATGTGGGCCGCCCCGCCCCGTCCTGGGCTCGTCTACGTGTCGTCCCGGTGGATGCGCCGCGGGCCCTCCTGGTACTTCTCCGCTGGCGGCTGGGCCACCCGGGGCTCGGTGCGAGTCACGGTGCCCGTCTACCGCCACGCGCACATCACCGTGGCGCGCCGGCACCCGCACTACTTCACGCACTCCTGGCGCCGCTACCCGGCGGTGCGCCACCACGCCTACCACCCCGGGCACCACTACCGGCGTGGCCCCGGCCCGGTGCGTCAGCACTACCGTGGCCACAACGGCGATCGCTGGGGCAATGGCCACCACCACCGGGCGTCGCCCGGCTGGAACGGGGGCGGGAGACATCACCGCCACGATGGGGGGCATCACCGCCGAGATGGGGGACATCGCGGCGGCCGGGACTGACGCCTCACGGCGCGCTCAGGGAGGCCCCCCGAGCGCGTCCCGGAAGATGGCCACGGAGGGCTGGCCGTCCTCGCCCACGTAGCCGCGGTACATGCCGGCGGAGTTGAAGGGCATGGCCACGTTGCCCTCGCGGTCCATCGCGATGACGCCGCCCTCGCCGCCGACCTTCACCAGCACGTCGTTGATGACGACGTCGGCGGCCTCCGGCAACGGCACGTTCTGGTATTCCACGCGGGCGCAGATGTCGCGCGCCACGGTGTAGCGAATGAAGAACTCGCCATGGCCGGTGGCGGACACGGCGCAGCGCGCGTCCGCGTACGTCCCCGCGCCGATGATGGGCGAGTCCCCCACGCGGCCGTAGCGCTTGTTCGTCATGCCCCCCGTGGACGTGGCCGCGGCGAGCGCGCCCGCCTGGTCCAGCGCCACGGCGCCCACGGTGCCGAACTTGTGGTCTCCGCTCACCGGGTCATATCCCGACGGGAGCGAGGAGGACGGCTGCCGCGAGCGCTCCTTCTCCAGCGCGCGCTGGAGGCCCTGCCAGCGGTCCTCCGTGAAGAAGTACTTCGGATCCACCAGTTCCACGCCCTGCGACTTCGCGAAGGCTTCGGCGCCCTCCCCCACCATCATCACGTGCGGCGACTGCTCCATGACGAGCCGCGCCAGCGAGATGGGGTTCTTCACGTGCCGCAGGCCCGCCACGGCCCCCGCCTTGCGCGTCGTGCCATCCATGATGGCGGCATCCAGCTCGTTGACCCCGTCATGCGTGAAGACGGCGCCCTTGCCCGCGTTGAAATACGGAGAGTCCTCCAGGATGCGGACCGCGGCGCTCACTGCGTCCAGCGCGGAGCCGCCGCCGGCCAGGACCGCGTGTCCCGCCTGGAGGGACCGGGTCAGCGCGGCGCGGACCTCCGCCTCGCGCTCTGGGGAGAGGTTCTCCCGGGAGATGACACCCGCGCCGCCGTGGATGACCAGCCCCCACTTCGGCCTGGGCGCGGATACATCACGCGAGGTGGGCTGCTCGCTGTCGGTGCGAGCAACCCCGGTACTGGCACAGCCCAGAGGAGAAAGCAGCATCACGGCACCCACGACGAGAACACGGCGGAGGGGAACGGAAGCGGCGGACATTCGAAGACCTCCAGAACACGCCGTCGGTAGCACGCCCTCCGAGGAGGCACAACGCGGGGCCTGGAGAGCCAGGGCTTCCCTGCCCGCCTCCCCCGGCATGCGCGGACCCAGCGGGAATGCACAGTGTCGAGGCGACGAACCGTTCCGACACAGCGAGGTGTGCGCGATGAAGAAGCTGAGAGGGTTGCGAGTGGCCGTGCTCGCGGCGGATGGCTTCGAACAGGTGGAGCTGACAGCGCCGGTGAAGAAGCTGGAGCGTCAGGGCGCCGAGGTGACGATTGTGTCCCCCCACAAGGGCCGCATCCGCGGGATGAACCTTCTCATTCCCGGGAAGAAGGTGAGCGTGGACGCGTCCCTGCGCGAGGTGAAGGCGGCGGACTTCGACGCGGTCCTCCTCCCAGGAGGTTTCGTGAACCCGGACCTCCTCCGGCAAAGCGCGCTCGCGCTGGACTTCGTCCGCGACGCCGACGCGCTGGACATGCCCATCGCCGTCATCTGCCATGGCCCCTGGGTGCTGATTTCGGCGGGGCTCGTGGAGGGACGGGCGCTGGCCGCGTGGCCGGGCATCCGCGACGACGTGCGCAACGCAGGGGGCCGCTGGGTGGACGAGCCGGTGATGCGCGATGGCAACTGGGTCTCCAGCCCGGGACCGCGACAGATGTTCGCGTTCATCAAGGGCATGGTGGAGCTCTTCGCGGAGAAGATGCCGGAGGTCTCCGCTCGTGCGCCGAGGGTGCCCGTGCGCCAGGCAGCGCCTCCCCGGTGGCCGAAGCTGCTCGCGGGAACGCTGGCCACCGCGGCGCTCGGATTGGGCGCGCGGCGGCTGGCCCCGCGCTGAGACGCCACCGGCCCTTGGCTACATCCAACCGAGCTGGAGCCGCGCCACGTCCGACATCCGCTCCTGCCCCCAGGGTGGGTCCCAGACGAGCTCCACGCGCGTCTCCGCCACCCCTGGCACCGAGCCCACCTTGGTGCGCACGTCCTCCACCAGCACCGGCCCCATGCCGCAGCCGGGCGCGGTGAGCGTCATCTGGATGTCCACCCGCTGCCCGCCTTCCGGCAGCGGCTCCGCCTTGCACGCGTACACCAGGCCCAGCTCGACGATGTTCACCGGAATCTCCGGGTCATACACCGTGCGCAGCTGCTCCCAGACCTGCTCCTCGTTGAACTCGCTGGGGTCGCCGGCGACCTTCTCCTTGGGGGCGTACTCCTCGCCCAGCGCGCCGCCGTCCTTCTCGTCGATGCGGAAGAGCTGACCGTAGGGGTCCTGCACCGTGATGTTGCCACCGAGCGTCTGCGTCACCCGCAGCTCGGCGCCTTCGGGCAGCACCACCCGGTCCCCGCTGGGGATGATTGTCGCGGACACGTCGCGCTCCAGCACCGCCATCATTCCTCGCATGTGGCCCTCCACCCCTACTCCGTGGACACGGCCTCGCCGTGTCCCTCCAATGCCGCGCGCAGCGTGTGCCAGGCCAGGCTGGCGCACTTCACCCGCGCGGGAAACTCACTGACGCCGGACAGCACCGCCAGCTTGCCCAGCGCGTCCACGTCCACCGACTCCGGACCTTCCGTCACCAGCTTGTGGACGCGCTCGAAGAGGTCCTCCGCCTCCGCGCGCGTCCGGTCCTTCACCGCCCCCGTCATCAACGACGCGGACGCCTTGGAGATGGCGCAGCCCTGGCCCTGGAAGGCCACGTCCTTGATGACGCCGCCCTCCACCTTCAGCGTCACCACCAACTGGTCACCGCACAGCGGGTTGTGGCCCGCCGCCTCCGCGGTGGCGCCCTCCACCACGCGGTAGTTGCGCGGCCGCTTGGAGTGCTCCAGCACGACCTCTTGATAGAGGTCCTTCAAGTCATCTGACGCACTCACTGGAACACCTCCAGGACCTTGTGCAGGGCACGGACGAGCGCGTCCACGTCCTCGCGCGTGTTGTAGAGCGCCAGCGACGCCCGGGACGTGGCCGGCACCTTGAAGTGCTGCATCACCGGCTGCGCGCAGTGGTGGCCCGTGCGGATGCAGATGCCCTCGCGGTCCAGGATGGTGCCCACGTCGTGCGGGTGGACATCCGCCAGCATGAAGGACAACACAGCGGACTTCTCGCGCGCCGTGCCCACCATGCGCAGCCCCGGCACCGACGCCAGCGCCTTCGTGGCATAGGCCAGCAGCTCCCGGTCGTGCGCGGCGACGTTCTCCATCCCCAGCGCCTCCAGATAGCGGATGGCCGCCGCCAACCCCACCGCGCCCTCCAGGTTGGGCGTGCCCGCCTCGAAGCGGTACGGCACCCGGTTGTACGTCACCTTCTCCATCGTCACGGAGAGGATCATGTCGCCGCCCCCCTGATAGGGCGGCATGGCCTCCAGGCGCTCCTTGCGGCCGTACAGCACGCCGATGCCGGTGGGGCCGAACATCTTGTGCCCGCTGAAGGCGTAGAAGTCGCAGCCCAGGTCCTGCACGTCCACGGGGAAGTGCGTCACCGCCTGTGCGCCGTCCACCAGCACGGGGACGCCCTTCGCGTGGGCCCGCCGCGTGAGCTCCTTCACCGGCACCACCGTGCCCAGCGCGTTGGACACGTGCGTCACCGCGAGGATGCGGGTGCGCTCCGTCAGCAGCGCGTCCACGGCGTCCAGCACCAGCTCGCCCCGGTCATCCACGGGGATGACCTTGAGCACGGCGCCCGTCTGCTCGCACAGCATCCGCCAGGGGACGATGTTGGCGTGGTGCTCCATCTGGGTGATGAGCACCTCGTCCCCGGCGCCGATGTGCTTGCGCCCGTACGTCTGCGCCACCAGGTTGATGGCCTCGGTGGTGCCACGCACGAAGACGACTTCCTTCGCGTCCCGGGCGTTGATGAAGCGGCGCACCGTCTCGCGCGCGCCCTCGTACGCCTCCGTGGCGCGCTCGGACAACACGTGGACGCCGCGGTGCACGTTGGCGTTGTCGTGCTGGTAGAAGCGCACCAGCGCGTCGATGACGGCCTGCGGCTTCTGCGCCGTGGCGGCGCTGTCCAGGTACACCAGCGGCCGGCCCCGCACCTCCTGGTGGAGGATGGGGAAGTCCTTGCGGACCTGGTTCACGTCGAAGCCGCTCATGCCGTCACCTCGCGCTGCGCCGCGCCCGGCAGCTTCGAGGCCAGGAGCGCTTCGATGTTCGCGCGCACAGGGCCAGCGGGCACCGCCTCCACCACCTCGCGAGCGAAGGCGTAGGTGAGCAGCCGCTCCGCCTCTGCCTGGGGCACGCCGCGCGAGCGCAGGTAGAACAGCGCCTGCGCGTCCAGCCGCCCCACCGCCGCGCCGTGCGCGCACTTCACGTCGTCCGCGAAGATTTCCAGCTGAGGCCGTGCGTCCGCCTGCGCCGACTCCGACAGCAGCAGGTTGCGGTTCTGCTGCCGCGAGTCCGTGCGCTGCGCGTCCTGCCGCACGCGGATGAGCCCGTGGAAGGTGCCGCGTGAATGGCCATCCAGCACGCCCTTGTACAGCTCGCGGCTGGTGCACCGGGGCACCGCATGGTCCAGCGCCGTGCGGTTGTCCAGGTGCTGCGCGCCCTGCCCCACGTACAGGCCATTCAACGTCGCGTCGCCACCCTCGCCCGCGAAGGCCGCGTGGACCTCGTTGCGCGCCATGGCCCCACCAAAGGCGAAGGCGTGCGAGGCGAAGCGGCTGTCCCGCCCCTGCCGCGCATGGAGCGCGCCCACGTGCAGCGCCGCGTCCGCCTCCACCTGGAGCTTGTAGTGGTGGAGGCTGGCGTTGTCGCCCAGCGTCACCTCCGTCACCGCGTTGGTGAACGTCGCCGCCGAGCCCGCGGGGCCCGCGCTGGCATACGTCTCCACCAGCGTCGCTTCGCTGCTCTCCCCCGCCACCACGAGGATGCGCGGGCTGGACAGCACCGGCGCGTCGCCGCGCGTGAGGAACACCACCTGCACGGGCACCTCGCTCAGCGCGCCCGGCGCCAGCCGCAACAGCACGCCCTCTTCCAGCAGCGCCGCGTTGAGCGCGGTGAAGGCGTGCTCGTTCGCCAGGGCCCGCTGCCCCAGCAAGGACTCCAGCAGCTCGCCGTCCTCACGCACCGCGTCCCGCAGCGGCTTCAGCGTCAGTCCGCGCGGCAGGCCCGCCACGGACGACAGCTCCGGCGCCAGCCGCCCGTCCACAAACACCAACCGGGGCCCCGGCAGGCCCAGCCGCGCGACCACCGCCGACAGGTGGGCGCTGTCCCGGGGCACATCCGTCCGTGGAATGAACGCGCCTTCCGCGATGGCCCCCAGCCGGGAGTACTTCCACGCCTCGTCACGCGTCGTGGGCAGGCCCTGCCGCTCGAAGTGGCCCAGGGCATCGGCGCGCAGGCGCTTGAGCCACTGCGGCGCGGACGCCTGCTCGGGCGCCGCCTGGAAGCGCGTGGCCACGTCCAGGTAGTGCGCCAGGGCGGCCGTCATCGCCGTGCCTCCGCCGTCGCCTTCTTTCCACCGTCCAGCCCCAGCCAGCCGTAGCCCTTCTCCTCCAGCTCCAGCGCCAGCTCTCGCCCGCCGGAGCGGACGATGCGGCCCGCCGCGATGACGTGCACCTTGTCCGGGACGATGTAGTCGAGCAGCCGCTGGTAGTGCGTAATCAGCACCATGCCGCGCTCGGGCGAGCGCAGCGCGTTGACGCCGCCCGCCACCGTGCGCAGCGCGTCGATGTCCAGGCCGGAGTCCGTCTCGTCGAGGATGGCCAGCCGCGGCTCCAGCACCGCCATCTGGAAAATCTCGTTGCGCTTCTTCTCCCCGCCGGAGAAGCCCTCGTTCACCGAGCGGTTCATGAAGGCCGCGTCGAGCTGCACCAGCTTCGACTTCTCCTTGGCCAGTTGGAGGAAGTCCATGGCGTCCAGCTCCTCCAGCCCCTTCGCGCGGCGCTGCGCGTTGAGCGCGGTGCGAAGGAAGTGGATGTTGCCCACGCCCGGAATCTCCACCGGGTACTGGAAGGCGAGGAACACGCCCGCGGCGGCGCGGGCCTCGGGCGACAGCTCCAGCAGCGGCTTGCCGTCGAACAGCACCTCGCCCTGCGTCACCTCGTAGCCGTCACGGCCCGCCAGCACGCTGGCCAGCGTGCTCTTCCCGGAGCCGTTGGGGCCCATGATGGCGTGGACCTCGCCGGGCGCGACCTCCAGGTCGATGCCCTTGAGGATGTCCTTGCCCGCCACGCGGGCGTGCAGGTTGCGAACAGTCAAAAGCGCCATGCCTACCCCACGCTCCCTTCCAGGCTGACTCCGAGCAGCTTCTGCGCTTCCACCGCGAACTCCATGGGGAGCTCCTTGAACACTTGGCGGCAGAAGCCGTTGACGATCATCGACACCGCGTCCTCCTGCGAGATGCCCCGCTGCCGGCAGTAGAAGAGCTGGTCCTCGCCAATCTTCGACGTGGACGCCTCGTGCTCCACCTGCGCCGACGCGTTCTTCACCTCGATGTACGGCACCGTGTGGGCGCCGCACTTGTCACCGAGCAGCAGCGAATCGCACTGCGTGTAGTTGCGCGCGTTCTCCGCGCTCTTGAGCACCTTCACCAGCCCGCGGTACGTGTTCTGCCCGCGGCCGGCGGAGATGCCCTTGGACACGATGGTGCTGCGGGAGTTCTTCCCGATGTGCACCATCTTCGTGCCCGTGTCCGCCTGCTGCATGTGGTTGGTGAGCGCCACCGAGTAGAACTCGCCCACCGAGTCATCCCCCTTGAGGATGACGCTCGGGTACTTCCACGTAATCGCCGAGCCCGTCTCCACCTGCGTCCACGAAATCTTCGCCGCCCGGTGCGCGATGCCGCGCTTGGTGACGAAGTTGTAGATGCCGCCGCGCCCCTCCGCGTCGCCCGGGTACCAGTTCTGCACCGTGGAGTACTTGATGGTGGCGTTGTCCAAGGCCACCAGCTCCACCACCGCGGCGTGGAGCTGGTTGGTGTCGCGCTGGGGCGCCGTGCAGCCCTCCAGGTAGCTCACGTAGGAGCCCTCCTCCGCGACGATGAGCGTGCGCTCGAACTGGCCCGTCTCCGCCGCGTTGATGCGGAAGTACGTGGACAGCTCCATGGGGCAGCGCACGCCCTTGGGGATGTAGACGAACGAGCCGTCGCTGAAGACCGCCGAGTTGAGCGCGGCGAAGTAGTTGTCCGAGTACGGCACGACGGTGCCCAGGTACTTCTTCACCAGCTCCGGGTGCTCGCGCACGGCCTCGGAGAACGAGCAGAAGATGACGCCCGCCTTGGCCAGCTTGTCCTTGAACGTGGTGGCCACCGACACCGAGTCGAAGACGGCGTCCACCGCCACGTTCTGCAGCAGCTTCTGCTCATGCAGCGGGATGCCGAGCTTCTCGTAGGTGCGCAGAATCTCCGGGTCCACCTCGTCCAGGCTGGCCTTCACCGGCTTCTGCTTCGGCGCCGAGTAATAGCTGATGGCCTGATAGTCGATGGGCGCGTAGGTGACGGCCTGCCACGTGGGCTCCCGCATCGTCTTCCAATGGCGGAAGGCCTTGAGGCGCCAGTCGAGGAGGAACTCCGGCTCACCCTTCTTCGCGGAGAGCCGGCGGATGACGTCCTCGTCCAGCCCGGGGGGGAACGTGTCCGACTCCACCTGGGTGACGAAGCCCGCCGCATACGGGCGGCGCGTCAGTTCCTGGAGGGTTTCGGTGCTCATGAGCGGACTCCTGTCGCGGAAGCGGAAGGGGGGTGGCCAGCGGCCGGGGAAGGCGCCGGACGAGAGGGCGTCCCCAGGCCCACGAGGCGCTCTGGCACGCGGGGCGCGGGGGCGATGAGGTCCGCCAGCGTCAGCCGCCCCAGGGCCTCCTGGATGGCGTCGTTGATGAGGCGCCAGTGGCCCCGCACCTGGCAGACGGACTCCAGCTCGCAGGGCGCACCCCCGGAGGTGTGGACGCCACACTCCGTGAGGGCGACCGGCCCCTCGAGCGCGGTGACCAGTTCGGCCAGCGGAAGCTCATGGGCCGGGCGTGCCAGTCCGTAGCCGCCGTTGGCGCCACGGTGCGACACCACGAGCGCCGCCTGGAGCAGGCTCTTGAGCACCTTGCTGGCCGAGGGAAGTGGCACGCGCGTGCGCGCCGCCAGCTCACGGGTGGTGCGCGTGTCACCCTCCGCGCGAGCCAGCTCGGTCATCAGCACGATGCCGTAGTCGGTCATCTTGCTCATCCGGAGCATGGGTGCGGGTGTCTCCTCTCTGGGTCCAGGCGCCGAAAAACCTCGGGCCACGAGGACCTCATATGTAATCAGGACCGTTTCAGTCCACATTGCAATTTGAATCCGTCCCTGAAGCGCCGCTGGTTGGAGGGCGGGAGGGAGAGGGATAGGGTGACGCCACCGTCCCCCGGAGGAACCTTGCCGATGCGCCGTCCCCTGATGCTGCTCGCGACCCTGGCCCTGGCCGTGGTGGCCTGCGAGAAGAAGAACGCGCCCGCCGCGCCCTCGCCGGAGGGGCAGGCGACCGGGGCACCGGCCGCTCCGGTGGACTCGAACACGATTCTGCTGGGTGAGGTCGGCAGCCTCACGGGGAGCGAGGCGACCTTCGGGGTGTCCGCGCGCAACGGCATCGAGCTGGCGCTGAACGAGGCCAACGAGGCGGGCGGCGTGAAGGGCAAGAAGCTCCTGGTGCGCGTCTACGACAGCCAGGGCCGGCCGGAGGAAGGCGCCCAGGCCGTGACGCGCCTCATCACCCAGGACAAGGTGGTGGCGATTCTGGGCGAGGCGGCGTCGTCGGTGTCCATGGCCATGGCGGAGAAGGCGCAGGCGGGCAAGGTGCCCATGGTGACGCCCACGTCCACCGCGCCGGAAGTGACGCAGAAGGGCGACTACATCTTCCGCGTCTGCTTCATCGACCCCTTCCAGGGGCTCGCCATGGCGAAGTTCGCGCGGGAGAACCTGAAGCTGTCCCGCGTGGCGGTGCTGCGCGACAACAAGAGCGCGTTCTCCATGGGCCTGGCGGACGTGTTCACCACCAGGTTCAAGGAGTTCGGCGGCGAGGTGCCGGGCGACGAGAGCTACTCCAAGGGCGACACGGACTTCCGCGCGCAGCTGACGTCCCTCAAGCGGCTGAAGCCGGACGCCGTCTTCGTCCCTGGCTACTACACGGACGTGGGCATCATCGCGCGGCAGGCGCGTGAAATCGGGCTCAAGGTGCCGCTGCTCGGCGGCGACGGCTGGGACTCCGACAAGCTGTACGAGCTGGGCGGCTCCGCGCTGGAGGGCAGCTACTTCGCCAACCACTACTCGCCGGACAACCCGGACCCGCTGCTCCAGAAGTTCCTGGCCCGCTACAAGGCCACCTACGGCAGCGTGCCGGACAGCGTGGCCGCGCTGGCGTACGACGCGGCGCGGGTGACCATCGACGCCATGAAGCGCGCGCCGGACCTGAGCGGCCCTGCGCTGCGCGACGCGATTGCCGCGACGAAGGAGTTCCCGGGCGTGACGGGCAGAATCACCCTGGACGCCAACCGCGACGCGGTGAAGGAGGCCGTGGTGCTCAAGGTCTCCGGCGGCAAGGCGGAGTTCGTCACCACGGTGACGCCGTAGCCCTGGGCGCCCAGGCCCCCGTGCCTCAGATGGGGGCCTGGATGACGTAGTAGATGGAGTTGAAGTAGCGGTGCAGCGCGTTGAGCAGCTGCACCAGGAAGGGCCACCCCATCGTGCTGAAGCCCAGCAGGGCCGCGGTGACGATGGCGTACTCCACCATGGACTGGCCGCGGGCGGACCGCGACGGACGCAGGGACTTCCTCATGGGGCAACGCTCCGGCGTAGCAGCGTGAGCTGGACCTCGACTCCCGGGCCCGGCGAGAGGCCGCGCAGCACCGCGCGGCCGCTCACGGACTCCTTGAGCACTTCGAAGGCGATGCCGTTCGGCGCCACCGGCGCGAGCGTCCCCACCTGCCAGCCGCGCTCACGGAAGAGGGCACCGTAGCGCCGTGCCGCCGCGTCCGGCGAGTCCGCCTGGAGCTGGCCCGTCACCACGTGGTGCGAGGCGCCCTCCAGGTTGAAGTTCACGGTGCGCGTCTCCGCGAGTTCGCCGGGCACGGGAAGCCAGTCAGGCACGGCCGCCGCCCGCGCCAGCATGGCGCCCACCTGGCCGGCGGAGACGAACACCAGCGTCTCCCCCCCTTGCGCCAGTGTGGACACCAGCCGCACCTCTTCCGTGGCGGCGCTCCAGTAGCCCACGTAGCCGCCCTTCTCTCCGTGGCGTTGGTGCAGCACCGGCAGCCCCTTGGCGAGCAGCGCCTGCGTGTAGTGCTCCAGGACCTTCGCGGGCGCGTCTTGCGTGGAGAACCACGCCACCGCCATGGGCGCCCCGGGCCCCAGGTAGTCGGCGGCGAGCGGTTCGGGACGGGTGGCGTTGGGGTACGGCGGGAAGTGGACCAGTGCCCGCTGGAGGATGGCCTCCTCCGCGGGCGTGCGCCCCCACCCACGGGAGGATGTCTCCACGTCGGTGCCCAGCTCCGGCGGGCTCCATTCCTGATGGCTGTCGCTGCCCCGGTAGACGGCGTGCTCCCATGAGAAGCCGATGAGACCGCCCACCACCGCCACGGAGAAGAGCAGCGCGGGAATCCGGACGACGGGGCGCGAGGCGGCAACGGGCATCAGCACGACTCCGACCTCGCGCACCCCAGATACCAGTTGCCACGCGCCTCGTAGGTGCGCTGGTTGTTGTTGCGCCCCCAGTCCTGCCACTCGTTGCTGAAGTAGCCCTGGCGGCGGCCTCCCTGCTGCTCGATTTGCTCCACGGCGCCGTCACCGCTCTGGTCGGGCTTGATGGCGAGGCTGGGATTGCGAGGATCGTCCCCAGGCGTCCTGTAGCTCTGGGACTCCAGCCTCAGGCTGTCATGGAGGAGCCCCGAGTTGATGGCCTGGTTCACCAACCGCTCGGACGCGCTCGACATGTCGGTGAAGCCGCTGTTGTCCTCGTTCTGGTAGAGCTGGGTGACGCGCTCGTGCATCCCTCGCCCACCCGCGGTGCCCGGCCGCACGTCCGCGTGCTCCGTGAGCGCCCAGGTGTCGGTGAGGATGGCAATCTGCTCCCAGGGGAGCAGGTAGACGTTGTCGCCGCGGGCATGGCCCTCCGGGAGATTTTCGCCCGTTGCGTTTCTGTGGATGCCGTTGGCCCGCTCCTGCTTCTCCTTGGCCAGCTTCACCTCGGAGAATTCCGGCAGGAACGACTCCGGCAAGAGGTAGTTCTGGACGCCCAGGCGCGCGGAACACCGGATGAGGCCACCCCGCCCGAAGGTGTCCATGAAGGACTGGTGGAGTGAGACTCCGTACGCGCCCACGGCCTGTGCATCCAGGGTGCAGTACACCTGCCGTGCGCCAGGATTGAGCCAGCACGCATGGGCGACAACGTCCGTGTGGTGGTCTTCTGAATCGGGAGTAGCGCTGCACTCCGGACCCTTTCCTGGGCCGTAGCTGTCGATACCCGACTCGTGGTCGCAGTACATGTACCGCGAATAGGCCTGCGCCATCTCGAAGCCGGAGAAGGCCTCCGTCGTCGTCCCCCCGTCCTCCGTCGCGACGCTCTCGGGCTCCTTCTCATAGTCCAGGACGGTGTAGTCCCAGGCCGTGGACAGGGAGGTCTCCTGCGAGTCCAACATGTGGCGCAGCAGGTCGAAGAGGAACAGCGAGTAGAGGAACACGGGGACGATGACGAGCATGCACACCGCCATCTCCACGGCCGCGGCACCTCGCCTGGATGCGCGCTTCACAGGGACACCCCCGGGACTCGCGCCAGCCGGGACGCGTCCGTGTTGCCCGCCGCTTCCAGGACCTCCGCGGCCTCGTCGGCTGAGATGGGGTGCAGCTTCGCGCGCCAGTAGGGACTGAAGAGGTTGGGTGCCTCACGCCAGCCGTTCGCGCCGAAGCGGTGGTAGTAGACGAGCGCCTTGGAGAGCGCCACGCCCTCCTGCGCCGCGAGCGTCAGCGTCGCTGTCCCCTGCGCGCCATGGTCCAGCTGAATCTGAGCCGACGCGTTCAACTCCCAGGGCGCCCGGCTCGGGTCGCCGACCCGGAGTCGCCGCGTCAGGTAGCTGTACACGCGCGGTTGCCCCCAATCCCTGCCAGAGGAGGGGTTGGCTCGGAACTTCATGAAGCAGTTGCCCGACCGGGCGCAGCCCGACAACGCGTTGGCGTTGACGCCCTCGAAGTTGTGCGAGCCCGAGTGCGCGCCACCCGGGGTATGGTCACCGCCGTTGGCGTCGCTCCAGACTTCCGCCTCGTAGTCGGTGGTCGACGTGAGCTGGTGCTCCCAGGTGTTCCGGATCGCCCCTTCCTCTCGCGCGGCGACCGTCGTCCCCTGATTACCGTCCTGCATCCCGCCCTCGTTGACCTGCCCCTTGTCCTGGACCGACTTCGCCGTTCCCTCGTGGGAGGTCACCGTGTACGGCTTCTTCTGTGCGATGTCCCGAAGGTCCCGGATGACGTCGTCATGCAGGTACGGGGGCTTGGCAACCCCGCGCGCTCCGGTCTTTCGTGCCGCCGGCCAGCCAGAACGGGTGGCGTTGGAGATTTCCGTCATGACCCTGGCGAGCGCTTCGGGCGAAGCGTTCTCCACGCTCCCCCGGCAGTTCATCCCATCCACCGCGCAGTTGAGTTCATTCGCGTTGAGCCCCCCCACGGCTTGCGGCAGCGCCCCGACGTCCGGCGCGGTGTAGTCCGCCAGGAGCGACAGGCCATGGCTGCGGCCATCCTGGATGGCCTGGAGCGTCTGGGAATGCGCCTCGCGCTGAGAGGCATGCAGGTTGTCCACCATGACGTCGAGCCCCCGGATCGCGGCGTTGAAGCTGGACTCCAGGGCACGGACCTTCTGGTCGTACTGACGGCCCGCGTTGGCGAACTCGGCCGCGATCTTCGACGCCTCCATGGCGTGCAAGCAGTGCTCGTAGCAGCCCTTGCAACTGCACATGATCTTCTCGCGCCTTGCGAACTCCTTGAAGTTCGCCTCCGAGGCCCGCATCATCGACCCCGTCACACTCGCCGCCGCCATGTATGCGTGGAGGCTGTTCATCGCGACGTAGGAAGCCGCGATGGCCCGGTTGCTGACTGCATAGTAATTGAGCGACCGCGCCTCCAGGACCGCCATGGAGTACGCCAACGCGTCGCTGTGCTGCTGCAAACCCATCTTCTGGCGCAGCGCATGCGCGAGGTTGAAGCTCAGCGTCACCATCAGCGCGAGCACCAGGAAGGACAGCGCTCCCAGGACAATGGATTGCCCCCGCTGCGCGCGTCTCCTGGCCGAGGCCCTCATGGCCCCTTGCCTTTGTAGGAGAATGGGAAGACGCATTCGTTGCTCCCTGGGAGGGCTGCCCGGTTGAGGAAGAAGTTGGACTGCATCCGCATGGTGTAGGTGGCGCGAATGGGAGTGATGTAGACCTTCTGCGCAGCCGCCTGCTCCAGGAGGGACTCCGTGCGGTCCGGTTTGTCACCCTGCTTCTTTGGGTCGGTCGGCTTGCGGTACATTCGCAATTCCTTCCGCAGCTCGCGGCCACGGGTGGATTGGTAGATGACCCAGTCCGCGAAGGGGATGATCATCCGGTAGTTGAACGTCACCTGGACGCGCAGCTTGGTGCGGTGGCTCTCCTTCCAGCCCGTGGGCGCGGTGTTCCGGGGGTCATCGAAGTCCAGCTCCGGCCCACCTCCGCCGACGTCGCTCCGCGTGGGGCCGCAGACGGTGACCTGCGCGTGCTTCAGTGACGTACCGGGAATCTGGTTGCCCGACACGTCACGCCACTTGGCCTGGAACTCCGCCGCGCTTCCCACCGGGGGGATATAGGCTCCCCGCTGCCCGGGAACGCTCAGCATCGGCATCAGCACCGCGAGCGCGGCCTTCTCCATCTCCTCGACCTTGGCGCTGTTCAGCACCCCAGCCCGCACAGCCTTGTAGGCGGCGTACTTGGTCAGCAGCCGGGCCTGGTGCATCAGCCCCAGCTGGAGGATGCCCAGGATGAGGAAGACGAACAGGGGAAGGACAATGGCAGCTTCGACGGCCGCCTGGCCCGACTGATTCCTCTCACGAACGCTGCCCATGGCGCCAAAGACTACCTAGCGCCCCCCGCAAAAAGGAAAACCCAGGCCCCTCCCGGCCCGCAAATAATGACATCCAATGTCGGGCGCCAGACAATTACCACCCGCAGGGACTGGAAATGGCCCCAAACCCAACACCAGACAAACCCTGTCAGGCAGGCGGCCAGACAAGGGCTTGCCTAGCGCCGGCGGACAATCTCCTGGATGAGTTCGACGTAGCGGCGGTTCTTCGGGTTCAGCTTGAACGCCCTGCGGAACGCGTCTTCGGCCTGCCCCCACTGGCCTTCACCCTGGGCCACTTCCCCCAGGAAGGCCCAGCCCTCCTCCAGCGTGGGCTCCTGGCGCAGCACCTCCTGCAACTCCTGCTGCGCCAGCCGTCCGTGCGCCTCCGGCTTCATCAGATAGCGCGCGTAGGCCCGGTAGGCCTGGTACAGCGGCTTCGGGTCGATGTCGCAGGCGTACTCGAAGTACTCGAAGGCCCCCACGTGGTTCCGCGCGGCCAGCCGGCGCTTCGCCTCGTCGAACTGCGTGGTCGCGTCCAGCAAGTCCGTGCGAATGCGGAACTGTTCGGCCGTGGTGGGCCGCGTGCCCCGGTCCTTCTCCCGCTGCGCCGCGCGCCGCTTGCGCCACAGCAGGTTCTGCTCCGCGTCCGACAGCGCGCCAAACGCCTTCGCATGGGCCGCCAGCAGCACCTCCGCCTTCTCGCGGAGCTCCGGCGTGTGGAAGCGCAGGGGCGCGTAGCGGTCCGCCAGGGCCAGGAAGGCCTTGCGCAGCGGCACCGGCTGCACGTCCTCGGGCACGTCCAGCAGCGCGAAGGGGTCCTTGCTCCGGTGCGACAGGAAGGCGCTCACCAGGGCATCGCGCGCCGCCTCGTCCTCGTCGGAGAACGGCGTCCCCTGCGGAGATTGCGCCGCCACCGGAGGCGCCACCGGTTCGGGCGCGGCGGGCGCCGCCCCCTTCCCCGCGCTCAGCCGGGCCGCCTTCGCGTCCACGTCCTCCACGAAGCCCGCGACCTCCAGCAGGCACAGCGCGTACAACCGCCGGAGCCCCCCCTCCGTGTCGAAGCCGGTGCGCTCCATCAGCTCACCGAAGGTGGGCCGCAGCCGGAGCGCCTGGAACAGCCGCGCGTCCTTCGATGACAGCTTCAGCCCCGCCTCCGAGCCCGGCATCTGCCCGAAGCGGCGCTCGTCCGTGAAGGTGAAGTGCGTGGCCACCGCGTCGAAAGGCATCACGTTGGCCACGCCCGTGAGGATGAGCTGGCCCGTGTTCGTCCGCACGCTGGCGTCCGGAGGCTCCACGTCGGCGATGAGCCGGTACTTCGCGTCCACCCAGCGGAAGCAGTCCAGCAGCTTGTGCGCCAGGTTCGCCTGCAATTGCTTGTACAAATCGAAGGGACTGATGAGGCCCTTCTGTACCAGCAGGCCGCTGAGCGGCACCTCCGCGGAGATGCTCTCCGACAGCGCCTTCTGGTAGTCCGTCTCCGACAGCTTGCCCTTCTCCACCAGGTACTTGCCCAGCGTCTCATGGAGGAGGTTGGACTGGCACGCCACCGGCGCGCCGTCCTCGAAGACGATGCGCTTCTCCCGCTGGCGCACCTTCAATTCCAACGTGCAGGTGCGCTCCTCCGCCATCAGCGCGTGAAGCAGCAGGGGGAACGGCGTATCGGCCAGCACTCCCTCCCGCTGGCGGAGGACTTGCGACGGCGTGGGGAACATGGGCGAGAGCCTAACGCTACTCGCCCTGGTACTCCTCCATCCCCACCGCGCTGGGTGGCTCGCCATGCGCGCCATGGTCGTAGCGGCCGCCGTAGTGTCCCTCTGGGGTCATGACGAACCGGGGCAACATGGACGCCAGCAGGCCCAGCACCAGGGCCACGGCCGCCGCGTACATCAACGGCCGGCTGGGCCGCGCGCGCCAGGCCCACTTGCGCTCCCGGCGCCGCTGGAACCGGGGCGCCACCACGTATTCGGACCAGGCCAGGTCGCGCATCCGCTTCGCGTCGTCGCCGCGGCCCGCCCGGCTCAGGGCCTTGGCCAGCAGATAGCGGCCTTCCACCGTGCCGTGTCGCACCTTGCAGTAGCGCTCCAGCGCCTCCACCGCGCCCGGCACGTCGCCGCGCTTCAGCCGGAAACGGCCGCGCTCCAGGTCGATGGCGCCCAGCTTGTGGCCCGCGTCCAGCTTCGCCGCCTCGTCCAGCAGCAGCTCGCCGCGCTGGGCGTCACCGGCGCCCAGGTAGGCCACGCCCAGCAGGTACAGCGTGTCCACGTCCTCGTCGCCCGCCTCCAGGTTGGGCCGGAGGATGTCCACCGCCTCGGCGTAGCGGCGCTGCTCCACGCGGATGTCCGCCAGTTCGTGCCGCGCGCGCCGCTCATGCGGGTTGGTGAGGATGGTGCCCGCCAGTTGCCCCGCGCGCTGGAAGCGCTTGAGCATCCGCACCGGGCTGGGCAGCACCTGCCACGTGAAGCGGTCCGCCACGAAGATGATGACGATGATGAGGCCCAGCGACAGCAGCGGGCTGCCCGTCAGCAGGGTGAGGAACAGCCACAATATCCACTTGCTCATACGCCTCTCGAAATCCGTTCCGGTGGACGCCGCCTAGAGCAGCCGCGCGCACACGGCGCTGTGGACGTCCGCGCCCTTCTCCGTCAGCGCCAGCCGCCCGTCCCGCAGCGTCGCGAAGCCGTGCGCCACCAGCCGCGCGACTTCCGCCCGACGGGGCTCCACCGGCTGCCCATATCGCTCGCAGACGGCCTCCCAGTCCACGCCCGACACCAGCCGCAGGCCCATGGCCAGGCGCTCCGCGAAGAGCTCCTCCGGGCTCAGCGGCTCGCGGCCGTCCTCTGGCAGCCGCCCCGCCTCCGCTTCCACGAGGTAGCGCTCCGCGCTGCGCAGGTTCACGTACCGGTGCGGCTGGGGCGACAGCAGCATGCCCGTGGCCCCCACGCCCAGCGCCAGGTACTCCCCGCCCGTCCAGTACAGCGCGTTGTGGCGCGAGCTGAACCCCGGCCGCGCGTGGTTGGACACCTCGTAGCGGTGCAGCCCCGCCGCCCCGTACACCTCGCGCACCACCCGCGCCATGTCGACCACGGTGTCGTCGGGCGGCAGCTCCAGCTCGCCGCGCTTGAGCCGCTTCGACAGGGGCGTGTCCTCCGCCAGCACGTCGCGCTCCACCGTCAGCGCGTAGGTGGACAGGTGCTCGGGAGCGAGCGCCACCGCCCGGCGCGCATCCGCCTCCACCTGCGCCACCGTCTGCCCGTGCACGCCATAGATGAAGTCCATGGCCACCACCGGGAAGCCCGCGCGCCGGGCCGCGTCCACGGCCACTTCCACCATGGCCGCGTCATGCGCGCGCCCCAACGCCTTGAGCGTCTCCGGCTGGAAGGACTGCACGCCCAGCGACAGCCGGTTCACCCCCGCCGCGCGGTAGCCCGCGAAGCGCTCCGCGTCCGCGCGCTCCGGATTGCCCTCCAGCGACACCTCCACGCCAGGCGCCACCCGCAGCCTCGCGGCGATGCCGTCCAGCACCTGGGCCACGTAGCGCGGGTGCCACAGGGACGGCGTCCCACCGCCCAGGAAGATGGAGTCGAGCACCCTCCCCGCGAGCGAGGGCTCGGCGGCCAGCCGGGTGTCCAGCTCCGCCAGCACCGCGCGGGCATAGCGCTCCTCCGGCACCTGCCGCGCCACCGCCACCGCGAAGTCGCAGTACGGGCACTTCGCGAGGCAGTACGGGAAATGCAGGTACAGCCCGAAGCGGGCCGCCGGCATTCCCGTGAGGGCATCCACTGGCGCGTCGAAAGGCATGAAGGAAAACCTCTACCTCTTGCCCTTCAATTGCGCCTCCAGCCGGGCAATCTTCGCCTTGTAGCCCGCCGCGTTCTCGAGCGCTGCCTCGGCCGCCACCAGCTTGCGCTTGAGGTTGGCCGCGTCCGCCTTGAGCTGCTCGCGCTCCGCCTCCCAGTCCGCTGGCGCCCCCGCGCTCTGGGAGGGAGCCCCCGGCTGCTCCGCCAGCTTCGCCTCGAGCGCCCGCCGTGCCTCCTGCTCCGCTCGCAGCGAGGCCTCCACGTCGGCCCGCTTCTGCGCCTCGGCCTTCAGCGACGCCTCGCTGCGCGCCAGCTTCGCCTCGGTCGCAGCGCGCGCCGCGTCCGACTTGCCGGCCGACGCGGCCTGGGCCTTCGCGCCTTCCAAGGCCCCCTCCATCATCTTCAGCCGG
The DNA here is from genome assembly GCF_013116825.1 of Myxococcus xanthus. Classification (GTDB taxonomy): domain Bacteria; phylum Myxococcota; class Myxococcia; order Myxococcales; family Myxococcaceae; genus Myxococcus; species Myxococcus xanthus_B. Next base: position 32,368 of record NZ_JABFNS010000065.1, read on the forward strand.
CCCTGGAGGCGCTCCACCTTGTCCGCCTCGGCGCGCGCGGCCTCCAGCTCCTCGGTGAGCGAGGCCACCTGCGCCTCGGCGCCGCCCTGCCCCACCGTCAGCGACTCCACCTGGGCCTCGGCCTGGGCCGCCTTCACCTCCGCATCGGTGCGCTCGACCTCCGCCGCCTCGCGGCGCGTACGCTCCAGCGCCAGCGCCTCGTGGGCCTTCGCCACCTCGGCTTGCAACCGCACCAGCTCCGCCTCGCGCTGGCTGGACGCCGCCTCCAGCATGGACACCCGGGCGGCCAGGCCGACGCGCTCGGCGTCCTTGGTGGCCGCCTTCAGCTCCACCGCGGCGAGCTGCTCCTTCCACGACGCATGGTCCGCGTGCGCGGCCTCCACCGCCGCCGTCAGCTCCGACACCTTCGTCTCGGCCTGCTGCACCGCCTCGCCCAGCGCCGCCGCGTCCGCTTCCATTCGGTCGCGCAACGACACCTGCTCCACCTCGGCGGCCTCCAGCGCCTCCTTCAGCGCCGCGGCCTCCCCCTCCGCCAGCTGCGCCCGCTCACTGGCCTGTGCCAACCCTTCTTCCAGGGCCAGCGAGCGCTCCTCGGCCTTGGCCGCCTCCGCCTCCAGCTTCGCCTTGAGCTGGGTCAGCTCCGCCGTGCGCGCCTCCAGCGCCTGACGCAGCGCGGGCAGCTCCGCGGCCTCGGTGGTGCGGGCGGTGAGCGCCGCGCGCAGGCCCACGATTTCGGCGTCCTTCAGCGCCAGCGAACGCTCCAGCTCCGCCACCTGCTCCTGCAGGGTGCGCAGCCCGTCCTCCACCACCGCCAGCTGCTTGCGCGCTTCGTCGCGCTCGGCCTCCAGCGTGCCCGCGCGGCCCTGGGCCTCCTCCAGCGAGCTCTTGGACCAGTCGCTCTCGCTCTCCAGCGCGCTCAGCCCTGACTGGGCCTCCGCCAGCGCGGCCTCCAGCTGCGCGGAGCGCAGGCTCAGCGAGTCCTTCTCCGCCGACGCCGCCTCCAGCTCGGTGGTGAGCCGCTCCACGTCGGCGATGGCCTGCTGGTACTGCTCCTGGACGGCCTCCAGGGCGCCCTGGGCCTCGGACTTCTCCGCGGCCAGCTCCGCCACGCGGTCCTGGGCCAGCGACAGCGCTTCCTTCGCGCCAATCAGCTCCTCGGCCACGGCGCCACGGGCCTCGCGCTCCTCCTGGAGCTCCGTCGTCAGGCGCGGCACGTCGGATTCGACCTCCGCCAGCGCGCGAGACAGGTCCTTGCGGTCCGCCTCCACCGCGGAGAGCTCTTCCTGGAGGCTGACGAGCCGCGACCGGGACTCCGCCTCCGCCCGGGCCAGCTCCTCCTGGAAGGCGGAGACACTGGCCTTCGACTCCGCCAGCTCCTTGCGCGCCAGCGTCAGCGACTGCTTCACGCCGTTGAGTTCGCCGTCGCGCTCCGCGTACAGCGTCCGGGCCCGCGCCAGGGTCTCCGTCTTCTGGCGGACCACGGCCCGGAAGTACTCCAGCTTGTCCTCGGGCGAGCCGCCCATGGGCATCCGGATTTCGGGCGGCTCACCGAATGGATCATTCCCCGGGGCCCGCGCGGCGCGGGCGGCGGGGGCCGCAGCAGCGGCAGCCGGGGACGCGGGCGCCTTCGGGGACGCGGGCGCTCCCGTGCCCTTGGGCACGGCGGCCAGGGGGGCGGCCGGACGGCGCGGCGGCAACGGAGGCGGAGCGGCGGGCGGTGGAGCCGAGGGCGGTGGCTTTGGCAAGGGCTTGGAGGCCACGGGAGCGGGGGCGGCGGGGGCCACCGAGGCACCGGTGTCTTCCAGGTCCAGGCTTTCGCGCAGGTCCGCGAGCGGATCCACCTCTTCCGGAGGTGACGGCATGGGCGGGCGCAGGTTACCCCCCGAACGGGCTCACGACCAGAGACGCGTGGGCATGTGCGCGTCCGAAGTCCGTCCATCCGGTCGGACGGCAGCCGTACAGTCCCCTCGACGCCGAGGCCCCCGGGCGTTAGCCAGTGAGGGAAAACATCACACCTCGCCTTGCCCTCTCGGTGGGCCGGTGACAGCTTCGGAAGTTTCTATGGCCATCCGCTACGCGCTACCCAACGGGCTTACCGTCGTCTTCGAGGAGCAGCACGCCGCCAAGGTCGCGGCCTTCCAGGTCTGGGTCAAGGCCGGGAGCGCCGATGAGCGGCCGGACCAGGCAGGACTGGCCCACCTGCACGAGCACATGCTCTTCAAGGGCACCGAGCGGCGCGGCCCCGGTGAGGTCGCCCGGGACGTGGAGTCCCATGGCGGCGAAATCAACGCCTGGACCTCCTACGACCAGACCGTCTACCACATCGTCATCGCCAGCCAGTTCGCCCGGATGGGCCTGGACATCCTGGGCGATGCGGTGCGCCGGTCGGCCTTCGACGCGGGCGAGCTGTCGCGCGAAATCGAGGTGGTGTGCGAGGAAATCAAGCGCAGCCAGGACACGCCGTCCCGCCGCGCCTCGCGTGACCTCTTCTCCACCGCCTACCAGGTGCACCCCTACCGGCTGCCCGTCATCGGCACCGACGAGAGCGTGCGCAGCTTCACGCGGGAGAAGGTGCTGGAGTTCTACCACCGCCACTACACACCCAAGAACCTGGTGCTGTCGGTGGCGGGAGACTTGCGCGAGGCGGACCTGCGCGAGTGGGTGGACGACATCTTCGGCGGCGACTGGGGCCGGCCGTATGAGGGCCGGGTAGCGCGCGCCCCGGAGCCCGTGGCCACGGGCCGACGCATCCTGCTGCGCCCGGACGAGGTGAAGGAGGCCTACCTCCACCTGGCCTTCGGGATTCCCCAGGCGGACCACGAGGACGTGCCCGCGCTGGACGTGCTGGCGATGATTGCCGGCCAGGGGGACGCGTCCCGGCTGGTGCGCGAGGTGAAGCGCCGCCACAACCTGGTCAACGACATCCACACCTTCGCGTATACGCCCACGGACCCGGGCCTCTTCTCCGCGTCGCTGACGCTCCAGCCCGCCAACGCCGTCCGAGCGCTGGAGGAGACGGCGCGGGGGCTGGCCACGCTGCGCGCCACGCCGGTGACGGCGGAGGAGCTGGCCACGGCCAAGGCGCTGGTGGAAGCGGAGGCCGTGTACCAGCGCGAGACGGTGCAGGGCGTGGCCCGGAAGATGGGCTTCTACCAGTCCGGCATGGGCAGCCTGGAGGCGGAGGCCCGCTACTACGAGGCCGTGCGCAACCTCACGCCCGAGCACCTGCGCGCCGCCGCCGAGCGCTACCTGCGCTTCGACCGCGCCGTCGTCACCGGCCTGCTGCCGGAGGGCACGCCGCTGACGGAGGCGCAGGTGCACGAGGTGCTGGATGCCGTGGACCGCGCGCCCGCCGCGGCGCCGCCCGAGCGCAAGCCGCGCAAGGTGGCCGTGAGTGACTCGCCGGTGCGCATCCTGAAGGGCACGAGCGCTGGCCCCAGCGACATCATCACGGAGAAGCTGCCGTCGGGCGCGACGATTGTCGTGCGCGTGGAGCCCGCGGTGCCGCTGTTCGCCATCCGCGCCGCCTTCGCGGGCGGTCTGCGCTACGAGACGCCGGAGGACAACGGCATCACCACGCTGCTCACCCGCAGCATCACGCGGGGGACGCCGACGCACGACGCGGAGGAGGTCTCCGACCTCATCGACGCGTACGCGGGCAGCCTGGGTGGCCAGGGTGGGCGCAACTCGGTGGGCCTGCGCGGTGAGTTCCTGTCGCGCCACTTCGAGCCGGCCTTCCGCCTCTTCGCGGACTGCCTGCTCAATCCCTCGTTCCCGGAGGCCGAGGTCGCCCGCGAGCGCACGCTGCTGCTCCAGGACATCCTCACGCGCGAGGACAAGCCGTCCAGCGTGGCCTTCGACCTGTTCAGCAAGACCATCTACCGCACGCACCCCTACCGGATGCCCACCACGGGTGAGCAGGCGTCCGTGGAGAAGCTGACGCCGGAGCTGCTGCGCGCGTGGCACGCGGCGCACATGGACCCGTCGCAGCTGACGCTCAGCGTGGTGGGCGACGTGAAGGTGGACGAGGTGATGGCCCTGGCGCGCGAGTACTTCGGCGCGTCGCGCGGCAAGGCGGCCCCGCCGCCGAAGGTGTCGCTGGAGGCGCCCCTGGAGGGGCCTCGCGAGGCGAAGAAGGTGCTGGCGCGGGCCCAGGCGCACCTGGTGCTCGGCTTCCCGGGCATCCGCGTGGGCGACCCGCAGCAGCACGCGCTGGAGGTGCTCTCCACGGTGCTGTCCGGCCAGGGCGGGCGGCTCTTCGTGGAGCTGCGGGACAAGCGCTCCATGGCGTACAGCGTCAGCTCGTTCGCCATCGAAGGCGTGGATCCGGGCTACTTCGCCACGTACATGGGCACCAGCCCGGAGAAGGTGGACGCGGCGCTGGCCGGCATCCGCGCGGAGCTGGAGCGCGTGCGCGACGAGCCCATCCCCGCCGAGGAGCTGGCGCGCGCCAAGCAGCACCTCATCGGCACGCACGAGATTGGCCTGCAGCGCAACGGCTCGCGCGCGGCGCTGCTGGCGCTGGACACCTGCTACGGCCTGGGCCTGGAGAACTTCCTCCACTACGCGGACCACGTCGCCAAGGTGACGGCGGACGACGTGCGCGAGGTGGCGCGCAAAATCATCGACTTCGACCGCAGCGCGCTGGCTGTCGTCGGTCCGTAGCGACGCGGTGCCCCTCGGGAGGACACGCCGCCCCTAGAGGGCGGTGCTCCCGAGGGCGCCTTCGATGGCTTCGAGCAGGGGCTGTGCCGGAGCGCCCGGAAGCGTCGTGCAGCCCCGCGCCAGCTCCCGCTTCATCCGCAGCCGGTCCGGGTGTGAGCGCGCCTCTCCGGCCAGCGCCTCCGGGTCCACCGGCGTGGCCAGCAGCGTCGCGCAGGTGCGGAAGGTCTCCAGCCGGTCCAGGTCCTCTTCTTCCAGCGTGACGGGCGTACCATCCAGCGCCAGTCCGACGAAGGACAGCCGCCGAATCTCGTCCGCCGTCAGCACCAGCGCCCCGTTGAGGGTGAGCCGGGGCGGAGGCTGCGGGCCCGGTCCTCCCGCCAGCTCCACCACGCCGTCCACGGGTTTGGGCAGGCAGGGCACCTCTCGCAAGGACAGCAGCTCATCTGTCTTGCGCGTCTCCCGCGTCTCGCCGCTGCGGGAGAGCTGAACAATGCCAGCCACCACCGCGGGCACACCGGCGATGAGCAGCCCCAACCCCCACCCCGTGGCGACGTCGCGGCTGGAAGCGCCGTAACGGCCCTGCTCATCGATGGCGGAGCGGTTCGGCGTGTCCGAGAAAAGCGTGCGCCCCACCAGCAGCGTCCCGCCCAGCACCGTGAGAAGGCCTCCGGTGCTCACCGCCGCCGCCGCGCCCGTGTTGCTGTGCGTGGAGATGATGTCCTCCGCGTACTCCCCATGCTGCTCGGTGCGGCAGATGTCCGACGAGGAGAACGCCAGCGTGAGCTGGGGCCACTGCACCTGCGTCGTGGCGAAGGGGATGCGCTCGTTCAGCGCCTTCTCCTGGGAGTAGGTCCGCAAGAGCGGCCCGCGCTCCGTCCTCCGCTCCACGTCCAGCGGCGCGCACCCCACCGCCATCACCAACACCGCCGCCCCCAGACGCTTCATGGTTGGCCCTCCCGGAAGAAGCCTGCGACGTCCGGGCACTCGGTGAGAAACCGCGTCGCGTCCGCACAGGTCGGGGGGTGGTCCGTGGACATGCCCCAGCTGAGCAGAGGCTCGCGGCACTCCAGGACGCGCTCCCGCGAAGGAGATGCGAAGGCAAAGGCGTCGCCCTCGCAGCCCGTCCGCTGGAGGAGGGTGGCCTCGCAGCCCAGCCCCAGGTCAAGCTGCACCGCCACGCCGGGACAGGCTACCGCCGACCGGCAAAGCCGGACGACGACATCCCGACAGACCGCGGCATCCGGCGCGTCCGGACCCGAGCAGGCAGTCAGGCCAATCAGGGGCCACCAGCGAATGAGGCGTCTCACGGCGCTTCCACGCTAGCCACGCTGGGATTAAAGGGCCCGCATGTCCCAGACCTATCTGTCACTCACAGTGGAGTTGCCCGAGGAAGCGTCCGAGGCCGTACAGGACCTCCTCCACGAGTCGGGCGCGCTGGGCCTCGAAGTGCGGGACCGCGAAGCGCCCCTCATGCCGGGCGTGCGCGGACCGAACCCTGGCGAGGCCATCATCATCGGCTACTTCGACGAGCGCGACACGGCCGAGTCCGCCCGTGACGAGGTGGCCGCGTCCTTCCCCGAGGCGAAGCTCACATTGGATGAGCAGCCCCAGCAGGACTGGAGCAACGAGTGGAAGTCGCTCATCAAGTCCGTGCATGTGGGCAGGTTGTGGGTCGGTCCTCCATGGGACAAGGCGAACGCACCCGCGGGCACCGTGCAGCTCGTGATTGAGCCGAAGATGGCCTTTGGCACCGGCGACCACCCGACGACGTCCCTGTGCCTGGCCGCGGTGGACGCGTACATGGCCGAACACCCGGGCGCCTCGGTCCTGGACGTGGGCACCGGCACGGGCGTGCTGGCCATCGCCGCGAAGAAGCTGGGCGCGGGCCGGACCGTGGCCACCGACAACGACCCCATCTCCGTGGAGCTGGCGCAGGAGAACCAGACGGAGAACGGCACGCCGGACATCGAGGTCTCCGGCAAGGAGCTGACCCAGGTGGAGGGCACCTTCGACCTGGTGCTCGCCAACATCCTGGCCAACACGCTCATCGAGCTGGCCCCGCTGATTGTGGCGAAGACGAAGGACCGGCTCGTGCTGGCCGGCGTGCTCTCCCACCAGCGCGCGGACGTGGAAGCCGCCTACCGCAACCTGGGCCTCACCGTGCTGACCGGCGCCACCCAGGGCGAATGGGTGCGCATCGACCTGCAGCGCTGAAGTGCGTGGCGCCGTCCCCGTGAGGAATGCACGGGGACGGCGGCCCTGGGGTGCCAGGCATCGCTCGCAGGCGCCTGCCTTGACACCGGCCCCACCTCCCGCCCGGCATCGCGAGCAGCGGAGGACATGCCCTTACGGCCGTTCGACCCGGACGGGGCGCAGCGCACCATCCAGCACCACCACCGCCGTGCCCAAGCCGCCGCTCTGCATCCGGGAGTAACGGACGTCGCGGATGGTGACGCGCCATCCATCGGCGCGCTCATCCACCTGATACGTGGGCAGGCGCAGCCAGTTGGCCAGCCCTCGAATCTGCGGCGCCGACAGCGCGGCCTGGATGACAGGCCCGGGCTGGGCTTCACGCGGCACGCTGGCGTCACTGATGCGGAAGCGGCCCGCGTCGTCCGCCAGGAAGTCGGCTCGGACGAAGTGGTAGCGGTCCGGCCCCAAGGCGATGATGTCCCGCACGAAGGGGTTGGCCGGCAGCGGTCCCGCGATGGCGCGCTCCACGGGGAGGTTCTGCGAGCGAAGCCATTCCAGCGCACGCGGCGCGGCCACCTGCGAGCCCAGGAAGATGGCTCCCAGGTAGAGCAACAGGCCCACGCCGCAGACCCGGGCCACACGCTGCGCGGAGAGGACGTGGGTCCCACGCAGCCGCAACCAGAGGATGGCGACCACGCCCGCGGCCCACATCACCTTCGCGGGCCACGGGACGAACGCGGGAACCATGATGAGCGCGGTGGAGGCCACGCCGAGCACCACCCACCCCGCGGCGGACCTGCGCGTGCGCGCATCCGCCATGATGACGGCGGCGCCCGCGAGCAGCCACACCCACGGGTCGATGATGAAGAGCGCGTCGCCGTAGAACCACGTCCCGTCAAAGGGCATCAGCAGCCGGACGCCATACGTGTTGAGCCAGTCCAGCGCGGGGTGGCTCAGCACCGACAACGTGGACAGCATCAGCAACGGTCCGAAGCGAGCCGGCGGCAGGTCCGGATGCTTGCGCCTTCGAACGTACCGGTCCCAGAACAGCATCAACCCGGTGAGGACGAAGGGCCACAGGGCCAGGGCGAGCACCCCGTGCGTCCAGCCCCGGCGCCAGTAGAGCGACGCATCCGAGCCCGCCAGGGTGACGAGGCCATCGACATCCGGCAGGTTGGCGCCGATGACGAGCGTCGCGGTGGCCAGCGGCGTGGTGCGCTTCAGCCCCGCCTCCGCCATCCACGCACCGACGAGCGAGTGAGCCAGATTGTCCATGCCCCCACTCTAGGCATGCCCGCACCGCCCAGCGCCTCTCCAGGGTGGTGGGCCCCGCGCTTGAGACACGGTAGCGTCGCGCCCGCGTGGAGATGCAGCCCCCTTCCCGGCCACCAACCGACGTCCGCTCCCAGCTCGTGGGGCCGATGCTCGCCTACCTGCGCGCGACGGGGCGCGACCCGTCCCCGCTGGTGGAGCGCTTCGGGCTGCCCGCCAACGCGAGCGCGCTGCCCGAAGTCACCCTCCCGCTGGCCACCCTGCACGCCTTCCTCGACGCGGCCGAGGCCCTGTCCGGAGACGCCTTCCTCGGCTTGCACGTGGCGCAGCGAGTCCCGCGCGGAAACTACGGACTGGTGGAGTACATCGCCCGGGCCTCCCCCACCGTCCGCGACACCTTCCGCGCGCTGGCCCGGTACCTGGCGCTGCTGGAGCCCGCCTGGCGCGCCTCCTTCCAGGACGCACCGGACGGCAGCGGCACCTTCGTCTACGGCATCCCCGGCGAGCCCCTCGCCTACGGCCGCCACGCCAGCGAGTTCGGGCTGGCCCTCTTCGTCCATGTCGGGCGCCAGCTCACCGAACACCCGTGGAATCCGCGCCACGTCTCCTTCGCCCACCCCGCCCCCGCGGACCTCCGCCCGCTCGAGCAGCACTTTGGTGTCACCCCGGCGTTCGACGCGGGCCGCAACGCCCTGACGCTGGACGCGGCCACGCTGGCGCTGCGCGTGGTGGACGCGGACCCCGTCCTCCTGTCCGTCCTGGAGCGGGCCGCAGGCACCCCCGCCGCCGAGCCACCGGCGGCGCCCCCCACGCCCCCCTTCCTGCAACAGGTCCGCGACGCCCTCCGCGACGCCCTGCGCGACGGAGCCCCGCAGATGGGCGACGTGGCCCGGCAACTCCACGTCAGCCCCCGCACCCTCCAGCGCCGGCTCGCCGAGCACGCCACGTCCTTCCAGGACGAGGTCGACGCAGTGCGCCGCAAGCTGGCCTTCGACTACCTGAGGGACGCGCACCTGGGGGTCAGTGAGGTGGCCTTCCTTCTGGGGTACTCGGAGCTGAGCACCTTCGACCGCGCCTTCAAGCGGTGGACGGGCATGACGCCCCGCGTCTGGCGGGAAAGGCCGGAAGCGGGCTGAGCCCGGATGGCGTGCGCTGCCAGGAGATTGGCGCCCGCGGCCAGGAAACCCGGCGCCACTTCCCCTACGCTGCGGAGCATCCACACCCCTTCGCTTCCGGAGGACGCATGCTCAAGCCCCATGTCGTCGCCCTCTTCGACGAGTACTACTCCTCGCATCAGCACCCGACGAACCGGCTGACGCACAAAATCGCCATCCCGCTCATCGTGCTCCACATCGTCGCGATGCTGGACTGGGTGCACCTGCTGGCGGTGCCCGCGATTCCCGGCGGCTCGCTGACGCTGGGCATGGTGGTGTTGGCCCTGGCTGCCGTCTGGTACCTGCGCGCCGACGTGAAGCTGGGCATCATCGTGGTGCTCTTCATGGCCGCGTGCTTCCCGGTGGGCCGGCTGATGCCCACGTGGAGCGTGGTGGTCATGGCCGCGTTCGCGTGGCTGGTGCAACTGGCCGGACACAGCGTGTGGGAGAAGAAGTCGCCTTCCTTCCTCACCAACCTGGTGCACGCGCTGGTGGGCCCGCTCTTCTTCGTCGCGGTGCTCCTGGGCGACTACGTCCTCAAGCCGCAGCAGCAGGCCGCCACCACGCCGGTCCGCGCGTAGTCCCACGCCATGACGAGCTTCGCCGACAAGCTGCGCGTCTGGTTGCCCCTGCATGAGAACGGCGTCAGCCGCGCCGTGCACTTCGTGGGGGCCTACATGTTCATCTTCGCGTTGCTCGTCCCGCTCAGCCTCGTCCGGCTGCCCGTGGGTGACACAGTGCTCACGGCGGCGCACGTGCTGCTGCTCGCGGTGGTCCTCTACGCCGTCTCCCTGGAGTGGACGGCGGGGCTGCTGATGGCGCTGCCCCTGGCGCCCACGCTGCTCGCCGCGGAGGCCGTCGTCGCGAGGTTTCCTGTGGGCACCGCCGCCGCGGTGGCGGTGGGCGTCATGGCCGTGCGCTTCGCGCTCGTCGTCGGCGCGCACGTCGTCTTCGAGAAGAAGACGCATGGCCTGTCCCTGGGCGGCCCCCTGCTCTTCTTCATCGAGCCCGTGTACCTGCTCACCGTGGCCCTGTTCTCGCTGGGCATGAAGCAGACGCTGCGGGCCGAGGTGATGTCGGGCCCCGCCGTGTCACAGCCCGCCTGAGCACCCAAGCCGCGGCGAGGCGCTACGTGCCCGCCGCGGCCTTGAGCACGGGCGGGATGTCCTCATGGGTGCGCGGGCCGTGCAGGGAGTAGACGACCACGGACTCCCGCCGGCCCTTCACGTGCGCTTCACCCAGGCGCTCGCCCGTGAAATGCCCGCCGCTCATCTGCCACGTCCGCTCGCTCACCAGGATGTCCACGCCGTGGGACTTGGTGAGGCCCTCCACGCGAGACGCCAGGTTCACCGCGTCACCGATGACGGTGTACTCGTACTGCTCGGCGCCGCCGAGCATGCCCGCCGCCACCATGCCGGTGTGCAGCCCGATGCCGATGCGCAGCGGCGGCAGGCCTCGCTGCACGCGCTGGGCGTTGATGTCCTCCAGCTTGGCGCGCATGTCGAGCGCCGCCCGCATGGCCAGCTCCGCGTGGTTCTCGCGCGCATCCGGAACGCCCCAGCACGCGAGCATCCCGTCGCCCAGGAACTTGTTCACGATGCCGTGGCGCGCCATGACGATGTGGGCCATGTGCCCGAAGTAGTCGTCCAGCAGCTCCAGCACCTGGCCCGGGTCCAGCGTCTCGCTCAGGGTGGTGAAGTCGCGGATGTCGCTGAAGAGGATGGTGACGTCGCGCTGCACCGGCTGGAGGGAGGCATCCCCCAATTGCATCACCCGCTCCACCACCTGGCGGGGCAGGAAGCGGGACAGGCCGTCGCGGCGCCGCAAGTTGAGGAACATGCCGCCCACTTCCGAGTTCGTCAGCGCGATGAGCGCGCCCAAGGCGGCGTAGCAGATGAGGACGAAGCTGGTGCGCGCCACCGAGCCGTGCCCCGTCATCCACGCGAGCAGCGCGTAGGCGCCGCTGGACAGCACCGTGGACAACAGCACGTGCCACCACGAGTACCGCACCACGGAGAACGCCAGCACCATGCCCAGGCTGGCGCACAACATGCCAGCATCGTAGACGCCGGAGATGCGCCAGGTGTGCCACGCCATGAATGAGAAGAAGCTGGTGTCCGCCAGCGTCGTGGGCACGGGCAGCCACCGGGCCCGCTTCGGGTGCGGCTTCTGGAGCAGCAGCACGGCGATGGCGACGACGGAGAAGAGCACGTACGCGGCCATCGCCTGCAGGCGCACGCCATCCACCGGTGCCGAGTACGTCTCCCCTCCGCCCCAGGCGATGACGACCTGGCTGACCGCCATCAGCAACACCACCAGGACGCGGACGATGGCCACCCGGCGCTCGCCCTGAAGCGAGCTGGTTGCCAGCACCACATCTTCGTTGGAGTGTGATGTGGCTTTGTCGCTGCGGCGCATGGTGACGAGCACTGCCCGCTATCGTGCCTCAACTCCCCCACAAACAGCGAGGACCCTGGGCTTCCGCAGTCAGCGCATCTTTTGCACACGCCAGGACGCGCACGGAGCAACTGTCTGCCAACCTGACACCTTGAAGTCGGTGGTCCCCAGGGTCAGAGTCCATCCCCCCCGCGCTCTGGAGAAATCGCCTTGGTCCGCCTCTTCGCCCCGTTGCCCGAGCCCGCTCCCGCCGAAGTGGAGCTGACCGGCGAGCGCCGTCACTACCTCCTGCATGTCCTGCGGCTGGAGGAAGGCGACGCGCTGGAGGTCTTCGACGGGAAGGGCCGGGCCTTCGAGGCCCGCGTGGCCCACGTCACGCCCGATGTCGTGCGCGTGACGTTGGGCGCCGCGCGCGTGGCCCCCCCGCGCCGCGAGGTCAGCATCCTTCAGGGCCTGCCCAAGGGCGACAAGCTGGAGCTGGTGCTCCAGAAGGGCACCGAGCTGGGCGCCACCGCCTTCCACCCCGTGGCCACGGCGCGGAGTGTCGTGAAGCTCGAGCCCAAGCGCGCGGAGGAGCGCACCTCCCGGTGGACGAAGATTGTCGAGGAGGCCGCTCGGCAGTGCCGCAGGGACGACGTGCCACGCGTGGCCACGCCTGCCCCACTGCTGGATGCGGCTCGCTCGCTGACCGCGGGCACCGTGCTGCTCGTGCTAGACGAGGAAGAGTCGGCCGTGCCCTTGGGCGAAGCGTTCCGGGCCGCGGGCGCGGGCACCGCCATGGCACTGGTGATTGGCCCCGAAGGGGGGCTTGCGCGTGAAGAAGTGGATGCCCTGATGGCCCTGGGCGCGCGACCAGTCACCCTGGGCAAACGCATCCTCCGTACCGAGACGGCGGCGCTCGCGGCGCTGGCGGTGATGATGCACCTGGACGGCGAACTCGGGTAGCAGGGGGGCAGCCGACCGCTCGGAGCGGGCGGTTCACACTGTCCGAAGATGATTCCTACGTTTCTGCCGTAGGGGACCTCAGGGGGACCCTCAACACAGGAGAGACACTCATGGGGATCATCGCATTCATCGTTATCGGCCTCATCGCGGGTCTCATCGCCCGCGCCATCCTCCCCGGGAAGCAGAGCATGGGGCTCATCGCAACGACCTTGCTCGGCATGGTCGGTTCGCTCGTGGGCGGCCTTGTCGGTTCGCTGTTCCAGCGTGATGGTCGGCTCTTCGAGCTGAGGCCTGCAGGCATCATCATGTCGGTGATTGGCGCAATCGTCGTGCTCCTGCTGGTGGGCGCGGCCGGACGGCGACGGGTACATGCCTGAGAGTGAAGGACTCTCCACGCGACGTCCCCCCTTGGGATACGCGCATGACACGGTGATGAGCCCCTGACGGTCCTTCGAGCAAGGGACCTCGGGGGCTCGCACTTTTCTTGCCCCCGGCTCATGGCTGTCTTTTCATGTAGCAGTCGTCCAGCCGGGAGGAGTCCGTTGTCCAAGTGCTTGAAGTGCGGTGCCATGCTTCCACCCGTGGGTGAGTGCGCGGCCTGCGACACCGTCACTGTCCGCTCACCCGGAGTGCCCAGCCTCCTCGATCGCGACATCCGCATCGACCGCCGCACGGAGCAACGCGAGGAAGAGCTATCGACGCTCCCGGGCACGCCCGCGTTCGCCGACCTGGCGCAGCACGCGCCGCCGCCCTCCGCGCCGCGCAGCCGGGGGCCGCCCCCCAGCAGGCCGGTGCCGCCCAGCCGGGTGCCGCTGTGCCTTGGGCCGCCGCCCAGCAGCAGGCCGCGCCCCGCGCCGCGCAGCCCGGTGCCGCCGCGCCTCAGCAGGTCGGTGCCGCGCAGCCAAGTGCCGCCGCCCTCCGCGCCGCGCATCCCGGTGCCGCCGCGCCTCAGCAGGCCGGTGCCGCACTGCCCCACGCCGCGCAGCCGGGTGCCGCCGCGCCTCAGCAGGCCGCACCTCGGGCCGCGCAGCCTGGCGCTGCACCCCCGCATGCGGGAGCCGCGCTGCCTCACGCCGCGCCGCGCCCGCCTCAGCCAGGCGCCGCCGCGCCTCGCGCCGCTCAGCCCCAGCCCGCGACGGGTTCTCCCATGACGCCGGCCTATGGAACGCCGCCGGTGGCGCCCGCGCCGCGCCCGCAGGCCCCGGCACAGCTGGCGGCTCCTGCGATTGCGCCCGTTGGCCTGCCCCGCATGGAGCAGGCGGCACCTCCCGCGGGCCTGCCCCGCATGGAGCAGGCGGCGCCTCCCGCCGCGTCCACTTCCGGACTGCCTCGCATGGAGCACGCGGAAGCCGCCTCCACGGGTCTCCCGGCGATGGAGTCCCCGGCCGCGGCCCCTTCGGCCCTGCCGAACATGGAGCCGCTCCTCCCCGGCGTGTCCGTGGGGGTGGCGCGCTCCGAGGCCATCAAGGCGCCCCCGTCCAAGGCCCAGGTCAAGTCCGCCTCGGGCGTCACGGAAGTGCGCGCCCGTCCAGCCGCCCTGTGGCGGCGGCTGCTCTCCTTCACCATCGACACGGCGGCCATCGCCGGCGTGGCGGCGCTCTACCTCACCCTGGCCTCGTCGGTGACGGGGCTGAAGACGCCGGAAGCGGGGCTGACGGGGTTCGATGCCTTCGTGGCCTGGCTGCGCGCCTTCCACACCATCCTCCTGCCCGGGTTTTTCCTCGTTCTGGTGCTCGCGCTCGTATACTGCGCGGTGGCTGCCTTCCTCTGGAATGGCCGGACGCTCGGACGGCTGCTCCTGGGGCTGCGGCTGGTGGACACACATGGGATCGCCCCGGCACCGGGACGAGCCATCGTGCGCGCCCTGCTTTCCGGCGTGTCCTTCGTCTTCTTCCTCGGTGGCTTCTGGATGGCGCTTTTCGACCGGCGCGGGCAGACGCTTCATGACAAGCTGACGTCCACCTTCGTCGTTCAACCGAGCTGAACCACCGGCTCATTGTGCCTTGCGGCCGCGGCCGTAAGATGCCGCGTCCTACATGCCCGCCCGTCTCGCCCAGTTCCTCGTCTCACGCATGCTTCTCACGCAGGAGAGGGCGGGGGAGGTGCTGCGTCAGCACCAGACCCTGGGCGGGCAGGTGGACTCCGTGCTGTTGGAGCAGGGCGTCGCCAGCGAGGCGGACGTGCTCGCGATGCTCGGAGAGGTCTCCGGCTTCATGCCGGTGAACCTGATGGACTTCGAGCCCAATCCCGAAGTCGCCTCCTTCATCCCGCCCAAAATCGCCGAGCGCCTGTGCGTCGTCCCTCTGTCCCTGGACGGCAACACGCTGCACGTCGCCAGCGGCTACCCGGTGCCCAAGAAGGAGCTCGACGAGGTCGGCTTCCTCCTGGGCAAGCCGCTCGAGCTCTGGGTGGCCACCGAGGTGCGCGTCCGCGAGTGGGTCTCCACCATCTACCGCCAGCCCCTGGCCCTGCGCTTCGCGAAGCTCGCGGCGGCGTTGGATCCGGAAGCCCAGGTGGCCCCGCCGCCACCGCCGCCCGCCGCGGCCATGGAAGAGGAGTCGCTCACCACGGACATGGTGGAGCGGTTGGCGCGCTCCGTCGCGCAAGAGCCCCTCGCCGTGGAGACCAGCGCCGCGCCCCAGGCCGCGGCCCCTCGTCCCC
>NZ_JABFNS010000066.1 GCF_013116825.1 Myxococcus xanthus
GAGACAGGCCCACCCCAACCCCCGAGCCAGACGTCGAAGCACGGCTCGCCCTGGCCGAGCACCTGCTCGCCTGTGACGAGCCACGTCTGTGCGCGCAGCACGTGGTGGCGTGGCTCACCCGCGAGCGGCCGTCGGACGTCGCGGCCTGCCTCGCGCGCGACAGCGGCACGGAAAGGTGGGTCTGCCTCGCGGCCCAGAACCTCTCCGAGGCCCAGCGTGACGCCCTGGCGTTCCAGCCCGGTGAGGCCTCCCATCCCCTGGCGGAGGCGCTGACGCAGGGTGCGCCTCGCTTCTTCGCCGCCCCCTGCGCCCCACTTCCAGCCGTGGGGTGCATCGCGGTGCCCCTGAGCCGTCCTGGAGCGCCCGCCGCGGGCCTGCTGCTGCTGTCCGCGGACGGCCCCACGCTGACGCCGGACGCAGCCTGGGTGAGCGCGCACGTCGGCCCCCGGCTGGCCGCCATGCTGCCCACGGAGGGCCGCGAAGTCGCGGGCGGAGCGCTGCTCCGTCGCATCATCGACACCGTGGCGGACCCCGTGCTGCTGACGGACCTGGAGGGACGGCCCCACATCGCCAACACCCGCGCGGAGGTGCTGCTGGTGGCCGGTCCGGATGCGAGCGAAGGCCGCCGCCGGGCGACGGAGCTCAACCGGCAGGTGTTCTCCTCCGCGCTGGCCAGCTTCGCCAGCGGTGACACGTCCACCGTGCGCCGCCGGGAAGTCCCGCTGGTGGACCCGGTGGAGGGAATCGACCTGCTCTTCGAGGTCCTCAGCACCCCCGTTCTCGGGCCGGATGGCCGCGAGTCGCTGGTGAGCGTGCTGCGCAACGTGACGGACCTGGGCCGCGCCACCCAGGCGCTGGGTGAGAGCTACCGGCGCCTGCGCGACACGGAGCGGGAGGCCCGCAGCGAGCGTCACCGACTGGACCGGGTGCTGGACTCCGTGCCGGACCCCCTCATCCTGTCCGACCCGGCGGGCGGCATGGTGATGATGAACGGCCCGGCGGAGAAGCTCTTCGCCACGCACCCCGACAGCGGGGAGGCGGCGCTGCGGCGGCTGCGCTCCAACAACGCGAGCTTCTCGTCGTTCCTCGCCAACCTGCTGGACGCGGAAGGCCGGCCCCGCTGGCGCGGACAGCTCGGGCTGGTGGACCCGGCCACGGGCGCCACGCTCCCCATGGAGGCCGTGGCCAGCAAGGTCCTGGGTGACTCCGGTGAGCTGACGGGCATCGTCACCCTCTTCCACGACCGCAGCGAGGCGCTGGAGAAGGCGCGGCTGTTGGAGCGGGTGAAGGAAGGTTCCGTCCACCTGGAGGCGCGCGTGCAGGCCGCCACCGCGGAGCTGGCCGAACAGAACGAGATGCTGCGCCGGCAGGCCATCCAGGTGGAGCAGGCCAGCGCGGCCAAGTCCCAGTTCCTGGCCAACATGTCCCACGAGTTCCGCACGCCGCTCAACGCCATCCTCGGCTACACGAACATGCTGCTGCAGGGCGTGTCCGGCGAACTGAACCCGGCGCAGAAGCGGAACCTCACGCGCATCGACTCCAACGGCAGACACCTGCTGGAGGTCATCAACGAGATTCTGGACATCACCCGCATCGAAGCGGGCCGCATGCCCTTGAACCTGTCGGACTTCGGCATCCCGGAGCTGCTCCAGGAGGTGATGGCGGAGATGGACCCCATCATCGCGCGCAGCAAGCTGACGGTGAGCGCCCACCTCGGCCCGCGCGTGCCGGCGGTGTACAGTGACCGGCAGAAGGTGAAACAAATCGTCCTCAACCTCCTGTCGAATGCGTTGAAGTTCACGCACGAAGGCTCAGTGCAGGTGCAGGCGGAGTACGTGGCTGCTACGTCCACGCTCACCATCTCCGTGACGGATACGGGCATTGGCATCGACCCAGCGAACCAGGAAAAAATCTTCGAGGACTTCCAGCAGGTGGACAGCTCTCCGACCCGAGCCTATGGAGGCACGGGTCTGGGGCTCTCCATCTGCCGTCGCCTGGCTGCCATGCTGGGGGGCCGCGTCACCCTCCAGAGCACCCAGGGCGAGGGTTCGACATTCACCCTGCACTTTCCCCGACGCGCGAGGCGCGCATGATGAACCCATCTGAGACCCCGAAGCCCCTCGTGCTGGTCGTTGACGACTATCAAGATGCCCGGGAGATGTACGCCGAGTACCTGGAGTTCTCGGGCTTCCGCGTCGCCGAGGCGAAGAACGGCCAGGAGGCGCTGGACAAGGCCTTCGAGCTGCGGCCCGACATCATCCTCATGGACCTGTCGCTGCCCATCATGGACGGCTGGGAGGCGACACGGCGGCTGAAGGGCGACGACCGCACACGCGCCATCCCCGTGGTGGCGCTTACCGGCCATGCGATGACGGGGCAGTCCGACGAAGCCAAGGGCGCGGGCTGCGACTCCTTCGTCACCAAGCCCTGCCTGCCGGACGCGCTGGTGGATGAAGTCCGCCGCGTGCTCGCCACCCACGGAGGCGCATCGGCGAGGTGAAGCGCACCATGTCCCGGACGACACGGCCCCGGAAGGGGGCAGCTCGTGGCGACAGCCGCACGGCCCAGGCCGCCCGGCCTTCGCCCCCCACGGCGGAGACGGTGACGCCCGACGGGCCCCGGTATCTCTACGGAATCGTCCGTGCCACCGCCCCCCTGGACGTCGGGCTCATCGGATTGGGCGCTGTTCCCGCGCAGGTGTACGCGGTGAGCGAGGCGGGCCTCACGGCCCTGGTGTCCGTGGCGCCTGGCCGCGTGGTGGACCCGACGCGAGCGCACCTGCTCGGGCACCAGCGCGTCACCGAAACCCTGCTCCGTGAGCACACCGTGCTCCCCGTGGCCTTCGGCACCGTCATGGCGTCCGAGGCCCAGGTACGCGCGGTGCTGCGCACGGCCCAGGGCGAACTGTCCAGCGCGCTGGACGCGCTGGAGGGCAAGGTGGAGCTGGGCCTGAAGGTGCTCTGGCACCGCGAGCACCTCGCCCAGCGGTTGGTGCTGGAAGACGCCCAGCTTCACCGGCGCGATGATGAGCCGGAGGCCGAGCACGAGCGCCGCTTGGAGGCCGCCGTGGAGGACCGCGCCGGGCGTGACATGCGAGCGCTGCTGGAGGGCCTGCGCCCCCGCGCCGCCGCCATGCGCGAGCATCCCCCCGTGGGTGAGCGGATGCTGCTCAACGCGGCCTTCCTCGTCGAGCGGGCCCGGCAGGAGTCCTTCGAGGAGAAGGTCCGCTCCCTGGCCGCGCGCGCGGACACGTACTCGTTCCGCTTCACCGGTCCCTGGGCGCCGTACAGCTTCGTGGACTTGCACCTGGGGCTGCGTGACGAGGACGCCTCACTTCCCTGACGCGGAGGTCACGGGCGCCGTCACCCGCGCCGCCTCTTCCGCCAGCGCGTCCATCCCAGCGTGGAGCCGGGCCCAGCCCGTGGTGTGCTCGGTCCGGGCGTAGAAGCCCCCCTCGGCCTTCACCACCATGACGTGGCCAACGGCCCGGCCCGCGCGCAGGTAGTCCACGCGGAAGGACTCCTGCGGCTCGCCCCCGGGCAGCGGCTCGTCGCGGCCGAGCAGGTCCACCGGCATCATCCGCCACACGCGGTCATGCCAGTTGCGCGCGAAGTCGTCCGGCCGCTCCGGCGCGTCCTCCGGCGCCAGGACCACCGGGCCGGGCGCCTTGCCCGTGGCCCGGAAGGCACGGGTGGCGCCACCCGCGCGGATGGTCACCGCGTCGAAGTCTCCCAGGTCGAAGGTGTGCAGCCGGCGGTCCACCAGACGGCTGTTCGCGTTCTCCAGGTCCGGCAGCATCGCCGGGCCCAGCAGGTACACGCGGCCGTCCTCCTCGCTGCGCAGGTACGGCGTCCCCCAGCCTCCCGGAGGCGACGCCAGGGCGAACACACGCGCCTTGCCGGCCACTGTCAGCGTCAGCTTGCGCGGAGACGTGGCCAGGCCGACCTCCTCCAGCTTCTTCGCGTCCAGCTCACCCAGCGCCCGCATGGCGCGCATGGGCGCGAAGCGGGAGAACAACTTGTCCGCCACCTCGTTGGCGCGCAGCTCGCGCGGCGGTGGCGGTTCCTCGCGCGCGGTCACGGGCGGCTGTCCCGCGGCGGCGCCGGTGCCCGCGTCCGTGCCCACCGCCGCGGTGGCCACGCCCGCGTCGGTGGCGCCGGCATTCGCACCGCCGGAGGCCGCCCCGGAGGCTTTGTAGCCCAGCCGTACCCAGAGCCGGTCACGCTCACTGGCATCCCGGAACACGTCCACGAAGCGGGAGTCATCCTCGTAGCGAATGCTGTCCAGCGCGCGCGCCGGGACATCCACCACCGTGACTTCACCCGGGCCCGCGGAGGGCTCTCGCTGCCACACGACGAACGCCGCGATCAACGCGGCCGCCGCCAGGGCCCCTTGGAGGGCCAGGTCCCGAACCTTCATCGCTCACCTCCCGCCACCGCGGGGCGCGGCGCGCGTCGTCCCCGCCGGCGCGTCGTCACGAAGCCCACCGCCAGCACCAGGGCCGGCCCCAGGAACACCGTCGCGTAGAACCAGAGGACGTCCTGCTCCCGCGTGTGCTGGATGGGCGTGTCTTCCTCCGAGGACACGGCGCCGGAGATGGACTCCTCACCGGTGAGCCACCGCAGCGTGTCCACCGCCAGGTACGCGTTGCCCATGTTGCCCATCAACAAGTCACTCACCGCGTCCGCGTCCGCCATCACCACGGCGCGCATCGCCTCCTGGCCGGCCGGCGCGGGCTTCTCCACCGCGATGACCAGGGGCCAGGGCCGCCGCATCTCGCCCGCGTCCAACGCGAAGTTGCCATTGGCGTCCGCGAAGGTGGCGCCGTGCGCGCGCACCGACACGTCCTGCGCAAGGCCCCCTGGCAACGGCTGAATCTGCTCCAGGGCACCCGCGCTCAGGAAGACGGCCGGCGCCTGTCCCGCCAACGACGACAGCGACGTGACGGACGGGTGCGAGGAGAACGTCGCCGTGCCCAGGTTGCCGCGGTCGCTCTGCTGCCGCGACGTGCGGAAGTACACCTGGTCATTGGCCAGCGGCGTCTTGAGGTACTTCAGGCCCAGGGGCTCCAGCAGCGGCTGGAAGTCCGGTCCCTCTGGCTCCAGCGCCAGCCACAGCCGGCCACCGCGCGCGGAGTACTCGCGCAGGGAATTCAACTCCTCGGAGAGGAACGCCTGCGTCGGGCCCGCCACCACCACCACGGAGGCGTCACGCGGCACCTCGGTGCCCAGTCCCTCGGAGACCCCGAGCGGCCGCACGTCCACGTTCTGTGCGCGCAGCAACTCCTTCAGCTTCTCCACGGACGGGCGGGTCGTCTCGCCCGGCACCGCTCGCGACTCGGCGCGCTCACCGTGGCCGGACGTGAAGTAGACGACCCGGCGAGGCCGGGCCACCGTTAGCAGGCGGCGCTGGACCTCCTGGTCCAACCGCTGGAGTTGGCCGCGCGCCCGCTCGACTTCCAGGCCCACCGTGAGCGGCTCCTTCCGGTCGCCGCGCGCCAGGACGATGGTGCCGTTGTTGTGGACGCCCAGCGACCTCGCCCGAGCCGGCTCCACCGCCTGGTCCAGCCGCACCACGTTGAGCAGGCCCGGACTCTCCACCGACAGGTCGCGGAAGTACTGCCCCACCGCTTCGCCCACCTCGTTCGCGGGCGGGAAGAAGAGCGTCACCTGGAGCGGTTCATTTAGCCCGCGAATGACCTTGCGCGTGCCGTCGCCGGGCTTCGCCGTGCGGAAGTAGGACAGGTCCCACGTCACGTCGGCCTGGGTGGCGACGAACATGGACGCGAAGGCGAAGACGAGCACGAAGGCCAGCCCCAGCCCGGAGTACAGCGCGCTGCGGACACGGCCCGTCTCCAGCACGGGTGCGCGCGTCATCGCCGCGGCGGCGACCTCCACCATCGCCAGCGGCAGCAAGCAGCACGCGAGCAACGCCGGGAAGAGCGCCGCCAGCGACACCGTCAGCCGAGGCGCCTTCTGGGACAAGGGACCGCCGAAGAGCCCGGTGCCCACGTCCGACTGGACGAAGTAGAGCCCCAGGGCCACAAGACCCACGCCGTACAGGCCCGACACCCACGCCTCGACGGCGCGCCGGTCCGCGCTGGCCGACCGCATGCGCGCGAAGCGCCAGCCCAACGCGCCCGCCGCCACCGCCACGCCCAGGCCCGACAGGACGGTGCGGCCCGTGCCGATGCCGAAGAGCCGCTCACCGAGGAAGACCGCCAGCAGGCCCGACACGAAGGCCAGCGTCACGGGGAGCCCCCCGCTCGAAGGACGCGCGCTCATCGCCACCTCCGCGCCTCGAGCACCCGCGTGGCCGCGAACAGCGCCACGTAGGTGACCACGAGGTAGTAGACGACGTCACGCACGTGGATGAGCCCCGCCTGGAACGGCGGGAAGTGCTGATTCCACAGCGACATCGCGCTGAAGACATCCGCCAGTGGCTGCTCGGTGATGCGCGCCAGGAGCCAGCACAGGATGAGGGCCACCAGCATCACCGCGGACGTAATCGCCGCGAGCAACTGGTTGCGCGCCAGCGAGGAGCCGAAGGTCCCCACCGCCAGCGACGCGCTGCCCAGCAGCAGCAGACCGAGGTACCCCGCCGCCACGTGACCGAAGGACACCTTGCCGTTCACCATCACCAGCAGCGGCATGTAGACGGTGCACAGGAGGTACAGCGCGAGGAAGGCCAGTCCCGCGAGGAACTTGCCCACGACGATGTCGCGGTCGCGCAGCGGTGACGAGTACAGCAGCGACAGCGTGCCCGTCTGACGCTCCTCGGCCAGCAGGCGCATCGAGATGAATACCGAGGCGACGACGGTGAAGCCGCTCGAGTAATAGAAGAACTGCGACAGGACCTCGGCGGAGCGCTTGCTGGCGCCGCCCAGGGCATACGCGTTGAAGAACAAGCCGTTCAACGCGAGGATGACCGCGATGATGACGTAGCCGCTGAGCGTGCGCAGATAGGCGGACAGCTCGCGGCGGGCGATGAGCAGCGCTTTCACGCGCGCACCTCCTGGCCGTGTGTCAGCCGCAGGAAGATGGATTCGAGCTGACCGGCGCCCTGGTCCAGCCTCAACAACTCCAGACCCGCGCCCACCACCGCCTGCGCCACCTGGGGCCGCCGGTCGGGCGAGGCTCGCACCGTCAGCGCCACCAGGCCGTCCGATGCGCGGTCCACCACCACCACGCCAAAGCGCTGGAGCACCTCCACCGCGCGCGCCTTGTCGCCACGCACCTCCAGCTCGATGGCGCCCTGGCCGCCCATCTTCGCCGCCAGCTCCTCCTCCGTGCCCTGCGCCACCAACATCCCCTTGTGGATGATGAGCAGCCGGTCACACGTCTGGGAGATTTCCGGGAGGATGTGGCTGGAGACGAGCACCGTGTGCGCGCCCTTCAACCCGCGGATGACGTCGCGCATCTCGACAATCTGCCGGGGGTCGAGCCCGCTGGTGGGCTCGTCGAGGATGAGCAGGGCGGGCTTGTGCACCAGTGCCTGGGCCACGCCTACGCGCTGGCGGTAGCCGTGACTGAGCGTGGAGATGAGCTCGCCGTGGACGTCACGCAGGCCCGTCTTCTCCTCGGCCTCGCCCACGCGGCTGGCGGTGTCCCGGGACGTGACGCCGCGAAGCTGCGCGACGTAGGTCAGGTATTCGCCCACCGTCATCTCGTCGTAGAGCGGAGGCACGTCCGGCAGGTAGCCGATGCGCTGACGGACCTCGTGGGCATTGCTCACCACGTCATGGCCGTCGATGACGACACGCCCCGAGGTCGGCAGCAGCACGCACCCCAGGACCTTCAGCGTCGTCGATTTTCCAGCGCCATTGAGGCCCAGGAAGCCAATGACTTCCCCCTGGCTGATGGTGAAGGCCAGGTCCCGGATCGCCGCGTGCTCACCGTAGTATTTGGTCAGCCCTTCGACCTGAATCATCAGGAGTCCTCTCCCCTTCGAATGCGTCGTTTCTTCTGGCGCAGCGGAGGGGATTGTCAAGCGCCGGACTCGCTAAGAATGGCGGTATTCAGGGCCTTTCGTCGTGCGCCCCAGCGTGAAGCGCAGCGCGCTTTCCAGGTCGGGAAGGAGGAAGGCGAACCCCAGCCGCTGGGCTGCCTGAGGCACGATTCGCGCGCCATCCAGCAGCGCCTCTTGCCCCATCTGTCCGAAGAGGGTCCGCACGACGGGCGCGGGGACCGGGAAGACGGCCGGCCGCCGCAGCACCTTGCCCAGCGTCCGGGCGAAGTCCGCCTGCCGCACCGCCCCCGGCGCCACGGCGTTGATGGCTCCGCGCGCGGCGTCAGTGAAGACAGAGAAGTGGATGAGCCCGATCACGTCCTCCAGCGACACCCAGCTCATCCACTGCTGCCCGGAGCCGATGGGCCCGCCTCCTCCCGCGAGGAACGCTGGCAGCATCTTCGCCAGGGCGCCCTCGCGCGCATCCAGGACGGGGCCGATGCGCAGGTGCACCACGCGGATGCCCGCGGCCTCGGCGGGCGCGGCGGCGGCTTCCCACTCGCGTGATACCTGGGAGAGAAAGCCCTTTCCGTCCGTGCTGCTCTCCTCGGTGAGGACTTCGTCGCCCCGGTCCCCGTAGATGCTGCTGCCGCCCGCGGAGACGAGCACCTTCGGCTTGCGCTTCATCCGCGCCAGGGCTTCGGCCAGGGTGCGAGTGCCCTGGGTGCGACTCTTCAGGATGGCGTCCTTGTACTCGGGGGTCCAACGCTGGCCGGCCACGTTGACGCCCGCGAGGTGCACCACGGCGTCCACACCTTCGAGTGCGTCGGTGTCCACCTCGCCCTTGTCAGGCGCCCAGGCGACCTCGTTCCGCGAGGAGTCCGCCTTGCCGCGCACCATGCGCTTCACCGTGTGGCCGCCCGTGGTGAGAAAAGGCACCAGCGACGAGCCCACCAGCCCCGAGGCTCCAGTGACGGCGATGGTGAGCGGCCCCTGCCCCGCGAAGGCAGCGTGGCGCTTCAGGTCCTCGAGTGTGACGCGGTGGCGGTAGGCGAACAGCCGCTCCAGGGTGCGCCGGGCGAAGCCTCCGCCGAAGAGGCCGCCCAGGGGGCCCACGGGGAGGACGTACTCCACTTCGTCCTCCAGGATGGAGGTGCCCGTGGCGGGCTCGGGCCACATCCGGTGGGTGTGGACCCACTTCGCGAAGGGGCCGGACATCTGTGTGTCCTGGAACATGGCATCTTCGACGTAGGCGGTGTGCTCGGCCACCAGGCGTTGGGGGATGGGGCCCACGCGCATGCGGACGACGACGCGGGCGCCGGTGCGGATGCCATCGCCGGTGCGCTCCAGGACCTCCATCCGCTCCCAGGGGGGCGTCAAGCGTTCGAGCGCCCCTTCCCGGGCATGCCAGGCGAAGAGGTCCTTGGCCGAGACGGGCATCCGAGTTCGAGCATCGAAGACGTGCGACTTGCCCATGTTCCCTCCTGGGGCGACAGTGCGGCGGCGCATGATTGCTCCAGAGTCCCTTGAACGCGCGGTGGAATTGCTACGGCACGGCGGTGTCGTCGCCCTGCCGACGGAAACCGTCTACGGTCTGTCCGCCAACGCGGAGGACGAGCTGGCCGTGCGCCGCGTCTTCGCCATCAAGGGCCGCCCCGCCACCCACCCGCTCATCGTCCACATCCCAGGCGTCGAGCACCTGAACACGTGGGCACGTGAGGTCCCGGAGGCCGCACGGAAGCTGGCCGAAGCCTTCTGGCCCGGGCCGTTGACGCTGGTGCTGCCGCGCACGGCGCGGGCCACGGATGCCGTCACGGGTGGGCAGGACACGGTGGCGCTGCGCGTGCCGAATCACCCGGTGGCGCTCGCGGTGCTCCAGAAGCTGGGTGGAGGGCTGGCCGCGCCGAGCGCGAACCGGTTCGGGAAGGTGAGCCCCACCACGGCGGAGCACGTGCGGGAGGACCTGGGCGGAGACGTGGACCTCATCCTGGATGGTGGCCCGTGCACGGTGGGGGTGGAGTCAACCATCGTGGACTTGAGCTCGGATGAGCCCGCGATTCTGCGGCCGGGAGGACTGGCTGCGGAGGACGTGGAGCGGGTGCTGGGGCGCAAGGTGCCGGTGAGGACTTCGTCCAAGGTGCGCGTGTCAGGCTCGCTGGAGTCACACTACGCGCCGCGTGCCGGCGTGGTGCTGACCGAGCCCGGACAGGCCGTGATGCGCGTCCAGGAGCTGCGTGAACAGGGATTGCGCGTGGGTGTCCTCGGACCGGCGAGCCTTGCGTTGCCACCCGACGTGCCGCGCTTCGATGTGCCGGATGAGCCCGCGGGTGCCGCGCGCGTGCTGTACGCCCGGCTGCGTGAGGCGGATGCACAGGGGCACGACGTGCTGGTGGCGTGCCTCCCGGCTGAGAGCGGCCTGGGCATCGCTGTCCGCGACAGGCTGTCGCGTGCCGCCGCTCCGCGCGGGTAGCGATTACGTGGCAGTGCCTACATCCAGTATCCACTCCTTCTCCAACTCCTTGAGCCGCGTCGCGTCGCCTGCCTCCATGCCGCCGAACTGCTGCCGCCACCGGTAGAGCGTCTGCTCGGCGACGCCGTGCTTCCGGGCCACCTCCACTACGATGGCCCCAGGCACCTCCGCCTCCCGCAGGACGCGGACCATCTGCACCTCGGTAAACCCGCTCTTCCTCACGACCGACCTACCTCCTGGCCGCGAGGACTCGCTCACGCTTCAACTGGTCCGAAAATCGGGGGGCGGACCAGGCGCTCCGCCCCCGCGTCGAGGCTGCATTTGCCGGACGGTTACCGTGCTCGTAGATTTCCGCCGATGAGCCTTCCCGACCACACGCTGTTCCGAACGCCTGGTGCGCCAGACGAGCAGGGAGCGGGCACGATATTCTTCGAGCATCATGCCAACGGCGCGCTGAAAGTGAGAGGGGCGGCAACGGTGGCGGCGCTCGAGGCCGCCATCGCGTCGGAGCTGCTTGACGGCGTCACGGATCTCACGATCGAGGCGAAGTGCGCGTTGCCCGCCTTGCCGGCGAACGCCGACCGGCTCTCGGCGCTCACGCGCGTGTGTATCGCGTCGTCCGCCTTCGTCGACTGGTCGAGCCTCTATCGGCTCAAGCGCGTCGAGCGCCTGATCGTGGACAAGGACGTGAGCGCGCTCGGCGACGGCATCGCCGCGATGCGTGGACTGCGCAGGTTCGAGTCGGACCGCGCGAAGAAACTGGTCGGGCTGCCGAACGACTTCGCGTCGCTCGCGCTCGAGCGCGCGAACGTGGCGGCGCCGCTGGTGGACGCGCTCGTCACGGCGACGGAGGCGATGCCTTCATTCCTGATCGCGTCGCGGGCCGAGCTCGGCGTGGAGCTAGCGGACGACGCGCTCACGGTCGGCGCGCGGAGCAAGCTCGGCGCGCGCTGGACGGGCACGAGCCAAGCGGACGTGCTGCGACACCTCCGCGACTCAGGGCGGCTCGCCGCGATCACGCGGGTGTTCCTCGACGCGGGCAGCGAACTCTCGGCGTGGCCGACCGACGTGCCTCTGCCGAGCGTGCGCTACCTGCGCGTGAAGTCCCCCGAGCTTCGCGAGTGGTCGAGCGTGCTCGCGCTCGAGGCGATTGAGGTGCTCTCGCTCGAGGGCTCTGCGGGCGGTGTGCTCGACGGCCTGTCGCGGCTGCCTCGTCTCCGCGAGTTCCACGTACGTTCGAAGGGGCTCGACGCGCTGCCCGCCGATCTGCCGGAGGCGCCGAGCCTCGAGGAGGTCGTGGTGCCGGCGCCGCTGCGTGCGGGGCTCGCGCCTTTCGAGGAGGCCCGTCGAGCGCGACGGGTCACGCGCGCGCTCGCGCGCTTCGAGGCCTGGCTCGCCGAGCACGTGCCCCACTACCTCGCGGGCCTCGCGCCCGGTCGCACCGACTTCGTCGACGCGGAGGTCACGCTCGGTCGTCCGCTTCCCCGCGAGCTGCGCGCGCTCTACGCTTGGCGCGACGGCGATCGGCGCGACGACGGACGCTTCGTTTTCTGGCGATCGTTCGCGTCGCTCACTGACGCGCTCGCGCGCGGGGCGGAGCTCGGCGCGATGGCGCGCGCGGGCGAGTGGAAGGAGGGTGGCGTGCAGCCGCCGGCGGTGTGGGCCGAGCGGTGGTTCCCGGTGCTCCGCTGGGACAACGGCTGGCATCTCGTGGTGGACCTCTCGGGGAGCTGGCGTGGTCCGGCGGGACAAGTGATCGACGTCTGGATGAAGGACAACGACCGAGTGGTCCGCGCGCCGGATCTGGCGACCTACCTCGAGGCGATGGTGGACGCGCTCGCGCACGGTGTGACCACCGACGGCGACGTCGCGCTGCGCGTGCAACCCACGTCCGCGCGCGGCTACCCGATCCGAAAGACGGTCCGAGACACGCCCTGAGCGTTCGACTCGGGCCAGTCGACGCGCGCTCCGTGCGGGAAATAGCTCGAACGGTTGCACGTCGTTTCGGCGAGCGTTCGCTTGGCCGATGATCATTCGGCGACGTAGCGAACAATGCCTCTCTCCCGCCCAGCCCTTCGCGGTCGATTTCACGCGCTCGAAGTCGATCGCTGGGGTCTCACCCCGTCGGCCACCCGCAACTCGTCTCGCAGTGACACCAGCGCGTGCCATTTGACGGCCGCTGGCCGTGACTGGCTAGTGGAGGGGCCTCGTCAGCCGCCAGTCGCCGCAGAAGCTGGCAGCTGGAGTCAGCCACCCGCACGCTAGTGAACTCTTCCAGCAATGCTCCCAACTCAAGGCACATACCACATCAGGGGCAATGCTCTGCCCTTGCATGGACCACAGGGGAATCACGTCTTTGTGCCGAACAGCAATCTTCCTGGCAATGTCATCCACCTCGTCCCCGAGGTTCGCACCTCGATTCGTGCTTGGGTTCTGGTAGCAGCACGCACAACCCAACAGTCTGAATCAGTGCCTCGTCCGGGGCCCCTCCTCTTCCCCAGGAGGAGCCAGCCGCTGGGACAACAGCCCCAGCAACTCCTGGGTCGACAGCCGTCCCGCCGCGTCCTTCCCTTCCAGCACCCCCGCCACCAGCGCGCGCTTGTGCTCGTGCAGCGACAGCATCTGCTCCTCGATGGTCCCCCGCGTCACCAGGCGGTACACCGTCACCGGCCGGTCCTGCCCAATCCGGTGCGCGCGGTCGGAGGCCTGGTCCTCCACGGCGGGGTTCCACCACGGGTCCAGGTGAATCACCGTGGTCGCCGCCGTGAGATTCAGCCCGAAGCCACCGGCCTTGAGCGAAATCAGGAACAGCGGCACGTCTCCCTCCTGGAACGCGCGCACCCGCTCCGCACGAGCCCCCGCGGGCGTCTGCCCATCCAGGTACTCGTAATCAATCCCCTCCGCGTCCAGCACCTCGCGCACCAGCGCCAGGTGGGAGGTGAACTGGCTGAACACGAGCGCGCGATGCCCCTCCGCGCGGAGCTCCCGCACCAGCTCCATGAACCGCTCCAGCTTGGCCGACTCCAGCTTCGACCCGGCGTCATATAGCCGCGGATGTGACGCCAGGAGCCGCAGCCGTGTGAGCGCCGCCAGAATCTCGATGCGCCGCTCCTGCTCCTTCATCTTCGGCTTGCGCGTCTCCAAATCAGAGAGCGCCGCCAGCCGAGCGTCCTCGTAGAGCGCCCACTCCTCCGACGAGAGGACAATGGGCACCCGGATGTCCGTCCGAGGAGGAAGCTGCGCCTCCACCTGCGCCTTCGTCCGGCGCAGCAGGAAGGGCTGGAGCACCCGGGCCAGCGCGGGCGCGGCCGTCGGGTCCACGCCCCGCTCAATCGGCGCGGCGAAGCGCGAACGGAACGCCTCCCAGCTCCCGAGCAGCCCCGAGAAGACGACGGCGAAGAGACTCCACAGCTCGCCCAGGTGGTTCTCCAGCGGCGTGCCCGACAGCGCGAACTTGAAGTCCCCCTGGAGCGCCCGCGCAGCCCGGAAGCGGTGCGTCGTCGCGTTCTTCAACGTCTGCGCTTCATCGAAGATGATGGTGGAGAAGCGCAGCTTCGACAGCCGCTCGATGTCCCGCGTGAGCAGGCCATAGCTCAACACCAGCACGTCCTTGGGCCCCAGTTGCTCCAACGTCCGGCCCCGGTCCGTAGCATCCGAGAACAGCGTCATCCGCAGCGACGGCGCGAAGCGCTTCGCCTCGTCCATCCAGTTGAAGGCCACCGACGTCGGCGCCAGCACCAGCGCGGGCCCCAGCTTGCTCCGGTCCAGGAGCACCGTCAGCGCCTGCACCGTCTTGCCCAAGCCCATGTCGTCCGCGAGCACCCCACCCGCGCCCCATGAAGCCAGCCGCGTCAGCCAGCGGAAGCCCTCCAACTGGTAATCGCGCAGCGCCGTCTTCAGTCCCGAGGGAACCCGCGGCTTCAGCTCCTTCGCCGCGAAGATGCGCTCCACCAGGGACTGCCACGTCTTGTCCGCCTCCACCTCGGCGCCCGCGTCCTCGAGCGCCGTGAGCGTCTCCACCGAGGAGGGCCCCACCTCCAGGCCATGGCGCGTGGCATGCGCATGGTCCGCCAGCCGCTCCAGGTGCTCCCGCAGCGCGCCTTCAATCTCCACGTAGGACGTCGAGTCCACCTGGACGAAACGTTCCTTCCGCCGCGCCGCATCGAGCAGCCGCGCCAACTCCACTCGCTCGCCTTCCACGGAGAGCCCACCCAGCACGCCAAACCAGTCCCGCTTCCGCTCCAGGATGACCTTCAGCGCCGAAGGCGCGGCGGCATGGAACAGCCGCACCGGCGCCCCCACCCACTCCAGCTCCGGCTTCGGCTCCAGCTCCACACAGGCCGCGAGCACCGCGAGGCCCCCCTGCGCGCTGGTGAAGCGGAAGGTGAAGGGCAGCTCCTCGGGCTCCGCCGTGTCGAGCGGCAACCGGGCCTGAAGCAACTCCGCCGCGTCGCGCTCCTGAACGAAGTCACGCACCGCGTGCACGGCCCCCGTCCCTCTCCGGACGTGGACGTCGCGTGCCCCCTCGCCCGGAATGAACGTGGGACTGTCCGGCAACGGGCGCGTGCGCAGCTCCACACGGACCGCCCCGCTCGCATGCGCCTCCATGCGCACCACGGGGGCGTAGCGCAGCGGCACCGACTCCCCCAAGACGCTCCGAGGCAGCGCCACCGGCACGCGCAGGGAGAGCTTCGACAACTGGTCCAGCAACGCGACGTGGCTCTCCGGCGGAAACGCATTGCCGTGGCGGTTCAGCGCCGTCAGCAGCGCGCGGACCTCGGGGCCCGCGTCCAGCACCGTGAGTACCCGCTGGCTTTCATCCCAGACGTAGAGCCCCTCATCCGGCTGAGACTTGCGCACCCGCTCCAGCATCGCCGTGGGCAGCATCGCGCCATCCACCCCCGCGCTCACGATGACCACGCCGTCCCGGTCCTCGGCGACGAGCCCGACCTTCGCGCGCTCGATGCGCACCAGCAGGTCCGGGTTCTCATCCAGGTGGATGCGGGGATGCCCCACCAGTTCGAAGAGCAGCGCGCGCGACGCGGGGGCCTCCGACTCCGGCAGCAACGCCGCCAGGCGCGCGTCCGCCGCCGACAATTGCGAGCCATGGTCCTGCAGCAGCTTGCGCCGGCTCACCTTCGCGCCCGTGCTGCGCTGGCCCTTCTTGTTGCGCTTGTGCACGTAGGCCGCGAGCTCCACGCCGTACCCGTTGATGACGTCCAGCCGCCAGGAGACCTCGCCACCTCCAGGTCCACCGGGACTGTCGTCAACGGCCCGCTCCAGCGCCCGCAGCGAGCGCTCCCAACCGGGACGGACCAGCTCCTCGAGCTCCTCTCCAAAGGACTCGGACCAGGGCTGGCGCAACCACAGCAGCGCCGTGTCAATGGCCGCCAGCAGGTGGACGCAGAACGTCGCGCCACAGGAGCAGTCCCCCGTCACCTCGGTGGGAGCGAAAATCAGCCGGGCCTCGGGAAGGATGAAGCCCGCATGCGCCCCCACAGGCAGCTCGGAGATGCGCGTCTCGCGGAGACGGAAGCCTGGGAGCGGCGCGTCATACTGCATCAGGTCCGGCACCAGCGCGTGCAGGGGCCGGGGAGCGACGGACTCGGGAACGCGCGCACGCAGCGCCAGCAGCAGGCCATGGACGCGGTGCGTGCGGGACTCGGCGGGCGGAGCGAGCCGCTCCTCGAGCGAAGCCCGCGACGACTCCGCCCCCAGCCGCTCCGCCTCCACGAAGCGCCAGGCGAGCGTGGGCAGCAGCTCCTTCATCCGGGGAGACGGCATCGCCTCTGTCATCCAACGCGACAGCGAGTCCGTGCTCAGCAGCTCCACGAGCCTGCGGCGGGCGAGCACGGGACGCGCCTGGGGCAGCCAGGCCGCGTCCACCAGCGGCATCAGCACCGCCAGGCTCAGCCGCGACAAGTGCTCGAGCCCCTGCGCCCGTAGCCACGCCAGCGCGTCACGGGTCGTATCGAACAAGGGAGTCACGGGCTTCTCGGGCGGCTCGGACATGCACCCGCTTCTTCGCAAAGCACGCACGAAACGCAAGCAGACCCGTGACGCGAGGACGCAAGACGGCGGGTCGCCCAGCACGGCGCCGCCACGCGGAGCCCGCCCAGACTTCGCCGGACGCGTCAAGACGCAGGTCGACGTGTATCTCGCCCAGTCGGCCTCGAAGCGGCCGGGTGACGTACTTGAATGACCTCGCCTGCTTCGATATCCCGCGAGGGCTGCCAAGGAGCGTCCCCGCGTGAAGCAAAGCGTGTTTGGTCTGGTCGTCGCCCTTTCACTGACCGCCTGCAAGGAAGAGCCCCGTGGGAAGATGGAGCCCATTCCCCGCCCGCCGGGGATGAAGGACGCTCCGCCTCCCGCGGAGGCCGCCCCCGCGGCTGCCGCGGAGCCGCCCGTGGACCCCTCGAAGGTGGTCCTCCGGTGGAAGATTGCCCAGGGCGCCCCCACGTCGTACCGGCTCGACATCGAGCGCAGCGGCGGCGCGCCCGCCAGCACCGAGGAAGCCGCGCCCCCCAAGAGCGCCAAGGGCAAGGAGAAGCCCGCCCCCGTCGCCGCGGCCACCGCGGCCCTGCCCGGGCCCGTCACCTACTTCATGGAGCGGACCGACTCGGGTGACTACCGCCTCCGCGTCGTCCCCGTGGGCGGCAACGTCGACGCGGACACGGCCACGCTGAGCGAGCGCGGCTTCGTGCTCGACGGCCTGCAGGGCGCCACCCGCAACACCGCCACCCTGGTGCTGGAGCTGCCGAGAGATCCGGTGGGCACCGGTGACGCGTGGTCGCTCGGCACCGAGCTGATCCTCATGGAGGCGCTGGGGCCCCAGTTCCAGGCTGGCCAGCCCGAGCGGAGCAACCGCGTGAAGCTCGCCAGCCTGACGCCCGCCGACGGGGGCGAGCAGGTGGCCACGCTGGAGTACAACATCTCCGAGAAGCTGGCCGGCAAGGTCCGCGGGAAGGAGGAGCCCCCCACCTCGCCCGCGCGCGCCGAAGAGGAAGACGCGGAGGCGGACGAATCGGGCCGCCCCCGGCCCCGGGCCACGCCCGAAACCAGCGCCAGCGCCGAGGTGAGCATCACCGGCCGCGGCGAGTTCCTGGTGAAGGCCGGGCGGTGGCGCTCCTGGGAGGGCACCGTCACCTCGGTGACGAAGGGCGCCTTTCCCACCGCCGCGCTCCAGGTGCCCACGGGCGCGCTGAAGCTGCGCCTCACCGCGGTGGAATCGGCTCCCGCGCCGGCGCCGACGGCCCAACCACAGCAGTAGGCGGCCCGTCCGACTCGCGCACCATGCGCACCACGGCGTCCACCCAGGCCGGGTGGGCGTTGAGGGAGGGGACCAGCGTCAGCGACTCCCCTCCCGCCTCCAGGAACTGCTCTCGCGCGCGGAGGCCAATCTCCTCCAGCGTCTCCAGGCAGTCCGCCACGAAGGCCGGGCACATCACCGCCAGGCGCTTCACGCCCTTCTTCGCCAGCTCCGGCAACACCACGTCCGTGTACGGCTTCACCCACGGCGTGCGGCCCAGCCGCGACTGGAAGGACACGCTCCACCCATCCGCCGGCAGGCCCAACCGCTGGGCCAGCCCCCGCGCCGTCGCGTAGCTCTGCGCGCGGTAGCAGTGACGGTTGGCGTCCGTCATGGCGTCGCAGCACGAGGCGGTGGACAGGCAGTGCGTCCCCGTGGGGTCGCTCTTGCGCATGTGCCGCTCCGGCAGGCCATGGAAGCTGAAGAGCACGTAGTCGGCGCGCGCGTCGTCAATCACCGGCCGCGCCACGGCGGTGAAGGCATCCAGGAAGCCTGGGTGCTCGAAGAAGGCGGGCACCGCGCGCACGAAGGGCACATCCCACGACTGGGCCAGCACCTCATAGGTGCGCGCCAGCGAGGACGCGGTGGAGGACGCCGCCTCCTGCGGGTACAGCGGCAGCACGGTGAACTCCGACACGCCGCGCGCCTTGAGCGCCGCGATGCCGTCCGGGATGGAGGGCGAGCCATACCGCATGGCCAGCGCCACCTCGTATTCCCCCGCCAGCCGCTCGGAGACCTGGGCCGCCAGGGCCTGGCTGTACACGAGCAGCGGCGAGCCCTCCTTCATCCAGATTTGGCGGTACGCCTCCGCGCTCTTCGCCGGACGCATCGGCAGGATGATGAAGTTGAGCAGCGCCCAGCGGCCCAGCGGGTGGATGTCGATGACGCGCGGGTCATTGAGGAACTCGCGCAGGTAGCGGCGCACGGGCCCCGTCTGCGGGGCATCCGGCGTCCCCAGGTTGACGAGCAGCAGCCCTCGCTTCGAAGTGGGCGTTGGCATCAGTGCAGGGAGTTGGGAAGGGTGAGCGCGAACTCGGCGATGCGCGCCTCGAAGTGCGTGCCGTCCGGCCGCACCATGTCATAGGTGCCGCGCATGGTGCCGAAGGGCGTGCGCAGCATGGCCCAGCTCGTGTACTCGAACCGCTCTCCGGGCCCCAGGTGGGGCTGGCGGCCCACCACGCCCTCGCCCCTCACCTCTTCCACCTTGCCCGTGGCATCGGTGATGACCCAATGGCGCGCGTTGAGCTGCGCCGGCGCGTCGCCCTCGTTGGCAATCTCCACCGTGTACATGAAGGCGAACTGCCCGGACTCCGGAGCACTGCGCTCCGGCCAGTAGGCGGGCTTCACGGTGATGCGGATGCCGTCGGTGATGGCGCTGGAGGACATGCCCCCAGATTTGGCGGTAACGGCGGCCACTTGCAAGGAAAACGCCGGGTTGGAAGCCCCAGCGCCCTGCCTAGAGCTTGGCGCTTTCCCGGTCCTGTCCGGGCTCGGGCTGCTTCGGCCAGACCAGCGAGGCGATGATGGCGGCCACCAGCACGCCGGCGATCACGCCCAGCGAGATGCCAATGGGGACGTGGATGTCGAAGAAGGTGATGAGCATCTTCACGCCCACGAAGCCCAGAATCGCGCTCAGGCCCACCTTCAGGAAGTGGAACTTCTCCATCAGGCTGGCCACGACGAAGAACAGCGAGCGCAGGCCCAGGATGGCGCACACGTTGGACGTGTAGATGATGAAGGCGTCCTGGCTGATGCCCAGCACCGCGGGGATGGAGTCCAGCGCGAAGAGCAGGTCCGTGGCCTCCACCACCAGCAGCACGATGAACAGCGGCGTGAACTTGCTGCGGCCGTCCTCCTGCACCATGAAGCGGCTGCCTTCACCCAGCCGGGCCACCGGCAGCACCCGGCGCGCGAACTTCACGATGCCCTTCTGCTCCGGGTCCATCTCCTCGTCCTTGGACACCAGCATCTTCACCGCGGTGAAGACGAGGAACGCGCCGAACAGGTAGATGAGCCAGTGGAAC
Source organism: Myxococcus xanthus (assembly GCF_013116825.1). Classification (GTDB taxonomy): domain Bacteria; phylum Myxococcota; class Myxococcia; order Myxococcales; family Myxococcaceae; genus Myxococcus; species Myxococcus xanthus_B. The sequence goes on from NZ_JABFNS010000066.1 coordinate 19,751, forward strand.
TGCTTCACCAGCGCCGTGCCGGCGATGATGAGGCCAGCGCGCATGACGAACGCGCCCAGGATGCCCCAGAAGAGCACCCGGTGCTGGTGCTCGGGCGCCACCCGGAAGTAGCTGAACACCATCAGGAAGACGAAGAGGTTGTCGACGGAGAGCGCGTACTCCACCACGTACGCCGTCAACCACTGGAGCCCCACGGTGGGCCCCTGGTAGTGCCAGATGCCCGCGCAGAAAATCAGGCTGAGGGTAATCCACACCAGCGTCCAGAGGCCCGCCTCCTTCGGCGTCACCGCATGCGCCTTGCGGTGGAACAGCCCCAGGTCCAGCGCGAGCATCGCGAGGACGAAGACGTTGAAACCCACCCAGAGCGCGACTTGCGTGTTCACGTAGCAATCCTGTTGCAGGGTATGACGGGGCGCACCCTACCGGCGGGCTGCCTGTGCGTCGACCCCTCGCGTGAAACCCGCCGGACCTCCTGCCTTCGTCCAGCGGGCCCCTTCCGGCCTCGCGGGGCTACTCCGTCGCCGGGCGGCGCAGCACCGCCAGGGAGCGGCCCACCACCTGCACGGTGCCTCCCGCCGGCGTATGCGTGCGAGGCGACTCCCCCGCCAACGCCGTGTCCACCACCAGCTCCCAGTCCGCGCCCCATTCGACGGCGGGCAGCCTGAAGGTGATGGGCTCGTGGTGGGCGTTCATCAGCACCAGGACGGTGTCCCCCACAATCCGGTTCCCTTCATCGTCCGGCGCGGTGATGGCGTCACCGCCCAGCAGGAATCCCAGGGAGCGCACGTAGGGCTTCTCCCAGTCGTCCTTGCGCATCTCCTGGCCGTCGGGCCGGAACCACGCCAGGTCCTTCATCTCGCTGTCCCACATGTGGGCGCCGCGGAAGAAGCGCCGCTTGTGCAGCACCGGCTGCTCCCGCCGCAGCTTGGTCAGGGCGCAGGTGAAGTCCAGCAGCGCGCGCTGCGTGTCGTTCAGCGCCCAGTCCACCCACGACAGCTCGTTGTCCTGGCAGTAGGCGTTGTTGTTGCCCTTCTGCGTGCGGCCCATCTCGTCGCCGGCCACCAGCATGGGCACCCCCTGGGACAGGAAGAGCGTGGCCAGGAAGTTGCGCTTCTGCTGTTCGCGCAGGGCGTTGATCTCGGCGTCGGTCGTCTCGCCCTCCACCCCGCAGTTCCAGGAGTGGTTGTCGTTGGCGCCGTCGCGGTTCTCCTCGCCGTTCGCCTCGTTGTGCTTGTCGTTGTACGTGACGAGGTCGTGCAGCGTGAAGCCGTCGTGCGCGGTGACGAAGTTCACGCTCGCGGCGGGCTTGCGGCCGGACAGTGAGAACAGGTCCGAGCTGCCGGTGAGGCGGTAGCCAATCTCCGCCGCCTGCCGGTCATCACCCTTCCAGTAGCGGCGGATGGTGTCGCGATACTTGCCGTTCCACTCGCTCCACAGCACCGGGAAGTTGCCCACCTGGTAGCCGAAGTCGCCCACGTCCCAGGGCTCGGAGATGAGCTTCACCCGGCTGAGCACCGGGTCCTGGTGGATGATTTGGAAGAAGGCGGCGCGGGTGTCGTAGCCGTGCCTGTCTCTTCCCAGCGTGGTGGCCAGGTCGAAGCGGAACCCGTCCACGTGCATCTCCTCCACCCAATAGCGCAGGGAGTCCGCGACGAGCTTCAGCGCATACGGGTGCGTGGCGTTCCACGAGTTTCCGCACCCGGTGACGTCCAGGTAGTAGCGCGGGTCCTTCTCCGTGAGCCGGTAGTACGCCACGTTGTCCACGCCCTTGAAGGACAGCGTGGGGCCCAGCTGGTTGCCTTCGCAGGTGTGGTTGTAGACGACGTCGAGCAGCACCTCGATGCCAGCGCGGTGCAGCTGCTTCACCATGCGCTTGAACTCGTCCACCTGCCCGCCCAGCGAACCCGAGCCGCTGTAGCGCGCGTCCGGCGCGAAGAACCCCAGCGTGTTGTAGCCCCAGTAATTGACCTTCTCGCGCTGGATGAGGAAGGGCTCGTCGACGATGTGCTGGATGGGCAGCAGCTCCACCGCGGTGACGCCCACCTTCTTCAGGTGCTCGATGCTGGCCGGGTGCGCCAGCCCCGCGTAGGTGCCCCGCAGCGCCTCCGGGACGCGCGGGTGCAGCTTGGTGAAGCCCTTCACGTGGACTTCGTAGATGAGCGTGTCGTGCCACGGCACGGCAGGCGGCGCATCTCCCTCCCAGTCGAAGGTGTCCGCGCCCATCACCACGCCCTTGGGCACGGCGGCCGCGTCATCGCGCGTGTCGAACGCGAGGTCGTCCTCCTTGGCGCCCGGCGTATAGGCGTAGATGGGTGCCTGGTAGTCCACCTGGCCGTGGATGGCCCGGGCATAGGGGTCCACCAGCAGCTTGTGGGGGTTGAAGCGCAGCCCCTTCTTCGGCTCGTAGGGCCCGTGCACGCGCAGTCCGTAGAGGACGCCCGCGGCCAGCCCCGGCACGTAGCCGTGCCACACCTGGTGCGTCGTCTCCAGCAGGGGAAAGCGGCGCGTCTCCTTCGCGGGGTCCTCGGGGTCGAAGAGACAGACCTCGACCTTCTTCGCGTGCTCGCTGAAAACGGCGAAGTTGACACCGTGCCCATCGAACGTGGCGCCCAGGGGATACGGCTTCCCTGGAAGCACCTCGGCCCTCCTCATCCGGCGCTCCTCTCCAGCAGAATCACCGGAAACTCCGCCAGGAGCGGCCCCAGGGGCAACACCGCGCCACCCGGTCCACGCTCGGGCCGCACCTGACGGCCGGTGAACACATCGCGGAACATCATGCCCGCATATGCCTCCGGAAGGTCCAGGAACGTGCTGCCGTAAGCGCCCGCCAGCCCTTCGGGGGACTGAAGGGCGGACAGGGTGTAACGCGGCGCGCAGGCCACCAACACCGTGTCGCCGTGCTCGCGGGTGAAGGCCACCGCCGCTTTCGCCCGGGCGCCGGTCAGCTCGAGCGCCCGATAGCCGCCCTTCCGGAAGAGCGCCGCCTGCCGCTGGCGCAGCCGCAGGGACTCCGTCAGGACGTAGAGCTTCACCTGGCCGTCATCGAGGTTCGCCGCCAGCCGTGCGCTCAGCGCGGCCCGGTCCTTCTCCGCCTCGGCGTCCAGCGTCTCCAGCAGCCGCGCGCGCAGCGCGAAGTCCACCGGCCGCCGGTTGTCCGGGTCCACCAGCGACAAGTCCCACAGCTCGCAGCCCTGGTAGGTGTCCACCACGCCGGGTGAGGCCATCTTCAGCAGCAGCTGCCCCAGTGCGTTGTACTGGCCCGCGCGCTCGATGGAGCGCTTGAAGTCCCGCACGTCCGCCAGGAAGGAGCCCGTCACCTTCGGGTCGAAGCAGGCGTCCACGTAGCGCGCCACCGCGTCGTCATAGGCGCTGTCGGGGTTGGTCCACGAGGTGCGGACCTTGGCCTCCTTGATGGCCTTGCCCATGTACTCGCGCACCCGGCGCTGGAAGTCCGCCAGCACCTCCGCGGAGTGGGCGTCACCCATGGGCCACGCCCCCACCACCGTCTGGAAGAAGAGGTACATGTCATTGGCCGTGGGCGCCGGACCGGACGGCAGCTGGGACACCGCCTTCTCCGTCTGACGGGCCCACCTCTTCACCCGCTTGCGCCACTCCTCCGGCGCCTCGGTCAGCACGTTGATGCGCGCGCGCACGTCCTCGCTGCGCTTGGTGTCATGGGTGCTGGAGGTGAGCTGGCTGGACGGCCACCGCTCCGCGCGTTCCTGGTTGCGCAGGTGGAAGGTGTTGGCGTGGACGCCGAAGCGCTCCGGCTCGCCGCCCACCTCGTTGAGGCTCACCAGCCGGTTGTAGATGTAGAAGACGGTGTCCTCCAGGCCCTTGGCCATGACGGGCCCCGTCACCTGTTGCAGCTTCATGGCGAAGCGCAGCATGTCCGCCCGCTCGCGCGCGTCCGCGTGCTCCGGGTAGCGGCGCAGGAGGATGTCGCGCAGGAAGTCGAAGATGGACGCGTTGGTGGTGGCGTTGCGCTCCTTGGCGCGCTGGATGGTCCACTCGATGTACTGCACGTCGCGCCCGTCCAGCTCCGGGCGCCAGCCGTCCACGTAGGTGCGGTACACGGGGAACAGGGCGATGAACTCCACCAGCGCCCGCCGCAGCGAGTTGAGCGTGAAGTCGCGCGTGCGCCGGTTCATCTCCGAGATGCCGTTGAGCGCGTGCGCCAGCACGTTGATTTCGCTGGCCATGGACACGCGCATGATGAGCAGCTTCTTCTGGTAGACGAGCTCGGCGAAGTCCGCCTGCCCTCCCACGAAGCGCTCGTATGTCTCCGTCAGCGCCTTCTCCGCGTCCGGTTGGACGAACACGCCGCTCACCGCGTTGGCGTAGCGGTAGCCCGTGGTGCCGTGCACGGCCCAGGATTCGGGCATGCGCTCGCGGCCTCCCTGAATCTTCTCCACCACCACGTACAGCGCCTTGCGCAGCCGGCTGTCCGGCTGCTGCGTCACCTCCGCGCGCCAGCGCTCGCGCAGCGTGGACTCCACCGCCGGCCAGCGCGTGTCATCCTCCGCGTGCGTCTGGAGGAACAGCGCGTGGGCCCGCTCCACGAAGTACGCCTCCTGCAGGTCCAGGAAGTAGGCGGTCGGGTCGAAGAGGCCGTCCGGGTGGTCGATGCGAAGCCCCGTGACGAGCCCCTCGCGCAGCCAGCGGAAGATGAGCGCGTGCACCTCCTGGAAGACGTCCGGGTCCTCCTCGCGCAGCGCGGCCAGGCCGTTGATGTCGAAGAAGCGCCGGTAATTGATTTCCTCGCCCGCCACCCGCCAGTGCGCCAACCGGTAGCTGCACGCCGCCAGCACCGAGTCCAGCAGGTCATATGAGCGCGGGTTGCCCGGCTCGCCATTGAAGACGCGGACGTTGTCCTCGATGTAGGCCAGCATCTCCGGGAACGCCGCCGTCACCGCGGCCAGCCGGCGCTTGATGACCTCCTTCTCCCGGTGGCGCTCCACCACCTTCGGCCGCTCCACCTCCGTGCGCGAGGGCAGGTAGTCGATGGCGGTGAGGATGGACAGGAACTCCAGCATGCCGGGGTGCTCCTCCCCCAGCCGCGACTCCAGCCGCTCCAGGCCGTGGCGGAGGATGCGGGAGTACTGACGCGGCGCCACCGGCAGCAGGTGGTCGTAGTAATGGAGGAAGAAGGCGCCGTCGCGGAAGGACAGCGTCAGCTCCCCTCGCTCCAGGACGATGCCGTACTGGTCCCCCAGAATCGGCAGCAACACCCTGTCCCGCAGCTCCTCCTTCACCGGCGACCAGTCGATGTCGAAGAACTTCGCGTAGACGGAGGACGGGCCGTTCTCCAGAACGTCGAACCACAGACGGTTGTCCCGCTCGATGCCCATGTGGTTGGGCACCACGTCCAGCACCTGCCCCATGCCCTGCTCACGCAGCGCCGCGCAGAGCGCCGCGTGCGATTCGGGCGTCCCGACTTCGGGATTCAACTGTTGGTGGTCCACGCAGTCGTAGCCGTGCGTGCTTCCGGGCGTGGCCTTCAGATAGGGCGAGGCATAAAGGTCACTCACCCCCAGGCGGGCCAGGTACGGCACCACCTGCCGCGCGTCCTCGAAGGTGAAGCCCTGGTGGAACTGCACTCGGTACGTGGACAGGGGCGTGTGCGGGCGCGCATCCAGCTCCGCCTGGACGCGTGCATAGAGCCCTTCGGCCAGGGCCTCCGCCGTCATCGTGGCGCCACCCGCCCCATTCGAGGCGGCCCCCTCTTCTTCCAAGGCGTCGAGCAGCATGCGGCGCAGAGGTAGGCCGCCCGCGCGCCGACCGCCAGCACGCAGAAACGCGTCCGCCCTCTATCCAACGCTCCACGCCGACACGCCAACCCCTGGAAATGCAAAGGGCCCGCCGCTTGTCGCGGCGAGCCCCGAGTACGGCCACCGGGAGAGCCCGGCCAATGCTCAGCTCAGCTGCTTGTTCACCAGCGCCGTCATCTCGAACATGGTGACGCTCTTCTTGCCACCAAAGATGGGCTTGAGCTTGTCGTCGGCGTTGATCTGCCGCTTGTTCTTCGCGTCCTGCAGGCCCTGCTTCTTGATGTAGGCCCAGAGCTTCTTGACAACCTCGGTGCGCGGCAGCGGCTTCGCGCCGACGATCTGAGCGAGCGCGTCAGACGGCGTCATCTCCTTCATGAACGACGCGTTCGGCGTGCGCTTCTTCGCAGCGGGAGCCTTCTTCGCGGCGGGAGCCTTCTTCGCAGCAGCTTTCTTGGCGGCCATTCGTCTTGAGTCTCCTCCCCTCCGAAGGGGACGTTGTACGGCTTTGCTTACGTGAAGCGAGAGCCGTTGCGGCGTAGAAGTAGCACGCCCAAGCCCGAAAAACAGCCCTCTCCTGCGTTTTTCCCTCTGAGCGCCCCTCTACGAACACGGCTGGAGCCCGAGAATCAGCCTCCGGAGCGCTCGGCACCCTCGCGGGCCTTCACTTCGGGACACGGCCGGAGCCCGAAAATCAGCCTCCGGAACGATATCTTCCCTCGGGAAACCCCTTATCGGCGTGGATCACTCCCGGAAGCGACCGCCGGATTCTCCTTGCGGTCGTGGTGTGTTTTTTTGGATGAAACCCCAACATGAGAGCCCTCATCACCGGCGCAGGCGGCTTCCTGGGAATGTGGTTGGCCAAGGCCCTGGCCGCGCGGGGAGACAGCGTCACATGCCTGTTGCGCCCGGGAGGAGATGCCTCGGGGCTCGCGGGGTTGGCCTACACGCGGGTGGAGGGCGACGTGACGGTGCCCTCCACGCTCTCAGCCGCGGTGGCGGGCCAGGACGTCGTCTTCCACCTGGCGGGCGCTCGCCGCGGCGCGACACGCGACGACTTCATGCGCGTCAACGCGGAGGGCACCCGCCACCTGTGCGAGGCCATGGTGGCCGCGGGTCACCGCCACCGGCTGGTGCTCACGGGCTCGCTGGCCGCCTGCGGCCCGTCCACGCCTACCCGGCCGCACGTGGAGGAAGACGCCTTCCATCCCCACGAATGGTATGGGGAGAGCAAGGCGGAGGCGGAGCGTATCGCCTTCTCCTATGGAGACCGGCTGCCCGTCACGGTGTGCCGGCCGCCGCGCATCCTGGGCCCCGGGGACAGGGAGAATCTTCCCTTCTTCAAGATGGCTCAGCGCGGCATCCGGCTGGAGCTGTCCGGCGGCCCTCGGCCGTTGACCATGGTGGATGTGGAGGACGTGGTGGACATCCTCGTGTTGCAGGCCACGCACCCGGCGGCCGTCGGTGAGGCCTTCTTCTGCGCGGGCCCCGGCGAGCCCCTGTCCTTGGAGAAGGTGCAGGACCTGGGCGCGCAGGCCCTGGGGCTGACGCCCCGCACGGTGCGCGTGTCCCCCGCGCTGCTGCGGGCCATGGCCACGGCGGCGGACGGCGTGTCCCAGCTGACGGGCCGCAAGCTGGCCCTGAGCCGGAAGATGGCGAAGCAACTGTTGGCGCCCGCCTGGACGTGCTCCGGGGCCAAGGCCGAGCGGCTGCTCGGCTTTCACCCCCAGCGCGACCTGGCGGACTCCATCCGTCGCAGCGTGCAGTGGTACCGGGAGCAGGGCTGGCTGTAGCCCCTTCTCCCCCGAGCCGCCGGGAGGCACGCCAAACTCCCGGCATCATTGACCTCCCCCCCCTCGAAGTGTCAGGAAGCCCGCAGCCCCATGTCCTCGAAAGCTGCCTTCTTCGATGTCGACGGGACGCTCGTGAAGACGAACGTCGTCCACGTCTACGCGTACTACGCGATGAACCGCGGCTCCGTCCTGGGCATCGCGGGGCGGACCCTGAGCACCGCCCTCAGCGTGCCGCTCTTCGGTGTCATGGACGCGGTGGACCGCAAGACGTTCAACGAGTTCTTCTACCGCTACTATGCGGGCCTGAGCGAAGACCGCCTGGTCACCATCGCCGAGGACATGTTCGAGGACGTGCTGCAGCCCGCCCTCTTCGAGCAGACGCAGGACCTCATCGACCAGGCCCGCCGCAGCGGCTGCAAGATTGTCCTCGTCACCGGCGCCCTGGACTTCACCATGCGCCCGCTGGCGCGCCACCTGGGCGCCGACGACATGATCGCCAACAAGATGCAGTTCGTGGGCGGCAAGGCGACCGGCAAGGTGATTCCGCCCATCATCGAAGGCGCGAACAAGGCGAACGCCATCCGCGCCTACTGCACCAAGGAAGGCCTGTCGCTGGACAAGTGCCACGGCTACTCCGACAGCGCCTCTGACTACGCGATGCTCGCGGTGGTGGGCCGTCCCACCGCGGTGAACCCGGACCTGCGGCTGCGCTCCATCGCGCGCGCCTACAACTGGCCCATCCTCGACCTCAAGTAAGAGCCCCCACGCCATGCGCCCGTTCAAGACGCTCCAGAAGCTGTACGACGAGGAAAGCCAGGTCGTCATCACCGAGAAGGGCAGCCCCCCGCGCGTGCTCTTCCACGGAGAGAACTTCCTGCAGGAAGACCTTCCGGTCGGCACGCGCGTCATCTTCCCGCGCCCGCCCCTGGCCGGCGTGCCCAACGTCAAGGCCGCCATCCGCTACGCCATCAACAACCCGGAGGGCATGGAGCCGCTGCACGCGCTCCTCAAGCCGGGCATGCGCCTGACGTGCGTCATCGACGACATCAGCGTGCCGCTGCCGCCCATGGTCACCCCGGACGTGCGGCAGACCATCCTGGAAATCGTCCTGGAGCTGGCCGCCGACAGCGGCGTGGACGACGTGCACCTCATCATCGCCAACGCCCTGCACCGCCGGATGACGGAAGGCGAGATGAAGCGCATGGTGGGCGAGAAGATCTTCGACGCCTACTACCCGGACCGCTACTACAACCACGACGCCGAGGACCCGGACGGGATGGTCGCGCTGGAGCGCACGTCCCACGGTGAAGAGGTGTCGGTGAACCGCCGCGTGGCGGAGAGCGACCTCATCGTCTACGTGAACGTGAACTTCGTGCCCATGAACGGCGGGCACAAGTCCATGGGCACCGGCGTGTCCAACTACGCGTCGCTGCGGCACCACCACAACCCGAAGACCATCCGCGCCTCCGACAGCTACATGGAGCCGAAGACGAGCGCGCTCTACAAGAGCAACGAGCGCATCGGGCGCAACATCGACAAGCACCTGAAGGTCTTCCACATCGAGACGGCGCTGAACAACCGCATGTTCGGCGGCCCCACCGACTTCCTGGCGAAGAAGGAAGAGGACTACACGGAGGCGGACCGGCTGAAGTTCCAGGCCATGCGCTTCGCGCTGTCCAAGCTGCCGCGCGCGGCGGCGCGCAAGGTGCTCAACTCCGTCCCCGCGCCCTATGACGTCACGGGCGTCTACGCCGGCGCCACGGAGCCCACGCACGCGAAGACGCTGGAGACGAGCTACAAGCAGTACGTGGTCCCGGTGGAGGGGCAGAGCGACATCGTCATCTTCCCCATCCCGTTCATCTCCCCGTACAGCGTCAACTCCATCCTCAACCCGCTGCTGGTGCAGGTGATGGGGCTGGGCTACTTCTACAACCTGAACCGCGGCGTGCCGCTGGTGAAGAAGGGCGGCGTGCTCATCCTCCTGCACCCGGCCTACGACGAGTTCGACCCGGAGCACCACCCCAGCTACATCGAGTTCTTCCACCGGCTGCTGCCGGAGACGCGCGACTCCATGAAGCTGGAGCACAAGTACGAGCGCGAGTTCGCGGAGAACCCCAGCTACGTGCACCTGTACCGCAAGGGCAACGCCTACCACGGCGTGCACCCCTTCTACATGTGGTACTGGGGCGAGAATGGCCGCCAGCACGTGGGCAAGGTCATTGTCGCGGGCGCGGAGAACAACCACGTCCCCGCCCTGATGGGCTGGGACCGCACCGACACGCTCACCGAGGCCATTGAAGAGGCCCGCGGGTTCATGGGCCGTTCGGCCACCATCAGCCTGCTGCGCATCGCGCCCACGGTGATGGTGGATGTGAAGTGAGGACGCCCATGGCCGCCCTTCCCGAGCTGAACGTCACCCAGACCTTCACCGGCAAGCGCCTGCTCTTCGCGGGCGCCACCGGCTTCGTGGGCAAGGTGACGCTGTCCATGCTGCTGACCCGCTACGGGCAGGACCTGGACAAGGTGTACGTGCTGGTCCGCAAGGGCAGCGCCGCGTCCGCCGAGCGCCGCTTCTTCGACAAGGTCGCCACCAGCGAGCCCTTCCAGCCGCTGCGAGACAGCCTGGGGGAAGAAGGCGCGCTGGCCTTCATCCGCCAGAAGGTGGAGGTGCTGGACGGCGACATCACCGACCCGTGGATGGGCCTGGAAGAGCCCCAGGTGGAGGCGCTCACCGGCAAGGTGCACGCGTTCATCAACTGCGCGGGTCTGGTGTCCTTCAACCCGTCGCTGGAGGTGGGCCTCAACGTCAACACCCACGGCCTGAAGTTCGCCGCGGCGCTGGCGCTGCGCTGGTCCGTCCCGCTGATCCACATGTCCACGGCCTTCGTGGCCGGCAACCGCAGCGGGCTCGTCTTCGAGGACGAGGAGATTCGCGGCTACTTCCCCAAGCGGGAGGAGATGGACGGCCGCGACTTCAGCCTGGAGCAGGAGCTGCAGGACGCGGCGCGCATCGTCGCGCGGCTGCGCGAGCAGGCCGAGGACCGGGCCCTCACGTCCACCTTCCGCAAGAAGGCGTTGGACCGGCTGGAGGAGGAAGGCCGCGACCCCAACGACGAGAAGACGCTGCGGTTGGCGGTGGGCCGTGAGCGCAAGCTGTGGCTCAGCGGCGAGCTGGTGCGCGCCGGCATGGAGCGCGCCGCCCACTGGGGCTGGCCCAACACGTACACGTACACCAAGTCCCTGGGCGAGCAGGTGCTCGCGGCCACGCCGGGCCTGCGCTACTCCATCGTCCGGCCCTCCATCGTGGAGAGCGCGCGGCACTTCCCCTTCCCTGGCTGGAACGAGGGCTTCACCACCTCCGCGCCCCTGGCCTTCGCGGGCATCAAGGGCCCCGGCGGCATCCCCGCGGGTGAGAACACCATCCTGGACATCATCCCGGTGGACCAGGTGGCGGGCGCCACCATCGGCATCACCGCGCATGCCATGGACGTGGAGGAGCGGCGCATCTACCAGCTCGCCTCCGGCGATGAGAATCCCTTCTACGCCGGCCGCTCCGTGGAGCTGGTGGGCCTGTACCGGCGGCGCTACTACCGCAACCGCGAGTCCGGCAACGCGCTGATGAACAAGCTGCGCTCGCGCGTCGAGCCGCAGCCGGTCAGCAAGAAGGAGTTCGAGCTGTTCAGCGCGCCCATGCTGTCGCGCGGCGCGCGCTTCCTGAAGAAGGCCATCGACGAGGTGCGTCCCGCGTGGGGCGCCCCGGCCGTCCAGGCCATGCTGGACAAGGCGAAGGTGTCGCTGGACGAGGTGGACGACAACGCCCAGGGCATCATCGCCCTGACGGAGCTGTTCCTCCCCTTCCTCTACGAGAACCGCTACGTCTTCCGCTGCGACAACACCCGCTCCGTGTATGCGCGCATGGCGCACGCGGACCGGCTGAAGGTGCCCTGGGACCCGGAGCACATCGACTGGCGCGACTACTTCCTGGGGACGCACCTCCCTGGCCTGGAGAAGTGGGTGTTCCCGGGCATGGAGTCGGAGCGTGAGAAGCGCACCGTCATCCCCGCGCACCGCGACCTGCTGGAGCTGCTGGAAGCCACGGTGCACGCGTACCGGCACCGCGTGGCCTTCCGCATGGTGGCGGGCGAGAAGGAAGAGCGCTTCACCTACGGCGAGGTGCACCGCTATGCCGCGCGCGTGGGCAGCTTCCTGCTGGCCGCGGGCATCAAGCACGGCGACCGCGTGCTGCTGGTGTCGGAGAACCGGCCCGAGTGGGGCGTCAGCTACTTCGGCATCCTGCGCGCGGGCGCCACCGTCGTTCCGGTGGACCCGGGCTTGAGCGAGGCGGAGCTCGTCAACATCGCCCGCCGGGCGGACGCGCGCGCGTGCCTCGTCTCCGAGGACGCGGCCCGGGACTTCCCCGGCCTCTTCGCCGCGCTGGGTGACGGCGTCACCGTGGCCAGCCTCGCGGAGGCGATGACGGGCGACCCGGCGCACCCGGACCGCATCGGGCCGGTGCGAAGGTCCGCCGCGGCGGATGACCTGGCCAGCATCATCTTCACCTCCGGCACCACGGGCACGCCCAAGGGCGTCATGCTCACCCACCGGAACTTCGCCGCGCTGGTGGCGAAGCTGGCGGGGACCTTCGACATCGGCGTGGGCGACGGCGTGCTGTCCGTCCTGCCGCTGCACCACACCTTTGAGTTCGCCGCTGGCTTCCTCACCCCGTTCTGGCGCGGGGCGGAAATCACCTACATCGACGAGCTGACGTCGGACCGGCTGGGCGAGGTGTTCGAGACGGGCCGCATCACCGCCATGGTGGGCGTGCCGGCGCTGTGGCAGCTCCTGCACCGCAAGATTACGCAGGAGTTCGCCAGCCGCCCGCCGTTCATCGAACAGGCGCTCAAGGCGCTGATGGCCACCCACGGCGAGCTGCGCAACCGCAACAACATCAACCTGGGCAAGCTGCTGTTCTGGCCGGTGCACCGCAAGTTCGGCGGGCGCATCAAGGTCATCGTGTCGGGCGGCTCGGCGCTGCCGGACGACGTGCACAAGGCCTTCCACGAGCTGGGCTTCAACATCACGGAGGGCTACGGCCTGACGGAGGCCGCGCCGGTGCTGTCGGTGACGAAGCCCGGCAACAAGCGCCAGCCCGGCACGGTGGGCCGCGCGCTGCCCGGCATCGAGCTGCGCATCCTCAATCCGGACAACGGCGGGTTGGGTGAAGTGCTGGCCAAGGGCCCCAACGTCATGCCCGGCTACTTCGGCGACCGCGAGGCCACCGAGGCGGTGCTCAAGGACGGCTGGCTCCACACGGGCGACCTGGGACGTCTGGACGCGGAGGGCCACCTGTACCTGGTGGGCCGCGCGAAGGACGTCATCATCGACCACAACGGGAAGAACATCTACCCGGACGAGTTGGAGGAGCTGTACCAGGACCACACGCACATCAAGGAGCTGTCCATCGTCGGCCTGCCCGATGACGCGGGCGGTGAGAAGGTGGCGTGCCTGTGCGTGCCCGACTACGCGGACCGCCCGCGTGAGGAAGTGCGCCGCGAATTGGAGGAGCACTTCCGCAAGGTGAGCGCGGGCATGCCCTTCTACCGGCGCGTGAAGGTGCTGCGCCTGTGGGACGGCGAGCTGCCTCGCACCGCCAAGCGCAGCGTGAAGCGCAAGCAGGTGGTGGAGGAGCTCAAGCGCCAGGAGCGCATGGCGGCCAGCGCCAGCAAGGCGCGCGAGAAGGCGGCCAACCCCGCCACGGGCGGCATCGCGGACTGGCTCTTCCCGCTCATCGCGGACGTCAGCCACCGGCCGGTGTCCGACGTGCGTCCGGACGCGCTGCTCAGCGGGGACCTCGGCTTCGACTCGCTGATGCTCACCGAGCTGTCCTCCGCGCTGGAGGCCGCCGGCGTGCCGCTGCCCGCGGTGGAGGACCTGACGCAGGTGCAGACGGTGGAGGACCTGCGCAAGGTGGTGGCGTCCTCCGGCAAGCGCCCCGCGGTGGAGACGCGCGCGAAGGAAATCTCCAAGGAGAACGAGCGCGCGGAAGAGGTGGAGATTCCGGTGCCCGACGTGGTGGCGGACGTGGGCCGCCAGCTCTTGTCCTTCGGGCAGAAGGTGCTCTACGGCGGCGTGTTCGACGTGAAGGTGACGGGCAAGCCCTTCATCCCGCAGAACCGCAACTTCCTCGTCATCGCCAACCACTCCAGCCACCTGGACGCGGGCCTGGTCCGCGTGGCGTTGGGTGACCAGGGCGAGCGGCTGGTGTCCCTGGCGGCGCGTGACTACTTCTTCAACACGCCGCTCAAGCGCGCCTGGTTCGAGAACTTCACCAACCTGGTCCCCATTGAACGGCAGGGCTCGCTGCGCGAGTCGCTGCGGATGGCGGGCGAGGCGCTGCGCCAGGGCTTCAACGTCCTCATCTTCCCGGAGGGCACGCGCTCTACCACCGGCGAGCTGATGGAGTTCAAGTCCACGCTGGGCTACCTGGCGCTCACCTTCAACATGGACGTGCTGCCGCTGTACATCGACGGCGCCTTCGACGCGCTGCCCAAGGGCAGCGTGCTGCCCAAGACGAAGACGCCCCTGCGGGTGAACATCGGTCCGGTGCTGGGCCACGCGGACCTGCGCACGCGGGTGCAGGGCATGGCGCGCTCGGAGGGCTACCGCTACGTCACGCGCATCGCCGAGGACTCGATGCGAGCGCTGCGCGACGGCCGGGTGCTGAACCTGGAGCGCGTGGACCTGCCTCCGGCCGCGGCCAGTCCCCGCGCCCCCACGTCCACGGAAGGGAAGGACTCGTGAAGCTGCTGGTGACGGGAGGCACGGGCTTTCTGGGCACGCACCTGGTGCCCAGGCTGGTGGCGGCGGGCCACGAGGTGCGGCTCATCGGCCGCTCGCGGCCTTCGGGCGCCCCCTACGCGGGCACGGAGTACGTCCCCGGTGACTTGAAGAACCGGGACGCGGTGCGCCGCGCGCTGGAGGGCGTGGACGCTGTCTACCACCTGGCGGGGCTCGTCTCCTTCCAGCCGAAGGACGCGCGGAAGATGTTCGAGCTGCACGTGGACAGCACGCGCGAGCTGCTGCGGGACGTGCGCGAGGCCGGCGTGAAGCGCGTGGTGCTGGCCTCCACCTCCGGCACCATCGCGGTGTCGAAGGAGGCGCAGGTCCTCGACGAGCGCGCCGACTACCCGATTACGGTGGTGGGCCAGTGGCCCTACTACCTGTCGAAAATCTACGAGGAGAAGCTGGCGCTCGCGTACTGCCGCAAGCACGAGATTCCCCTGGTGGTGCTCAACCCCAGCCTGCTGATGGGGCCCGGGGATGACCGGCTGTCCTCCACGTGGACGGTGGTGAAGTTCCTCAACCGCGAGCTTCCGGCCATGCCGGGCGGCGGCATCTCCTTCGTGGATGCGCGCGACGCGGCGGACGCCTTCGTCCAGGCGCTCACCCGGGGCGAGGTGTACGGCCGTCACCTCATGGGGGTGAATCTGTCCATGAAGGACTTCTTCCAGCGGCTGGAGCGCCTGTCCGGCGTGCCCGCGCCGAAGCTGAAGCTCCCCTCCAAGGTCAACGTGCTCGGCGGGAAGCTGCTGGAGCGCTGGGCCAAGGTGCGCGGCACCACGCCGACGCTGGACCCGCAGGAGATCGACATCGGCGAGCACTGGTTCTGGCTGGACGCATCCAAGGCGGAGGCCGAGCTCGGCTTCCGCGCGCGCGACATCCAGGAGACGCTCTCCGAGACGGTGCAGCACATCTACGGGAAGATGCCGCCTCAGAGCCTGCCGGGCACCAAGGGCCGGCTGGCGGAGCTGCGCGAGAACACCTGAGCAACGCTCGCGGCGGGAGATTCCGGGCACCGGACTCCCGCCACTGACCTGGCCGCGAGGAGTGCACCACGGCCCGGCGACGCGCTGCTACCGGAGCCACCTTGGCGACGCCGGCCGGCGGCACCGCGCCAGGCACGTCGCCTCACTCCGAGCGCTGCGGCACCCCTACCGTGCGCAGGGCGTTGTCCACCAGGCGCGCGGCCCAGGGCTCCGCGCGGTGGCTCCACACCCAGGCCGCGCCGAGGAAGGCGCAGCCCAGGAGCACGAGCACCAACCGCGCGAGGAAGGACGGGCCCGCTTCGCTTGCGCTGGCGGCCACGGCCTAGCCCACCACGCGGTTACGGCCCGACTTCTTCGCCTTGTACAGGTTGGCGTCCGCCACCTTGATGAAGTGCGTGGGCTCCAGCATGTCCGACGTCTGCTCGGCCACACCGATGGAGATGGTGACGGGGATTTCCTTGTCGTCGTAGACGAAGGACTTGCCCTCGATGAGCCGGCGAATCTTCTCCGCGAACAGGCGCGCCTTGTCCGGGCCGTCCTCCGGGAGGACGACGGCGAACTCCTCGCCGCCGTAGCGGGCGAAGCACTGCTCGCGGCGCACCAGGCGCTTGATGGACTGGGCCAACTCCCGCAGCACGTAGTCCCCGGCGAGGTGGCCGTGGACGTCGTTGATCTGCTTGAAGTGGTCGATGTCGAACATCATCAGCGTGAGGGTGCGCTGATAGCGGGTCGACCGGCCCATCTCCTTCTCGAGGTACTCCAGGAAGTACCTCTTGTTGTTGATGCCGGTGAGGCCGTCCGCGATGGTCAGCGTGTAGATGGTCTCGTGGTACTGGGTCTCGATGTTGTCGCCATCGAGGAACTTGAAGATGGAGCCTCCGACCTTGACCAGGTCTCCGCTGCGCAGCGGAGAGGCCTGAAGCACTTCCTGGTCATTGAGGAAGGTACCGTTGGTGGAGCCCAGGTCTTCAACGAGCATCTTCCCCCCACGCCCCAGAATCCGGGCGTGGCGGCGGGACACGTTGTCCAGGTCCACGACGATGTGGTTGTGCTGATCCCGCCCGATGGTGAGTTCGGCATCCTCGATGAGGTACTTCTTGCCGAGCTCGGGGCCATGAATCTGCACGAGACAACACTCCGTGCTGCGGTGGGCATGCACGTTGAGCGTTGAGATCTTGGTGACGCGGGTTTCGTCGCCGGCCATCGGAAACGAGGCTAGCACGATAGCCTCGGCAGACGCCATGCAACGCAGCGGGGGCCGGTTCTTCGGCCCTTTGCGGCGCTTCTCCCACATGCCACCCGGGAGCGGCCGCCGGACGAGGGCCGGCAACCCGAGGCGTCGGGACGTCCAGCGCCGGTCAGGACACCTGAACAGGCGGTTCGGGATTCAACGATGGCTGGCAGGCGGGCACACGTGCCCTTGCCGGCCCTCCAGGGACGGCTAACGTCCGGAACACCTATGTCCAAAGTCCTGGCGATGATTCTGGCTGGAGGCGCTGGCACGCGCCTTGAGCCCCTGACGCGCGAGCGCGCGAAGCCCGCTGTCCCCTTCGGCGGCCGCTACCGCATCATCGATTTCGTTCTGTCGAACTTCGCCAACTCCGGTGTGTACCGGATGAAGGTCTTGACGCAGTACAAGAGCGACTCGCTCAACAACCACCTGTCCCGCGCGTGGCGGATGACGGCGTTCCTGGGCCACTACGTGGAAGCCGTCCCCGCTCAGATGCGGACGGGGTTGGACTGGTACAAGGGCAGCGCGGACGCCATCTACCAGAACCTCAACATCATCACCGACGAGGAGCCGGACTACATCTTCGTCTTCGGCGCGGACCACGTGTACCGGATGGACACGCGCCAGATGCTGGACTTCCACTGCGCGAAGAAGGCGGCGTGCACGGTGGCCGCGATTCCCGTCCCCATCGAGCAGGGCCGCGAGTTCGGCATCATCGACGTGGGGCCGGACGGGCGGATGCGGCAGTTCCTGGAGAAGCCCAAGGACCCGCCGCCCATGCCGGGCAACCCGAAGATGTGCCTGGCCTCCATGGGCAACTACCTCTTCTCCACCGACGTGCTGGTGCAGGAGGTGGTGCGGGACGCGGCGAACGAGGCGAGCGCGCACGACTTCGGCAAGTCCATCATCAGCGAGCTGTACAAGCGCGCGCCGGTGTACGTGTACGACTTCGCCCAGAACGAGGTCCCCGGCCAGGAGGCGAAGGAGCGCGGCTACTGGCGGGACGTGGGGAACATCGACGTCTACTACCAGTCCAACATGGACCTGGTGGAGGTGGACCCGACGTTCAACCTCTACAACGACCGCTGGCCCATCCACACCCAGCCCAACAACTACCCGCCGGCGAAGTTCGTCTTCGCGGACGAGCAGAACCACCGCGTGGGCCACGCCATGGACACGCTGGTGGCGGAGGGCTGCATCATCTCCGGCGGCAGCGTGCGGCGCTCGGTGCTGTCGCCGAAGGTGCGCGTCAACTCGTACTCGGAGGTGGAGGACTCCCTCCTGTTCGAGAACGTCACCATCGGCCGGCGCTGCCGCATCCGCCGGGCCATCATCGACAAGAACGTGGAGATTCCGCCGGGGATGACCATCGGCTTCGACCCGGTGGAGGACCGGCGGCGCTTCCACGTCACGCCCGGGGGCGTCGTGGTGATTCCCAAGGGCATGAAGGTGACCTGAGGCGGCCATGGGCGCGGAAGGACTCCTCCTGAGGCCCGCGAAGGAGTCCGACCGCCGCACCCTGTGGCGCATCCACACCCTGGCCGTTGAGGCCCTGTGCCTTCGCGCGTACGCGCCGCACGAGGTGAGCACCTGGGTGCGGCTCTTGAAACCGGAGGGCTACCTGCGGCCAGAGCGTCCGCGCACGGTGCTGGTGGCGGAACGCGGCCGGCGCGCGGTGGGCTTCGGCCAGGTGGACGCGGCGCTGGGTGAGTTGGAAGCGCTCTACGTGGTGCCAGACGAAGCGGGCCAGGGCGTGGGCCCCGCCCTGCTGTCGGCCCTGGAGTCCGCCGTCTGGCGGGGCAGCGCGCCGCTGCTGGGGCTGGATGCCAGCCTGAACGCCGAACACTTCTATCAGCGGCACGGCTATGCCTCCGTCCACGCCTCCCGGCGCCCACTCACGGTCGACGTCCAGTTGGCGTGCGTGCGGATGCAGAAGTGGCGGCCGGCCACGGCCACGGGGCGATGGCCGGCCTGGCGCCGCGGCTAGGTGAAGGCCGCCTTCACCTCGGGCTTGTTCAGCACCACCAGGGCCCAGATGCCCACGGGGATGCCCAGACAGGCGCAGGGGCCGCAGCAAGGGATGACGGAGATGATGGCGGCGGTCATCGCCAGCCCGTAGTTCTGCAGGTTCTTCATCTTCAGCGCGCCGAAGAAGACGAGGCCGTTGAGCAGCAGCGTGGGCAGCGCGAGCATCAGCTTGCCGCCCGTGGTCGTCATGCCCGCGAGCAGTTGCCGGGCCCCCTCGGGCAGGTCGGGGTTGTTGAGCGCCTCCTCGACGGCGGGGTCCGCCCCACCGAAGGCCTGGAGCACGTTGATGAGCCCCAGCAGCACGGTGATGGCGGACAGGACCATCAGCAGGATGGCCGGCAGCGACACGGCCTCCTTCGCGCCCGCTCCGCCGGGAGAGTTCATCGTTCCGTAGGTGTTCTCCATGGTCCCCAGTTCCCCTCGATGCCGCGTGAGATGCCGGGCGGGCAGTGGGCCCGCCGCGCGGCCATTCCACTCGCAGACGGGGGAGCACGCCAAGTGAAATGACGTGCCCCCCTCCTCCCTGCTCAGGCCTTGAAGGTGAGCAGGGGGGAGAGCCGGGCCACCTCCCGGACGATGCCGGCCTCCACCTGGGCATCCACCACCGGACGGATGGGCTTGTACGCCGCGGGCGCCTCCTCGACGCGGCGCTCCGCGCGAAGGGTGATGCAGTCCACGCCGGTCAGCCCCAGGGCGGCCTCGCTCTGGTCCGCGCCGCCCCGCGACAGGGAGAAGCGGGAGCGCGCGCGGCCAGCGCCGTGCGACGCGGACTCCAGCGCCCGTGCATCCCCACACCCCACCATGAGGAAGGACGTGGCCCCCATGGAGCCGGGGATGATGACGGGTTGCTCCGCCCCCGCCGGGCATGCGCCCTTGCGCGCCAGCCAGCCGCCCTCGTAGGGCAGCGTCAGGTTGTGGGGCACGTCGTAGACGAGCGGCGCCTCCACGTCCCCGAAGAGCTCCCGGAGCGTCTGGCGCAGCAGCTCCGCCAGCAGCAGGCGGTTGAGGAAGGCGTAGTTGGCCGCCGTCGCCTCCGCCTCCAGGTATTCGGTGACGAGCCGCGCATCTCCCAGGGGGAGGATGCCGCTGGCCGGAAGCGGCGTTCCCGCGGGCCACGCCTGACGCGCACGGTCCTGCCAGGCCACGCCCACGTGCTTGCCCACGTCCCGGCTGCCAGAGTGAATCATGAACGCGAGCTGTCCCTCGCGCACGCCCCAGTCCCACGCCCGCGCCCGGTCCTCCACGGCCTCCACGCGCTGCACCTCCACGAAGTGGTTGCCACCGCCAATGGTGGCCAGGCCCGCGTCGCGCACCAGCCCTTCGCGCGTGAAGGACTCGGGCGCCCAGCGCGGATGGCCCTTCAGCCCGCCGCCCAGGTGGATGCGCGACACCTCCGCGTCGAGCTGCGCCAGGTCGGCCCGGCCCGCGCACCCCAGCGGCTGCTCCAGCGTCTCCAGGAGCCAGCCCTGCACGCCGTCGCGCAGCAGCGCCTCGGAGGCCCGCGAGGCCATGGTGACGTCGCGAGTACCGAAGAAGTAGTGGCCCTTCATCCGCTCGACGAAGAGCGACCGCTTCGCCAGGAAGTCCTCCACGGAGATGTCCGCGACGTGCAGCCGCATGCCGCAGTTGATGTCGGTGCCAATGGCGCCGGGCACCACCAGCCCGCGCGTGTGGAGCACCGAGCCAATGGCCACCCCGGAGTCTCCCGGGTGGAAGTCGGGCGTGGCACGCACCCGCAGCACTTCGCCACCACCGGGGTGTCTCAGGGCCGCGAGCTGGGCGAGTTGTTGGAAGGCCTTGCCCTCCACGGGCAGGTCCGGCGGAAGGAGGACTTCGGCGGGCGGCGCGTGAGCGTCTCCCAGGAGGCGGACGGAATAGAGGCGGCCGTCATAGGCGACCTCGAGCCCCTCGCGGGCGAGCGCCCGGAGAAGCCGGTTCAGTTTCGGCTGCATGACCCAACTCAGGAATGCCCCGGGGCCCGAAGACGGGCGCGCCCAGGGGGACGTGACGGAGAGATGAGGGACCTGGGGTCAGCAGCCGCGGTCGCCAGACGGCGCGAAGCCGTCTTCATCATCCACACACGGGCACCCGGCCCGTTCCTGACGAAGGGACATCAGACGGCCGCGGACAGGCCGCCATCCACGTTGATGGCCGCGCCGCTGATGTAGCCACCACGGGGCGACAGCAGGAAGGCCACGGTGTCCGCGAACTCCTCCGCCTTCCCCACCCGGCCCAGCGGAATCCCGGCGTGACGCGCCATCTCCTGCTGGAAGGACTCCACGGGCTTGCCCACCTCCTTGGCACGACGCGCCCACTGGCCACTTTCGATGATGCCCACCAGCACCGCGTTCACCCGGATGGCGTGGGGGCCCAACTCCTTGGACAGCGCCTTCGTCAAGGCGAGCCCCGCCGCGCGAGACACCGACGACGGCGTGGAGTTTGCGCCGGGTGTCTTCGCCGCGATGGCCAGCACGTTGACGATGGCGCCGCTCCCCGACTCCTTCAGGAAGGGCAGCGCCTGCCGCGAGGCACGAATCGCCGCGAAGACCTTGAGCTGGAGGTCGGCCTCCCACTCCGCGTCACTCACCGAGGCGAAGGGCCGGCCCGCCGCGGTGCCCGCGTTGTTCACCAGCCCGTCAATGCGCCCGAAGCGCGCGTGGGCGGCATCCACGAAGTGCTCCACCTCCCACGCACGCGACACGTCAGCCTGGACGGTGAGCACGTCCCCACCCTCGGCGCGCAGGGCCGCGGCGGTGGCCTCCAGCCGCTCCGCCCCACGGGCACAGAGCGCCACCTTCGCGCCCTCCCGGACGAGCCGCCGGGCCACCGCGGCGCCCAGCCCCTCCGAGCCACCCGTCACCAGTACCACCTTGCCACCCAGTTCCAGGTCCACGTGCCACCTCCTCGCGGCCAGCGCCGGGCCGTGCGAGGCGACTGCACCTCGCACGGGGCCGGGACGTCGGACGTCACGTCATCAAGCGGGCTGCTTCACCAGGTGCCGCTTCTGGTCGAAGGCCGCCAGCGTCTGGGCGATCTCCTCGTTCACCGCCCGCAGCATGTCCTGCTTCTCCCGGAACGGGAGGAAGGCGCTCTTGAAGCCGGAGACGAGGATGGTGGTCAGGTCCTCCAGCGACAGGCCCAGCGCGGAGTGCGCCGTCCACAGCTCCTTGGTCACCGTGGTGTCGGTGATGAGGCGGTTGTCCGTGTTGATGGTCACCCGCAGGCCGTAGTCGAAGTAGAACTTCAGCGGGTGCGCCGACAGGCTCGTCACGGCGCCCGTCTGCACGTTGGAGGTGGGGCACACCTCCAGCGGGATGCGGTGGTCGTTGACGTAGTTGAGCAGGTCCCCGTCCTCGCGCAGCCGCGTGCCGTGGCCGATGCGGTGCGCGCCCAGGTTGTGGATGGCCTGGGAGATGGACTCGGGGCCATATGCCTCGCCCGCGTGCGCGGTGCAGTTGACGTTGTTCTTGAGGATGAGCTGGAAGGCGTCCCGGTGGTCCTTCGCCGGGAAGCTCGCCTCCGCGCCGGCCAGGTCGAAGCCGATGACGCCGCGGTTCTTGTAGGCCACCGCCAGCTCCGCCAGCCGCATGGACGTCTGCGGGTTGATGTGGCGGATGCCGCAAACGATGACGCCGCACTTGATGCCCGTCTCCCGCTTCGCGGCGCGCAGGCCCTCCAGCACGGAGTCGATGACCGTGGTCATCTTCAGCCCCTTCTGCAGGTGCAGCGCGGGCGAATAGCGGACCTCCAGCCAGCGCACGTTCTCCGCGGCGGCGTCCACGGCCAGCTCGTACGCGGCGCGGTAGAGCGCCTCGGCCGTCTGGAGCACGGAGAGCGTCACGTCGAAGGCGACGAGGTACTCCTCCAGGCTCTCGCACACCTCGCCCATGTGGATGGCCTTGGCCAGCCCATCCTCGGTGTCGGCGAGCAGCTTGATTTTCTGCTGCTCGGCCAACTCCAGGATGGTCTTCAGGCGCATGGACCCGTCCAGGTGGCAGTGGAGGTCCGTCTTGGGCAGCGCGCGCAACAGCTCTTCCGTCACCGCCAGCGTGGGCGGCGGCACGAAGTCCGTCCGGCGGGCGGACGAAGGAATGCCGGTGGCGCTGGGAATCTCGTCATCACGAATGGTAGGCATGGTCCAAGTTCCTTCCTTGCGTCATCCTCCAAACCATGTCGTCTCGCGCCTGTCCATGCACGCCCTTGCTACCCGCCCTGGCGCTGACATTGGTGGCCGCCATGGGGTGCCGGGAGCCCGCGACGAGCGACTTCCGCCATTCCACGGACGCCTCGTCTCGAGCGGGGCTGGTGGCCCTGCCGGACGGCGTCCTCACCGCCAATGAGGCGGGCACCGTCGTCCGCCTGGAGCGGACCGGCCAGGTCTCCTGGCGGGCCGCCCTGGACAGAGAGGTGGCGACACGCCCGGCCCTGCTGGGAGACAGCGTCATCGCCGGGACAGTGGGCGGTGACCTGGTCCGGCTGAGCCTCGCGGATGGCGCGGTGCAATGGCGCCTCACCGGAGAGCCCCCTGTCCTTACCGCACCCGTGGCGGACGCGGAGGGGAAATTCGTCTTCCTGGTCGCGCCGGATGGGTCCGTCCGCTCCCTCTTCACGGACACGGGGAAGACGGACTGGGAGCGGCCCCCACCCGAAGGAAAGGCCGAGCCGGCGGCCGCGCCCCGTGGCTTTCCCGTGCCGGTCCTCCAGGACGGCCTGCTGGTGGTGGCGCTGGGTGACGCGGGGCTGATGGCCCTGGCCACCCAGGATGGGGCGAAGCGCTGGCAGCGAGACCTCCGGGACGTGCTGGGGATGACGTTGTGGCGGGACACGCTTTACGTGAGCACCCGCCAGGGCCACGTCCTGGCGCTGCGGCTCGGGGACGGCACGTCTCTGTGGGAGCAGGCCCCCGCGGAGGCCCTGAGCAGTCCCCCCTCGCTGGCGCTGGGAACGGTGTGGGTCGGCACGGCTGGGAAGCCCTCCGCGCTCGTCGGCCTGTCCCCTTCGGACGGAAAGGAGGTGGCGCGCGTCACGCTGCCCGACCCGCTCGTCTCGGAGGTGACGCCGGTGAGAGAGGACCTGCTGCTGGTACCCACCAGCGGGCGTCAGGGACGGCTCATCGCGTTGAACACGACGACCTGGGCGCAGGCCTTCTCGGTCCGCGCGGACACGCCGCTGCGCACCCGCCCCGTGGTACTCGGCGACCAGGTCATCGTCCTGGGACTGGATGGCCGCGTGCTGTCGTGGCGGCTGCGCAAGACCGACCCTTGAGCCTTCAATCAGGACGCCGCCGCGGGCTTCACCACGCTCGCAGCGTCGACAGTGAGCGCTCCACGCGGGCGGACAGCGTGCCGTAGTCCCGCTCGGGCGCGGAGAAGGTCACCAGGACGAAGCCATCCTTTCTGGGCACGAAGTACACCAGCGTGCGCGCGCCGCCCGTCTGTGAGAATTCGTAGCGCGCCACGGGACCCACCGGGAGCGTACCCTCCGTGTCCTGAAGCAGCTTTCCGGGCGCCTTCAACCCCGCCGCCGTCAGCACGGCCTCCGGGCCTGCATCCAGGGCGGGCGCCGCGCCGCGCACCGAGCGCAGCTCCAATCCTCCGTCAAAGCGGGCCAGCGCCGGGGGCCCGGCCTCCACGGAGCGCAGGTCCATGCCCGAGGGCGGCTCGTACTGCACACCGAGGTCCTGCGAGGAGAAGCTCCGCGAACAGCCGAAGCCACACCACACCAGCAGGAGGCACCAGGTCAGCGAGGCGAGTCTCACGCGCCAGACTCTGCCACCAGCGCATTCGCCCTGTCAGGCGCGCGGGTCTTCTTTTGTCGCTCCCACACGTCTCCAAACCGGCCCGACCACTCGGGTGCCCCTTCTCAGCCCGGTATCAGGAAACGGGCGATGATGCGTTTGAGGCCCACGCCTCCGCCGAACTCCACCGTCACCTTCGCGTTGGGGCCGTTGCCGTCCGCGGACACCACGCGGCCCACGCCGAACTGCTCGTGGCGCACGCGCATGCCGCGCACGTCCCCGCCCACGCCGTCCATGTCCGACGCCTGCGAGTACGAGCGGTCGATGCGCGGCCCGTCGTCCTCGTCCCAGGTCCGCTTGCGCTGCGTCGAGGGCACCATGGGCCTGGGCGCTTCGGGGACCTCCTGCTCGCTGATGCCGAACAGCGCCGGCGGCACATCCCGCAGGAAGCGGCTGGGCGCGTTGTAGCGCAGCTCACCGAACAGCGAGCGACACTGCGCCAGACTCACGAAGAGCCGCTTTCGCGCGCGCGTGAACCCCACGTAGCAGAGGCGCCGCTCCTCGGCCATCTCCTCCGAGGGCTCCCCCTCCGCCGAGGCGACCTCGTTCAGGAACGTGGACTCGGACTTCACCGCGCGCGAGTGCGGGAAGACGTTCTCCTCCATGCCGGTGAGGAAGACGGCGTCGAACTCCAGGCCCTTGGCCGCGTGCAGCGTCATCAGCGCCACCCGGCCCTCGCCCACCTCCGCGTCCGCCTCGCCCACCAGCGAAATCTGCTCCAGGAAGGCCTGCAGCGCCGGCACGTCCGCCGTCAGCGGGGCCGCGTCCACTTCGGGAGGAACGTCGCTGGGGGGATTCGCCGCGGCCGCCACCGCCGCGGCCGCCCGGTTCAGGTCGAACTCCTGCGCCGCGCCCAGGAACTCGCGGAGGTTCTCCGCGCGCGTCTGAGACTCGTCGCTGCCCTCGGACTGAAGCGTCTCCACCAGCTTCGTCTCGCGCAGCATCTGGTCCACCGCGCCCGCTGCTTCCTCGTTCGTCTGGGCGAAGGCCGTCAGGGACTCCAGCAGGTTGCGGAAGCCCTTGAGCCGCTTCACCGCGGCACCATTGAGCGCGGGAATCTGCTCCGGCTGGGACAAGGCCTCGTAGAGGCTCACGCCGCGCGCGTTGGCGAAGTCCGTCACCCGCTCCACCGTGGTGTCGCCAATGCCACGCGCCGGAATGTTGATGATGCGCAGCAGGTCCGCGTCCGAGCGCGGGTTCACCATCAGCCGCAGATACGCGGAGGCATCCCGCACTTCCGCCCGGTCATAGAAGCTGCGTCCGCTCACCAGGGTGTACGGGACGCGCGCCAGGCGCAGCGCCTCTTCCAGTACGCGGCTCTGCGCATTGGCCCGGTAGAACACCGCCATGCTGGAGAGCTTGATGAAGCCCTCCCGCTGCAGCGCCAGAATCTGCCGCGCCACCTCCTGCCCCTCGGCCCGCTCATCGCGGTTGAGCATCAGGTTGAGCGTCTGGCCCCGCTGGCGCTCGGACCAGAGCTTCTTCTCCATGCGCCGCGTGTTCTTCCGGATGACCTCATGCGCCGCGTCCAGGATGTTCTGGTCGGAGCGGTAGTTCTGCTCCAGCTTCACCACCTTCGCGCCGGGGTACTGCCGCGGAAAGCCGAGGATGTTGTCCACGTCCGCGCCACGCCACCGGTAGATGGACTGGTCGTCGTCGCCCACCACCACCAGGTTGGCGGAAGGGGGCGGCGCCAACTGCTTCAGCAGCGCGTACTGCACCGGGTTGGTGTCCTGGAACTCATCCACCAGCACGTGGTGGAAGCGGCGCCGGTAGTTCTCCAGCACGTCCGGCCGGGTGCGGAACAGCGTCACCAGCAGGAGCAGCAGGTCTCCGAAGTCCACCGCGTTGGCCGCGCGCAGCCGCTCCTGGTAGGCCGCGTACACCTTGCGCACCAGTTGGCCCCGCTCGTCGCCGGGCGCGACCTGCATGTGCTCCGGGAGCCGGGCCGCGTTCTTCTCCTGGTCGATGCGGTGGAGGATTTCGCGCGGCTGCATGGACTCGATGCCCGCCTCGCGCATGGCGCGCTTCACCACGTTGAGCTGGTCCGAGTCGTCGTAGATGACGAAGGAGCGGGTGAGCCCCACGTGCTCCGCCTCTCGGCGGAGAATCTGCGCCGCCGCCGAGTGGAAGGTGCTCACCACCAGCTCGTTCGCCTGGGCCCCCAGCAACTGCACCAGGCGCTCGCGCATCTCCCGCGCCGCCTTGTTGGTGAAGGTGACGGCCAGGATGCGCCACGGGTAGACGTTGTGGACCTTCACCAGATACGCCACGCGCCGGGTGATGACGCGCGTCTTGCCGCTGCCCGCCCCTGACAGGACGAGCAGAGGGCCGTCACCATGCAACACGGCCTCACGCTGTGGCGCATTGAGGTCTTCGAGGAGGGCGGATTCGTGTGGGTTCGCGGGAGACATTCGGGAGGGAACCCATGCTTCTAACGTCTTTCCCCCACCAATGGGCGCCCTTCCGCGGTCCCGCCCGGCCGCTCGGCCCCCAAGGCATGCGGTGCGCTTATATAATGGTGCGACTCCATGTCCGACTCCACGTCCGGCGCCCCTTCGAGCCCTTCCCAGGCTGACCTGGACCGTTACGCCGAGCAGTTCTCCCAGAGCCTCACCCTGCGCCTCTTCGGCGCGCAGCTCAGCTTCCCGGAGGGCCGGAAGGTGGTCGTCACCATCCCTGAACTTCGGCCCGAACACCGGGGCGGCGCCGGCAGCGCCAGCGCCGTCAACGGAGGCATCCTCGCCGCCCTCTTCGACTACGCCGTGGGCTGCACCGGCGCCCTGGTGGACCCGGGCCGGCGCTGCGCCACCGTGCAGTTGTCCATGAGCTTCGAGCGCGCCGTCACCGGCGACAGCCTGCGCGTGGAGTCCGAAATCGACAGCCAGACGGTGTCGCTCCTCTTCGCCACCGCCCGGGTGTACGACGGTGAAGGCCGTGTGTGCGGCCGCTGCCAGGGCGTGGTGAAGCTCTCCAACCTCCGCTGGGCGTCGGGAGACAGTCCCGCGGTCAACTGACCCTTGCCC